>QCLV01000001.1 GCA_003214295.1 Prochlorococcus sp. AG-418-F08
AAAAGTATCTAATTTACCTGTCACCCTATCATCAAATCTAGCTCCAATCGCTATTAAAAGATCACATTCTGTAACTGCAAAGTTTGCGTAAGCAGTTCCGTGCATTCCTAACATCCCAACTGATAAGTTATCTTTTTCATCAAAAGCACCTTTCCCCATCAATGTTGTAGTGACTGGTATTTGATAATTATTAGCCAAAGTTCTTATATCATCATGAGCTCCTGAAGATATTGCACCACCACCGACATAAAGAAGAGGTCTTTCAGATTCCTCTATTAATTTGATCGCTTTTTTGATATCACAATCATTTATATCTCCATTTCTTTTAAATCCCTTAGGAATAATTTCACCGGGCAAAACTCTTTGGTAATTAAAGAATTCTTGGCCTACATCCTTAGGTATATCAATTAAAACAGGGCCGGGTCTACCAGATGATGCAATAAAAAAAGCTTCTGAAACTACCTTAGCAATGTCTGAAGGATCTCTTATTACCCATGAGTGTTTAACTATTGGGAGAGTAATACCAAAAATATCAGTTTCTTGGAAGGCATCAGTCCCAATAGCAGGTCTTGGAACTTGCCCTGTAACGACTACAAGAGGGACTGAATCCATTTGAGCTGTAGCAATCCCCGTAACCAAATTTGTGGCACCTGGACCTGAGGTCCCAAAACATACTCCCACTTCACCTGTAGATCTTGCATATCCATCAGCTGCATGAGAACCGCCTTGTTCATGTCTTACCATGTAGTGCTTTACCCAACCATCTTGTTCTGCCTTATGAACTGCGTCGTATATTGGTAATATAGCTCCTCCAGGATATCCAAATATAACCTTTACCCCATGAATTTTTAGGGAATCCATTAGTGCATCTGCTCCAGTTATCCAAACCGGGTTTTCATTTTTTGAACTATCCTTTGATAAGGTTCTCGAAGTAAGAGTCACTAAAGAAATTCAATAATTACTATAAATATTAAACTTAATCAAAAACTTTTGCCTCATTTAGAAATGTAATGTCAGAAATGTATTCAAAAATCTTTCAATAAATACAATTATTTTAAGAAAATTATAAATTGATCTTTATAAAATTCCCAACCTATGCAAAGGGCCAGATCCCGAAATAAGTTCAATAAAAAGTATTAGGAAGACTATCATGGCAACTCTTCCATTCCAAACCTCAGAACTATTATTCCAACCCCATTGCCATTTTTCTTGGGGATAAAGTTTAACTTTTTCAGGCAACTGCGAAGCTTCTTCAATATTAACTAGAGGCTCTTCCAAGCAAGAGACTACTAGATCACTAAGACCCTCAATAAAAGTAGGATGAGTATTTAAAGCCTTAACCCTTCGAAAATTTTTGATACCAGCTTTTTCAGCAATTTCTTTATATTCAATATCAATTTCTTGCAATGTTTCAATATGCTCTCCAACAAAACTTATAGGGACCACAATCAGATCGTTAACTTTAGACCTACCTAGATCTTCTAAGACTTCTTCTGTGTAAGGCTTCAACCATTCAACAGGGCCAACTCTACTTTGATAAGAAAGGGTATAAGAGTTGGTGTGACCTAAATATTTTTCCAACTCATTTATTATCAATAAAGAGCAATCTTCAATTTGTTGTTTATACGGGTCTCCAGCTTCCTCTACATAACTCTTAGGAACTCCATGAGCAGTAAAAAATATATGAGCACTAGAAGGTGATTCACAAAGTGAAATTTGTTCGGAAATTAACTCAACCATTGATTTTAAATATCCTGATTGACTGAACCAACTTCTTATACATCTCATCGGGATTTTCTTAAAGTCACTATCAGAATCTCGTAATTTTTTTAATTCCCTGAAGCTTGAACCACTTGTACTGATTGAAAAATGTGGATACAGAGGTAGAACAACAATTTGATCAATACCGTCTGCTTTCATATCAGCTATTGCTGATTCTGTGAAAGGATGCCAATACCTCATAGCGATATAGGTTGTAGCATTTAAGCCTTTATCTCTTAGTTTTGATTGCAATTCTCTTGCTTGTTGTTCAGTTATTCTTCTTATAGGAGATCCTCCACCTATAGAAAGATAAGCCTGTTGAGAAGTAGTACTTCTAAGCGTACTAATTAACCAAGCTAAAGGTTTTTGGAAAGCAGGAAAAGGCGTCCTGATTATCTCGGGATCAGAAAAAAGATTATATAAGAATGGGCCTACATCATTAATACGTTCAGGCCCTCCTAAATTCATTAGTAAGACGCCTACTTTATCCATTTAAAATTTATGGAGATTGAAAATCAACATATAAAACGTCATTATAAGGACAATTATATAAGTAAATGAACGTAATTCAGGAAATTAATAATGTCAATGCTAAATTTGCAACTCAAGGCAGTAAACTAAGAATTGAAAAAAGGGGAGAGAAACTAAATATTAGAGGTTCACTACCTTCAAAAAAAAATAAGAACAAATTTCAAATTCAAAGAATATCTCTTGGATTAAAGGCTGATATTTCTGGATTAGAGGAGGCTAAGAAAAAATTACAGTTAATAAATTTGCAGCTGGAATTAAATCAATTTGACTGGATTAATTGGATAGCTAATCCTAATAAAAAGGAAATAAAAAATGACTATGAATTTACAAATAAATTAAATCAATTTGAGAAATTTTTTTTTAAGGAAAGCAAAAGTGAATATCTAAGTAGTACTAGAAAAACAACTTGGAGAAGTTCTTACAAACCTTATATGAAAAGAGTCCTTAACGTTTATAGCGAGTCTAAAAGTGAAGATTTAGAAAAAATATTTCAGAAAACACTTGAAAGTTATAAGGAAGGAAGCAGAAGTAGGAAACAATGCGCTACTTCTCTTAGTGTTTTAGCTAAGTTTTTAGAGATTAAACTTCCAGAAGATTGGAAATTAAATTCAAAAGGATATGGTTTAAATAAAGCTGGATTTAGAGATCTCCCGACAGACGAGGCAATAGAGAAAATTTGGGAGAAGATACCAAACAAATCTTGGAAATTTGTTTTTGGTTTAATGGCCACATACGGACTAAGAAATCATGAAGTATTTTTCAGTGACTTAAGTTCTCTAACTAGTTTTGGAGACAAAATTATTAGAGTTCTACCTACTACTAAAACAGGGGAGCATCAAGTTTGGCCATTTCATCCTGAATGGGTAGAAAAGTTCGAATTATCAAAACTTGGTGAGAATCCAGAACTACTACCAAATATTAAAAAGGATCTTAAGATTACGACCTTACAGAAAATTGGGAAAAAAATTACAGATCAGTTCATGCGTTACTCTTTGGAAATAAAACCCTATGATCTCAGGCATGCTTGGGCAGTTAGAACAATATTTTATGATTTACCAGATACTGTAGCTGCAAGAATGATGGGACATTCAGTTAGTCTACATACTCAAACTTATCACCACTGGATTACTAAAAGAGATCAACAACAGGCGGTTAATAATGCACTTTTAAAAGTAAAAAGAACTAAAAGTATTTAAAGATTTATAATCACTAATTAAAATTAAAATTATATGAAAAAAGAACCTTTATCTCCCGATCAAATAATCAATTTAGATAATCAAGCAAATAAACTTGGAATGGGGGGGAAATTATCACAGGATAGCGATGAGATCTCATATAAAAAAAGAATGCAGGAAAGAAAAGATATTCAAGCCAAAAGACTTCAAATTAGAAAAACAAAAAAAGGATTATTGATTGTTTTTACAGGGAATGGCAAGGGCAAGACAACTGCATCTTTAGGAATGGCTTTAAGGACAATAGGGCATGGCTATAAAGTCGCAATAATTCAATTTATCAAAGGAGGCTGGACCACTGGAGAAGAAAAAGCACTTAAAAATTTGTCTTCAAATATATCTTGGCATTCATTAGGAGAAGGATTTACTTGGGAAACACAAGACAGAATAAGAGATGAAAAATTAGTTCAAGAAGCATGGAAACTCGCCAAACAATATATCCAGAATGAATCTTATAAACTTATAATCCTTGACGAAATTAATATAGCTACAAAACTTGGCTATCTTCCTTCAGAAGAAATAATTACTTTTTTAAAAAGTTTAAATAATAGAAATAATCATATTGTTTTAACTGGAAGGGGGGCCTCTGAATCTATTATCAACTACGCTGATCTAGTTACAGAAATGAAACTAATAAGACATCCCTTTAAAGAACAAGGAATAAAAGCACAAAAGTGTGTTGAATTTTAATTAATATATTATCTTAGATAATTTTCCTAAAGAAGGGTTAGAAATGTTTAAAGACACAAGCAATATCTGAATAAAAAATAAATTCGGTACATTTACTTGCTAAGGTCTTAAAAGTATTATTAATTAATGACTTACAAAAGAGTTCTCTTAAAGCTTAGTGGTGAAGCACTAATGGGTGAAAAACCATATGGAATTGATCCTGCTATAGTTCAGTCAATTGCAGAAGATGTTTCCAAAGTAGTCGAAAATAATATACAACTTGCCATAGTAGTTGGTGGTGGAAATATTTTTAGAGGGCTTAAAGGTTCTGCAGATGGAATGGATAGAGCTACTGCTGATTATGTGGGCATGCTAGCAACAGTAATGAATGCAATTTCACTTCAAGATGGTCTTGAAAGAGTAGGAGTAGCGACCAGAGTTCAAACTGCCATCGAAATGCAGGAAATTGCAGAACCCTATATTAGAAGAAGAGCAATGAGGCACCTAGAAAAAGGGAGAGTTGTCGTATTCGGAGGTGGATGCGGAAATCCATTTTTTACAACTGATACCACAGCAGCTCTTAGAGCAGCTGAGATAAACGCAGAAGTTGTGATGAAGGCTACTAAAGTCGATGGGGTATACGATTGTGATCCTAATAAATTTCAAGGTGCAAAAAAATATTCTTCACTGAGCTATCAACAAGTTCTTAGTGATGAAATTGCAGTAATGGACAGTACTGCAATTGCTCTTTGCAAAGATAATAATATTCCAATTATGGTATTTGATATATTCAAAAAAGGGAATATTTCTAAAGCTGTTGCTGGGGAGTCAATAGGCTCTTTAATTAGTTAAGTCTTATTTAAAATTTTTAATTATGAAAGAACAAGAAATTCAAGAAAATATGAATAAAAGTATTGAGGCCACGCAAAGAAACTTTAATACTATAAGAACTGGTAGAGCCAACGCCTCATTGCTGGACAGAGTAAGTGTCGAGTATTATGGCGCAGAAACACCAATAAAATCACTTGCCACAATAAGCACTGTTGATTCACAAACAATTTCAATACAACCTTTCGATATTTCGTGTTTACAGGCGATAGAAAAATCTATTTCAATGAGCGATTTAGGTATAACTCCAAATAATGATGGGAAAGTAATAAGAATAAATGTTCCTCCATTAACAGAGGAGAGAAGAAAAGAATTTTGTAAATTAGCCTCTAAATATGCAGAGGAAGGAAAAGTAGCTTTGAGAAATATTAGAAGAGATGCTGTTGACAAAGAAAAAAAGGACGAAAAAGATGGTCTTATTTCTATTGACGAATCAAGAGATAATCAAGCTGAAATTCAAAAAATTACAGATAAATTTATTGCTTTAATAGAAACTAAATTGTCTGAAAAAGAGAATGAAATTTTAAAAGTTTGATAGGATTTGACGTTGTAATAATTGGTGGAGGGTTATCAGGATCTTCCACCGCTCTTAACTTATCAAAGAAAGGATATTCTGTTTTAATTATTGAAAAAGAAAAATTTCAAGCTTACAAACCATGTGCAGGTGGGATGGCATCTTCAATGCAAAGATTTCTCTCTTTAGATATAAAAGATGCAATCGAATCAAAAATAAAGAATGTTGAATTCAGATGGAAGGCTGCAGATAATGTGACTGCTGATCTGACTGGTGAAACCCCATTTTGGATTATTAAAAGAGAGAAACTTGATCAATTAATTCTTAATGAGTCCTTGAGTAATGGAGTTCAGATTATGAGACAATTATTTATAGAAAAAATTATAAAAAAACATGATAAATGGGAAATTACCTGCAATAACAAAATAAAATATACATCAGAATTTCTTGTTATCGCAGATGGGTCCCAATCCAAATGGGCAGGATATTTCAATTTAGGACCAAGAAAACCTAAATTTGCAAACACAATCTCATTAAGATTGAAAGGATTAGGTGAAATACCTAGAGATGCCGTTAGATTTGAGTTTGGATTTATAAAATATGGGTTTGCATGGGCATTTCCTTTAAAAGAGAGCTTAAATATTGGTTTTGGTACCTTTATAAATAATGGTCCGTTAGAAAATCAGGCTATTAATAAACAAGTGATCAGAAGCTTTGGTTTTGATGATTTTCCTCGCAAAACATTTAGTAAGCAACTGAGGATATGGAATGGCTTTCACTCAATTAATGGTAACAAAGTTTTAGCGGTTGGAGATGCAGCATCTCTATGTGATCCATTTTTAGCTGAAGGAATTAGACCATCTTTAATTAGCAGTTTTTATGCTGCAGAATACATAGATCAGTGTTTAGCAGGAAAAGTAGATAATTTAAATCTTTATACGAAAAAAATTAATAACATTTGGGGTAAATCTATGGCTTGGGGGAGGAGAATAGCCCAGGTATTTTATAGATTTCCCAGAACTGGATACCAACTAGGTGTCAAAAGAAAAACAGCACCTAAACGAATTGCTCAAATATTATCAGGCGAGATGAGTTATGAAGATATTGCAAAACGAGTTATTAGAAGACTCATAACAAAAAGTGAGACTTGATTCTTTTTAAATTCAAACTTAAATTTAGTTGGCAGAAATTAATTTATGATTTTTAATTTTTGAATATCTGTTAAGTAGCAGCTCTTCCAATTCTTCTATAGCCTTACTGAAACCAGTGATGCCTTCACTAAGCTTCTCACTTGCCATTTGATCTTCTAACATACTTAATCTGAAATCTTTTTCTTCAAATTTGTAATCAATAGAATTATTTGTTTGAGTACTTACATCTAATTTTCTAATTAATTCTCCTTTTTCTTTTTTCAGTTCCTCAAGAAATTTTGGTGCAATTGTCAAAAGATCACAACCTGCCAATTCTTTTATTTCATCAAGATTTCTAAAACTCGCTCCCATTACTTCTGTCTTGAATCCCTTTTCTTTAAAGTACTTGTAAATTTGTGTAACCGAAATAACACCAGGGTCTTCAGCACTAACAAAACTAGTTTTGCCAGTTTTTGCTTTATGCCAATCCAATATACGACCAACGAATGGAGAAATTAGAGTTATCTTAGCATTTGCACAAGTTACAGCTTGGCAGAAGTTAAAAAGTAAAGTTAAGTTGCACTTAATACCATCTTGTTCCAAAATTTCAGCAGCTTTAATTCCCTCCCAAGTTGCGGCAATCTTAATCAAAATTCTTTCCTTTTCAATTCCAAAATTTTTATAAAGATTGATTAATTTTCTCGCTTTTTCTACCGTAGCTTCAGTGTCAAAACTCAGTCTTGCATCAACTTCTGTAGATACGCGCCCTGAAATAATTTTCAATATTTCTTTGCCAAAAAATACTGAAACTTGGTCAACAGTTTCTTTAATTAATTCAATTTCAGTAAATCCTTGGGGCAATGCATTTTTCGAACTTTCTAAAGCTTTATCAATTAATTTTACATAATCAGGGTTCTTAGCAGCAGCAAGTATTAGCGATGGATTGGTGGTAGCATCCCTTGGTTGGAATTTTTTTATAGAATCTAAATCTCCAGTATCAGCAACAACAACGGTCATTGAGGACAATTGTTCTAAAATTGATTTCATATCTAGATAATCATATGTATATACTTAAAATAGCTTTAATTTCTTATGAAATCATCAGATAGTGAACTAAATATTTATAAAATTAGAAGATTTTAGGGTTTTTTAACAATTATTTCGTGATCTTTAATATTAGGAGGGATTTTTTCAATTACTATTAAACTTTCTATAATTTCTTTGGCAACTGGCACAGCGACAGTCGAACCATATGCGTGAAATTCAGATGGTTCATCAACGACTACAAGTACAACATATTTCGGATCATTTACTGGTAAGGTCGCAACAAAACTACAAACTTTTTTACGTGTATAAGAACCATTTAAAGCTTTTAGAGAGGTACCTGTTTTCCCAGCTATTCTATAACCCTCAATTTTTGCACTCGATCCACTACCTTTATCAACAACGCTCTCCATCCATTCAAGAACAGTTTTAGAAACCTCATGTGAAAAAAATTGTTTTTTTGAATTTTCATATTCTTTCTCTTTGAAATTCGTTGTGACATGAGGAGTGACTTCAAAACCGCCATTTGCTAAAGCCGCATGAAGTTGAACCAATTTAAGTGGCGAAATTGAGAAACCTTTTCCAAACGAGGCAACAGCGGGCTCAATTGATTGATTTACAAATAAATCTTTTTTCTTTAGTTGGCCTGCAGTGGATTCATATATATCAGTCTCTAAATTTTTATTTATACCTAAATTTTTTAGCAAATCCCAATAAATTGCAGGATCTAAATTTTGCATTATTTTCACCATCGCAACATTGCTTGAAACCTGTAATAATTTTGGATAATCAATGTATCCATTACCTTTTTTATCCCAATTAGAAAGTGTCCAACCACCAACATTAATTTTTCCGTTATCTTCAACTAAACCATCTTTTTGAATTACTTTTTCTTCTAAAGCTAAGGCAAGATTAATAGGTTTAAAAGTTGAACCAGGCTCAAATATATCTTGAGAATACCAACCTTTGAAGAGTTCAGAATCATACTGCCAAAATTTATTAGGATCATATGTAGGTGCTGTAACCAAGGAAAGAATCTGACCATTATTAACATCCATAACTATTGCGAATCCCTTCTTTGCTTTCCATTTGCTTACTTGCTTCGATAATGCACTGTAAGAAGCTTTTTGTAATTTTGAATCTATAGTTAGGCCTAAACTCTTGTAATCAGAAATAAAGTCACCTGGAGCTGAATTGTCTGGTAGAGGAGTTCCATCACCTCCTCTTTTTAAGAAATTACTTTTTTTAAAAACTTTAATTTGATTTTCTAAATATAGCTCTAAACCTGCCGACCCTTTGTTCTCATGATTAACAAAACCTACAAGATTAGAATAAAGCTCCCCTTGTGGATAATATCTTTGCGAATATTTAAATAAATCAAGTCCGCTTATTTGGAGGTTTTTAATCTTTTCTGCTTTTTCTTCAGAAATTTTATCCAAAAGCATGATGCCGCCAATTTTATTATTAAATTTCTTCATCAGTATTTCATCTTGAATATTCAAAATAGGTGACAATTTTTTCGCTACTTCTTTAATACTGCGAACTCTGTTAGCTGAATCCCCTATAAAATTAAAATATTTTGGATGAGCCCATAATTTGTAAAGTGGTTTATCGTAAGCAATTAGCCTATTGTTTCTATCAACAATTGATCTTCTTTTTTTTAAAGGGTTAACTTTAAAAGATTGCAATAATCTCGCCTCCCTTTGCAAATCAGAAGCATTAAAAACTTGCAATTTAATTAACCTACCAAATAAGCAAAGAATTATTAGCAAGCCAAAAATATAGAGTGACTTAAATCTTCTTTGATCAAGAGGAGTAAGATGAACAATTTTTTTATATTTTTTCATCAATATCCTTTTTGATATTTGCTCTCATTTAAGCCTTTTATAAAGATTCTAAATTTTTTCTTGAAAACACTTTCTTTTTTTTCTGCAGTTCTTTCTAGATAAATTAAATCTTTGGGTTTAGTTTTTCGATAAGTATTAAGAGACTCAAGTTCGCCAATATAAAACTCTTCTGTTTTTGAAATGTATTCATTGAGATTATTATTCATTGCTTTAGTTTTAGATAAAGTTTTATATGTATTTGACCATTTCCTTTGGCTATCCAAAGATAAGAAAAATAATATAAAAATTAAAACTAAAAGAGAGACATTAATGGAATTAAAAATTTGATGTATTAATTGGATATTAAATTTAAAAATTTTTTCTGAATTTTTTTTTCTTTCATATAAAACTTTTTTTTTAAAAAAAAGATTTTTTTTATAAGGATGCATCAATTATGTTTTTGGAATAAAAGAAGTGTTATTAATTAAATAAACATCTTTTGTTTTGATTCGCAAGTGAAAAATCCAATTCTTTAAGTCCTCAATAAAAACAAATTCAAGAAGGTCAACCCATTCCATAAAGAATGCATAATCACAGATGAAAACAAACTCCCTGAAGCAATTCTTGTGATTCCTAATCCTATTCCTAGAACAAATAATGGCGGCATTTCTCCCAAGCTTAGATGCGCTAATGCAAAGATAAAAGCTGAAACTATGATGCCCGAAATTTCTCCAAAATCTCTTGAGAGAGTTGGCAGTAAAATTCCGCGAAATATAATCTCCTCAAATAGAGGAGCTAAGATGGTTGTTGTTACAAACAATAGAACAAATGAAAAGTAATTATTATTATTTAGAACAATTTCAAGCAAAGGGTTACTTCCATTTTGATTATCGATAAGGCTATTCATAATTAGAGAAATCAATAAAACAAAAGGAACTATTGTTAACCAACCTTTAACCCCCTGCGTAATTGAATATTTTATTGGCAAGAAATTAAACTGTAAATAATCTTTTTTTAAAGTAAACTTGCCATTCAAAGATTTAATTTGATAATAAACTATCCCTAATGGAGGAATAGCCATAAAAAGATATCCAAAAAATATTTTGAGAGATTGAGACAATTCACTAGAGATATTTTTTGAAAAAAGTTCAACTAAACTGATAGAAAACAAAGGCGATAAAACTTCTCCTAAAACAACAAATCCACCTGCAATTAATAAAATCATATCTATTAATTTTAGATCTAAGGATTTAACTTCTTTCCAAATAAACTTTTTCAAAAATATAGTATTCCATAATGTTTTTAAAGCTAGTATTGAGCCAAGAATTATTGTTAAAAGTGGTATTGATCTAATGGCTAATATTTTTAAAAACATTTTTCTTGAAAATGATTTTGTTATTAATGAACTATCATCAAAATCAAATTTCTGGCTTAAAAGATGATATAAAAATTTATCCCCTTTAAATAAATCAAATTTCTTAGAATTTGGATTATAAGAATTATTATTGGATTTTTTTTCTATATCATCAACTAGTAATTTAAAATTTTTATTTACGAAATCCTTAGATATATTTTCAAAGAATATAGGATCATTTAATTCTGTAGAAATAATTCTAATTAATTTATTTCTTTCTGTTAATTCATCAAATGGAACCTCTGATAGTGATATGTTTATTTGATTAATAGGATTATTTATAATAAAAAATTTTTTAAGATTTTCAGGTATAGATTGGCTTGCTAATGCAGCAATTTCTTGCTCTTTTTGACTTATATCAAATGAAACAGATGGTCTATTTAAACTATCTCTTAAGCCTTGTTGCCATACAAAAAAAGTTATGACAAGAGAAATAAAAGCTAAAGATAGTTTTGCCTTAGAAACATTTTGAAAGATCATAACTTATTATAAAGTTAAAAAGTAAACTTAGTTATAGTGGAAATTTCTAAAATTTATATATCTATTTTAATCACGCCATGAGATGATTAAATTATCTTAATTTTTAAATTTATATAATGACTATACGATTGGTTTTAGTTAGGCATGGACAAAGCAGTTTCAATGCAAAAGGATTAATTCAAGGAAGAACTGATGATTCATTTTTAACTGATGAAGGATATGAACAAGCCCTAAAAGCAGGAAAAGCATTATCAAAAATAAACTTTGATAAAGTTTATTCGTCTCCACTTGTGAGGGCAGCAGAGACTGCAAAAACAATTCAAAAGAGCTTCAATAAAGAACAAAATATTGTATTTGATGAGAATTTGCTCGAGGTAGATCTTAGTGAATGGTCTGGTCTAAAAATCGAAGAAATAAAAAATAAATTTCCAGAAATTTACCCTATATGGAAAAACGATCCAGAAAATCTAATTTTAAAAAGAAAAGATAATAAAACTTATAAACCAATTCAAGAGTTATTTGATCAAGCAGCTTCTTTTATAGAAAATGTTTTGAAAATTTATTTAGACAAAGATGATGTAAATATTTTAGTAGTTGGACATAATGCAATTCTTAGATGTCTAATCCTCTTTTTATTAGGAAAGCCTAAGCAAGGTTTCAGGAAAATAAGGTTAGAAAATGCTTCTTTCTCGATTCTTAATATTTCATGTAAAGAGAACTCTTTTAAGACCCAAATTGAATGTTTAAATCAAACTTCCCATCTAAATAAAAATATTCCAAGTCAAATTGGAGATTCAAGAATATTTCTAATAAGACATGGTGAAACAAACTGGAACAAAGAAGGTAGATTCCAAGGGCAAATTGATATCCCTTTGAACGAAAACGGCAAAGATCAAGCAAATAAAACTTTTGAATTTTTGAGAAATATTTCTTTCAATAAGGCATTTTCAAGTTCAATGAATAGGCCTTACGAGACCGCACAAATAATACTTCAAGATAACAAAAATTTAAAAATAGAAAAAATAAACTCACTTGTAGAAATTAGTCACGGTTTGTGGGAGGGCAAATTAGAAGAAGAGATAAGAGAAAAGTGGCCTGTTTTACTAAAGAATTGGCATGAAAAACCTGAAGAAGTAATTATGCCCGAAGGTGAATCTATAAGAGAGGTATCAGAAAGATCAGTGAAAGCCTTTGACAAAATTTGTTTATCTCAAAAAGATAATGATATAAGCCTTCTAGTAGCTCATGATGCAGTCAACAAAACTCTCATTTGCAATATATTTGAGATTAATTATTCAAATATTTGGATGATAAAACAAGGTAATGGTGGCATAACTGTAATAGACCTTTTTAATGATCCAATTAAACCCCCTGTGATTAGTGCTCTAAACATTACAACACATCTCGGAGGAATAATTGATTCAACTGCTTCAGGAGCGCTTTAAGTTAAAACGCTTGCAAAAATTATTTCAATTTTGTCAGAATCAGAAAAAGGCTTATTTATTAGAATAAGCTCATTTGACTAAGAGGCCAAAATCTTAAATAAGCTCTTCCAATAATCTCCTTTTTGTGTAGAAATTTACTACCAGGCCAATATCTTCCGTCCCAGCTATTTGCCCTATTATCACCTAAGACTAAAAAATGATCTTTAGGAACTTTTATATTTTCAAATTCACCACAATTATTAAAAGTTGATATTAAGCACTTATATGAAACATAAGGTTCAGAAATTAATTTATTGTTTATTATTACTTCACCTTTAGTAGTTACACTTACAATCTCTCCCGGAAGTGCAACTACTCTCTTAATATACGCATCGCAAGCTTGATCTCTCAAACCAGGAATAAAAGACATTGGAGGAAAACTCATCAAAAAACAATATCTTTTGTTTGGTAACGGCTTAGATCTTGTTGAAATTAATTTCTCGTCAAAGGAGTAAGGTGAGTTAAAAACCACAATATCTCCTCTTTTTGGTAAAGAATTCCTCAGAGAGAACTTTTCAATAATCAACCTATCGTTTATTTGTAATTGAGGGAGCATTGAACCTGATGGGATATATCGAGGTTCTGCAAAAAAAGATCTACAAGAAGAAACAAAAAAAGTTAATAGAATTAATAAACCCCATTCTTTTACAAAACTTTTAATAGAAGCAGGCATAGATTTATTAAAGACTTGATTTTTTAACCTTACATAAATTGTTTGGCATATTCAATTTCGTTAAATCCCAATATGACTTTTTTTTCATAAAACAAAAATGGTCTTTTTATTAATTTGCCATCACTTAAAAGAAGTTGAATAATTTCTTCTCTTGATAAAGAATAGATATCAATATTTATTGATCTAAAGGCATTTCCTCTTGTATTAAAAATCTTTTTCTTATCATCAGAGTATTGATCAAGGGCTACGTTTAAATAATCAACAAGTGGTGGTTCTTTTACAATATCGTGTAATTCAAATTCGAAATCTTTGCTTTTAAGCCACTTTGCAGCTTTTCGGCATGTAGAGCACTTTAAATAACTATAAAAAATAATTTTTTTCAATTTAATTTACTAATGTTTGATTTCTTAAGTACTTTAAAATTCTTCTTTTTAATTGGGGTACAACTTTTCAATAAATTTTCAACCACATCAAAATCCCTCCAACCATCAATTTGAACTGTTCTTCCATCAAGCCCTTTACTTGTTCTAAAAAATTCAGCAACATCTTCAAGCTGATTGGGAGCAATTTGATTAATACTCACTATATTTGCCTGTCTAGGATTAGCCATAGGCACACATAAAAGTTTTCCATCATATGCACCACCATCATGCATATCCAAAACCCCAATAGGTCTAGCTTTTATTAGACAACCCGCAAAAGTAGGCTCATCCATTATCACCATTGCATCAAGAGGAGCTCCATCATCAGCGAGAGTATTTGGGATGAAACCATAATCAAAAGGGTACCTCACTGAAGAATGCAATACTCTGTCTAGGGCCATTATTCCTGCATTAGAGCAATATTCATATTTATTCCTACTCCCTGCAGGTATTTCAACAACAATATTTACTATTCCCTTCATTGGAGATGGAGGTATTGAACTAAGGTCCATCTTTTTTAAAATCGTGATTTTGAATTATCCCTGTTTCTTGAGATAAAGGTCTGCTAATTAAAATGCTTATTGAAGGTAAAAAAATTGTAAAAAAGGCAAAAATAATACCTAAAGATGTTATTGATAAACTCCTTATACTAAAGGGGTCTTCATCATCTTTTTCAAAATCATTTCTAGCAGAACCAAGAGAAGATTCTTCAATTGATTTACTTTGAATAAACTGCTCTGATTTCGTGTAACTCAAGAACTCTTAATTGGTAAAGATTAAGGAGATAACTAAACATCACTATCCTACATTCAAAATGTCAATAAATCAAAACATTGATTTTTAACTTTTTAATTAACCTTTTTCTAGTAAAGACCTAATAGATCTTAGTTCGTCTAATATTTGCACCAGTATATTTTGAGCCGCTGAGGAAGGAGTATTGAAGACCTCTACTGTTACTTCCTTAATTCTTAAAATATCTTTTGCAAATCTTGCTACTTCATTAGGATGAAACTTTAAGGGATCTTTTTGATCAGTTCTAAATTCAGGATTTAATTTTCTTGGATTAAAGCTAGGGTTTAGATTTCTTAAATCTGTATTAGTGTACCTATAGACAGAAGCTCTTGATCTATTTAGAAATTTTTGAACTTCATCAATACCTACTAATTCCTCTTCGCTAGAAATATTTGAATCTATGTTATCCATAAATTTAAGAAATTTTTAGAAAAATGAACTTTTAAAAGATCTTTAACTTCATTACTGAAGAAGTTAGCAGAAAGAATATTTTTAGACTAGCCGCGTTGAGGGACTCAAGACACTTTAAATTCTTTTTTCGTCTTAATTGATAAAATTAAACATTATTAAGGATTTTTCTATATGCGCGTTACAACCTCATTTCCTCTGGGGACACTTCGTGACACACCTTCTGAAGCTGAGATTATTTCACATCAATTACTTTTAAAAGCTGGGTACATTCGCAGAGTTAACAGCGGTATTTATGCATATATGCCAATAATGCTTAGAGTTATTCAAAAAATATCCGAAATAATAGAAAGGGAACTTAATAGTATTGGTTGTACAAAATTACTATTACCCCAACTTCATCCTGCAGATTTATGGAGAAAAAGTGAAAGGTGGGAAGGATATACCGCAGGGGAAGGAATCATGTTTAATTTTAAAGATAGGCAAGGTAAAGAATTTGGGTTAGCTCCAACTCACGAAGAGGTGATCACAAGTATTGCATCAGAGACCATCAACTCCTATAAACAATTACCACAATGTTTTTATCAAATTCAGACAAAATTTAGAGATGAAATAAGGCCAAGGTTTGGATTGATGAGAAGTAGGGAATTTATAATGAAAGATGGTTATTCTTTTCATTCTTCAGAAAACGATTTGGCATCTTTCTATGAAAAAGTAGGCAATGCTTATGAAAATATTTTCAAATCTTGTGGACTGCAGACAGTAGGGGTTGAAGCTGATAGTGGAGCAATTGGTGGTGCCTCCTCAAAAGAATTCATGGTCACTGCTGATGCTGGGGAAGATACCATTTTGTTTACTGAAAGTGGTTCTTATGCTGCAAATATTGAAAAAGCTGTTTCTCTACCCTCTCAACCTATGCCACTAAAAGATAATATTGCTGAGTGGTTGGAAACACCTCAACAAAAAACAATCCTAGAAATTTGCAATAATAACAACTTAGACCATAGTCAGATTGTTAAGGTAATAGTATTCCTTGCAAAGTTCGAAGGTAAATTTGAGGTCCCAATTCTCGCATGCATAAGAGGCGATCAACACATTAATGAAGTAAAGCTTTTTAACTTAATAAATAAACTTCATAATTTCAATCTCCTTGATCTAAAAAAGGTTGAGGATAAAAATATTATTGAAAAAAATTTAGTTAATTTTCCCTTGGGTTTTATCGGACCAGATTTAGATAATATAACTATTAAAGATAGTTCTAATTGGGAAAAAAAATGGACAAGAATAATTGACCATTCTGCAAGTGACCTTTCAAAGTTTATAAGTGGTGGGAATAAAGTTAATTTCCATAAAGTTTTTCAAGAATTTTCTTTTGATTCGAAAGACTATTTAATTGGAGATATCAGGAATGCCAAAAAAGGAGATAAAGTAAGTATTTATGATAATGAAGAACTTAAAGAAAAAAAAGGTATCGAGATTGGACATATTTTCCAACTAGGTCAGAAATACAGTCAAAAATTAAATGCAAAGTTCTCTGATAAGGACGGTCAATTAAAAAATTTATGGATGGGTTGTTACGGAATAGGAGTGACAAGAATAGCTCAGGCGGCTATTGAACAGAATCATGATCAAAAAGGAATTTGTTGGCCTATCCAGATTTCTCCTTTTGAAGTTATTATTATCCCAACAAACCTAAAAGATCCTATTCAAAGTGATCTTACTGAGCAAATCTATAACAACTTTTTAATTAATAAAATTGATGTCCTTCTTGATGATAGAAATGATAGAGCTGGAGTAAAATTTAAAGATGCGGAATTAATTGGTATTCCTTTTCAGATAATTATTGGCAGAGATTCTATTAATAAAGAAGTAGAACTTTTATGCAGAACAAATAATACAAAGATTAAAATTAGTACTGATAAATTGTTAGAAACATTTATTTCCGAATCTGAAATAATGTACAATAAAAAGTCCTGAGGCTTATTTTTTTTTGGGAGCTAAGTTATGTTACTGAAATGGACATCAAAATTATTTTTTAAGAATCTTACCAAAGCTATATCTTTTGCGATATCCTTAATTGTTACTTTTACACTATTTAGTTCCCCTTCCATAGCTGCAAAAACCGCTATGACAGGTGACTATACAAAGGATACAATTTCAGTTGTTAAAACATTACAAACAGCTGTTGATACTCCAAAAGATTCTCCAAATAAAGATGAAGTAAGAAGTGAGGCTCTTACACTCATAACTGACTATATTTCAAGATATAGAAATAGAGGGATGGTGAATAAAACACAATCATTTACCACAATGCAAACAGCATTAAATGCTATGGCAGGTCATTACAAAAACTTTGCAAGTAGACCATTACCAGATAAACTTAAAGAGCGTTTAACCAAAGAATTTTCTCTTGCTGAAAAAATGGTTCTAAGAGAAAGTTGATACAATTCATTTACTTTTTAAAAGTAAACCAAGATTTTTGAATATATTAAATATTCGCACAAAAATAATGCTCTTCTAAAATTGGCCAATGTTGTTGTAATCGGAGCCCAATGGGGTGACGAAGGAAAAGGTAAAATAACTGATTTACTTAGTCGTTCGGCAGATGTTGTCGTTCGCTATCAAGGGGGAGTAAATGCAGGTCATACTATAGTCGTAGATGATAAAGTCTTAAAATTACATTTAATTCCTTCAGGGATACTTTATAAAAATACTTCTTGTCTAATTGGTTCGGGAACTGTTGTAGATCCAAAAATCTTGCTTAAAGAAATTGACATGTTAATTGATAATGGAATTGATATCTCAGGATTAAAAATTTCATCAACATCACATGTAACAATGCCCTACCACCGAATATTAGATGAAGCGATGGAGGCTGATAGAGGTTCAAACAAAATAGGGACAACAGGTCGTGGGATTGGCCCAACTTATGCGGATAAATCACAAAGAAATGGCATCAGAATAAGAGATTTGCTCAATAAAGAAAGGCTAAGTGATGTGATCGAAATTCCATTAAGAGAAAAAAACGGTCTACTAGAAAAAATCTATGGCATTAAACCACTTAAATTAGAAGACATTGTTGAAGAATATCTTAACTATGGAGAAAGATTATCAAAGCATGTAGTTGACTGTACGAGGACTATCCATGCAGCCTCAAAAAACAAAAAGAATATCCTATTCGAAGGTGCTCAAGGGACCCTACTTGACTTGGATCATGGGACTTATCCTTTTGTTACCTCATCAAACCCTATATCAGGAGGGGCATGTATTGGTGCTGGAGTTGGCCCCACTCTAATTGATAGAGTAATAGGTGTTGCAAAAGCTTACACCACAAGAGTAGGAGAGGGACCATTCCCAACGGAATTACAAGGGAGTATTAATGATCAACTCTGTGATAGAGGTAGTGAATTTGGAACCACTACTGGGAGGAGGAGGAGATGTGGGTGGTTTGATGGAGTGATTGGTAAATATGCTGTATCTGTAAATGGTCTTGATTGTTTAGCAGTTACAAAACTTGATGTGTTAGATGAATTAGATGAGATTCAAGTTTGCATTGCATATGATCTCGATGGAGAGGAAATAGACTACTTTCCAACAAATTCAGATGACTTAAAAAAATGTAAGCCAATCTTCAAAAAATTAAAAGGTTGGCAATGTTCAACTGCAGATTGCAGAAAACTATCTGATCTCCCAGAGAATGCTATGAATTATCTAAGATTTTTAGCTGAATTAATGGAAGTTCCAATTGCCATTGTCTCGTTGGGGGCGAATAGAGATCAAACTATAGTAATTGAAGACCCAATACATGGTCCTAAAAGAGCACTGTTAAGGTAATTTAGTTCCAAATTAATAATGGAATCCTTTAGACATTTTGAACATAAAAAAGTTGATCTCATTGGGCTCGGGAACGCAATAGTAGATATTATTGTAAATATTGAAGATGAGTTTCTTGAGATAAATAATCTGGATAAAGGATCAATGAATCTAATTAATTCTGATGAATCTCAGAGATTGTTAGAAAATTGCAAAGTTATCAAACAAATTTCAGGTGGTTCCTCAGCAAATACCGTTGTTTCTTTGGCAGAATTAGGCAATCATGTGCAGTTTATAGGAAGAGTGAAAAATGATCAATTTGGTAATTTCTTTTCTGACGATATAAAAAAAAGCAAAACTATATTTAATACTCCACCAATTATTGCAGGTGCTCCGACAGCTCATTCAATTATTTTGGTTACACCTGATGCACAAAGAACTATGTGCACTTACCTTGGAGCATCTGTAGAGTTTGAGCCAAAAGACATTGACTTTACTGTGATTAAGGAAAGTAAATACTTATATTTAGAAGGATATTTATGGGACAGCGAATTAGCTAAAAAAGCTTTCATTAAAGCCGCCCAAATTGCAAAACAATCTAATACAAAAATAATCCTTTCTTTGTCTGATTCATTTTGTGTAGATAGGCATCGTGAGAGTTTCTTGGAATTAATTTATGAATATATAGATATCGTTTTTTGTAATGAATCGGAGGTGTTAAGTCTATTTAAAAATGATAAATTAGGAAGCTGCCAAGAAGACCTATTTTCCTTATGTGAATTAGTCATAGTAACTCTTGGAAGAAATGGTTCTCTCATTTTTAATAAAAATAATGTTGAAATAATTGAGTCAATAACGAAAGGTAAGATTATTGATACAACAGGAGCGGGAGATATCTATGCGGGAGGATTTATCCATGGATTAATAAACAATTATTCCCTCAAAAAATGCGGAGAGATAGCTTCAATTTGTGCGGGACAAATAATTACGCAATTAGGATCTAGATCAGATATTGATCTTAAAGAGTTAATAAAATAGATTTAATCAAATAGCCTTATTCAACCAATCATAATATTTCATCTCAGCATGGTATTTTTTGTAAATAATTTGAGGAACATTATATGTGGAATTTTTATTTACGAAATCAATTAAACAATCTTTAAATTCTAGTTTACTTTTTATTGTGATTTCAAACTCTTTAGTTTCTTCAATATCATCATTCCACTTATAAGTTGAGAAAATTTGCTTTATCGAAACACAAGCTGCAAGTTTATTTTGTATTAGTAATTTAGCCATTCGCAAAGCATTTGCGTTACTTGATTCTGTTGTGATCATAACTAATACTTCCATAATGAATTAAACATCAATATTTTTTAATTATGTGATTTATCAAATTTTGATATTGATCAAAAGAGTAAGAATAATAATTTTTAACTTTCGGCCTTTTAACCAAAAATAACTTCATTTTACTTCCAGAAACTATACTCTCCCAGTTTTTCTGAGAATAACTTCCAGATTCTCTGCATAAAACATAATCTATCTCCCAAAAATCACAAAGTTTTTTTTCTAAAATGCTTTTATTATTTTTACTCGGTTCAAGTATCGCTATGTTTGAATTTTGAATACATGATCCAAAAGCTTTTGTTATACCTTCATAAGTTGGAAGTACCCTTGTAAATACATTTGCTTTACAATTCATATAATAATTAGCTGTATCGTTAAGGAATCTTGATCCTATTGCAAGAAGAATATTCTTATTCTCAATATCAACGTTATTTATATCCTTTAAATCATCAATATAAAAAAAATTATTAGTATTATTTATGAGAGATTTCCTCTCAAATAGTAAAAGAGGTGTATTAATCTCTTTACATGCATTATTAAGATTTTTAGAAATTATTACCGCAAACGGATGAGTAGCATCGACAACGCATGTGATTTTATTTTTATTTATGAAATTAATTATTTGATCTTTATTATTTAATTTCCCCGTAATGATATGTAACTTTGGATTCTCAATATAAGCTTGCCCTGCTTTATAAGTTAAAACACTTGCAAAGACTGAATAATTTAGTTCAAGAAGCCTATTAGCTATTACAGGTCCATCAGAAGTTCCTGAAAGGATCCAAACATTTTTATAGCAATTTCCTTGATTCTGCATCAGTATGTCTTTAATTAAATAGTAAGTAATGAATCATTGTTTAATTCAGGCGGTCATTAATAGCGCTCCCCAAATGAGGTATACCAAAGAAAACCAAACTCCAATTGCAGAAATGATTGTTAATTTTAAAGGATTACGTAGTGAAGATCCAACCAGAGATCTCAAAATCATAGGATGGGGAAATATTGCCCAAGAAATGGTAGAGGAACTAAAGGAGGGGCAAAATATTGTTATTGAGGGACGTCTAAAGATGAATTCTGTCACTAAAAAAGACGGAACAAAAGAAAAGCAACCAGAACTAACAGCTTCAAAAATTCATCAAATATCGCCAGTTGATGTTACTAAGTCTGATCAAAAAGAAAATAATGAGTCATTTGAAAAAAAAGAAAGCACCAAAAATTCAAGCTGGGATAGTTCACCTTTAGTACCTGAGGTTGACGAAATACCTTTTTAAATCAAATATCAACATTATTTTCTTGAACACTTATAATTAATTTGCTTATTTTTCTTTCGAGTGCGGCAAGTTCGCTTCTAATTTCTGGCCATTTACCCTTATCAAGATTTTCTAATAGCCATGCTCTATCTTGATCAAGTTTAAAAATTAAATCTCCTTGATTTGCAGTATTAGGATCTTGCATAATACTTGTTAGACAATTTAAAACTCATTCTACTAAATCAAAATGAAGAAATACCTATCACCTGGAAACTTAATCGTAACCGCTGGGGGTATATTAGCTTTTGTAGGAATGACTGCTTATTTTACAGACTCAGTAAATTTAAGTGTACCTACTTTTTTTTATGGAGTACCTATTTTTTTAATTGGATTAGGTTTAAAGACTTCCGAAATACCTCCTGTAGAATTGTTTGACAAGACAAATTTTGCGACAAATAAATTTAATAGACCAAAAGAATTAACAGCACTGGTTAAAGATGTTACAAGATGGAGATATGGGATAAAAGCTCATCTTGAGTCTTCATTAGAATCTCTAAATTTGTGGGACGAGGATAATCCTCCTCAACTAAAAGAAATCGAAGAAATTACAAAGGAAGAAAAAAATGGTCTAAGAATGCGTTTCGAATTAAACGCTGTCCCTCTAGAAAAATGGATTGAAAAACAAGAAAGATTAAACAGGTTTTTCGTAAAAGGTCTTGAATCAGAATTTATTATCGACGATAATAAAAAAGAATTTGATTTTATTCTCTTTTATTGAATATAGGGATATATTTATAAAAACCTAATTTCTCAATTCAATCAAGTTTTAATGATTTTTAATAATGAATGATTCTCAAAGAGTATCAATATTAAGCGAAGCACTCCCATATATACAAAGTTTCTCAGGTAGAAAAATTGTTATCAAGTATGGTGGTTCTGTTATGGAGAATGATAATTTAAAAAATGCTTTTTTTAGAGACATAGCACTTTTATCAACCGTTGGGGTTTGTCCGATAGTAATTCATGGAGGTGGACCCGAGATTAATAATTGGTTAAAGAAATTAGAAATATCTCCTAAATTCGAAAATGGATTAAGAGTTACTGATCAAAAAACGATGGAAATTGTCGAGATGGTTCTAATGGGTAGAGTTAACAAACAAATTGTAAAAGGCATTAATAACACTGGATCTTTAGCTGTAGGGATATCAGGTCTTGATGGCAACTTAATTCAATCTAGAGAACTAGGAGATGGGAGCCATGGATTGGTAGGAGAGGTTACAAAAATCAATCCTGAGATATTAGATCCCCTTATTTCTAAAGGATATATCCCTATTATTTCTAGTATTGGATCAACCATAGAAGGGGTTTCCCATAATATTAATGCAGATTTTGTTGCTGGAGAAATTGCTGCTTCAATAAATGCAGAAAAACTTATTCTTCTTACTGATACTCAAGGTATTTTAAAAGAAAAAGATAACAAAAATAGTCTTATTGAAAAAACGAATCTTAAAGAGGCAAGAGATTTTATTGATAAAAAAATTGTGACTGAAGGTATGATTCCAAAGACAGAATGCTGTATAAGAGCTTTAGCACAAGGAGTCAAAGCAGCTCACATAATCGATGGAAGAATAGAACATTCATTACTTCTTGAGATTTTCACAAATTCTGGAATAGGTACAATGATAGTCGCCTAACCTATGAAAACTTATGAGCAAGTTTTAGAAAAAGTAGAACTTGCTTTAGCTAAAGGTGAGTATCATTTTTGTATTGAATTTCTTTTGCCCAAAATCGAATCGTTTCCTTTATCAAGCAAAGAGGGAGTAAATTTAAGAACAATTTTAATTACTGCTCTTTGTGGAGTTAATAAAAAGGAAGAGGCTAAAAGATTTTGTAAAGAACTTCTAAAATCTTACGACAATAAGACGAGAGAAAATGCAAAATATTTGATGGAAGTTATAGATTCTCCTGACATTAAAAAGCCAGAAAATTGGAACGTACAGTTTGAAAGCGACCCATCATTAAATAAAAAATCTTTTAACTCACTACGCAAAAAAAAAGAAATTTTGCAGAAAAAGAAATTTATTAATGTTACTGAGACTCCGACTGGCGAAACAAAACCGTTTCAGAAAGGCTTTTCACTTATCATTTTTTTAATATTATTATTATTAATTCCACTCTTAAGTGGCTGCGTTAAAGTTGAGGATACACTTGATCTTGGTGAACTTGATTCAATAACCAATAATTTAGTTATAGAAAGCAAATACATAAAGAAATTTCCTTGGCAATTGAAGTTTGAGGAGAAAATGAAAGATATTTTTCCTGATGCAGAAATTGAACAAGATGAATCAACCTTTTCTTTGAAACATAAAAATCTCAATCTTGAAGATACAAAGCAAGTTCTTAAAATCACCCAAAATACAGCTGGAGATTTAGCGGGAGGATCAACAAATATAGAAATTAATACTACTCAAAAAAACTTAATTTTTTTTAAAAAATACTTTTACAGGTTAGATTTGGATCTAAGTTCAATTCAAGGTGTTGATAATTTAGAACTCATTTTCAAAATTATTCACCCTAATAGAGCTACTATTACAAATAATAATCCAAATTTAGAAATCAAAAAAAATCTAATAATTTGGTATTTAAATCAAGGTCAAATAAATAGTCTTGAATTTTCTTTCTGGAGCCTAAACAAACTTACTATTGGGATATCTACAATTTTAATAATCGTAATATTAGCTTATTTATTAAGATATTATAGATTTAAATTAGGTACAGATTTACCACAACTTCCATCAAATTAATTACAACTCTGCTGGATTAACATCAATAGTTAAAAAAACATTTTTTGGAATAAGTTTCCACAATATTGATCTATCAGGTAAAGGTATCTTTGTTCCTTCAGGACCATGGATTAATATCTGCCATCTAAATTTTTTGCCAACTTTAGCAATCAAACTAGGAGCAGGGCCAATTAATTTCCAGTTCTTTTTCTCACAAAAATTGAGTAGATATTTTGCTAATTTATTTGCAATTGATTCAGTTAATTCATAATTTTCCCCTGATAATTTGAGAAGACAAATCGTGCAAAATGGAAATAAATTAGTATCTTTTCTCAATTTCGAGTTTTCAATTAAGAATCTTTCATAATCTCTTTTCTGAAGATACGAAATTACCGGGTGGTTAGGTTTATATGTTTGAAAAATTACTTTTCCTTTTTTCTGAGCTCTCCCTGCCCTTCCTGCTAATTGTAAAAACAATTGCAATGATTTTTCTTCGGCCGAAATATCTGGGCGATGAAGCAACCCATCTGCTGCAATTACTACTGAAAGAGTAATATTAGGGATATCAATCCCTTTAGCCAGCATTTGAGTCCCGACAAGAACATCAGCATCACCTTTAGAAAATTTTGAAAGAATATCTCTATGACCATCCTTTCCGGAGGTTGTATCTCGATCAAAGCGAAGTACTCTTAAGTCAGGAAATTCTTCATTTAAGAACTCCATTACCCTTTGTGTCCCTATCCCAAAAGGTTTAAAGGCAGTTGAATGACAATCTGGGCAAGAATTGATTAATCTCGATTTATGACCACACCAATGACAGCTTAACCACTTTTTTCCTTGTGAACCGAGATGCACTGATAAAGGAACATCACAGTTGGGGCAACTTATTAAATATCCGCAATTTCTACAACTTAAAAAGCCACTATGTCCCCTCCTTGGGATTAAAATTATTGCCTGCTCCCTTTTTGAGCGTAGTTGAGGAAGCAATTGTAATAATTCACTGGAAAAAATTTTCATATTTCCCTTCTTAAACTCATCCCGCATATCAATAATTCTTATTTCAGGAATCTCATTACTGGATATCCTTTGAATCATTCTTACCAATTTAAAATTCTTTTCAAAAATACACTTTTTCCAAGTTTTCATTGATGGGGTTGCGCTCCCAAATATTAACTTTGCAGAATTCCTTTTTACTATTTCAATAGCAATCTCTCTTGCGTCATAACAAGGCATAGGGCTATCTTGTTTATATGAAACATCATGTTCTTCATCCATTATTATTAAGCCTAGATTTTTTATTGGAAGAAAAACTGCGGACCTTGTTCCTATTACTATTAGAGGTTCATTAGCATCAAAGATTTTCTTCCAAACTTGACTTCTATGACTAGAGGAACAGTTACTATGATATTCGTAAACAACATTATTAAATCGTCGACTAAATCTATCAATAAGTTGCGGAATTAGTCCAATTTCTGGAGCGAGTATCAAACAACTTTTTTTCTTAAGAAATTGATCTTCAACAATTCTCATATAAACTTCCGTTTTACCTGAACCTGTTTCACCCCAAAGAAGTAACGCATCGCCTGGTTTCATTGTTTGAAATTCTTGAAATGCAATTTTTTGTTCATTTGTAAGATTTATTTTTTTCGTTTCAATATGATCATTTAAAAAGGAATTTAATTTAGTATGTATTATTTTTTTTCTTTTAGATTTAACTAAGTAATTTTTACTGACCATTGATTTGATCAGATTGTAAGTAAAACCAGACTTTATTAATTCACATTGCCAATTACCTTCTTCAGGCAAAGTATTAAATAAAAAACATTCTTTTTTATTTAATTCGTCTTTATTAATTGTCGAAACATCTTTTTTGGTTTCAATCCATATTTGATCTTTTAGACCTTGAGAAATATTGTTATATTTACCAATCCAGCCAGGAGGAAATGCAGTTTTAAACATTTTTAAATTACTAACCATATAAAAAGAGGCTAAAGACTCTATTAATTCTCTCCAAGAGTCATCAATTATTTTTTTCTGCAAAATACCTTCAACAAACAAATATCTTATACTTTTTTCTCCAGTAATATTTGATTCATCTTTATTAATTGTCGAAACTTCTTTTTTGGAGATCACCAACCCGTTTAATAATCTCCCTCTTAGTTTGACACTTACAATATCTCCAACTTCTACCCCAAGATTATTGCCATCTAAATAGTAAAAGCTTTCATTACTAGCACCTATATCAAGCAAAATTTCAAATTTATATGAGATATTTAAAAATTGATTACTTGCCGGCTTCAAAACTTTTTCTTAGTATTGGATTGTTGAACATTCCACAAAGTGTTTTTTGCACATTGTAAGTATCCTGCTCTTAAGGGAGACATGAAGCTTTGATCATTGAGAAAATTCAAAAAATGATCTGCCTGTCTGAGAAATCCCAAGACTTTTTACTTTAGGTAATCTATAGCACTATTTAAATTTTTCAACAATTTAAAAAAACTTTTTTATTCAAATTCCTTAAAAAGTTCTTTTACAAATTAAGGGGGGATTTACTACTAAATGTACAAATTAGCCCTAAATAAAATTTAATCTAGTTAAATTCACCGTAGAAAGGAGTCAATCATGTGTCCAGTAGCAGCAGAATCAAAGAATTCAAAGCCTAGCTCAAAAAAAAAGATTAACAAAAAAATTAATACTAATTTAGAAACAGTAGTTGGAGAAGAGAGTAATATCAATAGCCAAAGTTTACAGACATCCTCTGATTCAAGCGAAAGCGCCATAGAAATCAATAATGAATTAAGTGATTCTGAAGATGAAGATAAAGGCCTAGGGAATATAAAGCTTGGCCCTAAAGGTATATACACTGAAGATTCAATAAGAGTTTACCTACAAGAAATTGGGAGAATTAGACTTTTAAGGCCGGATGAAGAAATTGAACTTGCACGAAAAATTGCTGACTTACTCCAACTAGAAGAATTAGCAACTCAATATGAATCAGAAAAAGGCCATTTCCCTTCTGTTAGAGAATGGGCTGAACTAATAGATATGCCCCTTTCTAAATTCAGGAGAAGACTTCTTTTGGGGAGAAGAGCTAAAGAAAAAATGG
This sequence comes from Prochlorococcus sp. AG-418-F08, assembly GCA_003214295.1. GTDB lineage: Bacteria > Cyanobacteriota > Cyanobacteriia > PCC-6307 > Cyanobiaceae > Prochlorococcus_A. Next base: position 27,565 of record QCLV01000001.1, read on the forward strand.
TTCAATCAAATTTAAGATTAGTAGTTTCTATTGCAAAAAAATATATGAATAGAGGATTATCATTTCAAGATTTAATCCAAGAAGGAAGTTTGGGTCTAATTAGGGCAGCGGAAAAATTTGACCATGAAAAAGGTTACAAATTTTCTACATATGCGACTTGGTGGATTCGCCAAGCCATTACTAGAGCAATAGCAGACCAAAGTAGAACTATTAGATTACCAGTTCACTTATACGAGACAATTTCTAGAATTAAAAAAACCACAAAGGTTCTTAGCCAAGAATTCGGGAGAAAGCCTAGTGAAGAAGAAATAGCTGAGAGTATGGAAATGACAATTGAAAAATTAAGATTTATAGCTAAAAGTGCTCAGCTACCTATTTCTTTAGAAACTCCAATAGGCAAAGAAGAAGACTCAAGACTTGGAGACTTTATTGAGGCTGATATAGAAAATCCCGAGCAAGATGTTTCTAAAACATTATTAAGAGAGGATTTGGAAGGGGTATTAGCTACTCTAAGTCCAAGAGAAAGAGATGTTCTCAGGTTGAGATATGGAATTGATGATGGAAGAATGAAAACTCTTGAAGAAATTGGTCAGATTTTTGATGTGACGAGAGAAAGAATTAGACAAATAGAAGCAAAAGCTCTTAGGAAGCTGAGACATCCAAATCGAAATGGAGTGTTAAAAGAATATATAAAATAAAAAAAGTTAAGTAAAATATTCAGCCTTAAAAACTTGCAAAAGAATAGCTTAAAATAGTTTCGACTTTATTTTTAATTCAAACTCAAAATAATATTTAATGACTAAATTTAATCTGAAAATAGCTAGTAGAAGAAGTAAACTAGCAATGGTTCAAACTTTATGGGTTAAAGAGCAACTAGAAAGGAATATTCCCAATTTAGAAGTATCTATAGAAGCAATGGCAACTCAAGGTGACAAAATTCTTGACGTAGCCCTAGCAAAAATAGGTGACAAAGGCTTATTTACAAAAGAACTTGAAGCGCAAATGCTCGTAGGCCATGCAGATATAGCAGTACATTCTCTGAAAGATTTACCAACTAATTTGCCTAATGGTCTTAAATTAGGATGCATTACAAAAAGGGAAGATCCTGCGGATGCTTTAGTAGTAAGTAAAAAAAATGACTGTTATAAATTAGAAACCTTACCTGAAGGTTCGATTGTGGGAACAAGCTCTCTAAGAAGACTTGCACAATTAAGAAATAAGTATCCGCATCTTGTTTTCAAAGATATTAGGGGAAATGTAATAACAAGAATAGAAAAATTAGATGCCGGAGAATTTGATTGTATAATTCTTGCTGCCGCTGGTTTAAAGAGATTAGGCTTTGAATCAAGAATTCACCAGATAATACCAAGTGAAATTTCCCTTCATGCCGTTGGCCAAGGAGCTCTAGGAATTGAATGTAAATCTGATGATGAAAAGGTTTTAGAAATTATAAATGTCTTAGAAGATAAACCCACTAGTCAAAGATGTCTGGCAGAAAGGGCTTTTTTAAGAGAGCTTGAAGGTGGATGCCAAGTCCCAATAGGTGTGAATAGTAAAATTCAAAATGAACAACTTTTCCTTACTGGGATGGTAGCCTCTCTAGATGGAAAAAGGCTTATAAAAGATCAATTTACTGGCAATATTAATGATCCGGAACTGGTAGGCATAGAACTAGCCAAAAAGCTAAAGCTCCGAGGTGCCGACAAAATACTCAGTGAAATATTTGAAGAATTTAGAGAAAACAAAAATTAGCTAATTTATTAATTTAGGATCAATTTCTTTTTTGTATCTCTCTTCACAATCTTGTATCACTTTAACAGCTTCTTCTATCCCAAAAAAACCATTTACAGTACATGTTCCTGGTTTTTTAAGATCTTTGTAGTGCTCCCAATAATACTTTGTTTCTTTTAACCAATGCTCTCCAAGGTCTTCATAACTTGAGATATGATCCATTCTTTTATCATCTGCAAGAACAGCTATTACCTTATCATCGACCTCTCCACCATCATCAAATTTCATCACCCCTATAATCCTTGCCTCCACAATAGATCCAGGAATCAATGGCTCAGTTACACTAACAATTTCGACATCAAGTGGGTCTCCATCTTCATCCCATGTCCTTGGTATACATCCATAAGCAAAAGGATAAGCAAGTGAAGAATAACCTACCCTATCAAGTTTAAGGTGACCCGTTTCTGTAATTAATTCATATTTATTGATGGTGTTAGAGTTCAATTCAACAATAGTGTTAATTATTGTATGTGAGCTGTCAGTGAAAGCATTTAGTATGTGTAATAAATTTGGTGTAACCCTGCTTGGGGGTTGATTAAGGTTTGCCATCAAGAAATAATTTTTATTTATCTTACATCCTCACACTCAACCAAATTCTTCAAAAGTAATTTTTCAGCAAAAATCATTAATTTTTGACTTTAAATGATTAATAAAATAGTTTGGTGATAGTTCTTCTTTCGTGACAGTTCTTATCAATTCCATAGAATTAACTGACCTGCCATATTTATGAACATTATTTCTTAACCAAAATATGATTTTTTGATATTCACCATTTTGGATTAAATCATCTATCAAACCAATATCTCTTTCCATTTGAGAAGATATTTGCGCACTTATAAGATGACCTAGCAAATATGAAGGGAAATATCCAAACGCGCCCTCACTCCAATGAACATCTTGAAGGCAACCTTCTGAATCATTAGATGGTTTTATTCCTAAAAGTTCACCATATCTTTTATTCCATTCCTCAGGAATATCTTCAGCAGGTAACCCACCCTCAATTAAATCTATTTCTAATTCGGTTCTAACCAGAATATGTAAACCATAGGTCAATTCATCTGCCTCAACCCTATTTAATCCTGCTTCCAAATGATTAATAGATTTCCATAGATCAAAATAATTATTTAATGTACATCCAGCTGAAAGAAATTTTTTAAAAAATCTTTTCGAAAAAGATTTGGATTTAACTACTCTATTTTCCCAAAATAATGATTGACTTTCGTGTATACCCATAGAGGTTGCTTGACCTAAAGGCCAAGCAAACCATTGATGACTTTGTGATGGCAGACCTTGCTCATAAATTGAATGTCCCCACTCATGTGCAGTTGCTAAAAAACTTGATAATGGTTCACCTTCAACAATTCTTGTCGTAATCCTATAATCATTAGGCCCTAATGTAATCGAAAATGGATGAGGAGATTTACCAACAACCACTAGATCTTTATCTCTCCCAAACTCATCAAGTAATTTAGAACATAAAATCTGTTGAGATTCTGGACTTAAATCCCAGTGATATTTCTTTGACTTGTTAATTCCTCTAATCAACTCTGGAAGAGCCTCTTTCAAAGGCTGAAACATTTTATTCAACCACTTTAAAGTTAACTCAGGCTCAAAGGGCTGGGCTAAAGTCTCCCAGGGTGAATATTGATCTGATATTTGTTTTGCCTCTTCAATCCGTAATTTGACTAGTTCTTCAAAGTATGGGAGAAAAACTTTGAAGTCTGATTTTTTCTTAGCTTCTTGCCAACTTTCATATCCTTTAGATTTTGCCTTTGCTAAAGACTCAACTAATTTAGGATCTAAATTTTTCGCTCGATTAAATTCCTTGATTAAAAGATCAATGTTTTTTTCTTTACCTTGAATAAAGAGTTGATTATTGGAGTTCTGTTCAGTATTTAATAATTCATTTTTAGCAGATTGTATTAATTCAGAAAATTCCTCGGAAGAATTTCTTCTATGCAAGATTTTTGCAATATAGGTAAGTTGTTCAGACCTCCAAGAAGCACCTTTCTTGGGCATCCCTGTATTCTGATCCCAATAAAGTGTATTTTGGATTGAACCTAATATTTGAGTTTCTTTAAGATAAGCCCCCAGCTTATTCCATTGAGTTTCGGCCAAAATTTAAATATAAGTTAAATTAATTTTAAGATAAAAATTTTGATGTCTGCAGTAAAACATACATCTTTATCCATAATAGGATATTGATTAATTAAATTTTTACCTATATGGAACAAATATTTTCAAAACTAAAATTCATAACCCATGGTGAGGGTTTTATTGATATCACATATGATTTAAATTTGTTTATTGAAAAAAATAATTTTCATTCCGGAATTTTAAATTTAACTTCACTTCATACAAGTTGCAGTTTAACTATTAATGAGAACGCAGATCCAAATGTACTAAGGGACCTAAAAAAGTATATGCAATCTATAGTTCCCTATGATTCCTACTTAACCTTATCAAAAGATAGAGAAGAAATATCCTATGAACATTATCAAGAGGGGGCTGACGATATGCCCGCACATATTAAAACGTCCCTAACAAACACATGTTTATCTTTAAGTTTTCAAGACGGGAAAATTATGCTTGGCACATGGCAAGCAGTTTATTTATGGGAACATCGATTTGATCAAAAGGAAAGAATCATAAATTTACATATAATTGGTGATAAAAAGTAAGTAATTTATAATGTAATAAGTAAGATTTCTAATTTAATGGAACCCTACATTTTGCAAGATGAAGAATTAAATGAATTAGTTGTCAAAATACCTGGCTGGGAAATTAAATCTAAACAAATCCAAAGAGAATTTAATTTCGCTAATTTTATTGAAGCCTTTGCTTTTATGACTAAGGTTGCTTTAATCTGTGAAAAATATAATCATCATCCTAACTGGGAAAATGTTTATGCAAAAGTAATAATTAAACTAAATACACATGATCTTGGAGGGATTTCAAATCTGGATCAAACATTAGCTTCGGAAATCAACAAAATTTTCGATCAATAAAAATATAAACTTGTTTTCAACTAATCAAAATGTCTAAAATTTTATTGCCAGTTACTATTATTAGTGGATTTTTAGGTTCTGGGAAAACTACACTTCTGAATCATATTTTAAAAAATCAAGTTGGTATCAAAACAGCAGTTTTAGTCAACGAATTTGGAGAGATCGGAATAGATAATGACTTAATAATAGAAGGCTCAGAAGATATGATCGAATTAAATAATGGATGTATATGTTGCTCTATCAATGGCGAATTATTAAATACCGTATCCAAAGTTTTAGAAAGAGCTGAAAAATTAGACTATTTGATTGTTGAGACAACTGGATTAGCAGATCCATTACCAGTAGCTATGACTTTTGCGGCTGGTGATCTTAGAGAAAAAGTAAGATTAGATTCGATAATCACTGTCATTGATGGAGAAAATTTTGATTTTGAAATTAATACTAAAAGTGTCGCCTATTCTCAAATTTTATACGGAGATATCCTTCTTCTAAATAAATCTGATTTAGTAAATGAAGAACAATTAAAGAAAATAGAGAAGTTTATAAATAAAATAAAAAAAGAACCAAGGATTTTGAGATCAACTAATAGTGAAGTTGCATTACACACAATAATGAGCGTTGGTCTATTTGAGACAGATACTTTTGAATTCGTGAAAAATAAAAATAATGTAGTACAAAATTCAAACGATCACTCTTCTCATTCCCACGATCACTCTTCTCATTCCCACGATCACTCTTCTCATTCTCACGAGTTGATCAATAATATCGAGGGTTTTACCTCAGTTTCTTATGAGACATTTGAACCATTTTCTTTAAGGAAGTTTCAACATTTCTTAGATAATCAAATCTCACAAAATGTATTTAGAGCAAAAGGAATATTATGGTTTATGGAAAGTGAAAGAAAACACATTTTCCACCTATCTGGAAAGCGGTTTTCTCTAGATGATGAGGAATGGACAAAAGAAAAATCTAACAAGATAGTATTAATTGGGAAAAACTTAGATCACCAAACTATTAAAAATCAACTCTCATCATGTAGATTTAATTCAGATTAGAGTTCATATTAGGAATTAATTGATTTTTGAAAATACGCATTAAAGGTTTTAAAAAAACATTAACAGAATTAAATTTTCTTTATTTCACTTCGTTTATTGTTTCACTCATAGTAATTATTCCAATTTCCAATTTTCTTCTAGAAGGAATTGATTACATTATTAGTGGAAATTTTTCATTAGGTATTGCTGGAAGAGAAGAGGTATTAGGAACTTTAAAAGTTCTAATACTCACAAGTTTTTTTGGAGGCGGATTAGGCACTTTGAACGGATGGTTACTTTCAAATTGTGATTTTAAGTTTAGAAAAGTTCTCCGTATTTGTCAGCTAGTTCCACTAGCTGCCCCAGCATATCTCATAACAGCTATTTTGCAGGATTTAGGAAGTATTTTTGGGTATCAAGTAACTGGTTTATGGTGGGGGGTATTAATACTTTCAATTTCTACTTATCCATATGTATTCATTCTTGCTAACGAAAGTTTTAATAAATTTGGAGTTAATCAAATCAATGCTAGTAGAGGATTAGGAGTAGGGCCTTGGAGGAGCTTCTTTAAAATCGCTTTACCAATGGCGTTTCCAGCACTAATAACAGGAATAAGTTTAATGTGTATGGAAATAATGAATGAGTTAGGTACATTTGCATTATTAAATATTCCAAGTATTTCTACAGGTATAGCTGAAAATTGGATAATAGAGGGTAATCCAAAAAGTGCAATTGGATTATCTTTGGTAGCCTTATTAATGATTTTCACTTTAATTATTTTCGAAAAGTTATCAAGAAGAAAATCAAAGAGGTGGAGTGAAAATCCTGCATCAAAAGATTCTCAAGGATGGGAATTAAACAAAACTAGAGCTTTTATAGCAATAATCATATCTTTATTTCCTCCAATTTTCTCTTTTGGGATTCCATGTTTTTGGATTCTACTCAATATAGATCTAATTCAGAAAGGGTTATCTATAGAGTTACTTAGCCTATCAATAAGGACCATAAGTCTAGGACTTTTAACTGCATTAATAGCAATGCTATTCTCCTTAATAATTTCCTTGGCCAGGCGCCCAAATAAAAGCTTATTACTAGGACTAATTACAAATCTTGCGGGGATAGGTTACGCAATCCCAGGCACTGTATTAGCTTTATCTTTAATAAGCATTTCTTCTTCAAAATTTAGTTTTATTTCTATTTCCTTACTAATTTGGGGTTATCTTGTCCGATTTCTAACTATCTCTAAGGGTTCGATTGATTCAAGTCTTGAGAGGATTTCTCCTAGTGTTGATGAAGCAGCACTTGGACTAGGAGAGAATTGGCTGGGGATCATCAAAAGAATTCATCTACCCCTTCTCCAAGGACCAATATTCGTAGGATCACTTTTAGTTTTTGTTGACACTATAAAAGAATTACCCATAACCTTTATTTTAAGACCATTCGATTTCGATACATTATCTGTGAGAATATATCAATATGCTGGAGATGAAAGAATGGTAGAGGCGATATTACCGGCCATTCTTATCATGACTTTAGGCCTTATTGCATCAATTACATTGATACCAAGTTTAGAGAAAAAAAACTAAATTCTTTTAGTCACTTTTCTTATTAAGAAAGGTAAGCTTAACAACAAATCTGAAGAGGTAGATATAACCCTAAAATAAACTAAGCTTATAAGAATTATATTTTCTGGAATACTTTTGCCAACAAATAAAAGGAAGCAAGCCTCAAAAACTCCAACTCCTCCTGGAGCTGCTGGGACTACCAAGCCTATAGACCATGATAAAGAAAAAATTACTAATAAAAATATAATATTCAGAGTATTACTTGTATAAAAAATATTTAAGCAAATATAAAACCCAATAAATTTACATAAAACAAAACCAATTTCAAGAAATAAAGCTCTATAAGGAAAAAAAGAAACTATATTTATTCTCTCTTCAAATTGGCCCTTTAAATTTGGAAGTCTCAAAACCTCAAATACTTTCCCCTTAACAGACCCTAATATTTTTAATATCAGAAAAATAAATTTTCTATTTAAGAATATTAAAGGAAAAATTAAAAAAAAATAAAATGGTGAAAAAATTAATCCCATTGATGCCAAGAGGAAAGATCCACTCAACATAAAATAAGGTTCTATGAGTGTCGAATACAAAGCAATCTGAGGGTTACTTATTTTTTTTATAAAATTAAATCTTTCAACAAAATGCCACATCCCTCCTGGGACATATTTAAGAATATTAGTTAAAACATAAAAAGAAACTAGATTATTACTTTTAAATTCTTTCCCTAACCATTTGACAATATATTTCCATGCATAAGCGTTCAGATAAATACTTAAAACACAAAATAAAAATGATAAAGATAGATCGATCCCATTTTTTTCTAAATTGATATCAAAAGAAATTTGATCAATATTAATAAAAAAATATATGCAAAAATAAAATAAGCTTGAAATAAAGAAAACACTCTTTAATCCACCAAAATTAAATTTTTTTAGAAATTCACAATATGAATGATTACTTATATGGAATCTCATTTCCAATTTTCAATTACTTTAAAGTTTTTACCAGAATTTTTTATTATTTTTCTTATTTCATCACTTGATATATTGTGCTTTAGTTTTAACCTCAAAACTTCGTCATTTTCTGGTTTCATAGTTATTGATCCATCTGGTTTCAAAGTCTGTTTAGCTTTTATATTTCCAAAAGTTGTTGAAATTTCTCCTCTCCTTCTAAGTAATATCCATCTAGATTGGGTCCTTTCGCGAACTCCAATAGTATTAGAATAATCAAACCATAACCGCCTAAAATACTCACTTTTCTCTATTGGCAAAATTACTTGAATAGCAAATCCAATTCTATCTTTTTTCATATTAATAGCTTGATAGGAAACATCGTAAGCTCCCTCAATTCTTAGTTTCTCTACAAAATTAGATATATCTTCAGGTGTTTGGTCATCAATCCATGATTCTTGAATAGATATCTTTTCACACTTTGGATTATTTTGTTGATTAAAAAAAGAATCCTCAAATGAAGAAATTTTGTAAACTCTAACCAAATTAGGGAATGGGAATTTTAGATTACCAATACCTACTCCATAAGAGTTAATAGAATATTTTGAAGGAGGGTGCGCATCGTCGGCTAAATTAGAAAGCAAAGCGATACCAGTTGGAGTGGATAGCTCACCCTTAACTGAGTCAATACTCGATAAAACTTTTATATTTTTTTGCTTTATTAGCTCTATTACAGCAGGAGGTGGTACAGATAATTTTCCATGTTCAGTTTGCACAAAACCTTTTCCCAACATTGGTTCATTACAAAAAACCCTATTTGGGTTTAAGTAATTCAATGCTGCACATACTCCTATGATATCCACTAATGAATCAATAGCTCCAATTTCATGAAAATGGACATCCTCAGATTTGATGCCATGAACTTTTCCTTCTGCACTTGCTAAGGATTGAAATACTTCATAAATTATTTGCTTTAAATTATCTTCTAAATTTCCATTCGAAATAATTTCTTTAATACTTCTCCAAGTTCTTTTAATATTACTGCAACCAATATTCTCAACCTTTGCCTTTATTCCTCGGATTGAACAACTTTTTGATTCTTTAAACTCTAAGTGATAAAGATCCTTTAATCCAAGATCAATAAGTGGTTGTTCAATAACTTTTTTAGGCACACCTAAATCATAAAAAGCTCCTAACAACATATCTCCGGAGATGCCTGGAGAGCATTCAATTAAAACATCTTCCATAATTCACAGATTTTTTGAATGGTGTAATTGCGATAAAAATCAACTTTCCATCTTAGTTATTTTCAGAAGGATTTTTTTCGATAACTTCGTAATTGATTAATTTCAAAGCATTTCCATCTCTATGAGTATTTAAACTGACAAAACTATTAAGAAGTTCAAGAGAAAGCTCCCCCTTTATGACTAATTTAAAATTTCTATTTTTTAAATTCTTTGATTTTGAGGAAGAGCAGATTTTTATAACAATTTCTTTTTTTTTGGTGTTAACGAAAACTAATTCTCCTCTAACAGAAAAATAATTATCTGTTAAATTTAGTCCTTCTAATAATTTTGAGGAGTTAATTTTTGAAGAATCATTTGGGAAGTCATTAAGTTGATAAGGATCCCATATACCTACAACTTGTAAATGCAAGTTTTGAGTATTTTTATTCTTTGGATAAACAATCCAATAATAACTTTTCTTTAGATCAATAAATTTTTTTAAAAGTGATAATGCTTTACCCAATACTACTGTTTCAATTTTTTCACCTTTACCATCAATTAAAAATCCCCTATTTAATTGCTCAGCATCGTTAGGAGTGAATTGAGCATAAATTATACCGATTGCCCTGAACTGGAATTTATTAGTAACTTTTGGGATAGGATTTTTTAACATATAAAAATTTGAAATAACAATTTATGATATTAGGTGGTCTTATTTTTTCTCCAAATTATTAAAAGAATCTAACGCATCATCTATCGCTTCAGAGGGGTTAGTAGCATCATTCATACTATTGTACCTTCTAATCATTTCCACAATTTGAAATGGATTTGTTGGCATGACTGAACCATTGTCATCTGATTTAGTGGTGGTATCTATTTCCATTTCTTCTAATAAATACTCAGCATTTAGAAAATCACTTTTTAAAGAAATTAGGGAAATTGATAAAATTACTAATGTTATAGATTTAGATAGGTATTTACAAAAGTAATTTTTCATATTATTTAATTTCAAAATACTTTTATACAAAAAAATTCTGCTAACTTTATTTTACATAATTTGGTAGAAATTTGTTAATAGCAACTTGGAATGTTAACTCAATAAGAACAAGACTTTCACAAATAATAGATTGGATTAATCAAGTCAATCCTGATATTTTATGCTTACAGGAAACAAAAGTAATGGATGAAAGTTTTCCTGTTGAAGCTTTTGAAGAATTAGGATACTACGTGGAGGTATACGGACAAAAGTCATACAATGGTGTTGCTATTATTTCTAAAATAAAAGCCGAAAATGTTAAAAAAGGATTCTACGGTTGTAAAGACTTTGACCAAAATATTGAAATTTTCATAAATCAAAAAAGATTAATTTCTGCCGATTTTAATGGTATAAAGATCATTAATGTATATGTGCCTAATGGATCTTCACTTAACTCTGATAAGTTCGGGTACAAAATTAATTGGTTAAATTGTTTAGCTTCTTTCTTGGATGAGCAAGATAAAAAGGATGAATTAATTTGTCTTATGGGTGATTTCAATATTGCACCAGCAAACTTAGATATTCATGATCCAAAGAAATATGAAGGAGGAATAATGGCATCTGAGATAGAAAGAAATGCATTAAATAATGTTCTGAAAAACAGACTAATAGATTCTTTCAGGCTTTTTGAAAAAAATACTGGTCATTGGAGTTGGTGGGATTACCGTAATAACGCATATGAATTAAATAAAGGTTGGAGAATAGACCATATTTACATCAGTAAAGAACTTTCATCAAAACTTAAAAGTTCTGTCATAGACAGCTCACCGAGAGGGAATTTACGCCCTAGTGATCATGCCCCAGTAATGATAGACCTTAACTTGAAAGACATAAATGAAGATTTTTTTGAGGATGAGGATAATTTTTTCGAAATATAAATTCAATAAATTGATATTTTTTAATATCCGAAAACGCTTATTAATAGTGAGTTATCAAGTATGGCCTTGATTTTCTATTGTGATTTCTAAAAATTAATAATTTACAATCCAAACTATCGCAATAAAAATATCATAATGTAGAATTTCAATCTGATTGACAAAATTTTTACTTATTTCTAATTTAGAACATGACAAGATTTTTCTCAAAACATCATTTAGTTAAATTGTGACTGACATATTAAATTACACCAATTCAAAAGAAATTTTCTCAGCTGCCCAAGAATTAATGCCAGGGGGGGTTAGTTCACCTGTAAGAGCTTTTAAGTCTGTAGGTGGACAACCAATTGTTTTTGATAGAGTTAAAGGCCCCTACGCATGGGATATTGATGGAAATAGATATATCGACTACATAGGGAGTTGGGGACCGGCTATATGTGGGCATGCCCACCCTGAAGTTACGACTGCATTACAGGAAGCAATTGAGAAAGGAACTAGCTTTGGAGCTCCATGCGTTTTAGAGAACAAACTTGCTGAAATGGTAATAGATGCAGTTCCATCTGTAGAAATGGTTAGGTTCGTAAATAGTGGGACCGAAGCCTGTATGGCTGTTCTGAGGCTTATGAGAGCATTTACTGGAAGAGATAAGGTTATCAAATTCGACGGTTGCTACCACGGACATGCAGATATGTTTTTAGTCAAAGCAGGATCAGGAGTAGCAACACTAGGCTTACCAGATTCACCAGGAGTTCCACGTACAACAACTGCCAATACACTTACCGCTCCATACAATGACCTTGAAGCAGTAAAAAAATTATTTTCTGAAAATCCTGATGCTATTTCTGGGGTTATTCTTGAGCCTATTGTTGGTAATGCTGGATTTATTACTCCTGAACCTGGATTCTTAGAAGGATTAAGAGAATTAACCACTGAGAATGGGTCGCTTCTAGTTTTTGATGAAGTAATGACTGGATTCAGAATAAGTTATGGGGGCGCCCAAGAAAAATTTGGAGTTACTCCTGATCTAACAACACTTGGGAAGGTAATTGGGGGAGGCCTTCCTGTTGGAGCATATGGAGGGAAGAAAGAAATAATGTCAATGATAGCTCCTTCAGGACCGGTCTACCAGGCAGGCACCTTGAGCGGAAATCCACTTGCAATGACTGCAGGGCTTAAAACTCTTGAACTCCTTAAACAAGAAGGTACATACGAGAAACTTGATTCAACAACTTCTAGATTAATTGAAGGAATAATTCAGTCCGCTGAAAATAACGGTATCGCTATTTACGGTGGAAGTGTAAGTGCTATGTTTGGATTCTTCTTATGTGATGGACCAGTTAGGAATTTTGATGAAGCTAAAACAAATGATGCTGAACTTTTTGGCAAGTTACACAGAGAAATGTTACAAAGAGGTATTTATCTTGCTCCAAGTCCTTTTGAAGCTGGTTTCACCTCGCTAGCTCATAGTGATGAAGAAATTGAAAAAACTATCGAGGCTTTTGATCAAGCTTTTAATTCTATAAAGAAATAATCATTTACTTAATTTTTTAAAAAAAATTAAGTAAATGAAAATATATTATTTAAAATTTTAGTAATTACCTTTTACCACCTACTATCACTGGGGGGGTCCCTCCTGATGAGCCAGGCAAGCCAGGAACAACTTGTGTGCTACCATCCCATTTGTCAAGAAATAATTTGAAAAGCACTTGATCATCCAGACTTCTATTTAATGTCTCATATCTAAGGGCTTCTTGTTCTGCAATTTCTACTTCTGTCTTTGCCCTAAGTAACTGCTGACCTGCTATTTGCTTTTGTTCAATAGCAGCTCTGTATTCTTCAGCAATTTCTAATCCAGTAAGGTCTAAGCTTTTAACATCTACATAATCAAAAGAATTTAGTTCTTGAGCAACTGTATCTCCAACTTTTTCAGAAATTACTGCAAATTCAGTAGCAATTGTTTCTAGCTCATATTGAGAGAAGACTGATTTTAGAGCTTTTAGTAAAGATGGCTGAACAATTTTTTGATAGACATCACTATTTCTACTTGCTATTGTGGCGAAAATTCTACCTGCTTCGTTTGGTTTTACTGAATACTTAACAGTTGCTGTAGCTCTAATAACCTGAAGATCTTTTGTTAAGGTTTCAAATTTTTCGGGTTGAACTTGAGTCTTGATATCAAAAGGATATACAGACTGGATAAATGGAAGTTTAAAGTTTAAACCAGCTCGCCTAGAGGGGCCACTAACTTTACCTAATGTTGTGACGACTGCGACCTGTCCAGAAGGAACTACAAATAAAGACTGAGTAAGTAAAAGGAAGCCAGTAAATGAAAGTACAATTAATAAGGTTGCTGTCCCACCAGGTCCAGTTGGCGTGACATTTTTAAAGGATGTTGACATTAAAATTTCTTTTCTTAGACAATCATATTTAACCAAATTAATTAGTGCATTACCAAGGTAATTAATTAAAATGTTTTTTTAATAATTGCAAAAATAAATAGGAATTTTTTTTTTATAAATTTTTTATTTAAATTCTTGCAAAAGTTGCAAATAAAGTTCTTCATCTATTTCCCTAATATCGTACTCAGAAGGTAAAACACCATGCTTATGCTCATGCACTGCCATCCAACAAAATTTCTCAATTTCTGCAATTGAAAAACGAGGATATTCTATTACTTTTTTTGATAATGATTGAATAAGAGATTCTGAATAATCTTCCATATTAAAAAATATTATTAATTCATATTTTATCTATAGTTATTAGCCTTTAGAGGAATATTCAAAGATTCTTCCAAGTCACCAAGAAGCTTAATTACAGATTGAAGATCATTTTTGCTCTTACTAGAGACTCTCAATGTTTCTCCATTAATGCTTACATTAACTTTTTTAATTTGATCTCTAATATTTTTACTGATTTTTTTTGCTATTTCTTGTTTTATGCCCTGTTTTAAAAAAATTGTCTGTTTAATTTTATTACCACTTACTACTTCAATTTCACCGTAGTCGAAAATTTTTAAAGATAAGTTCCTTTTTATTGCCTTTTGTCTAATTATATCATTTACAGCATTTAAGGTTAATTCACTATTCGTAGTTATAAAAATATTTTCTTTATCTAAATTCACCAAGGTTTCTGTGCCTTTCAGATCGTAACGTTGAGAAATTTCCCTTTTTACTTGATCCAAAGTATTAACTAATTCCTGTCTCTCAAAATCAGAAACAACATCAAATGAAAAACTTTCTGCCATTGTAAATTTTAAACTTAAAAATATTATTTAGCATAAATTAGATTTAAAGAAAGGGAAGTGAATGTATTTAATCAAAAAATAACAAACTCACCACTTTTCCCATTTCCTCAGCACATCTACAACTATTTAGTAAAGTTTCACTATCGTGAAAAGCAAAGCATATTAATTGATCACATCTAGAAATAATTTCTTGATTACACAGACTACTTGCAAGTGGTAAGGGCAATTCATCATTTTCACTTTTTTCGACTAAGTGTATAACCTTTTCAAGTTGTTCCTTGATTTCGGGTATTTGTCTATCAAGACTTTGAGGTAATAAAACAGTCAGTAATGATGGGTTAATATCTAAAACGGCTCTAATAACTGCAGCATTAACACCCTGGGATCCAGATGTAAGAATGTTATGTCCCTCTTCAGCGAGTGACCTTGCTATTAACTCAATCAAGTGAATATCGACGACTGGTACATGTCTGCTGCCCAAAAAAGCAATCCTTCTTTTCCCGTTATCTTGGAGTTTTGCAAGTTCTTGAGCTAATGCATCAACCCCTTCGGTTGCTGGTAGATCTAAAGAGCGACTCAAAATAAAATTATCCCTATATTTGAAATTAGCATTTTTCTGAAAAATTGCAGGGAAAATCTATCTTTTCAAGAATTCTTTTCAGATTTACATGTTCCTCAACTAATTGAAATGCATAAGAAGCTTTAATTGATTCATGTATTCTCACATGACCAAAAGCTTGCTCAATAATTTCTACGGAAGCTAAAGTATCTAACTCAACTTTTAAAATTGGTACTTCCAATTCCTCCGCTCTATGAATCAATTGTGATAATGGTTCTCCCAAACCAGTTAAGATGAGACATTGAGTAGAGGCTTCCAAAGCCGCAAGTTGGATATCTGTTCTATCAGCACCTGTAACTACAGCCATATTTCGTCGTCTTCTGAAAAATTCCATTGCAGAATTAACACCCATTGCACCAATACTTAATGTCTCAACAAGTAACTGATCTTTTTCAGGGCAACAAATGATTTGGGCATCTAATCTTCTAACAAGTTCTCTTACGGTAACACTTCTTAGTAGTGGTGATTTAGGCATTACCCCAAACACTTCGATATTCAAGTCTTTAAGAGAGGGTATTATTTCATTATTAACTTTTTGGGCTTCTTGAGGCAAAACTGCATTCAATACCACTCCAGCCAAATGATCTCCTAATTGTTTTTTTGCATCAAGTAATGCATCTACACTTTTACAATCTTCCCATAAATTCACAATTAATACTTTTGCATCTAAACTCTCAGCAAGTTGTGGAAGACTTAATCCATAAATCATTCCTTCGTGAAGGCTTCCAGCAGCTTCAAGAATATTCAACCCTTCAAAATCATCCTTAACTAATTCCTTAATTTGATCAAAACCTTTTCCTGGAAGTAAGTCTTTATTAGAGATTCTTTTTTCCGCTGATATATCATCCAGTAAACCGACTGAAGAAATTAAGTTCTCTTCTTCAATATTTAACGTAGAGCCAATAAATTTGACATCATCATCTATTAAACCTTCATAAGACATTGAAGGGAGATTAGTAAGTTCGATGCATGTTGCTAGCGGTTTACCAATACGTACTTTTTTTTTCTCCTGTAGAAGTCTCTTTGCTATTCCAAGTACCAATGCAGACTTACCACTAAATGGCTCACATGAACCAATTAATAATATATCGCTCATAATTCAGTGGAAATATTTATCAATAGGTTCAAGATAATATTATTTTGACAACTAAACAAATATTTATTTATGAGTTTTAATCAAATAAATATATAAATATTTTTTTATTAAATTTATTTAAATTATTTGGTACTAAATCAAAATCAAAAAAATGATAAATTCAATGAATAATAAAAAAACTGTTGGGATTACAGGAGCTACTGGCACACTAGGGAAAGAGCTTACAAAGCTGTTTCGTCAGAAAGGTTATAAAGTGATAGGTTTTACTCATAGTGAAACTGATTCTGAAATAAATCTTGAGTCTCCTAATGAATGGATCAAATGGGAATGTGGGAAAGAAGCATTATTAAAAAAATATTTAAAAAATATTGATATTTTGATTTTGAACCACGGAATTTACAATTTAAGCAGAGAAAATTCTAATTATGAAAACTCAATAGAGATAAATGCATTAAGCAAATTTAAATTTTTAAATATTTTTGAAGATATTGCTCTAACCAATGATTCAAATATAAAAAAAGAGATTTGGATAAACACATCGGAAGCAGAAATATTACCAGCCCTAAATCCGTCATATGAGATTAGTAAAACCCTTATTGGTCAATTAATTTCCTTCAAAAAAAATCTTTTAAATAAAGATATGAAAAATAAATTAATTATCAAAAAAATAATCCTAGGGCCTTTTAAATCAGAACTAAATCCAATAGGCATTATGAATCCAAAATTTGTTTCTAAAAAAATTTTTGATTTATCAAATTCAAAAAATTATTTAATAATAATTAGTCCAAACCCATTAAGCTACTTACTGTTTCCCCTAAAAGAATTTTTTAATTTTTTGTATTGTAAAATTATCTATAAATACAAATCTTAACTTCTAAAAATCTCTATCTGTCAATATTTCAATTCCATCTGTTAGAACAACTATTGTATGTTCCCATTGCGCCGATAATTTTCCATCTTTTGTTACGACGGTCCATCCATCATTCAAGGTTTTACAAAATTTAGTGCCTTCATTAACAATAGGTTCGACAGCTAAGGTCATTCCTTTACGAAGGACTACGTTGGGCAATTCCTTAGTTCGAAAGTTAAATACAGAGGGCTGTTCGTGAAGATTTCTTCCAACTCCATGTCCTGTATAATCCTCAACTACACTAAAACCATTTTTTTTGACGACGTCTTCAATAGCTCCAGCAAGTTCATAAAGGGTAATTCCCTCTTTTATTTTTGAAAGACCAGCATAAAGAGCATCATTTGCCACCTTACTAAGTTTTAATGCTTTACTGCTCGCTTCCCCTACGCAAATTGTTATACAACTATCCCCCCAATAGTTCTCTAAGTAGGCTCCAGTATCAATTTTCACGACATCCCCATTTTGAATAATCTTTTTTTTACTAGGGATTCCATGAACTACCTCATTATTGATACTCGAACAAATGCTTGCAGGAAAGCCATATATACCTTTAAAACCAGGTCCCAAACCACCTGAAGGAACTGCTCCCATTTCCAAGATCCTTTTTGCAGCAAAATCATCTAAATCTTGAGTACTCATTCCAGGTTTAATTAAATCTTCTATTTCTCTTAAAACCGTTGCAACAATTCTACTGGAATTTTTCATTAACTTTATTTCTCTTGGTGACTTAAATTCAATACCTCGAGTCCTTGGTATGAATGATTCCTGATCATTTGACTTAGAATTATTTATTTTTGGTAAGAGATCTGCAAATTTCATCATTGGATTCAATAATAGGAATAGCTAAATATTTTCAAAAAAGCTTAAAACTTTTACTTATCTAAGTCTATCAATAACTAAAGTAAAAAAATGAAAAATTCCAGGCAATTTCATAAAGCATTAGCCCCTTGGGTTTTCCTTCCATTATTTATATCTTCAATCACTGGACTTCTCTACAGGATTTTAAAAGATTTATTAGGTTACTCAAGAGACCAAGTTCATTGGTTAATGTCACTACATGAGGGCGAATGGCTAGGAGATAATGGAGAATTAATATATGTATTTCTAAATTCACTTGGAGTTTTATGGATGCTCATTACAGGATTCCAAATGTTTTCAAAAACAATTTCATTTACTAAAAAGGTTACTAAAGGCGAGTCAAAAGGTTAAGATATAACACTTGTAGGACAAAAAGACCAAAATGGCTAAAGAGAAACAAGAAAATGAATTAGAAACCGGTGCTAAAACTGAAGGATCAATTGATGTTACAGTTGAACAAAAAGAAGAACAATTGGTTTCTTTAACTACAAAAACAGTAAGTAGTTCAAACCTTATTAGTGAATTTGAGAATGAACAATTAAAAAAAGAACTTCCTGAAATTTATGTTGGGGATACTGTTAAAGTTGGAGTAAAAATTACAGAAGGTAACAAACAAAGAGTTCAACCTTATGAAGGTGTTGTCATTGCAAAAAGGCATGGAGGTATTAACCAGACTATTACAGTTAGAAGAATTTTTCAGGGTATAGGAGTTGAAAGAGTATTTATGCTACATAGTCCCCAGGTTGCCTCTCTAAAAGTTGAACGTAGAGGTAAAGTAAGAAGAGCTAAGTTATTCTATCTGAGAGATAGAGTAGGAAAAGCTACTCGCGTTAAACAACGCTTTGATCGATAAAGTTGTAAATTAATCAACTTATTGGTCACAAAGACGCTTATAATTATTTAGATGCGTCGTTAGTTCAGTTGGTAGAACGCAGGTCTCCAAAACCTGATGTCGGGGGTTCAAGTCCTCCACGACGCGTTTGATCAACATTATGTAAATCATTTTTTCATAAGATGGAGTTAGATCTTCAACCTGGGGACGTAGTTAAAGTCCTCGAATCAGCAGCTTTAGGATGGGTTCGTGCAAGAGTCATCAGAGTTAAGTCTGGTGGGAGAGTTGTCGTACAAAGTGACCAAGGCAGAGAATTTACCGCCAGAGGAAACCAAGTTAGGTTGATAGAACCTGCTGGTTTTAGACCTCAAAAATAAATAGTTGTTTATACTAAAGCACCTTCTAAACTTACTATTTCTGTAAATCCTCAAATTAATAAATTTTTTTTATTACAACACCATAAATTAAGTATTATGATCTGATAATTTTAAGAAAGAAGTTCTAAATAAATTTAGAACAAAACTCTGGGACCGTAGTTCAACTGGTTAGAGCACCGCCCTGTCACGGCGGAAGTTGCGGGTTCGAATCCCGTCGGTCCCGTTTTTTCAAAGAGAAATTTGGAAAATCGATTAAGACTAGCTCCGAGTCCGACGGGTTTATTTCATATTGGAACTGCGCGAACAGCTTTATTCAACTGGTTGTATGCACGAAAAATAGGCGGAAAATTTCTAATAAGAATTGAAGACACAGATTTTCTTCGGTCTAAATCTGAATATACAAATAACATATTAGAGGGCTTGAAATGGCTTGGACTTAAATGGGATGAAGAACCTATAAAGCAGAGCGACCGAATTTCCATTCACAAAAGTTATATCAAAAAGCTACTGGAATCTGGAGCTGCGTATAGATGCTTTACAACAGAAGATGAAAGTTCTGAATTAAGAGAAGAACAAAAAAAGAGAGGATTACCTCCAAAGCATGACAATAGGCATAGAAGTCTTTCGAAAGAAGAAATAGAAACATTCATATCTCAAGGGAGGACTTCAGTAATAAGGTTTAAGATTGATGAAAAGATTGAAATTAAATGGGTAGATCAGATAAGAGGCGAAATCAAATGGCAAGGTAAGGATTTGGGTGGTGATTTAGTTTTGTCAAGAAGGGCAAAGGGATATGAGATTGGTGACCCTTTGTATAATCTTGCAGTTGTAGTTGATGATAATTTCATGAATATTACTCATGTTGTAAGGGGTGAAGACCATATCTCAAACACTGCAAAACAAATTTTAATTTATAAAGCATTAAATTTTAATTTGCCGACTTTTTCGCATACACCTCTAATACTTAATAGTGAGGGTAAAAAATTATCTAAGAGAGATTGCGTTACTTCAATCGACGAATTTAGAGATATGGGATATTTACCTGAGGCCTTATCGAACTATATGACCTTTTTAGGTTGGTCTCCAAAATCTACTGACAAAGAAATACTTTCACTTGATGAGATATCTAAAGTTTTTGACTTATCAGACATAAATAAAGCTGGAGCAAAATTCAGTTGGGAAAAACTTAACTGGATTAATTCTCAATATATAAAAAATATGGAATCAATAAAGTTAAGCGATATCATGAGGGATTACTGGGAAGATAATGGTTGGGCACCTCCATCTCAAGAATGGGCTTATAAATTAGCAATTTTACTTAAAGACTCTATTACTCTTTTAAAAGATGCCATTGATCAATCAAAGCCATTTTTCTTTATACCTACAATTCAAAAAGAAGGTCTAGATTTTCTGGACAACGAGGATAGTAAAGCATCTCTAAAACTAATCTTAAATTATTTAATTGAGCAAAATACTATAAAACTAGATAAGGAGAAAGCCAAAGAAATAATAAACGAAATCTCAAAAATGCATAATATTAAAAAAGGAATATTAATGAAATCATTAAGAGTAGCCTTTTTTGGATCTCTTAGTGGGCCAGATTTAATTCAAAGTTGGGAGCTTTTCTCTGAAAGTAAAACTGATATTCCTCGAATTGAAAGATGTCTTAAATTAATCTAAATTATTTTTTTGACCTAATTCGAGTCTATTCGCCAAAGGTTTTGCTGAAAGACCTTGTATTCCTACTGTCATCAATATAGTAAGAAAAACTAAACCTTGAAGACGACCAGCCCCAAGGATACCAGCCTGCTCTAACCTGATAGAAAAAAGAGAAGCTACCGCTGCGGTAACAATACCTCTTGGGGCTAGCCAGGCTAAAAATATTTTTTCTTTTAGATTCAATTCTCTTCCCATTGTTGCTATCCAGATAGAGATAGGGCGCACAATTACCATCAACATAAAAACGCAAACAAACCCTCCCCAGCCAAGCGGACTTAATTCACCCCAAGAAACGTCAGCAGCCAAAAGAGGGAAAAGAACTGTAATTGCTAATTGAGCTAATTCACCTATTAGATTATCCAATCTCTCTTTATCTATAACTTCTCTTTTGCCTACAATAAAACCTGCCGCGACAGAAGCCGGCAAGCCTGATTCAGGTAAAAAATATTCGCAGATCCCATACACAAGGAAAATAAATCCAAGGGTAACTTGAAGCTCTATACCAAATGAGGCTTCATTTTTTATCTTTTTTAAAATTTCTGATAGTAACCATCCTGCACTTAATCCTATTAAGACGCCTCCCCCTAATCTTTGCATTAATGCTATAAATACATCGTTAATCCCACGTAGGTCGCCTAAAGTCAGTTCTAAAAGCAGTAATGCTAGGACTGCACCAATTGGTTCAAGCAACAAGCCCTCAGCTTTTAAAACTTCAGAGAGTGGGGAAGCTAATTTTATTTGTTCCACTAATGGAGAGACAACTGTTGGTCCAGTTGCTAGAACTATGGCACTATATATACCTGCAACTGGCCATGAGAGGCCTGCCAGCCAATGAGCAATAAAAATTCCAGCTGATAATGAAATAAAAAGTCTTACCAATGAAATTTTCAATACAGTATTTCTTATATTGCCCTCAGGCAATTTTAAATTTAGTCCCCCTTCAAATAGAACCAAACAGACTAAAAGTCCCACAATAGTTTCAAGCCCTTGCCCGAGATCTAAAGGCTCAACCAGTCCTAAACCTGATCTTCCTATGAATAATCCAGAAAGTAATAAAATAACAACACTTGGAAATCCTGTAAAAGAAGAAAATAATCGGGCACAAGCGCCTGCAAATACAGTTATTCCCCAAAGTAATCCAAGCCTTTCAGGCGTCATAAAAAATTATAAATAATAAAAATATTTATTATTTTGATTAAATCAATAATCTTATCTTAAGTCCATCAAATACAATAACTTTTTAATTTAATTAATGTACTGAATAGAACCAAATCTTATAAATCTCTCAAAACTTCTTTTAATTAAATAAAGTTTGATTTCTATTAAGAAAACTGGCTTATTAAAGCAATAATTATAAAAATAATACCTATACCAACAGTTGCCATCCTTCCATTCCATATTTCAGCTTGAGGGGTAAAACCTCTTTTCCACAAATTCAATTCCTTTTTATCAACGAAGTTTTTTGTCTCTTTAATCTCGATTTTAGGTTGTTTGTTCATTGAAATTAGAAAGGAGGGTTTTCTTCATAAAGGGTATTTGCTTGTTCAATTGATAGTCTTCCTGCGACACCTAATTTAAGGGAACTTAAATGATCCATAAATTTGATTCTGAACAATGCCGCCGCTCCAATCATTGCCGCATTATCTGTACAAAGATCAAGAGGCGCTAAATGAACTTTAATAGATTTTTTACTAGCTTCACTAATCATCATTTTTCTTAATGTATTGTTAGCAGCCACTCCCCCAACCACAACGACATTATCCAAGCTATGATCTTCTGCGCATTTTATCGTTCTCTCTACCAAGACCTCTGCCACTACTCTCTCAAAACTTGCAGCAATATCTGGAATTGGAACGGTCTTCCCAGCTAAATTGATTCTCTCAACTAATCTTAATACGGCAGTTTTTAAACCACTAAAAGAGAAATCATATTTAAGAAATCCCCCTTTTTTATCAGAGATCTTACATTTTGGTAAATTAAATTTCATTGGGTCCCCATTTTTAGCAATCTTTTCAATTGCCGGTCCTCCTGGATAACTAAGACCTAATAGTCTACCAACTTTATCAAAGGCTTCTCCAGCCGCATCATCAAAACTTTTCCCAAGTCTTTGCATCCCCCTACTATCATCTACCTTTATCAATTCAGTATGCCCGCCGCTAACAAGTAATGTAAGAAAAGATTTCTTTGGATAGTTTTTTGAAAATAGAATTGAAGATAAATGCCCCTCCAAATGATGAATTCCCAAAAATGGTTTTGAATGTAACATGCAAAGTGATCTTGCGGTTATAGAGCCAACTCGTAAACAACCAACTAATCCAGGAGCTACAGTTGACGCAATATAATCGACTTCCTCAATTTTAATTTTTGATTCTTCCAGAGCCTTATCTAAAACAAAAGGTAGAGATTCTAAATGCTTTCTAGCTGCAAGTTCAGGCACAACTCCTCCCCATTTTGAATGATCTTCAATTTGAGAGGCAATTATGTTTGAATGTATTCTGAAAGTATCGCCAAAATTAGAAACTATTGAGACAGATGTCTCATCACAACTTGTTTCAATAGCTAAAACTTTATGCATTTTTGATTCAACTTGTTCTATTTTAATATTAATTTCTTACTTAACACACTATTAGGAATTAAAGATTGCAACTTATGAAATTCTTTTTTTCAATCATAACATCAGTTTTTCTGTTCCTCGGAATTACTCCAATTGCTCTAGCTGCAAATGGGCCTGCCTTAAACGCGGATAGAGCTAGCACAGAATATACCGCTTCGGCCCTCACAAAATGCTCTGAAAATCCTAAATTTATTGAAAGAGCAAATTCTGCAACTACTCAAAAAGACATAGCAAGATTTGAAAGATATGGAAAAGCATCATGCGGAGATGATGGTCTTCCTCATTTAATAATTGGACCTCCTCTTGAGCCATGGGGGGCCCTTCTAAATAGAGGTCATGAAGGAGATTTACTTATTCCCGGAGTATTGTTCATTTACATTGCTGGAATTATAGGTTGGTCAGGAAGAGAGTATCTCATTGAATCAAAAAAGACTAAGAATCCAGCAGATCTTGAGATCATTATTGACCTAGACTTAGCCAGAAAATGTCTTGTAAAAGGAGCCCAATGGCCTCTTCTTGCTAATAAACAAGGTAGAAATGGAGATTTAAGAGAGAAAGATAACAATATTACACTTAATGGTCCTCGCTAAACATCCTTAAAAACTTTCATAAAACAAATGTTCAAAATTCTAAACACAAAATTTGTCAGATCTGCTCCAGTTGTAGCGGCAATTTGGCTAAGCCTTACAGCTGGAATAATTATTGAATTTAATAGGTTTTTCCCAGATTTATTATTCCATCCAATGAGTTGATAAATAGAAAATAATCAAGTTTTTATTAACTTGATTATTTTTTTTGCTGTTTCATCAACATTGTGATTTGTTAATGCAAAATCAAATTCATTTGATACTGAAATCTCATAATTAGCCCTTGAGAGTCTTTTTTTAATTGCCTCTTCTTTTTCTGTACCTCTATTTCTTATTCTTCTCTCTAACTCTTCTTTATCCGGAGGAAGTAAAAATATTGACTGTGAATTAGGAAACTTATTTTTTATTTGCCTTGCACCCTCTACTTCAATTTCAAGTAGTACGGTAAATCCCTTTTTTATTTTCTCATTAACAGAAGACAAAGGCGTTCCATAGTAGTTTCCAGCAAATTGAGCCCATTCAAGGAAAAGGTTTTGTTCAATCATTTCTTTAAACTTTTCTTGGTTTAAGAAATAATAATTTTCTCCATCCTTCTCTCCCTCTCTAGGTTCTCTAGTAGTTGCAGATATTGAAAGCCAAAAATTTTTTTCTTTACATAATATTTCTTTAACAACTGTTCCTTTACCTACCCCGCTGGGTCCAGTAAGGATAATAAGTTTTTTTTGATTTTTCATATTAAATTTTTTACAGTAAAATAGACATCTTGTGAATTAAAAAGGAATAATGCAAAAAGGTGTTCCACAGATAATGGATATTACATCTATTAGATCTGTCTTGCATTATTTAACAAAGAACATCTTACCTACAAAGTTTGAGACTGCCCAACAACCAGAGCCTAATACAATTCAATTATGTTTCAGAGGAGTTGATTCTCAAACATGGTTAGAAGTTTCATGGAATGGAGACTCTCCAAGAATACTAAAGATAAATAAGCCAGAAAAGATTGGTAGAGAAAGCACACTTTCTAAACAAATAAGATACGGATTAAAGTATATGGCTTTAATTTCGATTGATCAAGATGATTTCGAGAGAGTTATAAAATTTAGTTTTGCGAAAAAACCTGGAGATGAAATTAATAAGTATTTAATATTTGAATTAATGGGAAAACATAGCAATATTTTTTATCTGGATAATAAACATAAAATAATTGCCGTTGGTAAACAAATTAAATCAAGTCAATCTAGTTTTAGAACAATTTCAACAGGATCAATTTATTCTGGCCCTCCAGTCAATCTCAAAAAAAAACCTAGAGAAGATGAGTCTTTCCAATCTTGGAAAGACTCAATTTCAATGGTACCTGAGTCTTTGAAATACTGTTTAATAAATACCTATCAAGGAGTAAGCCCTATCCTCACAAAACAATTAGAGGTTGCTAGCGCAACTGTCAATTCAGAAATAATGGAAAAAAATATTGATTTCATTAGCAACTCAGACTTAAAGGAGATATTTAAAAATTGGAAGATTTGGATAAACAGGTTTAAAAACAATAACTTTAATTTTTCTACATTCAACAAAGATTTTTATTGCGTTTGGTTTTTTGATAAGGAAATTAATTGCGAAAAAAAAATAGATTTATGCACAAGCTTAGAGAATTATTATGATTATCATCTGAAACAAAAAAAACTTGAATTATTGGGAAAGAAAATTGAAGGGATAATTTTTAAACAAACTAATACTGAGAAAAAGAATTTAAATATCCAATATGATCTTCTGACAAAATCAGAAAACTACGAGATATATAAAGAAAAAGCTGATAATATATTCACTTCACATGAAATTAAAAAACAGGACATTATAAAGGGACAAAAACTATATAAAAAATCAAAAAAACTAAAGAGATCTAGAGAATTAATAAAAGAAAGATTAAGTATTTACAAAACAAATATAGAGAGATTAGACGAATTCACTACGCTTCTAGAAAATTTAAATTCTTTAAATCATGAAAAACTTTCTATGAGAATCAAACTACTAGAAGAAATTATGGAAGAAATTTGTAACGAGTTTAATATCAATATCAAGAAGCAAAGAGAAGATCAGAAAAGTACCTATGAGATAGAGTCTTCACCAATTCAAGTTGACACTCCCACAGGATTAAAGCTTCAGGTAGGGCGAAATATGAGGCAAAATGATCTAATAAGCTTTAAGTTCTCAAAAAAAGGCGATTTATGGTTTCATGCACAGGAATCACCAGGCAGTCATGTAGTTTTGAAGTCTTCATCTCAAGTAGCATCTGAACAAGATCTTCAAATAGCTGCAGATTTAGCTGCTCTATTTAGTAAGGCAAAAAGAAACATTAAAGTTCCAATTAATTTAGTAAAGATTAAAGATTTGCAAAAAATCAAAAACGGAGGACCGGGTTGCGTTTCCTTTAAAAATGGAGAAATTATTTGGGGAAATCCTACAAGAGGAGAAGATTACATTAAAAAAAATCTTAAAACAGTAATTTAGTTTATAATAAAAAAAAATTTTAAAATTTAAATGTTTGATTTTCTTTTAGGCACTCATGAATTTTTAGGAAATCATAGTTTTCCAGAATTTATTGTTGGATATCTATTTGGTGCTGCATTAATAATTGGAGCTCCTACTGTTTTCTTACTACTTGCCTTCGTAAGCGCTTTAATGAAAACAAATGGAAAAATGGGTGGATATAGAGAATATGAAACTTATGGTGAATCATCTTTAAATGATGCCCCTCCTTTCTTATTACCAGATCCAACAAATCCTAAATTAAGCAAATAATTAAGTTTATCGAAAAATAAATTGGACTTTGACAATAGTAGTTTTAAACCTTTTTCTTACACAATTTTTATCAAATAATAATGAGAGGTACAGGTCAAAGTGAAAAAAAATTATCAGATTCGATGACTTTCAGTGATCATTTAGATGAGCTTCGTCAAAGGATACTAAACTCAATTTACTCAATACTTATTTCAATATTCTTTAGTTTTCTCATCATAAAGCCATTAATATCTTTTTTAGAAATTCCAGCTGGTGATATTCATTTACTACAACTTGCTCCAGGAGAGTTTTTATTTGTCGCTATTAAAGTTGCAGGTTACAGCGGATTGATAGTTTCTATGCCTTATATTTTTTATCAAATAATATTATTCATTTCTCCTGGTTTAACAAAACAAGAAAAAAGCCTTATTTTGCCTGCAGTTTTTGGTTCAGGTCTTCTATTTTTTTTAGGATTAATTTTTTCATGGTGGATATTAGTCCCTGCAGCAATAAATTTCTTCATTAGTTTCGGTGCTGATATTGTTGAACCAACTTGGTCTATAGAAAGATATTTTGATTTTGTTCTCTTACTAATGTCTAGCACTGCAATAGCTTTTCAATTGCCAGTTTTACAATTTATTCTTGGTTCTCTTGGAATAATTACAACAGAAAAAATGATTTCGAATTGGAAGATAGTTGTAATCTCTTCCGCAATCTTATCTGCAGTGATTACCCCTTCAACAGATCCATTGACAATGTCATTGCTTTCTATATCGATCGTGTTTTTATTTTTTGTGGGTACTGGATTAACTTACTTATCAGAAAATCTCAAGTCAAAAACTCTTTCATCTTCTCATTAAGATTCAATTGCAAGCTGACAGCTCTACCTAACCTTGGCTTAGCATTGACTTTCTTTAGCCATTCCCTTACTTCTTCTGAATAACCACATCTATTTAAAATCTCGATTTTATCAGCTATCGATTTTTTATATTCATCTTCACTTAAAGGAAATGATTCCTGCCCAAGAAATCCCCACATCATTTGAAAATAAACAAATTTTCCTCTTCTAAAGAGTCTAAAATCATATTTTTTTCCCCAGCGATGGATCAAATAATGGATAACTTCATCTACTAGTAATGGGTTCATATAAATCAATTAATTAAGACTTCCTAAACTTTTACTTTAAATTATTAAAAGTCCTATCTATTTACAACAGAAATTGAACAATTTGCTCCATAATAACTAATAAATAACAGAACCAAGTAGCGAATGACTCAATTAAGTTCCAATGATGTCCCTTCAATGGGTCGAAGGCAATTTATGAATCTTCTTACATTTGGTACTGCAACTGGTGTAGCGTTAGGAGCCCTTTACCCCGTAGCAAATTATTTCATGCCTTTAAGAGCAGGCGGTGGCGGTGGTGGAACTTCTGCTAAAGATGAATTAGGGAATCCGGTAACTAAAACAGGCTGGTTAGCAACCCATCAAGCAGGAGACAGAAGTCTAGTGCAAGGTCTCAAGGGAGATCCAACTTACTTAATAATTAATGAAGGTGGTGAAATAGGAGAATTTGGGTTAAATGCAATTTGTACTCATTTAGGTTGCGTTGTCCCATGGGATAGTGGTGCTAATAAATTTATATGCCCTTGCCATGGCAGTCAGTACGATACAAATGGGAAGGTTGTAAGAGGGCCTGCTCCTTTATCTTTAGCTCTAGCGCATGTCGATATTGAAGATGATGCTGTACTCGTCAAACAATGGTCAGAAACTGACTTCAGAACTAATGAAAATCCATGGTGGGCATAAAAAAAATGAAAGGTCTTAAAAATCAAATCATGAAAAAAACAAGTTTATTTATCTGTACTCTGCTTTTCTTTTCGAGCATAGTCTTTTATCCAAAGATCACTTTTGCTTATCCATTTTGGGCTCAGCAAAACTACGAATCCCCAAGAGAAGCAACAGGTAAGATAGTCTGCGCAAATTGTCATCTAGCTCAGATGCCTACAATTGCAGAGGTTCCACAATCTGTTGGAGCAGATAGTGTTTTCAAAGCTGTAGTCAAAATACCCTACAAAAATGACTTAAAAGAGATCGGTGCTGATGGTTCTGAAGTCCCATTACAAGTTGGTGCTGTTGTAATGCTGCCTGATGGGTTTAAACTTGCTCCACAAGAGAGATGGACTGAAGAAATCAAAGAGGAGACAGAAGGGGTCTATTTCACTAACTACAGCGAAGAGAAAGATAATATTATTGTTGTGGGACCTTTACCTGGCGATACTAATAAAGAAATAGTTTTCCCTGTACTTTCCCCTGATCCATCCACTAATAAAGAATATCACTATGGGAAATACTCATTACATATCGGAGGCAATAGAGGTAGAGGTCAGGTATACCCTACTGGAGACAAAAGCAATAATGTCGTTTTCACTTCTTCCACCTCAGGAACTATAAATTCAATAGAAACAATTGAAGATGGTAGTTATAAGGTCAATATAGAAAACGATAATGGTGATATAACTACTGAAGCAGTGCCTGTTGGCCCTCAACTTATAGTAAAAGCACAAGACAAAATTAATGCAGGTGACCCTCTTACTAATGATCCCAACGTTGGCGGCTTCGGACAATTAGATGCTGAGGTTGTACTTCAGAGCCCTTATAGAGTGATTGGATTAATTGCATTCTTCATTGGTGTAGGCCTAACACAAATACTTCTAGTATTAAAGAAAAAACAAGTAGAAAAAGTGCAAGCAGCAGAGGGTATCTAACATTCCTTAGATGCTTACATTTCCAGCTTTTATACAATCTCCAGGAGAAACTTTTTTAAATTTAGGATTTATAACTATTAGATGGTACGGATTACTTATTTCGGTTTCAGTCTTAATAGGTCTATTTATTTCTAAAAAACTAGCAAAGGCAAGGAATATTAACCCAGATTATATTAGTGAAATACTTCCATCATTAATAATCTTTTCAATAATTGGAGCAAGAGCTTATTACGTAATTTTTCAGTGGAGGCAATATAGTGGAGAGAACTTTTTTACTTCTTTAGAACTATTCAATAACGTCATAAAAATACCTTCTTTTCTTGCAGTTTGGGAAGGAGGCATAGCAATCCATGGAGGTCTAATTGGAGGTTTAATATCCATTATCTTTTTTTGCAAGTCAAAAAAAATTCATTTAAAAACTTTTATAGATATTTTAATACCCTCAATTATTCTTGGACAATCCATAGGGAGGTGGGGCAATTTTTTCAATAATGAAGCCTTTGGTGTTCCGACAAATTTGCCTTGGAAATTATTTATTCCTATCCAAAATAGGCCTTTAGAATTTATTAATTACGAATTTTTTCATCCTACTTTTCTCTATGAGTCGTTGTGGAATCTCTTAATCTTCATCCTCCTTATTTTTATTTTTAATAAACAAAATAAAACAGATTTTTTCAGGCCTGGCTTTATTAGCTGTCTTTATTTGATAAGTTATAGCTTTGGAAGATTCTGGATTGAAGGTTTAAGAACTGACCCACTATGCATTGGTGGACTTCCGCCTTTCTGTGATGGCGGTATTAGGATGGCTCAATTTATAAGTATTTTTCTATTTTCTTCTGGATTAATTGGAATATTTTTTTTAAGATTGAGAACATATATTGGGAAAAATAGAAAGAATGGATAATAAAATTTCCTTTATTGGTGTTGGTCCAGGCGATCCAGAATTATTAACTTTAAAAGCATTAAAAAAGATAAAAATTGCAGATGTCATTATTTGGACTGATTCTCTAATTCCTGAAAAGATTTTAGATTTTTCGAAAGAAGGTTCTGAAAAAATAAAAACGAGTTCGCTCAACTTAGAGCAGATTACCTCAATTATGATAGAAAAATTTCAGGCAGGGAAAACTGTTGTAAGGTTGCATGATGGAGACCCTTGCCTTTTTGGAGCAATTAGAGAGCAAATAGAAATTTTAAAAAACGAAAAAATTGAAATCGATGTTGTTCCTGGAGTAAGTGCTTTTCAAGTTGCTGCAGCATATCATGAAGCTGAGTTAACCATCCCTGACGTAACGCAAACAATAATTTTAACTAGAGCAGGAGGGCGAACAGGGATGCCCGAGAAAGAATCTCTAAAAGATCTTGCGAAACACAATTCCTCTATATGTCTTTATCTAAGTGCTAGGCATGTGAAAAGGTCTCAAGAAACTCTACTAGAGTTTTACCCTCCAGAGACTAAAGTGATTGTTGGATTTAGAGTATCTTGGGATGATGGTTGGACATCATTAATAGAATTAAAAGATATGGAAAAATTTTCTATTGAGAAGAAACTAATTAGAACAACCATTTACATAATTAGCCCTGCAATTAGTGATTCTCAAAAAAGATCTAATCTTTATAATCCATCTTATAGGCATCTCTTTAGGAATAAATAATCTTAAAGTTGATAGAAAAATATTAATTACTATAATTGGTAAAAATTTATTAGTTTTGAAAGAAATAAAATCTAACCCAGAAGACAATACCAAAAGAGAGCAATCCTCTTTAAAGAGAATTGGAAATTTTATTAAAGAGGCAAGGTTAAGTAGAGAGCAATCTGTTGAAGAATTGGCTTCTGATTTAAAAATTGGATCTCATCAACTTAAAGCCATTGAAGAAGGTAATGAAGAAAAACTACCTGAAAAAGTATTTGTCAAAGCAATGGTTCGTAGAATTTCACAGAAGCTGAAACTTGATACAGAATTTATAATGAATGAATTCGAGACAGAAAAGCAAGAGATAAAAATTGAAGAAATAGTTGAAGAAGTTGCTAAAAAAACTAATAAATCTAGACAATCTAAGGATCTAAGTCCAGTAGGGTTTTGGATATTTATTTTAATTTCAGGTCTTCTCGGACTTATCGCCTCGTCCTTAATTTTGAATTTATTTTCAGACTCTTCACAGAATCTAACTCCAAAACAAGAAATTATTAAAAAAACTAAATAACTTTTAAATCCAAATTCTTTAGTTCTTTTATTACATTACGGCATAATCCTAAGTTCCATTTCTCAAGAAGAAGATCATGGTCTCTATTTGAAGGTAAAAGTTCAAATGTAAGAATATTTCCCTGCAATTTTATTTGAACTGAGGAAATCACCTTATCAGGTCTTTGATCAAGAGATGCTGCTAGTCTCAAAATCAATGACATTTCGAGAACTAATGTTTTATCTTCTTTGGATATTAAATTTTGCCAAGACTCATGTCTTTTCTTAGGTAGAGTCTTTCTATGGTATCTAGCAATTGAAGCAATAATATTTGTTTCTGCTTCAGAATATCCCAACAACTCACAATTTTTTATTAAGTACCAAGAGTGTTTGTGATATGAACCAACATTCACGTATTTCCCACAACTATAAAGATTAGAGGCTGCCCAAAGAAGTTCTCTAGCTTTAGGGTCATTATCACTATGAAAGATATTTTTAGTCTGATCATAGATTTGAAAGGCAATATCGATAACTTTCTCAGCTCTTGTACTATCTACGCCAAACTTTCTGGCCTGATGAACTATGGTTGTTTTTCTAATATTGCTTTGAATATTTAACTCGTTTTTTATTATCCCTTTACGAAGCATCCAATCAACAACCAAACCCTCTCTAAGCGCCCTCTCACTTATGGTTATTTCATTAAAGTTCAACATCTCCATAGCGGTGTTTAATATCAACGCTCCTGGAACAATTATTTCTGCTCTTCTCTCACTTAATGAAGGTATTTTCTTGATTTCCGAAACTGGCAATTTAATTAGTTTTTCCAATACATTTTGTAAATTTTCCCTTTTAAATTTATAACCATGCAACTTTTGTTTAGATTCTCCCAAATCATCTGAAATCAAATTTCCTAATGAGGTTGCAGTGCCACTGGTTGCAATCATAGATAAAGTCTTATCTCCCTTAGATCTACTCTTTATTTTTCGAACAGATGGTTCTAAAGATCCTTTAATAAAAGTTCTTAGAAAACTCGATCTTTCTGAATTTATAGACTCTTTATTTAAAAAATCATTTTTAAGTCTGACCGCACCAATTCTAGAACTGGTAAGAGCTATAGCATCTTTTTTATCAGCAAGTATTAATTCTGTAGAACCTCCTCCAATATCTATGATTACAAAAGACTGATCTTCAAAAGCCATACCAGAAAGAACACCAAGGTAAATTAATCTGGCTTCCTCAGAACCACTTATCATTTCTATTTGAATATCAGTTTCATCAAGAACTCTTCTAATAAAATCTTGACCGTTTGGAGCTTCCCTAACTGCACTTGTCGCTGCTGTTACTATTTGATTTACTCCATTACTTTTACAATATTCCTTAAATCGCTTAAGAGTAACTAATGCTCTTTGGATTGATTCTTCAGTAAGATTACCCTCCTCATCTCTTTCTCCAAGACGAGTGGTTGATTTATCAGTGAATTTTATTGAAAATGATTTTAATTCTAGATTAATTTCTGCTACTAAGAGATGTGTAGAGTTAGTTCCAATATCTATAGAAGCTACTAAAATTTGCTTTTCTTGAAAATATCTTAAATCTTGTTTCTGTATCATTTCTTTTTATAAGATGCAGATATCTTTAATCCATTAATAAATATACCCAAGATTGATTATTAATTAATAGAAATCATTTAATCCTAGTAAGATTATTTAAAGTTATGAAATATACAATAAGTCATATGCAAAATAAAAATCGACAAAATAAATTAAGTACATTTTTTGAATTATTAAGGTGGAATAAGCCGACTGGAAGAATGATCTTGCTTATTCCTGCTGGATGGAGCTTATATTTAACCCCAGATGCTAATCCATCATTTTTAATGTTGCTAAGAATAATATTGGGAGGACTACTAGTAAGTGGATTAGGCTGCGTTGTTAATGATATTTGGGACAAAAAAATTGATCAAAGAGTTGTTAGGACAAAAAATAGACCTCTAGCTGCAAATAAAATTAGTCTTAAAACAGCTTATTTAATTCTTTTCTTTTTAATTTTATGTAGCTTCTTTTTAACTTTGTCACTACCTCAACCTGGAAGAATCCTTTCCATTTCACTTGCTTTTTTAGCTTTACCTATTATTTTAATTTATCCTTCTGCCAAAAGATGGTTTAAATATCCTCAATTAATCTTATCCATATGCTGGGGTTTTGCTGTCTTAATTCCCTGGGCCGCAAATGAAGGCAATTTAAATAGTATTGTTTTATTATTTTGCTGGCTAGCCACCATTTTTTGGACTTTTGGGTTTGACACGATTTATGCTTTAGCAGATAAAAAATATGATATAAAAATTGGAATAAATAGTTCCGCTGTTAACCTCCAGAACAATACAAGAATAACTATTCAAATTTGTTATTTTTTAACATCTTGTTTTCTCGCATTATGCGGATTTATTAATCAAATGGATTTTGTTTTTTGGCCAATTTGGCTTACATCGTCAATCTTTATGCAGAGAGATATACTAAAAGTATTTCCTGAGGAAAAGCAGTCAATAAAAAATATTGGGAATCACTTCAAAAATCAATCAATTTATGGAGGGGTCATTTTACTTGGAATTATTATTGCCTCATAAATTCTAAATATGGTTTTGAGATTAAAAAAAGGGGATTTAATAGATATTTTAGCTCCAGGCTCCTTTATTGAAGAAGACGAAAATTTCAAAAAAGGCATAGAAATCTTAAAAAATTGGGGTTTGGAAATTAATGAAAATCATTCTCTATCAAAAAAATTTGGTTATTTTGCAGGTGATGATCTAACTAGATTCGAAGAACTTGAAAAAGCACAAAATAGTAAACTAATCATTTTTGCAAAAGGAGGCTGGGGTTCAGCAAGACTTTTAGAAAAAGAACCTTCTTGGCAGAATGGTTTAATGCTTGGATTCTCAGATACATGTTCTTTATTACTATCTAAATATTCTCAAGGATTTATAGGTTCTATTCATGGCCCAATGGTTACTGGCCTTTTCAAAGAGCCAGAGTGGAGTCTTGAGAGATTAAGAAATTTACTTTTTGAGGGATATGTTGAGGACATAAGAGGAATTCCTTTAAAAGCTGGAAAAGCTAAAGGAGAAATTATCGTTTCTAACTTAACTATTGCTACTTTTTTAATTGGGACTCATCACTTTCCAGATTGCAAAGGAAAAATAATAATTTTTGAGGATATTAATGAAGATATTTATAAAATTGATCGCATGTTGACTTACCTCAGAATGACTAAAACACTTTCTGAAATTGCTGGTATTGGATTCGGAAGTTTTTCTAATGATACCTGCGATCTAAAATGGAAAGACTTACTAAAAAACTGCATTATTGAAAGACTCCAAGAATTTAATTTTCCTATTCTTTTTGACCTCCCAATAGGCCATATATCGGGGAATGCTTGCATTCCTTTAGGATACGAATGCACCTTAAATGGTGATGATGGCGTTCTTAGTATAGACACACATTTTTAACTAGAGTTCTTCACAAAAAGTTTTGCTAGTTTCAAATCTATAGGGGATGTAATTTTTATATTTGAATAAGTTCCTTCAATAATCTTCACTTTCCAATTAAGCATTTCGAATAATGAGGCATCATCTGTAACTTTCCAGTTTTTATCAATTGCCATCTTATGAGCTTTTTTTAATCTATCTACTAAAAAGCCCTGAGGAGTTTGCGCTGCCCATAAATAATTTCTATCTGGTGTTTCTTTAATAAAACCTTCATTATCAACAATCTTTATAGTGTCAGTTACCTTGGTAGCTAAAATTACAGCTTCATTTTCATCTAATTGCTTGGCACAAAGGTCTATCAATTCAGGATTAATTAGACATCTAGCACCATCATGTATTAAAACTTTTTCAGCATCTTTTGGTAACGCTTTTAAACCATTAAAAACTGACTGTTGTCTGGTGTCACCACCATTAATCCAATTAACTTTATGGGCAAAGTCCTTTGCTGAATTTAATAATAAATTTTTATCTTTCGGTTGCCCAATTACTCCAACCCAATTAGTTGAGCTTGCAGAAAATACAGATTTAAGTGTCCAATAAATCAAAGACTCTCCCTCTAAATCAATAAGTAATTTATTTTTTCCAGCTTTCATTCTGCTACCGCTCCCTGCAGCTGGTATTAAAAAGTGCACAATAGAAGGTTTTAATATTTTCTAGACAATTATAAATAAAAGCAATATCTTTACACAAATAGTACTACGATTGAAAATTATAAAATTTCATAATGTCCAATAAAGATTCATTATCAGGCAAAGTTGCTTTAATCACTGGGGCTAGCAGAGGAATTGGTAAAGAAATTGCTTTAGAACTAAGCCGATTAGGAGCAGAAGTTTTTATTAATTACTCTTCTTCTGATGAAAAAGCTGAAGAGGTTGTAAATTTAATAAAAAATTCGGGAGGTAAAGCTCATAAATTAAAATTTGATGTTTCAAAAGAGGATTCTGTCGGTTCAGCTTTTGAAGAAATAATCAAAATTAATGGCACCATTGATATCCTCATTAACAATGCTGGAATTACTAGAGATGGACTATTGATGAGAATGAAATCGGAACAATGGGATGATGTACTAAATACAAACTTAAAAGGTGTTTTTCTTTGTACAAAATATGCTTCAAAATTTATGATGAAAAAAAGAAGTGGTAGCATCGTAAATATTTCATCTGTTGTTGGGATAATTGGTAATCCTGGTCAAGCAAATTATTCTGCAGCCAAAGCTGGGGTTATTGGATTTACCAAAACTTGCGCTAAAGAATTTGCCTCAAGAGGTATAAACGTTAATGCAATAGCTCCAGGTTTTATAGAAACAGAGATGACTGAAAAACTTAATACGGAAGAGATTCTAAAAGTTATTCCTTTAGGGAAATTAGGAAGTTGTACTCAAATTGCAAACTTAGTGTCATTCTTAGTTTCAAGTGATGCAGGAAGTTACATTACAGGGCAGACAATCAGTATAGACGGGGGTATGAGTATTTAGTTATGTACTTTCATAAGGCTGGCCTAATTCATCTCTCAACCTTCTAATTTTTTGTAAAAGTTTTAGTCTTCGACTTCTAGCAGTTAATGTTAAGAAAAATCTTAAAGGGAAGTATATCAGTGTCATAACAATCGCGAGAATTGCTGTAAGAGTAAAAATAAGATTATTTGTTTCTTCCATAACCTAAAGATACTCTTATTTGAGTTAATTTGTATGTCTAATTAAAAGAAATTCGGCTTTCCCCACTTAATTAAATATCCCTTAAAAATGATTCTATGGGAGATTAGAATAAGACTAAAGATCGAGTAAACATGGCTAAACAGTTAAGTTTTTCTAATGAATCAAGAGAAGCGTTAGAAAAAGGTGTAAATTTCGTAGCTAATGCGGTAAAGGTTACTATTGGGCCAAAAGCGAAAAACGTAGTAATAGAGAGGAAATTTGGTTCGCCAGACATAGTTAGAGATGGATCCACAGTTGCTAAAGAGATTGAGATTGAGAACCCTATTTCTAATTTGGGTGCGAAATTAATAGAACAAGTTGCATCCAAAACAAAAGAGAGTGCAGGAGATGGAACAACAACAGCCACCATTTTGACTCAGAAGATGGTTCAAGAGGGATTAAAAAATATTGCATCTGGTGCCAGTCCTGTGGAGTTAAAAAAAGGTATGGAGGTAGGCTTGGCTTTTGTTCTAGAAAAATTAAGTTCTAAAAGTATTTCATTAAGTGGTTCTGATATACAAAAAGTTGCATCAGTTAGTGCTGGAGGTGATGAAGAAATTGGATCTATAATTTCGAAGGCAATGGATATTGTTACTTCGGATGGTGTAATAACTGTTGAGGAATCTCAATCACTAGATACAGAATTAGATATAACTGAAGGAATGTCTTTTGATAGAGGCTATAGTTCTCCATATTTCGTAACGGACCAAGAAAGACAAGTTTGTGAACTTGAAAACCCTAAAATATTAATAACTGATCAAAAGATTTCAACTTTAGTTGATTTAGTTCCCATACTTGAAGAAATTCAGAAATCAGGCTCACCTTTTCTAATTCTTGCTGAAGATATTGAAGGAGAGGCTTTAACTACCTTGGTTTTGAATAAGAATAGTGGAGTGCTAAACGTAGCTTCCGTAAGAGCTCCGTTATTTGGCGAGAGAAGAAAAGCTGCTCTTGAAGATATTGCTATTCTTACTGGAGCTAAGTTAATTAGTGAAGATAAATCAATGACACTTGATAAAGTATCGATTAAAGACTTAGGCAAAGCAAAAAAAATAACTATCACGAAGGACAAAACTACAATTGTTGCCTTCGAAGACACTAAAGATTTGGTTAAAGCGCGAGTAGAAAAATTAAAGAGAGAAGTTGAAATAACAGACTCAGAGTATGATCAGGACAAAATCAATGAAAGAATTGCAAAACTAGCTGGAGGAGTAGCACTTATCAAAGTTGGAGCTGCAACAGAAACAGAGATGAAGTACAAAAAATTAAGAATCGAAGATTCCCTTAATGCTACGAAAGCTGCTATTGAAGAGGGTGTAGTTTCTGGTGGAGGACAAACTTTAATTGAAATATCAGATGAACTTTTAAATTTAAGTCAAAAATCTTCCGATGATTTAAGAACAGGGATAAATATAGTAAAAGAAGCCCTTTTGGAACCTACTAAACAAATTGCAAAAAATGCTGGTTTTAATGGTGATGTAGTTGTCGCTGAAATTAAAAGACTTAACAAAGGCTTCAATGCTAATTCAGGGAAATATGAGGATTTAAAAGATTCAGGAATATTAGATCCAACTAAAGTAATAAGATTAGCTCTTCAAGATTCAGTATCTATTGCAGCTATGCTCCTCACAACAGAAGATGCGATGGCCGACATTCCAGAGCCTGAGGCCCCAGCTCCTGGAGGACCAGGTGGAGACCCCATG
The DNA here is from genome assembly GCA_003214295.1 of Prochlorococcus sp. AG-418-F08. GTDB lineage: Bacteria > Cyanobacteriota > Cyanobacteriia > PCC-6307 > Cyanobiaceae > Prochlorococcus_A. Next base: position 66,566 of record QCLV01000001.1, read on the forward strand.
GGAGGCATGGGTGGTATGGGTATGCCAGGTATGGGCTGCATGGGTATGCCAGGTATGGGCGGCATGGGTATGCCAGGTATGGGCGGCATGGGTATGCCAGGTATGGGCGGCATGGGTATGCCAGGTATGGGCGGCATGGGTATGCCAGGTATGGGCGGCATGGGTATGCCAGGTATGGGCGGCATGGGTATGCCAGGTATGGGCGGCATGGGTATGCCAGGTATGGTCGGCTGTGGTATGCCAGGTATGGGCGGCATGGGTATGCCAGGTATGGGCGGCATGGGTATGCCAGGTATGGGCGGCATGGGTATGCCAGGCATGATGTAAAAAGCTAACTAGCTTTTTTATCTTTATTAATCCATTTTCTTAAATTTTTAATATTAGGTAGTGGTAATTTTGGATTTTTAATATATTGATTCATTTGATTAGAATCTTGTTTAATATTGACTACTTGATTGTTGTTAGAAATTTTTAAGTAATTTGATTCACTATTTGTTTCTTCTGAATTTTCTATAGTTTTTAAAGCTTCAAGCATAATTTGTTCTTGATTTTCTTCTTCATGATTTTCATCAATTAAAGTTATTTGTTCTTGATTTTCTTCTTCATGATTTTCCCTTTGTGCTGGGCTATGGATTAATAAATCATTTAAAGAATCGATACCAAATCTATGAACCCACTTAAGAACAATATTTTCTTTAAGCAAAATATTATTTTCTGAAGAGGCTTTTTTAAAAACTTCTATTAGATGATTTTTTAGGAGCATAAATTTATTAATTTAGCTTTCTATTTAACAGAGGCCTTATGATAATCAAGGAAAAAACTGTTAAAGAGAATAAAATTGATATACAACTCTTACAAGTTAAATCACCATATGGGGCATGTAAAGCCACTAATTCTAAATTCATAGTTTGTGTATAAGCAGTTCTAATAGGTTCAATCGCAAAAGTTAATGGATTTAATGAAGCTAACCACCCAAGCCAATTTGGCATGAAAGAGATTGGAGCTAAAGCGGTGCTTGCAAAAAGAAGAGGTAAATTTATCACAAATATGAGAGCGATTAATTCAATATGTCCGGGCAAAACAAACGCTAAACATAAACTTATTGATGTCACAAAAAGAACTAATAGAATTAGTGTTGTAAACACAATTCCTAAACCATATAAGTTGGGCCATCCATATCCCAAAGTGTATGAAACAACCATTATTACAATACTCTGAACAAAGCTCAGGATTGTTATGTAAAAAAAAGAAGATAAAACTATGGATAATCTACTGGTTAAAGGAGCCACAAGTAATCTATTAAGGAATCCAAACTCTCTATCAAACATTAAAGGAAGACCAGAATTTAGGGCTCCGCTAAAAGCAGTAAAAACAATAAGCCCTGCTCCTAAAAAATTCCCATAAGAATCAACTCCTGGTAAAAAACCTTCAGGAGCTTTGGAGAATAATGCCCCAAATAAAAAAAGCCAAATTATAGGTTGTAAGATTCCAGCTAAAAGAGTTGATGGTCTTCTTTTTAATTGAATAAATAATCTCTTTGTTAAGGCAAATGTTTCTTGATATAAAAAAAATAAATTATATTTTTGTAATTCCATAATTAGCAGTAATTAGTTTTTATTATAGTTAGTCAACCAAAATTTTTTTTATCGCATTGATTGCTTTGATTCTTTTTTAAGGTCTCTTTTCCCTGCCATAGAAATTTCGGCATCCAATAATGTTTTCCCCGTTGCCTGAAGATATACATCATCTAAGCTGGGCTGACTTTGGGTAAGAGAAAAAATTTCAAACTTTGAGAAGGCCAATTCCACTTTGAGCTTCGTAAGTAAATCTTTTTCCTTATCTGCTACAAAATTTATCGAGAAACCTTGAGCTTCATTTATGATAATCTGACTAATTCCATCTATTGAAGATAAAATTTGACATATATTTTTTGCTTCTTCCTGATTACTAAATTCTCTTACTTTCAAAGTTACTCTATCTCCTCCTAATTTATTTTTCAGTTCTGTAGGAGCCCCTTGTGCTATAACTCTTCCATCATCAATTATCACTAATTTATCTGCCAATTTATCTATTTCATCAAGATAGTGACTGCTCAAAATAATAGTCATTCCACTATTTCTCAAATCTTTCAAAAGTTGCCATATGATATTTCTACTTTCAATATCTAAACCAACTGTAGGTTCATCCAATATTAATACTTGGGGTAAATGTAATAATCCAGCTGCAAGATCTATTCTTCTTTTCATTCCCCCTGAATAAGTTCCGCACTTACGATCAATCCAATCATTCATTTCTAATTGATCTATTAATTTATTTATTCTTTCAAATTTTTTGTTTTTGTTGATGTGATATAAATCTGCTTGAAAATCCAAAAGCTCTCTTCCAGTTAATATTTTATCAAGTGCAATGTCCTGGGCAACATAACCAATTAATTCTCTAATTTTCCTTGAATTTTTTATTAGATTAATATTATTTATTAAAACTTCTCCACTATCAGGCTCTATTAAAGTAGCGAGTATTTTTATAAGTGTTGATTTACCAGCACCATTTGGACCTAGTATGCCGAATAATGTTCCAGCTTCAATTTCCATTGATAAATTTTTTAAAGCCTTGATTTCTGAATAAGATTTTGAGAGTCCTTTAACTTTTATATAATTCATCAAACTTACTATTTCTTATAGAACATTTTACATCTAATTTAATTACTAAGCAGGGATACTATAGATAAAAATATTTGCATAGATTGCTGCTCAAATTCTACGGATAGTTGGGTTCTGGAAATTAATAACAAAAGACAAATACCAAACATATAAAGAATAGACCACCTAAAAAGAGACTTTGCTCTTGAAAGATCATCAGGAGATTTCTTTAATTCATTTATTAATTGCAAAAGTCTTCCATTAAATGGCAATAACATAATTCCGTATAAAAGACCCCCTTCAGGTAAAGCGAAGACTCCCATAATACTCATCAAAACTGTTGCCCATCCGTAACGAGAAATCGCTTTAGCAGTAAAAACAGATCCCTTAACAGAAGGAAGCATAGGAATACCAACAGATGCGTAATCGTCCTTCAATAAAATTGCAAGTGCCCAAAAATGAGCTGGAGTCCATAACATTACTAAACCAAACAACCACCAACCACTTAGGCCTACATGCCCTGTGGCAGCAGATGCACCAACTAAAGGTGGTATCGCGCCAGCAACTCCTCCGAAAACAATATTTTTGGTTGTACGAGGTTTCAAAATAACTGTATATAAAATTACATAGCTAAATAAACCTAGAAGAGTTAATCCCGCAGCCAAATAATTTACACCACTTACTAAAAGCATCGAAGCTGCCAAAGTACATGATACGGCAGCTAAAAATACAGTCTCAGATGACAATTTTCCTGCTGGCAAGGCTCTTTTGCTAGTTCTTGTCATCCTTTTATCTAATTCCATTTCCCACAAGCAATTAAGAGCTCCTGCTGCTGCTGCTGCCAAAGCGCCGCCTCCTAAAGTGCAGATAAGCTTCGGTGAAGACAAAGGCCATTCCTCTGTTAAAGCCATTCCTCCTAAAGTTGTTGCCAGTAAAAGTGGGATTAATCTAGGTTTTGCCACTTCAAGCCAAGGTGGCAAAGTTAATCTTTTTCTTGAAGGTACAACCTCATCCCTAATTGAAGATTTATATTTCAAGTTTTCTAAGTTACTACTGTTCATGAATTGACACCAACCATTTGAGAGTTTAGGGAGTGGTCTAGACCTTTTTTGGTAAAAGGATTTCTAAAAATTAATGTTGTTAATATCGCAATAAATAAAGAGGCGTTAAGTTGATGACCGATAATAAAAATAGGTTCATTTAAGTTTGTTTTAAGACTTAAAACACCCAAAGCAATTTGGGAAAACAAGAGAAAAATAAGTGTTGAGAGATATTTCCAATTTTCATTAAGTAAATTTCTCTTATAAATTGCAGTAGCAATAATTAATAGAATTGAAAAAGAAATTGGAAAAGCAAATAATTTATGAGTATTTAGAATTAGACATTGTTTATTAAATGATAAGCAAATATGTGCTGACCAAGTAGATGAAAGCCTTACACCAATAAAAGATTGAATCAGAGTAAGTAAAAGAGGAACAAACAATAATAATCTCCACCAAATTAATGGCTCTTCTATGTCGTGATTTTCTAAATTTTGATTTATTGAAATTGTTGTGATGAGAAGTAGAAAAGCTATTAAAAGATGGCCAGTGACAGTATATGAATCAAGCAGGTTTATTACTGTTAAAGCTCCAAAAGATCCTTGGACAATAACGAGAAAAAGTAATAATGAATAAGTTTTAGGTAACCAATTTGGAATTTCATTTTTCCAGATTATTGAAAGGGTAAATTTAAAAAGAATTAATATTCCAACCAGAAAAGCATCTAGACGATGAAACCACTCTAGAAATACTCTTAAGTTCATATGATTAAAAGGCAAAAAAGATCCATAACACAATGGCCAGTCTGGGCAGGCAAGTCCCGCCTCCATGACTCTGGTAGCACCTCCAATTACGATTAGTGAGATGAGTGCGAGTACACTATGACTTCCCAACCTTTTAAAAATTGTCAGATATTTTGATTTATATAATTGGTTATTAATCAAATGGATAAAACCTATTATTTTGCATAATAAATTAGATTCAAAAACCAAACATTAATTAAAAATTAATATCTTTAATTTAAAAAATAATTTACTAATTTAATCTTTTTTCCCTGACAATTAACTCTAAAAAGTTATTAATAATACGCCTTTTATTTCATAAATCTTAAGAAGTTGTGAATTTAAATGTTTTTCTTTTAACAAAGGATGCAGGATTAAAAAAATTGAATATCTTGAGGATATAAATACAAATTTTTAAGGAATCAATTGTTAAATAAAAACATTTATTTAATACTAATTATTTCTCTCGTTTTTGCTATATCTTTTTGGATTGGTTTTAATGTAAATTTGCTCCCAGCGGAAGCAAGTATTAATGCACCAATTTACGATGAACTTTTTAAAATTCTTTTCATTATTGGATTAATTATTTTTATAGGAATGACAATAGCAGTTATTTATAGCTTATTTAAATTTAGGAAAAGAAATGATCAGATAGGCGATGGTATAGCTTTAGAGGGAAATTTAAGCTTAGAAATTGTGTGGACAATTATCCCTTCAATAATTGTTTTATTAATAGGTTTATATAGCTACAACATCTACGATCGAATGGGAGGGATGAAAGAACTAAATCATAACCATGAAATGATGAGTTCTAATACTGAAAAAATATGGGCTGGAATAAGTCAAACTTCTGATAATGAAATAGCTATAAATAATTTATCAATTGAAGTTTCGGCTATGCAATTTGCATTTCTATTCAATTATCCCAAAGGCAATTTCATATCAGGAGAACTACACGTTCCTGTTGATCAAAAAGTATCAATGAAAATGGAATCCAAAGATGTAATTCATGCTTTTTGGGTACCAGAGTTCAGAATTAAGCAGGATATTATTCCTGGACAACCAACTATCCTAAATTTCACTCCTACAAAAGTAGGAAAATATCCGATAATTTGTGCAGAATTATGTGGCCCATATCATGGAGGAATGAGAGCCTCGATAGTTGTTGAAGAAGAATCTGATTACAACGAATGGTTTAACAAAAATAAAAAACCCGAGGTAAATTTATGACAATATCAATTGATCCACAAAAAACTAATAATGAAAGTCTTCAACCCAAAGGCTGGCTTAGATACTTTAGTTTTAGCCTTGATCATAAAGTAATTGGGATTCAATACTTGGTTTGCGGTTTTCTCTTCTATTTAATAGGAGGAACTTTAGCGAGCGCCATAAGAATTGAACTGGCCAGCCCAATGTCTGATTTTATGCCAAGAGATGTTTATAACCAAGTTTTAACTTTACACGGAACAATAATGATATTCCTTTGGATAGTTCCTGTAGTTAACGGTGCTTTTGGAAATTATTTAATTCCATTTTATGTAGGTGCGAGAGATATGGCATTCCCAAGATTAAATGCAGTAGCTTTTTGGTTAATTCCTCCTTCAGGTTTGATGCTGGTAGCTAGCTATTTTGTTGATGGTGCCGCTCAAGCTGGATGGACTGCTTATCCACCTTTGAGCATAACTACTCCTCAATCGGGACAAATTATTTGGATTCTGAGTGTTCTATTACTTGGAGGCAGTTCTATATTTGGTGGAATCAACTTTATAGCGACCATTATCAAATTAAGAAGGCCAGGATTAAAACTTATGCAATTGCCAATGTATTGTTGGGCAATGCTTGGAACAAGTCTATTAGTTGTTTTGTCAACTCCTGTATTAGCTGGCACTTTAATTCTACTTAGCTTCGATATTATTGCTAATACAGGGTTTTTCAATCCTGTCTTGGGTGGCAATGTCGTAGTTTATCAGCATTTATTTTGGTTTTATTCTCATCCAGCTGTATACATTATGGTCCTTCCTGCCTTTGGTTTAGTTAGTGAAATACTTCCTGTACATGCTAGAAAACCACTTTTTGGATATACAACAATGGTTTTTTCAATAATGGGGATAGTAGTTTTAGGTTTAGTTGTTTGGGCTCATCACATGTTTACGAGTGGAACGCCCCCTTGGATGAGATTGTTCTTTACTATTGCCACGGCATTCATTGCTGTTCCAACTGGTATAAAATTTTTCAATTGGGTTGCGACATTATGGGGAGGTAAAATTTCCATCAATAGTGCAATGTTATTCTCTTGCGGATTTATTATAAATTTTGTTTTTGGAGGTATCACAGGAGTTGCTTTGGCACAGGTACCTTTCGATATTCACGTACATGATACATATTTCGTTGTAGCCCATTTTCATTACATAGTTTATGGAGGGACTGTTTTTATTATTTTCTCTTCAATTTATCATTGGTTCCCAAAAGTAACTGGGAAAATGCTCAATGAAAAATTAGGGATTTTGCATTTTATCATTACCTTTATTGGATTTAACTTGTGCTTTGCTCCTCAACATTGGCTTGGTTTAAATGGAATGCCAAGAAGAGTTGCAGAATATGATCCTCAATTCCAGTTCGTTAATCAAATTAGTAGCCTTGGGGCTCTTTTAATGGCTATAAGCACAATTCCTTTTTTAATTAATGTTTTCCTTAGTGTTAGAAATGGAAAAGATGCTGGAGATAACCCTTGGAATGCTCTTACACCTGAATGGTTAACATCTTCTCCACCTCCAGTTGAAAATTGGGAAGGAGAAGCACCATTAGTTGAAGAACCTTATGGTTATGGTAAAGAAATTTCTGAACAAAAATAAAAACATATGACAACTCTAGATAGCTCAAAAGAAATTCAAAAAAATAATTCTGAAGTCAATGAAACACATGAAGACTTCAGAATGTTTGGTCTTATAACATTCCTAATTGCGGACGGAATGACTTTTGCTGGATTCTTTGCTGCTTATCTAACTTACAAAGCAGTAAATCCATTGCCTGATGGTGCTATTTATGAATTAGAACTTCCAATACCTACACTCAATACAATTTTATTACTTGTTAGTAGTGCAACTTTCCATAAAGCAGGTAAAGCACTTTTAAAAGATAAAAACTCTGATTCCCAAAAATGGTTGTTTTTTACTGCTTTTCTTGGAATTTTATTTTTAATATGTCAATTATTTGAATATTTTCATTTACCTTTTGGATTAACCGATAATTTATTTGCAAGTACTTTTTATGCTCTTACTGGTTTTCATGGATTACATGTAACTTTGGGCACTTTAATGATTTTAATTATTGCTTGGCAATCGAGAATCAATGGTGGAAGATTAACTAGTCAAAATATGTTCCCATTGGAAGCTGTTGAGTTGTACTGGCATTTTGTAGATGGAATATGGGTTATTTTATTTATTATTTTGTATCTTTTATAAAAACTTAATTTAAAAAATTAAATATATTTTTTATTAATTTATATTGCCACAGTTCTCCTTTTTAGTAAGAATATATAGTTAGAAATTTGTCAGATAATGCTAGAAGGAAAAGAACTTCTTGAAAAAGCAAAATTATTAAGTAAAAAATCTGAAGATGAGATAGCAAAAGGTTGTGGTTACGTAGGTCCTAGCGGAAGAATCTTAAGAAAAAATTTTTACAGGGCGCTTATCGAAGCTAAGGGCTACAAAATAGGAAATGGTCGTAAGGGGAAAAATGGTAATAGAGCTTCAAGAGGCAGGCAGACAGAATTCAAAACTAAAGTTCATGGAAATGGGAACCTATTAATTGGCCATGCCTACACCAAAAAATTAGGTCTAGAACCTGGCCAGGAATTTAAGATCGATCTTAAAAAAGAGTCAAAAACAATTTATCTGATTCCATTAAATTAAAAAATATATTTTACCAACCGTTTTCTTTAAGCCACTCCGAAGAAATATTATTTGAAAAAAAATCTTGATTACTATTTTTATTAAAAAAAAGTAATTTCTCTACGTATTTAATTAGTGCATCTGCCTCAAGGTTTACGCTGTCACCAATATTTAATTTTTTCAAATTTGTGTTATGCCAAGTATGAGGAATTATTGCAATAGTAAATATTTCTCCTTCCTGCTTATATTTTGCAATCGTAAGACTTATACCATTTACACAAATACTCCCTTTATTAACTACATATTTTGAAAAACTATTATTTTTCCACTTTATTGATAAGAGCCAAGATTTCTCTAATTTTTCTATATTCTCAACTGTTCCAAGGCCATCAACATGCCCACTAACTATATGGCCTCCTAGACGGTCAGAAACCCTGAGAGCGGGCTCTAAATTGACAATTTGATTCAGGTTCGACTTTACTCCTAAAGTTGTTTTTTTTAATGTCTCCTCACTAACATCAACAGTAAATTTATTTTGAAAAATCTCTTTAACTGTCAAACAAATTCCATCAACAGCAATGCTGTCACCAATTGCCATATCAAATAAATTATCTAGAATTTCAATTTCTAAAATATTTTTTTCTTGTCTTAGTTTTCCAACTGATTGAATTATTCCTGTAAACATAATTTAAAAAAAAATATTTTTGCAAAATTTTGTATTTACTTTAATTTACTTTAAATCATTTTCAACTATAAATAAATTAAAGAGTAAATAAAAAGAAATTGATCATATTTAGATGATTATTAATTCACAAAAAAGATCATTTGGTAGAGGGGCGAAAGTGAGCTTATTCACTTTGGGGACAATGCGAGCAACTGAAAGTCTCGAAAAAATGTATAGCATAATAAAAAATGCATATTATGTAGGAATTAACCACATAGAAACAGCACCCTCTTATGGTGATGCTGAATCACTTATTGGAAATTCAATAAAAAAATTAGCACTAGAAGAGAATATAAAAGAAAAAAATTGGGTTATTACTTCCAAAGTTTTACCAAAGGGTGATTTTGACTTTTTAAAAAATAATTTTAAAAAGTCTCTTAAAAATTTAAATCGCGAGAAAATTAATAATCTTGCAATTCACGGACTCAACTTAAAACAACATCTAGATTGGGTTCTTTCTGGAGAGGGTAAGAAATTCATTTCTTGGATACTTGAGAAGGAACTAGTTGATCAAGTCGGTTTTAGTTCTCACGGAAGTTATTCACTAATTAAAGATGCAATTAACTGTGAAGTTTTTACTTTTTGTAGTCTTCATTTACATTATTTAGATCAATCTAAGATTGCTTTAGCAGAGGAAGCTATAAAAAAAGGTATGGGAGTTTTAGCAATATCACCTGCAGATAAAGGCGGTAGATTGTATTCTCCAAGTGATATTTTGATAGAGGCCTCTAAGCCTTTTCATCCATTAGAGCTCGCGTATCGATTCTTGTTGGCAAAAGGCATTACAACTTTATCCTTGGGGGCGACAAACAAAAAAGATTTTGAATTTGCGCATAAACTTAGAAACTCATTCGAGAAGCTTACAAAACTTGAAAAAAGCGCCCTTAATAAAATTGAGGAAGTTTCTAATGAAAGATTAAACTCAACCAAATGTGAACAATGTAGATCTTGTCTTCCATGTCCAAATGAAGTGCCTATTCCAGAAATACTTCGTTTAAGAAATATATCTGTTGGTTATGGCCAATTAGAATTTGCAAAAGAAAGGTACAATTTAATAGGAAAAGCTGGCCACTGGTGGGAAGAAAAAAATTCCTCATTTTGTCAACATTGTAATGAATGTGTTCCTAAATGTCCTAGTAAATTAGATATACCAAATTTATTAAAGCAAACCCATAACTTATTAATTGAAACTCCTACAAAAAGATTATGGGGGTAAAAATTCATTCCAGGAATTTTCAAGATTAATTTTTTCTTCATTTGTTAGAACAGGGAAAGACCAACTATTATCCCAACATTTTTTAGAAGGGCCTGATATGGGTTCAATCTCAGATTTGTATTTATTTTGTAAATAATCAGTATTGAATGGCAGATACCAACCTTCACCTACTAATTTATCTACTATTGATTTATTTTCAAAAGATTTAATCCATTTAATTAATATTTGATTTTTTAGATTTGATCGACTAAGAATAAAATGCCACATCAAAGGCACTCCTTGACTTGGGAAAACTAAAGAAAGTCTTGGATCTATTTTTAAATATTTTGAGCAGAGACTATAAGGAACTATAGCGACGCAAGCATCAGAATTAATCAACCAATTGAGCATATTTTTATCATCAAATACCATTGCTTGGTCTTTGAGTTTTTTTAAAGAGTTAGATGAATTAATTTTTTTTGCTATGGACAATATTATCCTGGGACTTTGCGGAAAAATGATTTTCCCTGTTAATTTTTTAGAAAGAAGGACATCCCATGAAGTTCTGGCTGAATTTATTAATTCTTTATTGTTTTTAATAACAATAGTGTAGGGTACTACGCCAATAGGAAATAATTTACTCCTCTGATTTTGATTAAAACTTCCCAAATAATCTATCGATCTTTTATCCAAATTTTCTATCAGTTGATATTCATTTATTTTTTCAAATTCTGCAAAATCTATACTAGTAATCCATCCATCGTTTATTAACGTAAAATCAGAATCGAAAAGTATGTTTCTAATTTTTTGAAGCTTAATATTTTCAAAATTAATTTTTTCCTGTTTCCAATCTTTTGGAATGGTATCTATAAAAGATTTTGGATAAAAAGAATTCTGTAGTGCAATTTTTAAATTATTAGAAAGATTACTACAAGAATTTAAGAGAAATAAAAGCGAAAGCTTACCAAAATTTAAAAATTCTCTTCTGGTTGCAAATTTTGAAAACATTCAACAATCCTTCTTTAAAGAAATTTGACCTAGGCTCTTCATCATTTCCAGATTTTGTTGACACAATGAAACTATTTCTTCATTTTTGAATCCATCTAAAAAAGCAAGCAATGATATTCCACCAGCACCTACACCTTCTTTTACATGACCTAATTCATATTCATTCAACTCTTTGTATTTTGAAGATTTGAAATTTAAAGGACTTGCCAAACCCAATAAGTTAATATGATATTTCTCATTAATTAAATTCAATAAATCACTTAAAGAATTATCTTTTAAGAGCCAGCCAGTTGTCGCAACAAAAACATCCTCAATAAAGTTATCTTTATTATTTGCACCCAATAATTCTAATACAAGCACAATGACAGCCAACATTTGACTTCCACCAGACAAAAATACAGGTTGTTTTGCTAATCTAGCACCAACTAATAAACCCATTGAGAAAGCTTGGAAAGGGTCTCCCAAAGATGCAACAACATCAAAAGAGTCAAAATCAGTCTTTAAATTTGAATTTAAAAGTCCTTTTTGAACTACTTTTCTTCTTAGTTCTCTTGGAGCTTTAAATAGACTACTCCCCACTAAATTAGATACCTGCAAACCAAAAGCTTCCATTACTGCCTGAGCAGTTGTAGTACCGCCTGGTACAGATTCAGAAATTAAAATGGGTTGTTTTGAGGATTTTCCTATCGCAAGACCTCTTTCGTAAAGATTCATAACTCTCTCTTTGGGCATAGATTTACCAGTAGTAAGACAATTTGATGGGCCCAAATCTCTATCTTCAATAACCAAATGATTAAAGTAAGGTTTTACTTCTATACCCAGAGGAACAATCACTGGATCAATATTAATAAGCTTTGAGCAAACATGACTTATTAGGGCAGGAGTGACCCCTGCATTTAGTAGAGGTAATTTATATTTATGATCTTTTGAAGCACCCTTAAGCAAAAATTCGGCATCTGCGAGAGCAGTTCTTCGCCTTGATTTTGCATTAATACCTGCAGCGGAAATTCCTGGAATTTGAGATGTATTAGTGCTCGCAATTACAAGAAATATTTTGAAATCTTTTATATTCTTTTTCAGTATTTCTATCTTATTAAATTGTCTTTTTATAGTGGATTCATTACCAAAAAAATTTATCCCTAATGCTGTACTATACATTTTTTCTATATATCAATTATTTAAATCAACTAAGCTATGTAATAATTTTGGAGGATCTGGGATAGTTAATTTAAATCTTGGAAACAGAGAATAGGCAACTACATGAACCGTTAAAACATAAACTATTTCTTGAAAAATTATCAATAAAATGGCACCTAATTGGATACTCAAAATTGAGGCAGATAAAGGTAAATTAAATAATCCAATGAACTTTTCAATTAGACCATAACTCGCTCTAGTGATTAAAACCCAAAGATTATCTCCAACCAAGGTAGATAATGCTATTACTCTTAATAAAAAGCCAAGAGTTCCAATAATAACTCCTACAATTACACTAAGTTTCCAACTCTTTTCTTTAAACCAACACCAACCCAACCAAAAAGCCAAAATCCCATAAGGAAATAAAAATAAAGTTCCTCTGACAGGACCCATAATTATAAATAACAGTAGAAATTGTATTAAAAGTCCTTCCAATGCAGTTTTGGTTCCTCTTCTCAAGTGCAAAATAATCATTGGGAGGGGTAAAATCAACCTTAATAAAGCTCCCCCAATTGGCAAATAATATAGTGCAACCCATAGTAAAGAAGAAAGAGATGCCAGATATGAGGTCTCAACGATATTTAATGCTTCATTTTTTGTTTTTATTTTCATTTTTCTAGAATAATTTCAATTAATTTTTATTCATACTTTTATTTTTTGTATCTAGTATGCGTTCAATCTTTTCTATTTCAAAATTTACCTCAGAATTACTTAATATGGAATTTAACTCTTCAGTAGGATCTTTTGGATCTACATCTTTTAGGATTAATATTATTTTGTAAGATTTAAGCTGAATTTTTCTTTTTTTTGGAAAATTCTTAATTTTGTTATTTTTTTGTTTTGATATCTTTGCTGAATTTATATCCTCTTTATTTTCTGAAACATTTTTTTGCTTTTCTTTTTTAATTCTTTTATTACTTTTAAAATCAACTTCTTTATTTTCTTTTTCTAAATTTATATCCTTTTTATTTTCTGGTACATTTTTTGGATTTTCTACATCTTTTATTTTTTTATTTACTAGATTATTTTGTAACGCTTCATCTTGGCTTTTTTTTTCTAAATCATTAAAACTACTTTCAAGAAAATTTCCAATCCTACTTCCAGAGCATGATTGCAATAAAATTAAAAAAATTAATAAAAAAAATTCTTTTTTTTTAAAAATCATACTTTTCTAACTTTTCTTTTTCCTAATAGTTTTTTTATTACTTTTTTTTATTTTTTTTGAAATAGATCCTTTTTTATCTTTTAGTTTTTCTTCTAAAAGGGATATAGCATCATCTATTGAGAATTTTTCTAAGTCAGTATCTTTCGCAATCGAAACATTAGTTTTGCCACATTTTAAATAGACTCCATATCTTCCATTTAGTATTTGGATTGTCTCTTTAAATTCATTCGATTTTCCAAAATCTTTAAGTACCTCTTGACCTCCTCTACCCATTTTTGGCATCGCAAGAATTTCTAATGCTCTTTTTATATCAACGGTAAAAACATCATCTTCTTTCTTTAATGATCTATTTTCAGATTCATTTTCATTTTTAATCCATTTAATATAAGGTCCAAATCTTCCTCTATCGGCTTCAACAACACCTCCTTCAGGATGAACTCCTAACAATCTAGGCAAACTTAAAAGTACAAGAGCCTCATCTAGAGTTAAATCATCAGTTTTTAACTCTTTGGGTAATGAAGCTCTTCTTGGTTTAGCTTTATCTTGATCATTATTGCCCAATTGTACGTAAGGTCCATAAGGACCAAATCTTAAAAAGACTTTTTCCCCAGTTTTTGGATCAGTTCCAAGATCTGACGGGCCACTTAAAATTTGATCAACTTGCTTTATGTCTAAATCTCCAGGAGTTATATCCATTGGAAGATTGCCTTTTGCCTGAATTTCATTGCCAGATTCATCAATTTTTGTACCCTCCAACCAAGGGCCGTTAGAGCCTATTCTTACTACGCAAGGAAGGTCTTCAAAATCAACTTGTCTATAAGCTTTACCATCAATATCACCCTCTGTTTTCTGAACTTTTACCTCAAGGCCGTTTTTACCTTTATAGAAAGTCTCGAGGTATGGTAGCCACTCAAGATTGCCTGAAGATATTTCATCCAATGAAGACTCCATTTTTGCTGTAAAAGTGGTATCAACCAAATCAGGAAAATGTTCTTCTAATAGAGCGGTAACAGCAAAAGCTGTAAACGTTGGAGCTAAAGTATTTGAAGATATATTTGCATAACCTCTATCCACAATTGTCCCAATAATGCTTGCATAGGTAGAAGGTCTTCCAATCCCTTCTTTTTCAAGAACTTTAACTAATGCAGCCTCTGTATATCTTGCAGGCGGTTTAGTTTCATGAAAAGTAGATTCCTGATTAGTAACTTTAATCTTTGTTCCAGTTGTTAGGTTTGGAAGAATAATTTCTTGTTGTTCAAGGGATGAACTTGGGTCATCACTTCCCTCGACATAAGCTCTGAAGAATCCTGCGAAATCAATACTTTTGCCGCTCGATTTGAATAATCCATCCCCCACACTAATTTCAGCGTTAATCATAGTTAGCCTAGCTTCCGCCATTTGACTAGCAACAGTTCTTTTCCAAATTAAATCGTAAAGAGATAAGTCTCTACCATTCAGATTAGTTTCCTTTGGTGTTTTAAATACCTCACCTGCAGGTCTAATAGCTTCGTGTGCTTCTTGAGCATTTCTTGCAGTTGAATTAAATTGTCTTGGTGAATTAGATAAATATTCTTTTCCATACATAGAACTAACACATTCTCTAGCAGCTCTTGTGGCTTGATCGGAAAGATGAACCGAATCAGTCCTCATATATGTTATAAAACCTCTCTCATAAAGCCCTTGTGCACATCTCATAGTTTCCCTTGCAGACAAACGAAGCTTTCTATTTGCTTCTTGTTGCAATGTACTTGTTGTAAATGGAGGAACTGGCTTACGAGTGGATGGTTTTTTTTCAATTTTTGAGACTAACCAATCCTCGGAGGAAAATGTCTTCAATAAATCATTTACTTTATCTTCTCCAATTATTAAAGATTTATTTCCTTGTTTTAATTTTCCGGTTTGTTCATCAAAATCGGAACCATTGGAAATTCTTTGACCATTTAGACTAAATAATTTAGTTTCGAAAGTTATATCATCTTTTATTAGGGAAGCTTTAATTCCCCAGTAACTAGCTTTTTTAAAGGATCTTCTTTCTCTCTCCCTTCTAACAAGAAGTCTTACAGAAACTGATTGAACCCGACCAGCAGATAATCTGGGGGCTACCTTCTTCCAAAGTAAAGGAGATAATTCATATCCAAAAAGCCTGTCCAAGATTCTTCTAGTTTCTTGAGCCTGAACAAGTTCCATATCAATTTCTCTTGTTTGATCTAGAGCTTTATTAATTGCTTTTTTTGTAATTTCATGAAAAACCATTCTCTTAGTTGGTATTTTAGGCTTCAGTATTTGCAGAAGATGCCAGCTAATACTCTCTCCCTCTCTATCTTCATCAGTTGCAAGTAATAGTTGGGTAGCACCTTTCAAAGCATCTTTTAGCTCTTTAACAACCTTTTTCTTATCTTTAGGAATTATGTAAAGTGGTTCAAAATCTTCCGTTGTATTTACTCCAATCCTTGACCATTTTTCCTTTTTAACTGCAGCAGGGATTTCAGCCGCACCTTTTGGTAGATCTCTTACATGTCCCATTGAAGCAAGAACTTCATAATTAGAGGGCAAAAACTTTCTTATAGTTTTTGCTTTGGTGGGACTTTCAACAATAACTAGTGTGTGATCCAAGGTTTATTTCAAAAATTGGTGTTTTTGTTCAGTTAGGGCATATTATGATTATTTGAGACTTTTTCAAGTAATTTCTTTTGAAAATTTCAAAAATCATGCCTACAAATTATAATTAAGTTAAGATTAACTCTTTGACCATTACAATCAAACATCAAATTTAATCCAATTTAATAAAGTGCCCAACGAAATCTTTACAATTAACTTAAACGCTCAAGCCATTATTCCAGAGGCTTTTATATTATTAGGTATTGTTGGAACACTTCTTGTAGATTTAGCAGGAGAAAAAACAGCCTCAAAGTGGGCACCAATTATTTGCTATTTATCAATTGGCAGTTCTCTTTTTAGTTTGGCCTTGCAGTGGAGTAATCCAGTAAATAGTGCATTTCTTGGATCCTTTAACTCAGATAATTTAGCAATAGCATTTAGAGCAATAATATCCTTATCAACTTTAGTTTCTTTACTCATAAGCTGGCGTTATACAGAACAAAGTGGAAGCCCTATTGGGGAGTTCGCAGCGATAGTTCTTTCGGCGACTCTTGGAGCAATGCTTTTGTGTGGATCTACTGACCTTATAAGTGTATTTATATCACTTGAAACATTATCGGTTGCTAGCTATTTACTCTCAGGCTATCTCAAGAGAGACCCAAGAAGTTCAGAAGCAGCATTAAAATACCTGCTTGTTGGCTCTGCTGCAGCTGCAGTCTATTTGTATGGCTCCTCTTTCCTTTATGGATTAAGTGGTTCAACAAACTTAGCAACAATTGGTTTAGAGATTATCAACAAGCCATCATTCATTACTTCTTTAGCTCTAGTTTTTGTCTTATCGACTGTTGCATTTAAAATCGCTGCAGTTCCATTTCATCAATGGACGCCTGATGTATATGAGGGATCTCCTACACCTGTAGTAGCTTTTTTATCTGTCGGTTCAAAAACAGCAGGTTTCGCATTTGCAATAAGAATATTAAGCACTACTTTCTCTTCTTTCGATGAAGAATGGAAACTTTTATTTACCATTTTGGCCATATTGAGTATGGCTCTAGGAAATGTTGTAGCTCTAGCTCAGACTTCAATGAAAAGGATGCTAGCTTACAGTTCTATTGGACAAGCTGGATTTGTAATGATTGGAATAGTATCTGGAACACAAGATGGTTTATCGGCTGCTGTTTTATATTTAGCTGCATATCTTTTTATGAATTTAGGTGCATTTTCATGTGTAATACTTTTCTCTTTAAGAACTGGTTCTGACAGAATTCTTGATTACTCAGGACTTTACCAAAAAGATCCTCTTATTACATTAGGCTTAAGCCTTTGTCTTCTATCTCTGGGAGGTTTACCTCCAATGTTAGGATTTTTCGGTAAGATTTATTTGTTCTTCGCAGGTTGGGCTAATCATCAATATTTATTAGTAATAGTTGGATTAGTAACTTCGGTTATATCTATTTATTACTACATCTCAGTTATAAAAATGATGGTAGTGAAAGAGCCACAGGAAGCTTCCGAAATAGTCAAATCATATCCTGAAATTAATTGGGAAATTGTAGGATTGCCTCCCTTAAGAATTGCACTTTATACTTGCGTGGCTGTAACAGCTCTGGGAGGAATTCTGTCTAACCCTCTTTTTAAATTAGCCAATACAGCAGTTTCAGAAACTCCTTTTTTACAAGAAGTCATTGCCATTACAAACAATATTTCCTAGAAGATTTTTCTAATTAATGTCTAAGAAAGTCGCAAGTTTAGAGAGAATATCTAAAACATATGGTAAAGATGATCTAACTGTTAAAGCCTTAGACAGCATTAACTTAGAAATTTATAGTGGTGACTATCTAGCTGTAATGGGGGCAAGTGGGTCTGGTAAAAGTACAGTAATGAATATTATTGGATGTTTAGATAGACCATCTGAAGGTGTTTATAAATTAAATGGTATCCCTGTTGAGAATTTATCTGATGATGAGCTGGCTGAGATACGTAACAAAAAATTAGGCTTCGTTTTTCAACAATTTCATCTACTTTCAGACGCAACAGCACTTGAAAACGTAATATTGCCAATGATTTATGCTGGAATTGAGCCTGAAAAAAGACTAGAGCGTGGTAAAAGCGCCTTAAAAAAAGTTGGCCTTTCAGAAAGAATGAATAATCGCCCAAACCAATTATCCGGAGGTCAACAACAACGAGTTGCTATTGCGAGGGCTATTATTAATAACCCCGCAATTTTGCTAGCAGACGAACCTACTGGAGCATTAGATTCAAAAACCACTGAAGATGTATTAAATCTTTTTGACAAACTGCATGAATCTGGAATAACTATAGTTTTAGTTACGCATGAAGATGAAGTTGCAAATCGCGCAAAAAAAATAGCCAAATTTAAGGATGGAAGAATAGTTGAATTAAAAGTTAATTAAATTCAAAGCCCTCTAATTACCTTCAGTTGAGTTTTATTTTCAATTCTTAAATTCCCATTCGAATCAATATCTTTAATTTTCCATGAATCAGGACAATAACCACTAGGTAAAAAACTTTTAGTAAGAAACTTATTTGCAGATTTAATAACATATTCTTTTTTCTTGTTACATTCGATTGAATCATAAAAAGCTTTAAGAACTTTGGCTGTCCAATAATGTTGATTAATATTTTTAGTTTGAAGTACTTTTGATAATGAAATACCTTCCGATGGGGTGTAATTTAAAACATTCATGCCAAGTCCTATTCTTACATAGATAATTTTTTTGCCTCTTGTTATCACCTTTGGTAAAAATCCAATCAACTTTTTTGAACCAAAAAAAATATCATTTGGCCATTTCAAACAAACATTTATATTCTCTTGTCTAAGCATTTCACATAACTTAATACCTAAAGACAAATTAAATATTTGGCATTCAAATTCTTTTGAAAATATTGGGTAAGCTGCACTTAACCAAATCCCCCCTTTTGGAGAAAACCAAGATTTTGAATTTTGGCCAACCCCTGAGGACTGTTCTCTTGCGATTATCGCTACTGGCTGGTTTTTCTTTATTTCTGAATATTCAAGCAAGTTTGTTAGCTCATTTTCGGTACTTTTACATTTTATTTTGTAATGAAGTGTCCAGATCGGATATTGACCCTGAATTTTTTTTAAATAAAAAACTGTCTTAGCTGCAGATCCTATAACTTTCACAAATTCTTTATTAAAACAACGAGCATCTTTTTAAAGATTAGATTAACTTTAGTCTTAATAAGTAAATTTTACAAATTGGACAAAAAGTATTTGCCAATAGTGAATAGAAGGAATCCACATCCATTAAAAAATTGTCTTGATAATTTCAAAAAATCCTGCGGGGACTTAGATAAACTCTCTAAAATTAACGAAAATTGGAAGAACTTAATAGGCTTGGAACTATTTCAAGAATGCAAACCATTAAATATTGAAAAAAAAATACTTACTATTGCAGTAAATCATCCACATTGGCGCCAAGCTTTAATCTATAACAAGCATAAATTAAAAGAGAGAATCGAGAAAATTGGAATAACTTTGAATGAAATAAAAATAATACAAAATTATGAAATAAAAAATAAAAATATCAAAGCTACTAATGCAAAGATAGTTTGGGCAAAGCATCCAAGCAGAATCAATCAAAATAATATGTGCATTTGTACTCTATGTAATTCCCCTACTCCTGAGGGCGAAATCAAAAGATGGGGGAAGTGTTCTTTTTGTTGGAGAAAAATAAAAAACTAAATTCTTTATTTAGTTAAAATTAGTATTCCCATTTGCCCCCCCCAAAATAGTCCTATATTCAGCTTTTTTAAATCCAACTTCCTTAGCAATATTTATAAGCTCATTTTTCTTTGGAAAATTATTAATACTTTTTTCAATATATGCGTACTCTGGGCCTAAATTAAAAAGCCGCGAAATAGTTACTACAATTAATCTCAAATAAATTTTCTGAAAAATATTAGATAAAGAATTTCTTGATGAATGGTTAAAATCCAAAAATCCTGCCCTCCCCCTATCCTTCAAAAGATCAAAAACTTTTTTTATTCCTTCTTCAACATTATTCAAGTTTCTAAGTCCATATGACATGCAAATCCCATCAAAATTTTTTGAATAATCATTAATTTCTAATACATCTTTAATTTCCCACTTAATAAATTTATTTTTTTTAAGCTCTGACTTTTTTTTTGCAATATCTAAGATATCCTTTGCACTATCAATCCCAGTAATTGAACCCCTTGGACTAACTCTCTCAGAAATTAAGAATGCTAAATCTCCAGTTCCACAGCATAAATCAGCCCAATCTTCACCATTTAAAGGTTCCAATAGATTAACTAATTTCCTCTTCCATGATATGTGCAGCCCAAAACTTAATAGATTATTTAAAAAGTCATATTTATAAGAAATTTTATTAAATATATTTTTGACTTCGATAGTTTTTGTGAATTTCATTTTTAAATTTTTAACTTATTTCTTTTTGTTATTAAATTAAATTTTTTATTCATATGGTCTAATTGGAAGTTTTTTTTCGAGGAGGAAAGTCTTTATATCCATTAAAGAAAGTCTCTTATCATGAAGCAATGATGCTAAAAGTGCAGCAGATGCCCTGCCTTCATTGAAAACATCATAGATATCTTCTAAACAACCCGCTCCTCCAGAAGCAATCACTGGGATGTTAACAATATTGGTAACAGATTCAGTCAGATGTAAATCATATCCATTCTGGGTGCCATCACCATCCATTGAAGTAAGCAAAATTTCCCCTGCTCCTAACTCCTCAACTTTCTTTGCCCAACTTAATACATCTATTCCAGTATTTTCTCTCCCTCCTTTTACATATACCTCCCATTCATCAGTCTTATTAACTTTTCTTCTAGCATCAATTGCTATCACGATACATTGATTACCAAATTCTCCAGAACTTTTAGAAATTAAATCTGGGTTTCTAACAGCAGAAGAATTCAAACTCACTTTGTCCGCTCCAGCTCTTAAAAGATCATAAATTGAAGAAACAGAATCTATTCCTCCACCTACAGTAAATGGGATTTTTACTGATTTTGCTGTCCTAGAGACAAGGTCAACTAATGTATTTCTATTTTCTACACTAGCTCTAATATCTAAGAATACTAATTCATCTGCGCCCTCATCAGAATATCTACAAGCCAATTCAACAGGATCGCCTGAGTCTCTCAAGTTAACAAAATTTACACCTTTAACCACTCTGCCATGGGCGACATCTAAACAAGGAATTAAACGAAGAGCTACCATTTTAGTAAAAATTGTCCAAATGCTGTTAATCTTGCATAATAGTTTCCATTTTACCTCTTATGGCTGAAACAAAATTATTACCCAAAATCGGTAGTAAAATCAAAATTAACATTAACAAATTAAAAGATAGACTACCAGCTAAATTAATCGATCAAATATCCTCGAATCCAAAAGCCGTAATAACAGGTTATAAAATGACCGACGGCAGAAGTATAGGAATCACCGCAAAATTTCAGAATGGTGAGCAAAATTGGTTCTTCCCAGAAGAAATTGAGAAGGGTTAAATAGTAAAGTGAATGATCCAAAACAACTATTAGGAATTAAGGGTGCCTCTGAAACATCAAGTATATGGAAACTTCGTATACAGTTAATGAAGCCTATTACTTGGATCCCTTTGATATGGGGAGTTATTTGTGGAGCAGCTGCAAGTGGGAATTTTGAATGGACATTTAGTAATGTTCTAGCTTCACTAGCATGTATGTTGATGAGTGGACCACTTCTGGCTGGTTATACCCAAACCATAAATGATTTTTTTGATAAAGAAATTGATGCAATTAATGAACCAAATAGACCAATTCCTTCTGGAAAAATTTCAATTAAAGATGTAAAAATACAAATCTGGGTATTACTTATAGCGGGTTTAATAGTTGCTTTTCTATTAGATTTATATGCTAAGCACAGCTTCCCCTCCGTCTTACTTTTGGCATTAGGAGGTTCCTTTGTAAGTTATATATATTCTGCTCCACCACTCAAATTAAAACAGAATGGTTGGCTTGGAAATTATGCATTAGGAGCATCTTATATAGCTTTACCTTGGTGGGCAGGACAAGCCTTGTTTGGGAAATTAACAATCGTGACGGCGATACTAACACTTGCTTATAGCCTCTCAGGACTTGGAATTGCTGTTATTAATGATTTCAAAAGTGTTGAAGGAGACTCAAAGCTAGGCTTGAATTCTCTACCAGTAGTATTTGGAATTAAAAATGCAAGTAGAATAAGTGCAGGACTGATTGATATTTTTCAATTAGCAATGGTTGTAGTATTAGTCATTATTGGTCAACATTTAGCCTCTGTAATTTTGGTTTTATTGGTAATTCCACAAATTACATTTCAAGATATGTGGTTACTAAGAGATCCTCTAAAGTTTGATGTCAAATATCAAGCAAGTGCCCAACCTTTCCTTATAACTGGGATGTTAGTTACAGCTTTAGCGATAGGACATAGTTTTTTAGTTGCTTAAGGTGCAAAAGATTAAATTCAAATCTTTTGTTTTAATAATTCCAATATTAATTTTTTCTGGGATATCTTTTTATTTTTTTAGTCTAATATTTAGTACTTTAAAATTTGACGTTTCTAAAAATAGAAAGTCCCGGGGAACCAAATATTCTTTCGTAATATTATCTTCTGATAATAAGATACTAAGCAAATTAAGCCGCAAATTTGAAATAGATAATAGTTATCATAAAATTCCATTTTTTCTTAAACATTCTTTTATATCTTCTGAGGATAAAAGATTTTATAAACATAATGGAATAGATTTAAAAAGTATTTCACGTGCCCTTATTCAAAATATTAGAAGTGGTTATGTTAAAGAGGGAGGAAGTACGATTACACAACAAGTTGCTAGATTAATTTTTCTAAATAATGATTTAAGTTTTCAAAGAAAAATCAAAGAAATATTTATATCACTCATACTTGAATTTAGATATAACAAAAATCAAATTTTAAAATTATATTTAAATAATATTTATCTAGGATCAGGAGCATACGGGGTAGACGAGGCTGCCCAAGTTTATTTTGGAAAATTTATAGAAGAATTGACATTATCAGAGATCGCATTAATTGCAGGATTAGCTCCAGCTCCATCAATTTATTCACCTTATCAAAATTTAGAACTAGCTATTAAAAATAGAAATAAAGTGCTTGAATCAATGTATGTTGATGGATATATTTCTCTTGCAAATAAGAATAAGGCTATTAAAGAAAAAATAAAGTTAAATTATCAAACAGCTGATAATTTTTTAGATGATAAATTACTAATAAACTTTATTCTACAGGAAACAGATAAAAAAATTGGAAGTAAAAATGATTATAAGTTTTTAAGAATTAAATCTTCTATCAACAAAGATTGGCAAGAAAAGGGTCAAAAAATATCAAGATACGCAGGGCCTAAAGAACTTGAATTTGGTCTGTTATCTATCGAATCAAATACAGGACTTATCAGGACAATGATAACCAGCAAAAATCCATCAATTAATGAATACAATAGGGTGATTTCATCTGTAAGACCTTTAGGTTCCACTTTTAAAATAATCCCTTATGCTGCTGCATTAATAGAAGGAATAAAATTAAGCGATAAATTTGAAGACTTACCGATATGCTGGGAAAGTTATTGCCCAAAAAATTTTTCAGAAAACTATGGCGGTTCAATATCTTTGATTGAATCATTTAAAAGTTCATCAAATATCGTTCCAATATCAATAACAAAAAAAATTGGCTTAAAAAATATTATTAATTTAGCGAATACATTTGGACTAGGTTATGAGCAAGAGTTTGAGGAATTCCCATCATTAGCTATTGGCGCCTACGGAGATAATCTTTTAAACATCACAAATGCATATTCAGCCATAAATAATAATGGGAAGATTCAAATCCCTAGCATAATAGAAAAAATAGAATCATTTAAAAAACAACCTATTTGGGAAAACAAATATTTTTCTAAGAAAATATTAGATTTAAAAGTAAACAAAAAAATAAATAAACTTCTTGAAAAATCTGTAAAAGAAGGCACTTCAAAAGCAGCCTCTATAAAAGGAAAGAAAATTTATGGAAAAACAGGAACATCTGATGGTAATAAAGATCTCTGGTTTATTGGTTCCATTGATAACCTTACAACAGGGATCTGGATAGGTTATGACGATAACAAGGAATCTGAATTATCTAGTGGGAATGCAGCTTATTTATGGAAGAAGTTCATATCTGAAATTTATAAAATTCCAATTAAAAAATAAATTATATTTTTAAGATTTATAAGAAATTATTGCAGAATAAAATCCATCACCAGGATAATCCAAGCTAGGTAAAATTTGCTTTTGGCTAACCAATTTTAAAGTTTTGTTTTTTTCAATAAATCGTTCAATTAATAGATTATTTTCATCTGGACAAATAGTACAAGTTGAATAAACTAAAGTGCCATCTTTTTTCAAAAGAGGGAAAATACTCTTCAAAAGTTTTTCCTGTAATAAAGTTAAAGATTTTATTTTTTCTTTACTTAAAGACCATCTAGAATCTGGATTCCTCGAAAGAGTTCCAATGCCTGAACATGGAGCATCTAATAAAATCTTATCAAAATAAGATATAAACTTAGGATTTAATTCAATCAAACTCGTAGCATCAGCCCTAAGGGTATTAACAGATTTCAAATTTAACCTTTCTAAATTTGATTGCAGTATTTTCAATCTTTTTGCTGATCTATCTACGGCAATGATTTCAGCACTATCATTTGTTAATTCTGCAAGGTGGGTAGACTTACTTCCTGGAGCTGCACAAGCATCTAAAATCTTTTCACCTTCTTTTGGATTTAAGAGAGGTGCTATCCACTGAGAAGATCTATCTTGAATTGTCCAAAGTCCATCTCCATATCCTGGTAAATTTTTTATAGATCTTGGATTAGACTTTAAAGTAATTCCATTATGTAAATCATTAATAATTTCAGCATCAATTTTATTTTCATGAAGTACTTTCAAAAAGTTATCTAAATTAGTTTTTAATTGGTTAATTCTCAAATCAATTGATGGTTTTTTATTAAATGCCTTAATGATATTTTCACCCTCGCTATTGCCGACCCATTTATAAAGATCCTTCACAAGCCATAATGGAAATGATTCAAGATATGAAATTCTTTCTTTTCTATCAGAAGATAATTCCGGAAAGATTTTTTGTTCTAATTTTCTTGATGCATTTCTCAATATCGCATTTACAGTTCCCGCTAAACCATTTAAATCTGTTTTTTTAGCTACTTCTACAGTGGTAGAAATAGCAGCAGGAAATGGGATTTTATCCATTTTCAATAGTTGATACAAACCTATATGTAGAAGCCATCTTAACTTTGGAGGCTGCTTTTTATGAGTAATTTTTGATGTATGATCCGTCCAAAGATCAAGAAATTTTCTATACCTTATGCATCCAAAAGATAATTCCGTAATAAAAGCTATATCAAGAGGATTAAATTGATAATTTTTTAAAACTTTTTCAAGAGCATGATCAGAAAAATCACCATAACTAACTTTTAATAAAATTTCCCAAGCTGCCTTTCTTTGTAAATATCCTATGCTCAAAATATAATTAATTTTTTAAAGATAACTTTAATATACAAAAAATTCAAAATTTTAAACTACTTTTTCAATTGCAGAATTAAACCAAATAAAACCTAAGATAGAAATAAGTGAAAGATTAAATCCTAAAAAAAGAAAGATATTTAAAGAATGAATTCTTTCCCTAAAAAATATTTTTTTCTTTTTTTGATACTTCATTATTGTAATAAAAACTTATTTAGGATTTCAAACGGCAACCAATATTGATAGATCCTGCATCAATCATTCTGCCTAATTTAATCGCTATGGATTCCTCCAACCTAGTGAAATTAGATTGATGGGTAGTTATCCAATCTAATTCAGAAAAAGTGATGATTCCCGTCAAATTACTTTTTAAAAAAAGTGTTCCAATTTCCATTAGATAAATCTAATTTTTTCTAAGTTAACATCCGTACTTAAAATTTCTTCATAACATAATATTCTTTTAATTTTTCAATGATAACTGTAGGTTATTACTCTTAATTTATTGAATATCTCTCAAAAATTTATCGGCCGTTTTTAAGTGATTATTTAATTTTTCCTCTGACATTTTATCGAGATTTCTAGTTAACATTGCCAGACGATATTGCTTTCTAAAAAAGCTTTCATTATCTTTAATAAATTTCCAAAATAATCCATCCCATATTTCACACCATGGGCCACTTTTAAAATTAGACATTTTTTTTACATAATTAGAGCTTGATATATATGGCTTTGTTGAAAAGATACCACCATCACTAAACTGACTCATTCCATAAACATTTGGCACCATAACCCAATCATAGGAATCAATAAACATTTCCATAAACCATTTATAAACTTGGTTGGGGTGAATTCTACATAGAAGCATAAAGTTGCCAACAATCATTAGCCGCTCAATATGATGACAATAACCAAATTTAATAACATTTTTTATAACAACGTCTACTGGTTCAATTCCTGTATTTCCTTGATAAAAAGATTTTGGAATTGGCTTATCTTCAAAATTCCAGAAATTACTATTTCGCATCTTTGTTCCGTACTTTTTATAGACGAGGCAAATAAATTCTCTCCATCCAATAATTTGACGAATAAAACCCTCTAAAGAGTTAATAGGAACATTATTATTTTTTGCAAAAAGTAATGCTTTATTTACTACTACATCTGGGGTTAATAAGCCGCTATTTAAAAGAGGAGAAAGTAAACTATGCCATAAAAAAGAATTTTCTTTAGAAATAGCATCCTCATAATCTCCAAATAAGAAAAATCTATGTTTAAAAAAATCATTTAACCATTCATCTGCCTCTTCAAAATTAGTTGGATATAAAAAGTTATTACTTTCTCCAATAAACTCAATATCAAAATTAGCTAATGACCTTTCTGCATTAACTACAAATTTATTTTTTTGTAATTTAGGTGTATCGGGTATATTTATTTTTTTTGGTAATTTTTTTCTATTCATTTCATCGAAACTCCATTTACCTCCTTCAGGAGTATCATCAGGATTAACTAATATCTTTTGGCTCTTTCTTTGATTCTCATAAAATCTACCCATAAGAGGTTTTTTTGCATTTGATGCAAATAAATCTTTTAAATCTTCACTGCTCATAAACATAGGAGAAGGCAAAATATTTAAAACTAAATTATTACTTTCAACAAAATTATTAATCCTCTTCATTATTAAAAAATCATGAGGGTCAATGAGATTTATTTTCTGGTATTTATTTTTAATAAATTCCGATAAGTAATCAACTGTAGAAACATTATTCTTGTTTTCGATATATAAAACTTTAAAGCCAGATATTTCTAAATAATTTTTATAAGCGAGCATAGATGCTCTATGAAAAACTAACTTATTTTTATGGTTAATTAATTTATGAAATTTATCATTTCCAAAAAACAATGAGTCTTCCAAAATCAAAACTTCACAATTTATTTTTAAGATTGGGCTTTCTCTAAAAAGTTGATTCGGGAAAATAATTGATAATTGTTTCATCTTTGCGACTTCCTGTTACTGCATCTTTTTGAACAGTAGATAACATCATCCCAACAATTTTTCCATTTTTTACGCCACTCAAACGGCCTATTGCAAACAGGACAAGTTTTAGTAGAAAGATTTTTCAAAATTTATAATTTTCTTTTATGAGTAGATTTAAATCTAGTTGAGTCTTTAAGGGCCATATGTTTTGTATTTCTTCCCGAAACTCTCTTTCTCCAGACTTTGAAAGATTTGGGTTTAAGATTTTGACGCATAATTTTTATCGCATCTTCCTCTTTTAAACCAAATTGATACTCGATAGCTTCAAAGGGTGTTCTATCTTCCCAACACATTTCTATTATTCTGTCTAAATCGATACTTTCCATATTTATTGTTCACATTGTGAGGTACAAAGTTTTTCAATATCGGATCTACCTGTAATTTGAAGTCTATATTTTGCCCAATATCTGTAAACCAGTCTCAATAATGGGGATAAGAGCTTAATCTTCAAGGGATAATAAACCCAACCTAAACCAACTAATTCATAAGAATATGCAAGTACATCTAGTCCCCTAATAATTTCACCATTTTTAATAATCCCATGCAGGTTTGACATAGCTTCTGAATATGAGATGTCATTAAAAAGACTTTGATCATAATCTTTACTGTTAATATCTATGAATGCAATTTGATTTAAGGTATCTCTTTTTTTAAGAAAATTTGTTTCTCTCAAACAAAGTGGACAACCGCCATCAAATAAAAAAGTTAATTTATTTTTCATATTTTTATTCAAATATAGAAATTAAATAACTTTTTTGTGGAATAAATATTTTTTTTTTGAGTACAAGCTTTATAAAGCCTTAATAATTGCCAGTTCTAATTTAGTGAAAATATATTATCTTATTAAATAATAAGCCATTGATTAAGGGATACATCAATGGTTTAAAACTATTTATGATCAGTCATCTAGAAGATGAACTCCTTCTCCTACGTCAGGAGTAAATTTACAATATTTTTCAAAAATAAGTCCAACACCTCTCATTTTTTCTCCTAATTCATCGTTAAATTTATTCCATTCTTCCGTTTCACGATCAGGTAAGTCCCACCCTTGTTTTTCTACCATACTTGTTATTACTGTATAGTCCCATTCTATGTATGCCATTGAGTTAATTTAAACTACCAAAATATTATAAACCAAGAGATTTAATAGGTAATCAATATTTTTTGAATATAATTTAAAAGTATGAAAAATTATAAATGTCAATTTTGCCAAGAAGATTTGAACGAATCAAAAGTGTCTTAAATTGCAGAATGAAAAACTTGACTGTTTTAGTTGAGGATGTCAATAAACCACATAATTTATCAGCGATATTAAGGACATGTGATGCAGCAGGAGTTTTCGAAGCAAATTTTATTAGCAAAACAAATGCCGTTAAGACTTTTAATAGTACTGCTCAAGGAAGTCAAAAATGGGTAAAACTGTGTAATCATGAAAACACTATCACGGCAATATCTGATTTAAAGAAAAAGGGTTTTACATTATATGGAACAACTCTTAATAGTGGATCAGTAGATTATAGAAATTTTGATTATTCTCAAAATACATGTTTTGTTTTAGGAGCAGAAAAATGGGGACTAAGTAATGAACTTATATCAATGGTTGATCAATCAATTTTTATACCTATGAGAGGTATGGTTCAATCTCTGAATGTTTCAGTTGCAGCTTCCATATTATTATTTGAAGCTGTTCGTCAAAGAAAAAATAAAGGTATATTGCCAGCTAATGGAGAAGGGTTAAATAAGGATGAATATCAAAAAACACTTTTTGAATGGTGTTACCCAGAATTAGCTGCGGTGTATAAAAAATCAGCTAAAGAATATCCAAAGTTGAATGATCAAGGAGATTTTGATCCTATTACGGATAACTAAATTTATTCAGAATTTTGACTATCAAAAATTTCTTCAAGGTCCTCTCCTATAAAAGAAAGACCTAAAACTAAAAAAAACATTGCCAAACCTGGGAACAAAGCCGTCCACCAGATACCTGTAGGTAAAGCGGCAAGAGCCAGATTTAAATCACTTCCCCACTCTGGGACATCTGCTGGAACGCCAAGGCCTAAAAATCCTAAACTTCCTAATACCAAAACAGCATCTGCAGCATTTAGGGTAAGCAGAATAGGCAATGGAGTTATTACATTTGGGAGAATATATTTAAAAATAATTTTTTTAACATCAGCTCCTGCAACTTGAGCTGCCTCCACATAAGTTTCGGATTTAACCAATATTGTCTGATTTCTTATTAATCTAAAATATTGAGGAGAGTAAACAATACACAATGCCAAAGCCGCGTTAAGGATACCCTTACCCAATACAAAAGCCACAACAACTGAAAGCAAAATTACAGGTATTGAAAAAATAGTATCCATTATTAGTGATAAGCATTTATCAAAAAAACCGCCAAAATATCCACTTAATAATCCCAATGGCAAACCCAAACTTAATGAAAAAAGAATTGCTAAGAATACAACTTCTATCGCTAATGATGATCCTTGCAAAGTTCTTAAGCAAACATCTCTTCCTAATCTATCTGTGCCACAAAAATGATTAAGAGAAGGAGGGGCAAAGATATCATTGCTTAACATTGAAAATGAATAGCCAAAAAAATTATTGGCCTCTAAAAATTTCATTATTAAAACAACAATAAGATAAAAAAGTACTATTAAAAATCCAGCTTTTCTGATATTTGCGCCGACACGATTGAATGAGTTAATATCCAAAATCTTTTTTTAAAGATACAAATGAAATATACCCAATTCTTTTAAAAATAAATAGCTATAAATTTTAAATTAAAAGAAATTACTGGTTTAATTTCAAGACTGCCATAAAAGCTTCTTGAGGGACTTCAACTTTACCCATTGCCTTCATCCTCTTTTTACCTTTGGCTTGTTTCTTTAAAAGTTTCTTTTTCCTAGAAATATCACCTCCATAACATTTAGATAAAACATCTTTTCGCAAAGCGCTTATGCTTTCACTTGCAATAATCCTGCTACCGATTGATGCTTGAATAGGTATTTTAAATTGTTGTTTTGGAATAAGTTCTTTTAATTTCTCAACTAAACTTCTGCCAATTCCATAAGCCTTATCTTTATGAACAATCGAAGTTAATGGATCTGCTCTTTCTGAATTTATTAGAACATCTAATCTAACAAGGTCATTTTTTCTATAGCCAATCAAATGATATTCCATTGATGCATAACCTTGGGTTCTACTTTTCATTTGATCAAAGAAATCTGTAACAACTTCTGCTAATGGAATTTCATAAATCAAGGTAACTCGATCTGTTGTTATGTATTTCATATCTATAAATACTCCCCTTCTTTCCTGACATAAACCCATTAATGTTCCATTAAATTCATTGGGAGCATAAATTTCCATTTTCACATAAGGTTCTTCTATTGATTCTCTTAGTTGTGGATCAGGAATTGTAGAAGGATTATCAATAAAGATATGTTCCTGCTGATTTAAATTAACTTTATAAATAACTGATGGTGCCGTTACGATTAGATCCAAGTCATATTCTCTTTCTAATCTTTCTTGAACAATCTCCATATGAAGAAGTCCCAGGAATCCGCACCTAAATCCGAAGCCCATTGCGCTACTGGTTTCGGGCTCATATTTTAGAGCGGCATCAGATAATTGTAATTTTTCTAGTGATACTCTTAAATCTGGGAATTGATCAGCATCAGTCGGGAATAAGCCACAAAAAACCATAGGATTTGCTGTCTTATATCCAGGCAAAGGATCATTGGCAGGAGAATTTAAAAGCGTAATCGTATCTCCCACTCTCGCATCAGCAACTGATTTAATAGAAGCAGCTAAATAACCAACTTCTCCTGCATGTAATTCATCAACTTGCTGCTGATCAGGCGCCATTATTCCTATCTCATCTAGTTCATAATTTTTCTTACTTGCCATTAATAATATTTTTTCTCTCTTATTTAGAGACCCAGATATCACCCTGAAATAAACAATAACTCCCCTGTACGGATCATAATAAGAATCAAAAATCAGTGCCTTTGTAGGTAGTTTAATTTCATCTTGAGGAGGAGGTACTCTGCTTACGATTGCTTCCAAAATATCTTTAATTCCAACTCCAGTTTTTGCTGAACAATTTATTGCATTAGATGTATCAAGTCCAATAATTTCCTCTATTTCTTGTTTTATTTTTTCAGCATCAGCCCCTGGCAAATCAACTTTATTTAAAACAGGAATTATTTCAAGATTATTTTCTAAGGCAAGATAAACATTAGCTAAGGTTTGAGCTTCTACCCCTTGACTTGCATCAACAACAAGTAAAGCTCCTTCACAAGCTTGAAGAGATCTACTAACCTCATAAGAGAAATCAACATGCCCTGGAGTATCTATTAAGTTCAAAACATATTCTTGGTAATCGTCAGCTTTATATTTCATCCTAGCGGCCTGTAACTTGATAGTAATTCCTCTCTCTCTTTCAAGATCCATACTGTCCAAAAATTGTTCTTGCATATCCCTTTGCTGCACAGTACCAGTATCTTGAAGCAACCTATCTGCAAGGGTTGATTTACCATGGTCAATATGAGCGATTATGCAGAAATTTCTAATTTTTGAAACCGATATATCAGTCATATAGAAATAAAATTCTCCTCTTATTACATCTTGGTTAATATTAGCTAATTAGAATTATGGATGGAAACCAAAAATGGAATTATTTCTTTTTTTAATTTCTTTTATGAAGGTACTGAAATTTTCAGAGACTGATAGTTCTGGATAAATTAAGTCATTTATTTTTTTCTGAAGATTATGCTTATCGTTTAAAAATAAAACAGATTTTTCTAGAACCTCAACCATAATTGAAACCGCAGTACTTGCTCCTGGAGAGGCTCCCAACAAAGCAGATAATGATCCATCAGATGAATTTACAATCTCAGTTCCAAATTTCAAAGAACCACCACCTTCAGTTTTTTTAATTATTTGGACTCTTTGACCAGCATTCTTTAAATACCAATCAGAAGGATTAGCTGATGGCATCATGTTCTTTAAATTCTCAACTCTTGAGTTATGGTTCTTTAATGATTGGGATATTAGGTAATTAATTAAATCGTTGTTCTTGAAACCAACGTCTAACATAGAAAAAATATTATTCTTTTTAATTGAACTAAATAAGTCAAAGTATGAACTTTGTTTTAGAAATTTCGTTGTAAATCCAGCAAAAGGTCCATATAAAAGAAATTTTTTATTATCAATCCATCTGGTGTCTAAATGAGGCACAGACATTGGTGGCGATCCAATATCAGCTTTACCATAAACTTTTGAGTTATGTTTTTCTGTTAGATCTTTTTTCTCGCAAATAAGCCATTTCCCACTAACGGGAAATCCACCATAACTTTTTGCTTCTGGAATTTTTGATTTTTGTAAATAATTAATTGTTTTTCCACCAGCACCAAGAAAAACGTAGCCAGTTCTAATTGAAGTTTTTCTACCTTCAGAACTGATTTCTAGTTCCCATTGTTTTTTATCAATTTTCTTTAAATCTACTAATTCTGTTTTGTATCTGATTTCAACATTTTTGTTTAAGGAAACTAATGACAAATACTCTTTAGTTAAAGCCTCAAAATTAATATCAGTTCCTCTACCTATTCTGGTAGCAGCAATTTGAGTAGATTGATTTCTATCTTTTGTTATTAGAGGAGCCCATGATGAAATTTCATCAAAAGATGTAGAAAATTCCATATCAATAAATTCAGGATTTTCGGTCATTTTCTGAAATCTTTTTTTTAAAAAAGAAATATTATCCTGACCAGACACAAAGCTAATATGAGGAATAAATTTTAGAAACTTCTTAATATCAATTTTCCCTGCTTCATACAATGAGGCCCATAAAGACATGGATGTTTCAAAAGAACGATTTATTGAGAGCGCTTTATCTATTTTTAGATTTCCTTTTTCATCTAAAGGGGTATAGTTTAATTCGCAATTTGCCGCATGTCCTGTACCTGCATTATTAAAAGCGCCAGTACTTTCGGAGCCTGGAGAATTTAATTTTTCTATAATCAGACATTTTATATCTGGTAAAACTTCTGAAATTAGGAGGGCTAAAGTACTACTCATTATCCCTGCTCCTACTAAGACTGCATCAAAGTAGCTATTGTCATTAGTGGGATTTTTAGATGAAGTCACAACAGAAAATTATCTTTTTTGCAATTAATCGGATTTCTTTCTAGGCTTATTATAAAGTTAATCCAAAATTATGAGTACTGAAACACTCTCGCTGACAAACGAAAATGTAGAAAAAGTCCTTGACGAGCTAAGACCTTTTTTAATTTCTGATGGAGGTAATGTAGAGATTGCAGAAATAGATGGTCCAATTGTCAAAGTCAGACTTCAAGGGGCATGTGGTAGTTGCCCAAGTAGCACTATGACTCTCAAAATGGGTATTGAAAGAAAGTTAAAAGAAATGATTCCTGAAATAAGCGAAGTTGTCCAGGTTTTATAAAAATTTTTAACTGAAATATATATTATTTAGTTTTTAATTCCTTCAACAAAGATGATTCCATATCAAGGCAATCAATTGGAAGTCCTTGACCAATAGCGATCAAAAGAGGTGCAAGAATTCCTAAAGTAAAAACTAAATTTGATTGGCTTACATCATATTTACTCAAAGTAAAAGTTATCAAATAAATGATTAAAAAATAAGCATGTAGTGAAAAAAATTCTTTTGGCTTTAACACTGGCCACCTTAAAGTATTTCCCAAGAAATATAAAAAACCTGTCATAAATAAATAATTACATGAAGATTAAACCAAATATAAACATAAACCTTTTTAGAGACTATTTATAAAAAAATTTACCTAAGATAATAATTAAAAAAACATTAAATATTGGTTTTTATTTGTAAAAGTTAGACATGCAGCTAGAAATACGCTTATAATTATTTTGTAGCAATCGCTACTTTTCGTTCACCCTTATTTGAGGGCGCAGTTCGAGTCATACCATGGAACGGGGGATGGCCGTGTTGTCACATCGAAACATGACTACTTTAACTTACAGAGGTAAAAACTACGTTCAAAATAAAGAAGCTGCTGAAAAGCAACTTGTTGAACTTACCTACAGAAGAAACGTATACACCAACAGAATGGATGACGCTTCTTCAAGTAATGAAAAAGCAGAATTAAATTACAGAGGTGTTAATTACACTAAATAATTTAATTAAACAAATTAAAAGTCCCTTTTTCTGGGGCTTTTTTTTTGGCTATATTTGTAAAGAGTCCTTTAAAAAATATGTCTGAAAGTTGCTGTAATACAAACACATCGAATAAAGCACCTAATCACTTCGATCATAAAGATGCGATTCAAGAAAGATATGGCTCAGCCGCACAAGAAAAAGAAAGTTGTCTTTGTACACCAGTTGGGTTTAATCCCGTTTTACTTCAAGCAATTCCTCAAGAGGTTATAGAAAGAGACTATGGGTGTGGTGATCCAACAAAATATGTTCAAAAAAATGATATAGTCTTAGATCTTGGAAGTGGTAGCGGCAAAAATGCTTTCATTTGTGCCCAAATTGTTGGGAAAGAAGGGAAAGTTGTTGGAGTTGATCAGAATCCTGACATGCTTTCTTTATCAAGATCAGCCTCCAAAGAAGTTACAAAAAATATAGGTTTCAACAATACAGAATTTCTAGAAGGTTCAATTGAAAAACTTGATGAATTAGATAAAGATTTAAATCCATTAATCGCAGATAAATCAGTTGATATTATTTTAAGTAATTGCGTTTTAAACTTGGTAAGTCCAGAATCTAGAAATAACCTTCTAAATAACATAAAAAGAGTTCTAAAGGATAATGGAAGAATTGCAATTAGCGATATCGTCTCTAACAAAAAAGTTCCTTTAAGATTGCAGAATGATCATGATTTATGGACAGGATGTATTAGTGGAGCATGGTATGAGCCAGACTTTATAAGTGATTTTAAAGAACTAGGATTTAAAAATTTAAAGTTTGCAGAAAGGAGTGCTGAACCTTGGAAAGTAATTGAGGATATTGAATTTAGAACAGTAACTTTAGTGGGCAATATTTAAAAAAATTCAAGATTTGAAAATATAATATAAATTTCCATGAGAAATAATCTAAGAGATCAAATACCCGCATTAAAAAATAAGTATTATTTCAACTATGGCGGTCAAGGACCATTACCAAAATCTTCTCTAGAGGCAATAGTTAAAACTTGGGAAATTATCCAAGATTTAGGACCATTTACCAATGATATGTGGCCTTTTATTTACAAAGAAATATTGAACACAAAAAGAATGATTGCGCAAAAATTAGGTGTCAATTCAAAGAATGTAGCTTTTACCGAAAATATCTCTTCAGGTATGATTTTGCCCTTTTGGGGAATAAAAGTAGAAGAGGGAGAAGAGTTGTTGATAAGTGACTGTGAACATCCTGGGATAGTTGCTGCAAGTCGAGAATTTTGCAGAAGAAATAAATTAATATTCAAAATTTTGCCAATCCAAAAAATTAAAAATCTAAACGACGAAAATATAATTTTAGAGATTTTGAAAAATCTAAATAGTAAGACTAAGATCCTAATTATTTCTCATATCTTATGGAACTTTGGATATAAAATTCCTTTAAAAGAAATTTCTATCGAATTAAAAAATAATCGAGAAGATTCTTATTTACTTGTTGATGGCGCTCAAACCTTTGGGCACATAAATATTGAAAAAGAAGTTTTTTATTCTGATTTATATTCAATAACTTCTCATAAATGGGCATGTGGACCAGAAGGACTTGGAGCCATTTATGTCTCAGATAGATTTATTTATGAAACAGATCCAACAATAATTGGTTGGAAATCATTAAAAAAAGAACAAGGCATTTATGAGCCTTCAGATAATCTTTTTCATGTTGATGCAAGGAAGTTTGAAGTGGCTACCTCTTGTATTCCTTTACTTGCTGGGCTCAGGAATTCTTTAGATCTTTTGGATAAAGACTGTCATGAAAAAGAAAAAAACAAAAATATCAAAAAATTAAGTGGGAAACTTTGGGATGAATTAAATCAATCAAAGGGTGTTGAATTAGTTTTAGAAAAAAAATATTTAAATGGGATTGTTAGTTTTAATATCGAAAATATTAAAGATAAGGATAAATTTGTAAAAAAACTTGGAGAAAAGAAAATTTGGATTAGAGTTTTAGAAGATCCAAAATGGTTTAGAGCATGCGTACATCAAATGACTACAGAAGCTGAAATTGATTTACTTGCTAGAGAAATAAAACAATATTGACTTAAAGATCTATTGGCATAAAAAAATTTAGTTTACCAAGGTATCTCCGAGTTATCCCATGCAATAAATTTTCCTGTAAATTTTGGTGATTGATTTTTAATAATATTAATCAAGAATTGGGAGGATTTTTCTTTACTAAATA
Organism: Prochlorococcus sp. AG-418-F08; assembly: GCA_003214295.1. Taxonomy (GTDB): domain Bacteria; phylum Cyanobacteriota; class Cyanobacteriia; order PCC-6307; family Cyanobiaceae; genus Prochlorococcus_A. Next base: position 103,824 of record QCLV01000001.1, read on the forward strand.
ATTTATGTTCTGGAACAAATTTATGAAAAGGTCTAGATAAATCAGTATCTACAGTTCCTGGATGAAGCAATGTAATAGTAGCCTTTGGGAAACGTCTAGCCCATTCAATACTTAAAGATTTTAAAAACTGATTTTGCGCAGATTTTGCAGCTCTATATGAATACCAACCTCCAGTTTGATTATCTCCAATACTACCAACTCTTGCACTTATACTTGCAAAATTAAAATCAAAATCTTTTGGTATAAATTCTTCAATCGCTTTAGCTAATAAAATAGGAGAAAAGGCATTTATTGAAAAACTTTCCATCATATTTTTTTTATCAAGATGTTGTAATCTTTTTTCTGGTTGAAGAGAATCACTATGAAGTCTACCTGCAGCATTAACAACTAGCCTTAATTTTGAAGGATGATTTGATATTTTATTTTTCAACTGCAAAAGGGATTGAGAATCCTCTATATCTAATTCCCAAAAAGGATTAAATTCACTTTTTCTTCCACACAAAACAACATCTAAATCTTTTTCACTTTCATTCAAATCTTTAGCTAGTTGTGTTCCAATTCCACCTGCGCCTACAACTAAGGCTAAGCCTTTCATTTTATTAAAAATAACTCAATTTATTCTAAGAAACTTTTCTTGTAATTTGCGTAAAGATCTTTCTTTTTTGATTAGGAAATTTTATTGAGATTTATTTTTTCTTTTAATAATTTATAAGCTATTTTTCTATCATCAAAATTAATAACTTTATCATTGAGAATTTGGTAGTCTTCATGTCCTTTTCCTGCAATTAAAACAATATCTTTTTTATTGGCAAATTTAATAGATTCATTAATTGCATTAAATCTGTCAATTTCAATTGTTATTTTCTCTCTTTTTTTTATACCCATCAAAATATCATTTACTATCTTTTGAGGTTCTTCTGATCTTGGATTATCTGAAGTTATAAAAAGTTGATCAGAAAACTCTTCAGCTATTGATCCCATTAAAGGCCTTTTACTACGATCACGATCTCCGCCACAGCCAAAAACAGTTATTAATTTCCCTTTACAAAGTTTTTTAATTGATTGCAAAACTTTTTTTAATCCATCAGGAGTGTGGGCATAATCAACAATTACTGTTGGAAGAGATCTTGAAACTTCATTATTATCAATTTGTATTTTCTCCATTCTCCCAGGAGCACCAGGGAAAGATTGTATTAACTTTGATAGATCTTTTAAAGAAAAATTAAGTTTATACAAAATTGTTATTGCTTGAATCGCATTCATTAAATTAAATTCCCCGATAAGTGGAACAAAAAGTTGAATTTTTTCCCTAGGTGTATGAAAAATACAGGTGGAACCACTTTCAGTAAATTTTTTATCTGTTACGAAAAAAAAATCATCATTTTCAAATTCACTTTCAGTAATCTTTGTAGAGACTAATAAAGATCTTTTTTCAAGATCAGATGATAATTTAGATATCCAATTGTCATCATGATTTAATACACAAATCCCATCTTTTTCTTTTAAGTAAGGTGGGAAAAATAATTTTCTTTTTGTTTGAAAATATGATTCCATATCTGAGTGATAATCAAGATGATCTTGAGTTAAATTAGTAAAAATAGCCGCCTCAAATTCGCATCCTGATATCCTGTTTTGAGCAATAGAATGAGAACTTACCTCTAATATCGCGAATTCAGATTCTGCCTCAACAGCAGCATTTAATTTCTTTTGGAGTTTATCGGCGAAATCAGTTGTATGAAGAGCCACTTCTGAAAAGCCAGGCCATCTATTGTGCAAGGTCCCAAATAATGCAGTCTTTCTCCCTAATTTTTTTAAAAGATATTCCAATAAAAAAGTAATTGTCGTTTTTCCATTTGTACCCGTAACACCAATAAGTTTAAGTTTTCTTGAAGGCCTATTCCAAAACTCAGCGACTATTTGACCAAAAATATAATCTAAATTATCCTCTATAACCAAAATTCTTTCTCGATCAATATATCCAATTTTCTCTTTTGCAGCAGGCCCAATAATGGCAGCCTCTGCACCATTTTCAATTGCATCAATACAATATTTTCCTCCATCAACATTTAAACCAGGCATTCCTAAAAATAAAGTTCCTTTTTGTACTTCTTTAGAGTTAAAAGAAATATTATTTATTTCATGATCGATTAAATCTAATGAAGGAATAATTCCTACCAAATCTAAAAGTTTATGTAATTTTATAGATCTCATATGAAAAATTATTTCTCCAGAATGGTACTAATATTTTTTTGAAACCAATTCTTTAATTGATCATCTTTTAATCTTGGAGAAATGCGGGGCAATTCTATAATCTCCTCGGACATAATTCCTTCAACAGCAATAACAGGTACTTCATAATCATATTTTTTATATTTATCTTTATATAAATCGACCCTATCAATATCAATTTCTTTAAGCTCCTCCAGATTAGGGAATAACTCATTAAGATTTATTTTTGCCAGTTTATTTTTTAATGAATCACAAAGGCAACATCCCTGCCTAACAAAAATAAATATTTTCATTTAGTCAGGCACAGGGTCACATCCACAGGGAGTTAAAGGATGACATCTGCTTAATCTTCTTAAAGTTAACCACCCTCCCTTCCAAGGACCATGTCTAGTAATTGCCTCATATCCATAAGAGCTACAACTTGGAATAAATCTACATCTTGGTCCGAAAAAAGGAGAAAACCACTTTTGATAGAACGAAATCATAAAAAGAAGTATAGAAGTAATTGATTTATTAATAGTTTTGAACACTTTAATGATGTAAAATAATATTTCAGTAGTAATTAGTTTAATTGAATTTAATCAATTATCCAATTTATTGCAAATTTCTATTTAATTTAAAATTATGTCAAGATACCGCGGCCCCAGATTAAGGGTTACGCGTCGCTTGGGAGAACTACCAGGTCTCACTAGGAAAGCTTCAAAGAAGTCTAATCCTCCAGGTCAGCACGGCCAAGCCCGTCGCAAGCGATCAGAATATGCTATTCGTCTAGAAGAAAAGCAGAAACTTAGGTTTAATTATGGGGTTTCTGAAAAACAACTAGTTCGTTATGTAAAAAAAGCTAGAGCTCAAGAAGGATCTACAGGAACTAACCTACTAAGACTTTTAGAAAACAGACTTGATAATGTTTGTTTTAGATTAGGTTTTGGAGGTACTATTCCAGGCTCAAGACAATTAGTAAATCATGGCCACGTAACCGTTAATGGAAAGGTTCTTGATATTGCTGGTTATCAATGCAAATCAGGCGATGTAATCGGAATTAAAGAAAACAAAGCAAGCAAAAAACTTGTAGAAGGTAATATAGAATTCCCTGGTTTAGCAAATGTCCCACCTCATCTTGATTTAGACAAACCTAAATTAACGGGAAAAATAAATGGGAAATGCGATAGAGAGTGGGTGGCTCTTGAAATAAACGAACTACTAGTTGTTGAATATTATTCAAGAAAAGTTTAATACTACTTTTCTTTGGATTATTAAATCTCTCTTTAAAAAAGGAGAGATTTAATTTAATTCTTATTTTTAAAAATAATGGGAAATAAGGAAAATAATATAAAAAAGCCAGGTTTTAAGACCTTATCTATTCACCATGGGGAAACATTTGCTGAAGAAACTGGATGCGTTATGCCTCCTATTTTTTCTACATCTACTTTCAAACATGGAAATAAAGATAATTTCGACTACACCAGATCAGGCAATCCAAACTTTAGAATTCTAGAAAACATCCTTAAATCAATAGAAGATTCTAAATACTGTACAGTTTTTGGATCTGGAATTAGCGCTGTAACTGCAATTTCATCAACACTGAAATCAGGTGACAAGATACTCTGCGAGTCAAATCTCTATGGTTGTACCGTGAGGATGTTCGAAAAAGTTTTCAAGAAATTTGGACTAGAAGTTTTATACACAGATTTTACAAACGAAAATAATGTCAAAAAGATTTCAAACTTCGAGCCAACCTTGATATGGCTAGAAAGTCCAACTAATCCACTTTTGAAGGTACTCGATATTAAGGCGATTTGTGATGAAGCGAATAAACTCGAAATACCAGTAGTTGTAGACAACACATTTTCTACAGCGCTTATTCAAAAACCATTAGACCTTGGTGCAACACTATCGGTTGTAAGCACCACAAAATTCATTAATGGACATAGTGACGCACTTGGCGGAGCAGTACTTACAAATAGTGAGGAATGGAACAGTAAGATGCTTTTCTCTCAAAAAGCTCTCGGGCTTCAACCATCTCCTTTTGATAGTTGGCTCATTACGAGAGGAGTAAAAACTCTTCCTTTAAGAATCGAACAACAAACTAAAAGTGCAGAATTTATTTCTGAAGAATTAGGTAATCATAAAATTATTAGTAAAGTAATTTACCCTTTTAATCAAAAACATCCGCAATTTAATTTAGCAAAATCGCAAATGAAATCTGGAGGTTCAATGATCACCCTAAAATTAAATTTAAATAAAGAGGATACTTTTAAATTTTGCAAATCTCTCAAATATTTCTCTCTAGCAGAAAGCCTTGGAGGAGTTGAAAGTTTAATTTGTCACCCTGCAACGATGACTCATGCTTCTGTTGATGACAATACAAAAAATCTACTAGGGATAGATGATGCTCTTGTCAGATTATCAATTGGATGTGAAGATACAAACGATTTATTCTCGGACATTTTATTTGCTTTAAATAAATTCTGAAAATTGAGAGATTTACTTAAAAAACCTATATGGAAAAATTTAGAGTTGGGATATGCAATTCCTGATAGTATTCATGCTGTTTCTGTAGCATTACCAACTTGGAATGATGTAATAAATTACGAGGAAAAAGATCAAGAATGCATGAATTTATTGAAGTCCATTTACCCACGATTCGGGCTAAACCCCATAGTGAAAAGATTATGCGAAAAAGTAAACCAGGAAAATTACTACAACAATAAAAGTATCTGGCCATATCCGAATGAAAGAATAGCTTTTAAAGCTAAAAAATACATTGATAGAAATACTTCTGAACAATTCTCGTTAATAGAAAAAAGAAATAATTTAGCTTTCTTAATAACTGAAAAAGAGGGCAGTATTTATGCAAAATATTTTTGGCAACATACTGGTCTTGGTCTATCTTCAAGAGCTGCCGCTATAGAACTAGGTCTTGAAGATAGACCTCCAAAATCTTACGTAAATGAATGTTCTCAAAGAATAAAAAATAGAATTTCTAAATCTACAAAAATTGACTCTAATGATATTCACTTAACTTCATCTGGAATGTCTGCATTGCATACATCATTAGAAATCATATATAAATTATTTCCAGCTAAACCAACACTCCAAGTTGGTTTTCCATATGTAGATGTACTTAAATTACCAATGAAAATCTTTCACGGAGCAAAGTTAATTACAGAAGAAAATTGCGCGGATATTGAATTAGAAATCAAAAGAATAAATCCATCAGCATTAATTATTGAACTTCCAAGTAATCCAATGCTCAAATGTGTAAACATTAAAAAAATTTCAAAAATTGCAAAAAAGCTAAATATTCCGTTAATTGTTGACGATACAATTGGTTCAAATTTAAATATAAATTCTATAGAACATGCAGATATAGTTTTTACTTCACTTACAAAAATTTTTTCAGGTAGTGGAGATATTCTTGCCGGATCATTAATCCTAAATCCAAAAAGCAAATGGATTGATCAATTTAGAAATGCATTAAACGAGATTAATATTCCAATACTTTCCGATGGAGATATAGTTTATCTAGAGAAAGTTAGTAGAGATGTAAATCAAAGAGTTTTTGAACAAAATAAAGCATGTTTAGAATTAAAAAAAAGATTAGAGACTCATAGCGAGATTAAAAATATTTTCCATCCTGAAAATTGTCCAAATTTTAATTCTTTACTTACTTCTAATGGGGGATACGGCTGCTTATTATCGTTTGAATTAAATGGAGGATTGAACAAAGCTAAAAAATTTTATGATTCCCTAAAAGTATCTAAAGGACCTAGTTTAGGTACAAAATTTACTCTAGTTTGTCCTTATGTTTTACTAGCTCATTATGACGAGTTGGATTGGGCTGAAAGTTTTGGTATACCCTCGCACCTTATTAGAGTATCAGTTGGATTAGAAGACCAAGATCAATTATGGAAAACCTTTTCTGAAGCACTAAATAATTTCTAAATTCCTAATATTTACCGTATAGAAACTTATATACTCTTTTTCTGAATAATAGTTAGTATTAATATATATTTTCTCAATATATAAATGGCAAAAATTTATGAGGACAACAGTTTTGCTATTGGAAACACTCCATTAGTAAAATTAAAATCAGTTACTAAAAACGCGAAAGCTACAGTACTTGCAAAAATTGAAGGTAGAAACCCGGCTTATAGTGTCAAATGTAGGATCGGCGCAAACATGATTTGGGATGCCGAGAAAAGTGGGAAACTTACAAAAGACAAAACTATTGTTGAGCCAACTTCTGGAAACACAGGAATTGCTCTAGCTTTTACTGCTTCAGCAAGAGGTTATAAACTGATCCTTACAATGCCAGAATCTATGTCAATTGAAAGAAGAAGGGTTATGGCAGTGTTGGGTGCTGAAATTGTTTTAACAGAGGCATCTAAAGGTATGCCTGGAGCAATAGCTAAGGCTAAAGAAATTGCAGAAAGTAATCCTTCTCAATATTTCATGCCAGGTCAATTCGATAATCCAGCAAACCCTGAAATTCATTTCAAAACTACTGGACCAGAAATCTGGGATGATTGCGATGGTGAAATTGATGTCCTAGTTGCAGGCGTTGGAACTGGCGGCACAATTACAGGAGTTTCAAGATACATTAAGCAAGAGAAGGGCAAGAATATTACTTCTGTAGCTGTAGAACCATCACACAGTCCTGTTATTACACAGACAATGAATGGAGAAGAGGTTAAATCCGGACCACATAAAATCCAAGGAATTGGAGCAGGATTTATTCCTAAGAACCTTGACTTATCAATTGTTGATAAGGTCGAACAAGTAACAAATGACGAATCAATTGAGATGGCTCTTAGGTTAGCTAAAGAGGAAGGTCTATTAGTAGGAATATCTTGTGGGGCTGCGGCTGCGGCTGCTGTTAGATTAGCTGAACAAGATGAATATGCCGGGAAGACAATAGTAGTTGTTCTACCTGATTTAGCAGAGAGGTATTTATCATCAATTATGTTTACTGAAGTTCCAAGCGGAATCATTCAAGAACCAGTCAAAGCCTAAATCAATTTTTTCTCCAGTAGTGAATCTGGTGAAATATACATAGCATCGCCATAAGAGAAGAATCTAAATTTTTCTTTTATGGCTTTCTTATACAATTCTAATAATCTTTCTCTACCAATCATTGCACTTACTAAAAGTAATAATGAACTTTTAGGGAGATGAAAATTAGTTAATAATCCATCAACTACCTTAAATTTATAACCTGGCTTAATTACTAAATCTACGTATTTAGCTATGGGAATAAAGTCATTAATTTCGTGAGAATAACAACTTTCAAGAGCTCTTACGCTAGTTGTACCAATAGCAATTATTTTTCTATCTGTTTTCTTTATTCTTTTTATTTCCTGCACTACTTCCTTATTAACACTTACCCATTCTTTGTGAAGTTTTAAGTTACTTAAATCTTCTTGATCAATTGGTTTGAATGTTCCATAACCCACGTGCAAAGTTATCGGTAAGATTATTACGCCTTTTTTTTTTAGATTAGAAATAAGACTTTTGCTTAAGTGTAAACCAGCTGTTGGTGCAGCAACTGCCCCCGGATTTGTTGCATATTCAGTTTGATAACTTTTCTCATGAAAAGATTCTTCTTCGGAATTTTTTATATAAGGAGGAAGAGGGATTTCCCCGTATTTATCAAGAAGTTCATTCATTGAATTGAGACAAGTTATATTTTCCGGAAATTTAATAAATCTCCCTCCAGTTTCTTCATCAACCCCATCAACAATCAAATTAATATCTTGAGCTAAAGGAGATTTTAATTTTAATTTTCTACTTATTTTTAACTTTTTCGCTGGCTTTGCCAAACATAACCAAACACATTCATGGGATCTTTCTAAAACTAATAATTCGACTAATGTCTTATTTTCTAATTCAACCTTTAACCTAGCTTTCATAACTTTAGTATTGTTTACAACTACAAGATCACCTTCTCTAAATTCATCTAAAAGATTCTTGGTAAATTTATTAGTTAAGCAGTCTTCTTCTAAAACACTATTTCTAACTATCATCAATCTTGATTCATGCCTAATTGCAGAAGGTTTACTAGCAATTAATGAAGGATCAAGTAAATAATCATAAGCTTCAAGCTTATAATCTCTTTCCTCATTATTAATTTGAGAAATCAATTAAATTTAGGAGACAAGAGTCTCTGGCTCATATTCAATTAGGGAAGCCAAGTCTTTTAAGAATGAAGCTCCATCAGCTCCATAGATAACTCTATGATCAGCTGTTAAATTTACTTGCATTATTTTTTTAACAGATATTGAACCATCACTATTAGCAACAACGGTTGGTTTCGATGATGCTATGGCTAAAATAGCACCGGTACCCGGAGGAAGAATTGCGTCAAATCTATCAACTCCAAACATCCCAAGGTTAGATAAAGTGAAGGTTCCAGTTGAGTATTCATCAGGTTCTAATTGTTTTGATCTTGATCTTTTTACCAGATCTTTCCATTCCCTAGACAATTCAAATAAATCAGTATTGCATGGTTCTTTTAAAACTGGAGTTATTAGTCCACCATCTTCCATCGCAACAGCAACAGCAATATTTATATTTTCTGGATAAGAAATTCCATTTTCTGAAAAACTTGAGTTAACTTGAGGATGTTTCTTTAGTGTCTTTGCAACTGCCTTTACTAGTAAAGCAGTCATAGTCACTCCGTTCTGTTTTACTTTTTTGTAGAAATTATCTAATTTATCTGTCTTGATGGAGTATCCCACCCTAAAACATGGCACATCTAAACTAGATTCCATATTTTTATTTACCGCTTTTTGGAGAGTATTAAATTGAATTGTTTCTCCAGGATTACCAAAACTATTTCCTGAAGTTTCTGGTTTACTTTCAACTCCCAAATTTGAACCAGGAATACTTGCAGGAGAACCACCTTCTCCTATCCATGGTATGGAAACAGGTTGGCCATTAGCTTTTAAAATATCGTCTGCTTGAATCCTTCCGTGCGGACCAGAGCCATGAACTTTCGCTAAATCTACACCCATTTGAGAGGCTAGTTTTTTAGCTCTTGGAGATGCAATTATCCTCGAAGAAACATTATTTGTAGCGGCATTAATTTGATCGCTATTAAAAGATGGGGCTGCCTTTCCACTCTTTAATACTACTTCTTTTTCTTGTTTTTCAACAATTTCACTTTGGAAGACTGGTTTTTCTTCAGTTTTATTACTTACCAATTCAAGTTGATCCGAGCTAGAAACTTCGGGTTGATTTCCTTTATTTTGTTCTTGAACAGAAGCTATCTCATCCTCATTTTCTACAATAAGACCAATAGTCTCTCCTACTGGTGCAGTGCTGCCGGCAGGCATTAAAACAGCCGCAAGATATCCATCTTGAAAAGATTCAACATCCATATCTGCCTTGTCAGATTCAACAACTAAGACAGATTCACCTCTTTCAACTTTATCTCCTGGATTTTTCAACCATTCCACAATCTTGCCCTCCGTCATAGTAGAACTCAAGGCAGGCATGAATATTTCGTGAGACATAAGAAAATTGTTAATGCATAAGTTTCAAAGGATTTCTACCAAACTTCCTAAAGTTTTTATAATTAAGAACCCTTTAAACTCTTGTTTTAATTATACGAAATCATGTTCACAGTGGGAACTCTTAAAACTTAAGAAAGTAATAATTTAGATCGATTAGAATTTAAGACTTTTCGAAATTAAAATTTACTTATTTTTATAAAAAATACTAAATCTTCTTTTTAATTATTATCTATAGATTGAATAACTCCATCTTTAACAATTATCGAAACTTGCATTTTTTCAATAAGATTGTCGCCAACAGTGACATCACAGAAACTATCAACCTGTCCTTGATCAACAATTTCATCCATTTTTAATTCGCGAACTTGACTCAGTTGTTGAAGTAGATTTCTTTTTTGTTCTTCAATTTCATTTCGTTTTGCTGCGACTTGTTGTTGCACCTGACTAACCTGTTCTTGAACTCTTGGATCTAAAGGATTAACAGACTGGGATCTAATATTATTTACTATTTGCTGCCCCTCCTGCTCAAGTTGAGATAATTGCTGGTCAATGTTTGAAATTGCTTTACTTAATTCTTTTTCAGCATCTTCCTTCCAAGTTGGTGTAACTACAGCTTTAATAGCTATTGAGCGCTTTATAGATATTGAGTTTTTTGTTTCCATAAAAAATTAAATTACCTTTTTAATATATATAGAACAACTCAAATTTTCTTAGTAAATCTGTTTTCATACATATTTTCTATTTGTAATGAATATTTTTTTTCTATTTCTTTTCTTTTTTGTTTAAGAGTTTGTGTTAACAACCCATTTTCCAAAGTAAAGGCCTCAACAAAATAACAATCTAATATTTGTTCTTCTGATCTAGCTCCTAATCGACTTTTAAGCAAATTATTAATTTGCGATTTGAAAAATGTACCAATATTCTTATTAAGGTTTAATTTCGAAAGGTCTTCTTCCAAAAACTTGTTTTTAACCAATTCGACATTAGGCACGACAAGGGCTGTTAAACATTTCTTATCTTGTCCTACTAGTTGAATCTGATTAATAAATTCAGAACTAAGGATTTCGGACTCAAGCGGATTCGGTTCTATATTTTCACCACTTGATAGCACTATTGTATCCTTGGCTCTTCCTGTTATAAAAAGAGAACCATTTGGTATTAGGAAACCTAAATCACCAGTATCAAACCAACCATCCTTGGATAAAACTTCTTTTGTAGCTAATTCATTATTAAGATAACCATTCATTACTTGTGGTCCCTTAACAAGAATTTTCCCGACTTCTCTGAAATTCAGAATCTTTTTCTTATCATCATTTACTATTTTGATTTCAGTAAATGCTAGAGGCTGACCGGATGATCCTCTAACATTTAATTCTCTTTTCCTACAAGTTAATACTGGACTAGTTTCTGTGAGGCCATATCCCACCAAAACATCTACACCTAAAGATTCAAAAAAAAGATCCACATGTTCTGGCAAGGCACCTCCGCCGTTAATAGGGAATTTCAGTTTTTCTCCGCATAGTTGTCTAAGAATATTCGGCCATAAAAAAATAGTGGACAATTTATGTAAAGAATATCGGCCAATAACAGAAAACAATAAGGGGATTTTTGATTTAAAAGTTGTTTGTTTGATATCTAAATTTCTTATCTTTCTTAGATTTCTTTTGAAAACTGAACTATTACTTATCAAAAACTTAATAAGTTTTTGCTTTTTGGAAGGCATTTTTTTCAACGCCTGAAAAAAACCATCATGTATTGCCTCCCATAGTCTTGGTACAGTAGCCATGACAACAGGTTTTACTTGTGTGATATCATCTTTCAGAAATTTTGGAATTGTATAGTATTGAGAACAACCACATGAAAAAAAGAAGTATTCAGCACTCCTCTCATAAGAATGCCAGATAGGCAACACGCTTAATACAGAGGTTCCCGGTTCTGGATCAGCGATATAGGCTAAATTGATTATTTGATGTAAAAAATTTGCATGAGTCAAGGGGACACCTTTAGGTTTTCCTGTTGTTCCAGAAGTGTAAAGAATAGTAGCGACGTCATCAATTTCACTATTAAATTTTTCAAGATTATTATTTAGTGAATTTTCTTTTTCTACTGAACTTATAAATTTACTCCAACTTATTAAACTTTCAAATTGTTCATCTTCTAAATTGATTATAAATTTCAGTCTTTTTTTTAATTCTTCTTTGTTGTTTAACTTTAGCCAAATCTCCTTAGATTGAACTACTAGACCTACTGAATTAGAGTGCTCAATAATATAGTCCAATTCTACTGAAGGAGAATTAATACCTCTCACAGCATTTATAGCTCCTAAACGCATTAAGCCTTGATCTACTACTAGCCACCTTGGAGAATTTTCAGATATTACAGTAACTACATCACCCTTTACTAAACCATAATTTTCAAAAGAAAAAGAGACTTTAGTTATTAAATCAGCGAGCTCAGAATAAGAAAATTTTTCTTTGTATTTACCTCTTAAATCGCAAATAGCTAGAGTATCACCATATTTAAATTTCAATTTTTCCCAAATTTGATCTATATGATGAAGGTTCTTAATAAAATCTCTATTTTTAGTAAATTTATCTTTTTTAGAAAGAGGTTTGACTGAAGACCAATATGCTAAATCACTCATATTAAATTGATTTTGAAATTTTAATTTCTATTTTGATACAAAATCAAAATTAAATTCTTCCTGAATGATTTTTTTAACAATTCTCTTGACTTCTTGAATATTTAAATTTTTGTTGTAATCAATCATATTTGCCATAAGACAGTTTTCTATTCCGCAAGGAACAATTTTATTAAAGTTTTCTAAATCGCAGTCAATATTAATTGAAAATCCATTTATCGTAATCCATCTTTTACACCCAATTCCAATTGATGCAATTTTCTTATTTTCTATCCAAACACCAGTAAACCCTTTTCTAGAATGACATTCTATATTAAAAGTTCCAAGGATTTTTATAATAATTTCTTCAATTTTTCTTAAGTACCAATTTAAATCTTTATTAAAATTTTTCAAATCTAAAACCAAATAAGTAACTAATTGTCCTGGCATATGACATGTGACCTCACCACCTCTATCAATCTTAAAAACATCATATTTAGCATCATTCAAAGAAAATAGTAAATTATCGTAATTAGATCCTCTTCCCAATGTATAACAGAGTTGATGCTCACCTATCCAAATAAAATCAGGATTAGATTTATCTAAAATCAATGCCTCTTGATATTCTTTTTGTAATTTATAAACATCATTGAAAAAAGAAATTTTATCAGGTTGTTTAATTATTGCTGTTCTATTAACCATATTTAAGTAGATTTAGAAAGTAAGAAAATATTTTTAGATTCGTTATGAAAATTTTAATCCATGGAAAGAATCTTGAGCTCACTGGAGCATTAAAAGAATATACTGAGGCAAAGATAGAAAAAGCAACTCATCACTATAAAGATATCGTTAAAGAAGCCGACATACACCTTTCAATAGAAAGGAACCCAAGAGTCTCGTTCCAAACTGCAGAAGTTACTATTTTTGCAAATGGTACAGTAATTAGAGCTGAGGAAAAAACTGAAAATTTATATTCAAGCATCGATCTAGTTTCAAATAAACTTTGCAGAAAATTACGTAAATATAAAGAAAGAAACAATAAAACAATTCATAACAATCAATTTAAAAATAAAGAGTCTTTACCAATTGAAAGTATGGAATCAGGATTTTTAGATAAAGCTTCACTTAAAGAAGGAATGGAAGCAAGTCTGCCTGAGCCATCTATAAAAAATAAATACTTTGAAATGAATCCAATTTCATCAGAAGAAGCAAGAAAACAATTAGATCTGATTGATCATGATTTTTATGTTTTTCGAAATCAGAAAAATAATCAACTTCAAGTTATATATAAAAGGAATCATGGAGGTTATGGATTGATTCAATCTAAATAACTTTTAAATGCCCAATATTGATTATGAATTAAACAAGAAAATTCATGCGATTATTATTAACCCCTATCTAACCTGGGAAGATTTTCGGGTGAATTGCGATTTAATAAAAAAATACAATATCAAGAATATTTCTACTTCACTGAATTATGTGGCTGATTTTAAAAACCTTTTGGGTAATTACAGCGCTAATATAAACGCACTAATTTCTTACCCTTTAGCAGATTTACCAGTTTCATTTATTGAAGAATTAGTTTGTTTTGCAAAAGATAAGGGTGCAACAGGGATTGAATATATCCCAAACTTTATGAATTTATCCAAAAGAAACTTAGAAACTTTCGCTGCTGAAATTGAGAAAGTGAAGCTTTCTGGATTACCAGTTTCAATAATCATAAATAAATCAAAACTTCAAAAAGAAGTTTTGTACAATACGGTAGAAATATCTTTGGAATTAGGAATAAAAAATTTTCAAGTTGGAGACGGTTTTGGGCCTCCTATTACATCAAATGATGTAGCTGAAATACTAAAAATAACGGGCTCCCAAAATCAAATAAAAGTTGTAGGTGGGATAAAAAAGCTGACACAAGTTATTGATTTATTTGATAGTGGAATTAGTTGCGTGGGAACTTCTAATTTTTGTGAGATTTTTCAAGAAGTAAAGGTTATTTGAATGTCTGGTTCTGGTGAGTGCAGACTAGAAGGTCTCTGTATTAAAGCTTCTCCACTAGGCGAGAATGATAGATTAATAACTGTTCTTACTGATGAGCAAGGGATTGTTCGATTAGCGGTACCTGGTGCCAGGCGTCCTAAAAGTAGTCTTGCCGCAGCTGCTCCATTAACATATTTAAGTCTGCAGACTTTTGGGAAAAGAAATCTTAAATCTGTACGTCAAATTAAAATATTAAAAAGCTATGCTGGTCTAGGGAAAAATATTGAATGTCTAGCAGCCGCACAAGCAATAACTGAATTAACTTTTTTATTAGTAGGTAATAATGACAAGCAACAGAACTATTTATCTTGTGTTCTTGCACATTTAGATAGGATTTTTTTGTATGAAGAATCTAAAGAAGAAGATATTAAAATGCTCTCAATGAGTATTCAATCTTTAATCCATCTATTAGCTATCGGAGGTATAAATTTACCAATTCATCATTGCTGTAAAACTGGAGAACCTATTATTCCGCCTTTAGGAAATTGGGAATGGAGTTATTATTATTTGCCAAGTGAAGGATTTTCATCCATGGAAGATCCTCAAAGTAATCTAAAAATAAATGCATCTGAGGTTGCTCTATTACAGAGACTTCTTTTCCCCGAATTACCAATAAAATCTAATGGTGAGTTATTGGGACCAAAAAAAACCTGGCTTAAAATATTATTTATTATTGAGACTTGGATCTCCACTCAACTAGAGAAAGATTTATCTTCACTAAAAATGTTGAGAGAAATATATAGTTAACATTTTCTAAACTATGAATAAATTTTAAAATTATAATCTTGGGTGCTCTGACTGTTAATTTAATAAATAGCTAATTCAATCAATGTGGTTCATGTTGCCTGGTTGGGTAAAAAATCCCCTTTTTGTGGAAATGTAACTTATGGTGATACAACTACTAAGGAATTGAAGGCCAGAGGACATAAAGTTAGTTTTATTCATTTTGACAATCCCTCTAGTTCAGATTCAAAAAACCCGTTATTTCTTGCAAATGATCCTGATGTAAGTCTCCCATATTTAATTAAGTCTCAAGTTTACACAATACCTTCGCCAAGAGCAGAAAAAGAGTTAAGGTTATCATTGGAAAGATTAAAACCTGACATAGTACATGCAAGCCTAACTTTATCTCCTTTAGACTTTAGACTTCCAGAGCTTTGTAATGAAATTAATGTTCCACTTGTAGGAACATTTCACCCGCCATTTGATGCAAAAAATAGAAATTTAACTGCAAGCACTCAACAATTAACGTATCAACTTTATGCTCCCTCGTTAGCAAAGTTCGACAAAATAATCATTTTTTCTGAACCTCAAAAAAATGTTCTTGAAAAATTAGGAGTCCCCAAAGAAAAACAAATAATTATTCCAAACGGCGTTGATGAAAATATTTGGAAACCTTCTTTCGAAAAAAATAAAAAATATGATCTGGTAAAAAACAAACTTGGATGTGAAAGAATCTTTTTATATATGGGGAGGATTGCCAATGAGAAAAACATCGAGGCACTTTTGCGCTCTTGGCGCCATACAAAAAACAACAATTGCAAATTAATTATTGTTGGAGATGGCCCAATGAAGCCAATACTTGAAAATAGTTTTTCTAACCTTAGTAATGAGAAATTACTTTGGTGGGGTGCAGAGTTGGATTTAGAAACTAGGGTAGCAATAATGCAAATAGCAGAGGTATTTTTCTTACCAAGCTTAGTAGAGGGTTTGTCATTGTCACTTTTAGAGGCAATGTCTACTGGTACTGCATGTGTTGCCACAGATGCAGGTGCTGATGGTGAAGTTTTAGATAACGGAGCAGGAATAGTTATTTCAACTGATAATGTTGCTACACAATTGAAAACTGTAATCCCAATTCTTGTGGAACATCCTTCATTTACAAAAGATCTTGGGGAAAAAGCTAGAGAACGAGTACTTGAGAGATATACAATTACTAAAAATATAAATTCACTTGAGAAAGTTTATATGGAATTAAAAGATAATTTCAAAAACTAACTAAACTCTTTACTTCGGTTACTAGCTGAAACTATTGATTCAATTAATGCTGACCTTATACTTTTTCTTTCTAAAACCCTTAAAGCAGAGATAGTTGTACCTCCTGGAGAAGTTACTAAATTTTTAAGTTCGGAAGTAGTCAGTTTTTTTTCTTTTATTAAACTGATAGTTCCTAATATCATCTCCATTACAAGTTCCTCTGAAAGCATTTTTGGTAATCCTCCACTTAAACCTCCATCACTTAATGCTTCTATAATTAAAGCAATAATTGCAGGTCCTGATGATGTTAATGCTAAAAATATATCAAGATATTCTTCTGTAAATTCATATACTTTACTGGTATTTTCAAATAAATTTTTTGTAACTAGCTTCTCATCTTTTGTTATTTTTTCACCCCAAGCAATTCCTGTTAGACCCTTTCCAACAGTTATAGGGATATTAGTAACAACTCTCGCAATTTTATGATTAGAAAATTTTTGAGTAAGTCTCTCAATTGAAACTCCTGCAAGAATTGAAACTAATAAATTGTCCTTAGTTCTTATATTATCTGCCTCAACTATATCTTTAAAATGCTGCGGTTTTACCGATAGAAGTTTAACCTGACAATCCCAAACTTTTTTTGAGTCTTGAGAACTAGATTCATATACGTTTATATCATATTTATAATCTTCTTTAATTTTTTTTAAACTTTTTTCTGATTTTACTAAGCAATAAACATTATTTGGCTGAATTAATTTTTTATCTAATAGAGGAGTTATTATAGCTTTTGCAATATTTCCAAAACCAATAATTGCAATTTTATCAGTCACGGATTAATCATGAATAAGCACTTAATTTAGTATTACCCCATGCTGGTTCAGGGGCAGTGTTATTTAACGAGCCATATTGTGATGTATTTTTTACGGGCACATTGGAAGGAGAAGCCTCTTCTGGTGAAGAACTAGTTACATTTACACAACTTGGAGCAAAAAGAAAAATACTTTCACCCACTCTCTCTTGATGTCCATCAATGGCATATGTCCCCCCTGCAATAAAATCAACTGCTCTTTGAGCCTGATCAGGATCCATCATAGTCAAGTTAAGAATCACAGTTTTTCTCTCTCTTAAAGCTTGTATAGCTTGCGGCATCTCATCAAAACTTCTTGGTTCCATTAAGCTTACTTCTGAGGATGAATTTGAAATCCCAGGCATTCCAACAACTTTAGATGATCTGTTGTTATTCATAAAATCGAATGGATTTGAGTTTGCAAGAGCATTTGAGTTTCTTTGATTTTGTTTGAAATCCTTGACATCATCTAATTCATCCTCTGATACATAATCCAACTCATCAAAATCATCATCGAGATACTCATCCCCTGCTACCACTGCCTTTAATCTAGAAATAAGTGACACCTTTTAAATCCTCTTGAAATTGATTACTAAGGTATAAAAACCTTAAGTAATAGATTCATTTTGAAATGAAAAAACTACCTATACTTAAATACCGTTACTTCTACTTTACTGCAAGTTTATAGATAAGATTTTTATAAAAAATAACTTATTAATATCTATCTCCAAAAATTAATGATCCTAACCTTAACCAAGTTGATCCAGCTTCAACAGCTTCCTCCCAATCCCCTGACATTCCCATTGAACAATCTGGGAGTTGAAGCAAATCAGCTAGTGAGCGACATTTTTTAAATAATTCTAAATTTTCCTTGGAGTTAAGCCCTTTAGGATTAATTGTCATTAAACCTGACAACTTGATATTTTTTAGTTCTTTAATTTCTTTCCATTTCAATAATAAAAGCTCAGGATTAAAACCTCCTTTAGTAGGGTCATCGCAAAACTTAACCTGAATCATAACTAATGGGTTTTTCTTTTCTTCACAAGAAATACTCGAAACCTTTAGTAATTTTTCAAAAGAATCTACTGAATGTATATATTGAAAATTTTGTACGATCTTTCTTATTTTATTACTTTGTATTCTCCCAATAAAGTGCCATTTAATTTGTTTATAGTCTTTCAGGATTGATTGCTTCTCAAAAGCCTCTTGAAACTTACTCTCACCAAAATCGTTCTGACCTATATTGTGGATAGTCTTGATTTCTTGACTTTTGAATCCTTTACTTACAGCAAGGATATTTACATTAATAGGAATTTTATTTTTTATTTCTAAATAATTTGAAGGGTTCACCTTTTATAAAAAAGTTTGTGTAAATAAATGCTCCCACTTAGATAGGTCTTCAGATCCCTTTCTTCTGGTTTTTTGAAGATTTAATTCAGCCTGATTTCGAGCATCTAAATAAGGTATAACTTCAAAAAAAACTTCTCTCTGTCTTACTTCTACCAAAAAAAACATTTTTTGGGCATATAGAGTCGCATAAATATCTCTCCCATCACTTCCAGGAGATACTTGGTATAACATACCGAATGTTGGATGGTTTAAATAACGTTCGGAACTCAAACTTCAATAATGTGTTATTTATAATGCACCATACAGTTTTCTAAGAAAAATTGCTATGCAAATAAAACATATCGACAATGTATTAACAATTACATTAAGAGAATTTGAAGAATAGGGAGTTTTGAATCTATTTGTTTTAATAATAATTTTTTTCTTTGAAAGCAGTGATTCTGCTCCTTGATCAATTCTTAAGAATATATTTTGAAATAACCTTTCCACGAAAACCAATAAGATATTAAATGATTTCTTGAATCCTAAATTTCGAAAATTTATTGATCTAACTGATACTGATTTAATGATATTTTGAAGTTCTTCCTGCACTAGAGGAATAAAACGTAATGCAATTAACAACTGAAAAAGCCACTTACTAGTTGGCAATCCAATCTTTCTTAATGGATACATAAACCAACTTAATCCCCATACAATGTCTTCCTGCAATGTAGTTAAAAGCATCAAATTCACACTATGAATAACGGTAAATATCAAAGTGGAGGTTTTTATTCCTAACTCAAAAGCTTTTCTTGATAAGTTGTAGGGACCAAAATTAATAAACCATATCTTCTGCGAAGGAATTTGCAAGATATTCCATTCTTTTTGGCTTTCCAGTACTACTTGCAACTCATTGGGACTTCTTAAGTAGCCATCAAGAGATTGAATATCAGACGAGGCAAGTATTGATATACAACCAATTAATAGTGACAAACATGAGAGAAAAAATAATGATCGCCACCAAACTCTAGATGGCAATAAACTGAAAAAAGTAATTAACAGTAAAAAGCCAACTAAACTCAATCTCCATATTGGACCTGCCCAAATTGGAGTGATTAAAAATATCATTACGATAATTATTTTTAATCTACTATCTATAATTCTTAGCCAACTTCTATTACCAGGAACGTATTGACCAACAGAAAATTTGGTTAGCAAATTCATTAATCTTTTTGAATTAACTCTATATTTTCTCTTTCGACTTCTTTATTTAAAGCTCTTTGCTGTTTTCCTCTCCAAAGTAAAATGAGGGGTGTTCCTTCAAAGCCTAAATTTACTCTAATTTGTTTTTCAATATATCTTCTATAAGTAATTCCGAATAATTTAGGGTCGTTTACAAAAAGAGTAAAAGTCGGAGGTTTGTTCTTTACTTGAGTACCGTAATAAAGCCTACCTTGCTTGCCGCTTCTCTTCGTTGGAGGACTTTTCCAATTAATTGACTCTTTAAGTACTTCATTAACTACAGATGTTGTAACTCTTCTTCTATGTTGATTTACAGCATTAAGAGCATGCTCAAAAATATTATCAACTCTTTGACCAGTTAGGGCAGATATAAAAATCATTTTTGACCAGTGTAAAAAATAAAGTTTAGATCTAAGTTCTTTTTCTACTTGATAGATTGTTGAACTATTTTTTTCTATAAGATCCCATTTATTAACAACAATTATGCATGCTCTGCCTTGTTCTTCTATGCGCCCAGCCAGCTTCTGGTCTTGATCAGTTACTCCGTCAACCGCATCTATAACTAACACACAAACATCACTTCTATCTATAGATTTAAAAGCCCTATTAATACCAAAGAATTCAGTACCATATTTAACATTTTTCTTTCTTCTAATCCCTGCAGTATCAATAATTTTCCAATGATTATCACCTTTTTTAATAAGCGTATCTATTGAATCAGTTGTCGTACCACTAATATCACTAACTATTGCTCTTTTTTCTCCACAGATTGAATTTAACAAACTAGATTTACCAACATTAGGCCTACCAATAATTGACATCATTATCTTTTCTTCATCATCCTGGATGTTATTTTCAGGGAGTTCGCCAATAACGAGATCCAAAAGATCTCCAGTACCTGAACCATGAATAGCCGAAACAGGGTTAGGTTCCCCCAATCCTAATTTCCAGAACTCTGAAGCTAATGATATGCCTAGAGTAGTCGATTCGCATTTGTTAACAGCAACAATTGTTTTACAGCTTGAGTTTCTTAACCATTTTGCTATTGATAAATCACCATCAGTAACGCCTTGATTTCCATCTACCACCAGTAACGCTAGTGAGGCCTCTTCTAGAGCCAAGAAAACTTGTGTCCTTATCTCTGGAAGAAATTCACTATCATCATCAAAAACTAAACCTCCAGTATCAACTATTTGAAATTCCTTACCTCCCCAAGAAGCATTTTGATAAGTTCTATCTCTTGTAACACCAGGTTTATCAAATACTATTGCATCATTACTTTGGCAAAGACGATTAACTAAGGTAGATTTCCCAACGTTCGGTCTTCCGATAATTGCTATTGTAGGAAGAATCAATTCTTCTCTCCAAAGAAAGTAGTATCCATAACAACTATACCTTTAATAGAATCATTTACCTTATACAAAAAAACTTATTTAATTTCTGGATCGCCAAAATGTCCTTTAACTGGATTAAAAGGTGGTGAACTAGGACGTGGAATTAATCCATTATCTTTTGAAATACAATCATTTTTAATCGCCCAATAAATCAACCAATTTACTGCCGTCGCTCTTCTAGTTCTTCTTGGATAGAGTTCATTAATCTTATAACCTTTAAAATTAAGAAAATTTTTCAATCCCTGTTTATGGTCTTTTGGAATTGATCGAGTCAAATGTACTGAGGCTGGTCGTTCTGAAATGATTTGAGGAGCTTTTTCAAATTTTTCTGACCAGTAAGTAGGAGTTAATGCACTAGAAACCCAATTGTTTAAGGTTGTTTCTCTAGTATAAAAAAGTCTCTCCCAAACTAATTCACAAACAAATACGTCACTAACCTTATCTTCAAGAACAAGAAATAATAAATCCTTACATATTGGCCATGTAAATTGATTTTCAACTAATTTTTCTTTCTTATACATTAATCTAACCTTATCAAAATCAAGGAAAAATAAGGCATAGATTCCTTTTTGTATTGGGATGCATATTGAATAATTTGATCAGGCATCCCAACACTTAAAGCTATTAATGATGTATTGATGATATCCTCTTTTTTTAAAACTTCCCTTACAAAATTCCATCTTTTCCCAACTTTCATAATTGCCAAGACTGTATTATTTCTCTTACTTTTACTGATTAGAGATAATAATTCTGAATTTGAAGAGGGGCATTCTTTGATTATCAAGGTCTCTCCTTTTTTAACTAAATCGAAATTATTTAAAGCTGCCGCCGCCGAAATAGAGGAAATACCAGGTATAGTTTTGGTTATGATTTTGGGATAAGTATTTTTTATTATTCTCAAAATATTTGAAGAGCTTGCGAATAGCGAAGTATCTCCAAGACAAAGTAAAACGACTGATTCGCCATTTTGTACAAATTTCACAATTTTCTCTACAGCATTAGACCATATTTCATCAGGATTAAAATCCTTCCTAGCCATTGGAAAAATAATAGGTATATTTTTTTTAAATTTGGTATATTTTTTGACTATTTCTGCAGCAAAACTCTTTTTATTATCATCTGAAACTGGGAAAAAGATAACTTTTGCTTTTTTGATTGCATCTACAGCCGCAATAGTTAAAAGTGATGGATCTCCTGGACCAACCCCAACAATAGTTAATGATGGCAAATCACTTTTATGTTCTTTAAATACTCTCAAAAAATTTCTATTTAACATTCTAAATTTAATTTTTCTAACTATGAACTCTTGGCAGAAGGTAAGTCTCAGAAAGTATTTCTGACTCAATCATTGACAATTCCTCTAACCTTTTAAAAGTTTGAGTTTTTGAGAATTTAGTTTGTGCAAGTTTCCAATAAATCCCAAAGTGTCTGGCTTCACTCTCAAGCAATGACTCATAAAGGACTTTAAAAGATTTGTTTTCAGAATTCAGCGCTAGCAAACCTAATCTTTCATGACTTCTTGCTTCAATCAATCCTGCAATTAAAAAACTATCGAGCATCCTATTAGGTTCTTCCTTTCTTATATTCCTAGACAATTCAGCACCATATGGAGGTGGTTTTAATGCCTTAAGAGAATGTCCAAGATCCTTTAAAAAATAAAGTATTTTTTCAAAATGCTCTAATTCCTCCCTCGCAATTGGACTTAAAACTTCGGCCAGATTTGGTTCTGACGGATACCTAAACATCAATTGAATTGCTACTCCTGCTGCTTTTCTTTCACAATGAGCATGATCGATAAGAATATCTATTGGATTTGACAATGCCAAATCAATCCATTTATCAGATGTTAAGGATGCTAAATATTTAATATGGGAAGAAGGTCTTTTAAAATCAACTAGCATTTAATCTTTATTACTTAAATATTCAATTATTCCATCAAGAGCCAAGTTATAACTGGATATACCGAATCCACTAATTATTCCTATAGCTTTATCTGTAAGAAAAGATTCTTTGCGAAAGTCTTCTCTACTGAAAATATTTGATATGTGTAACTCAACAAATGGAATTTTTGATCCAATTAAAGCATCTCGAATTGCAATCGAGGTATGTGTAAAAGCACCTGCATTTATAAGAATGCCTTGGATACTTTTTACAGAATCCTGAATCTTATCAACTATTTCTCCTTCATGATTACTTTGAAAACAAACAAGTTTAGTTCCTTTATTTTTCGCAGCCTGCATTAAGTCTTGTTCAATATCACTCAATGTTCTTTGACCATATATTTCAGGTTCTCTAATACCCAAAAGATTTAGATTTGGCCCATTTATCAATAAGATATTCATCATCAATTAAACCTTTTCTTTACAAATGCTATCTAGAAAGAAACAAAAAAACCAAAACATTTTCACAAAAAGTGTCCATTAACTGATAAGTTCAAATAGTGGGGGTCGGTGCCCGAGTGGTTAAAGGGGGCGGACTGTAAATCCGCTGGCTCTGCCTACGTTGGTTCAAATCCAACCCGGCCCACTTTTAAATTGCCCTTGTAGCTCAGCGGTAGAGCACTCCCTTGGTAAGGGAGAGGTCTCGGGTTCAAGTCCCGACGAGGGCACTCGCGGGATAGCTTGGTATCAGTGAGATTACCACTATCGCACAAAGAAATTATTCAGAAGTGGACGTCCGTTTTCGGGTCCACTTTTCTGTTTTAAAGGCAGATATCTGGAGGTGCATCACACAAACGATGACACCAAAATGGCAACAATCAGAAGAAGCGGCAGCGGCTGGCAGGTCCTTATCAGAAGGAAGAATTATGTCGGTCCAAGGTCCAGAACTTTTCTTTCCAAGGATCTGGCCCAATCATGGGCAGATGCAGTCGAAAAGAGAACAAAAAAGGTTTTCAATGATATCCCCATCACCCTATAGGTACCTATATACAGTACGTGCATTATGTGTTTACACACATACCCACGTATCAGATATAAGTAGTTTAGTTGTAGTTGAGAGTGGTTTATTTTCAGTACTTACAATGATGATGTACACACATCCAGTAAGTAGTCCCCACTCAATTTCTTGTCTTATTACCCCTTCTCCCCGTGTTTAATGGTGGGGTTGGATAAAACACTGCAATTACTGGGATCTCAAGGATCAGCATTTTACCTTAAATTCAGATATATTTAATAAAGATCGTCTTCATTAATGTCACTATCATCATACCGGATGCATAGAATTTATCTTGCCGCGACCATGAATTATGGCCTTGGTTCTGATGATCCTGAAGAGTTGGCCTACTACAACAAAATCAGGAAAGAGATGGATGATATGAAAAAAGAACCAGTAAAAAAAGGGATACCCCTTAATTGGGATACCCCCGAAGGAATGGATAAATGAATCTAAATACTTTTTTGTTAATTGATGGGAGTCTGATGCTTATTGGCCTGCCTTTGCTGATGATTTTTAAAGGCAAAAAGAAGACTCTCTAAGTTATTTCTTAACAGCGAAAGTTACTCCCATAACCGCAGTGATGTCTTTCTTGATAGTAGAAGTGTCATAAGAACCCCAGCTGCTTACCTTAGTGGAATTAGGAACAGTTATCTGAAAAACTCCAGTATTCACTCTCTTTAAACCACCTACTTCAGAGCCTGCCTCTAGAGCGATAGCTTCAGCTCTGATTCGTGCATCCTTCGCAGCCTTGGCAAGCATATCTACTCTTTTATCAGCAAGCTTTGAATAGGTGAATTCAGGACGGCTTGGTTTCACCCTTACTCCTTTCCCAAGCAATTCTGTTATCTGACTATGAGTCTTCTGGATGTTATAAACATCCCTACTTTCAATCTCAATATTCTGATAAGTAATCCATTCAGTTCTAATGATTTCATTGGTCTTTGGATTCCTGGTTTTATATTCACTGATACTCGCAGGGCCAAGATAAACTTCCTGCTTTACACTGTCCTCAATTCCATTGGCTTTGAGAAATTCCATTGTCTTATTAATGGACTGCTTATGCTTGGTAAAAGAGTCAATCTGGGTTTTACCTGAGGTCTTTACCTGTACTGACCATTTTGCAATATCACTCTCAAAACTCTCTGTACTAGCACCTGTAACAGTGATAGTATTCTCAACCGTTCTGAACCCTCTCACAAGGACCGTGGAGGCGCCTATAAATCCCCCAAGAGATAAGACGGCCATCGCAAAAACAAGTGGCGGAGTGCGACGTATAACACTCAGAGAATCGCCTGGCAGCGTCCTGAGTCTCTTAATAATTTTCATTGTCTATCAGTATGTGTGTAGGAGCTTTTTAACAGCTGAACCGAAAGAAAAATATTAGAAAATCCCTGACTTTTATTCCTTCAGTTCTATCTGGCCATTAATGGAAACATCTTATGTTGATGTGCCAATTTTGGAGTCGGTTACTAATATTGCCAAATGAAATAACGGTCCGCAAGAAGTATTTTTGTATTATTCACTTATTCCAATTCCTGTTTATTTAACCATATTCAAATTCAATTGTTGATCCTTTATCCGTACATAAAAGTACCTCAAGCCGTACATATTTATTTTTCAAATGGCCGGTCTGACTAGTTAGAACATAATTGTAGTCGTCATGAGCAAATGTCTACCGAATCCACACTAAAAGAAGAACATAAATCTGAGATTGAAGAACGATCAAAAGAAGAACTTCTTGAAGAAGAAATTAGAAATCAGCAAACATTAGATAGCTTTCTTGAAGCTGATAAAAATTGGAGCTAATCAAAACTTATTTATTAGGAGATTTTTATGAACTTAAAAAGATCACCTTTCTCAATCTTGAATAAAGAGAGAAAAGAAATTGACTATATTAAAGGAGTTTATAATAAAAAAATTCAACCTGAAGTTGAATCTTATAAAGATCCCGAAGATGAAGATAAAAGAGATACAATCAAAGCTCAAGATATATTGATACTTGATAAAATCTCAATATAATTTTCACTTCTTGATTCGCAGATCAATTATATTGCTATTAATTAAGTAGAGACTTTTTTTATTAAATGCCATTAGACGTATTTCTAATGAACATGTGTGTTGTAGTCATAGCATTGCTTATCAGAAGAGAGATCAAACTTAAAAAGGCAAGATAAATTATGAAAACACAAATTTTAAAAGAGCATTACATTCCAAATATTAATGCAATTGCTCTTTTACTAATGCTTCTTCTATGTCTGTGGTTACCGCTTGCACTCAGATTCTTATTAATAATTTAATCAAAAAGTTCTAGATAAAAAATTAACTTTTTGCTTTTGGCCAAACTTCCTCAGTTTTAAACCATCCCTGAGAAATTAATCTTTCATAAATTTCTCGTGCTAACTCTATATCTACAGAAACTGTAGTTGTCATTATTGGTGGCTCTTCACCAAACATGCCAACTATTTTTCCAGTATCTACGAACATATACTCGAATACTCCATCAATACTCTTATGGTTTCTTATAAATCTTTTGACTTCTGTTCTATTTGGATTAATCAACCAATGAGATTTAGCCATGATTTATTTACTCTTAATTTTTGATTTTCTTGTTCCTCCATAAGAATATTTTCTTTCTTTTGAAACATTTTGCCAACACTGTTTACAGCAAAATATCCAACTTTTATATTTTATAGATCTCACCCTGTAATGGATTAAATCTAGCTTATTGCATAAATCACACTCTTTCATTTACTTAGAATGTATTTGCTCAAGGTACTTGGCATATAAAACACTATTCATTTTTTGGCTCATAGGTAGATAGGTCAGAAACATTAAAATTTCTTTCTCATCATTTTTAGAAATTACATATTGAGAATTTTGTTTCTTAATCCATAATTTACATTCTCCAAATGAGGGGTAATTTGGCTCTTTATCAATGATCCAATCAGCTAATCCGTTAAATAATTCTTTTTTAACTTTTTTATTCAAATCAAAAAAATTTACTTTGTTCCAATATTAAAAATTAAACTCTGCCGCTGCGAGCAAATATTCATTTACTCTTCTGTAATTCCAACGTAAAGCTAAATATTTCTATAAATAGAATGCTGCCATTAGTGAGCATTTAATCAACTATATAGAGCTACTGTTTGATCTAAATCTGCACATGGTTCAATAGCAAATTCCAATAATTCTCTCCAAGGTTGCCACTGTCGCCAAATAGTTTCTAAAGAATCAGCATCTACCACAGAGTACCCATTGCCATTTTGAGGTAAGAAAATCCAAGATTGAACGTCGTAACCATCCGGTCTATTTTGTGGCCCTCCTTTGTCATACCAATCCTTAAGCATTTTTGATCCCTTCTCTTGGGCGTTTGCATCAGTAAATTTATAAGAAATAAGAAACAGTATAAAGAAAAAATTAAGTATAAACTATTTTAGAAAAAATAATTTAAAAGTAACTGGAAATAACGGTTGAATCATAAATATGACCTGCACTCTCAATTAATGGTTTTACTGCTGGATCTTTGAACATAGCTATTGATTTGCCTTCTTCACCCTGTTCAATAAGAATTACACTGGTTGGATCATCTTTCTTTACACCCTTATATAAGCAAATAATTCCACGTTCTTTATTCATTTGTATGTTTTCCTGGCTGTCATAAACTGCAGCCCATTCGTCAAAAGGGACGCTTATTTTAAATGTAAAAACAGTAGTTTCAAGAGACATAAAAAAGGAGCTATTTGCTCCTTATTCTAGATCGACTGTCAACAAATCGTACTATCCCATTGAGGCAACGGCATCAGCAACTTGTTTATTTCTTTGGATAACCTCATCATCATTTAAAACAGCAGTAATATTCCAATCAAGACCAAACTTTGCTCTCCATACTCCAAAATGTTGAGATATGGCTAAATGGTTTTCAGCCTTGAAAGTAACAAAAACCTCTCCTGTTTCGGGGGCATGGAATCTACTTACCAATTCAAATCCATCAAAATTATCCATAGGTGCACCAGAAGCAATATACTGCTCAAACATTTTGTAACCTTCGGACTGAGAAATTCCGTCTGGAATAAGTCCATGTACGTGATAATAAGCCATAAATAAAAAACATAAATGTAATTTCAATCTAAAATCCATAATTCAAAATGCATTTAAATTATCTTTAAATTTAGATTTTTCCATCCTTTATAAATTATGAACTCATCAATAGAAAAAGAATCTTTGTTTGGTATAGGATGTACCGTTTATATCTTTTTTGGTAGCTACTAATCAGGTATGAGTTATTTTGCCGAACCTAACCATATTGAATATGATGCATGGTTCGATGAAAATATCGACCCTTTAGATCTTTTGGATTATTTAAATGAAAAGGAGTTCAGTGATTCCGTACACGATAAGTTTCATAAGATTTCAACAAGCAATTTAACAATTGGGTCTTCTGAAAATTTTCACTGGTAAGTAAAAGATTTATACTCAATAGATAGTTATGAATCTTAGGCAGAATATGTTCCATCACTTTCTCTTCGTGCCTTAGCTATTACAATTTCATCTACAACTTTTTCAATCATATAAGCACTTTTTTTACCAAAGCATTTTTCTTTTTTAATACTCTCAAAATCATTTGGGATTAAATCGTTATTTGCACAACAATCGCATTTAATATCAATTTTCTTACCTCTGAAAACCTCCAAAGCGCTAGAAAAAATCCATTGCTGAACTGAAATACTTTCCCAACTATCAAAATTAGACCATTCATCAAAATCCCTATTGAGGATGCCTTTTAATCCATCAGCCTGATTTACATATACTAAGTGTGAATCTTTTCTTGGTTCATCATTAATACCAATTGTTTTGACAGAATTTTGATTCATTGAATATAGATTGATGGAGTAGCCCTATCAATCTAAAGGATAATTTCAAAAATATAAACGAAAAAATATCTCAAATAAGATCATTAATTGCTTTATCTAACCTAGAAGTATGATTTGTATTTCTGAGCAATTCAAAATCTCTAAAATCAAAGCCTGGGCCAACACAACAACTCACCAAAGTAAATTCGCCTGTACTTTTTGCAGCTTGCCAATATCCAGATGGAATCATTTCTACTGGATTATTGGAATCTAAAATTAAATTTCTTATTAACCTATTATCATTATCTAAGCACCATAAATTCAGAGGATCGCCCCTTAGATAAACCCAAATTTCATCTGCATTTTTTACTCTGTGCAAAGCACTTTTTGCATCTCTCTCCAAAAGATAATAAATTCCCGTAATAAAGTTTCTACTTTGGCCATCTTCCCTTATTAGAGAACTCTTACTCCTTACTATCTCTCTAAACCATCCACCCTCAGGATGA
The DNA here is from genome assembly GCA_003214295.1 of Prochlorococcus sp. AG-418-F08. Classification (GTDB taxonomy): domain Bacteria; phylum Cyanobacteriota; class Cyanobacteriia; order PCC-6307; family Cyanobiaceae; genus Prochlorococcus_A. The sequence goes on from QCLV01000001.1 coordinate 133,309, forward strand.
GGAGATAAATTAAATTGTTTTATTATTCTTGAATTTTGTTGTTCAGGATTCACTTCACAAAAATATCTTAAAAGTTAATCTCAATATTATTTAGAAACCTGAAAACAAATCAAAATAAAATATATTTTCAAAAAATTAAGCACAAATAACTGACAAATCTACAAAATTTTTATTTTCATCTGCCAGTTCAGTAATGATTCTATTGAGCCATTCAGAGGTCGTTTCACAATAGCCTACATTTAAAATAGTTTTTTGCTTTGCTGTTTCTTCTTTATTCATAGTTAAAGTATTTTTTATATAAATTAGTCTTTTATTAAATCTATGTGAATAAGTCTTAATTACTATCTATTTCAAAAAGTTGTATTTAATACATATTTAAGAACTGCTAGTAAACAAATAAAATTAAATTGTTGACAAGGAAATCTATACAAGTAAGAGTAGAAAAAATTTATTATTTAACCTATGAACAACATCAAGATTGAGGAATTGATGAAAGTAAGGTTTGATGGTATTGCTAATAGAATTGGGCAATTAAGCAAAAGGGAAAGTGAGTCTTTATTACTTGAGCATCTTGAGTGGTTGGAGGGAGGATGGGAGACTGAAGAAATCTTATTTTTAAAAAAGCCCTACAGGAAATGGTGGTTCTAACTCCACTGCTATAAATAATTAATGATGGCCTAAGGGACCAGGGCCCGAGCCTATTTTATAAGAATTGTCTAAAGATTTCTCAACAAATAATTTCGCTTTTTGTATGGAATCAAATAGATCAAAACCTAAAGCCCTGTAACCACAAATAGCAGCACTCAAAGTACAGCCGCTACCGTGGGTATTTTTTGTATTTATAAAATTATTAAAGAGCCACTCTTTTCTACCATTTAAGTCAAGGAAAAAATCCTTCCCTTTCATATTTTTTAAACCGCCTCCTTTTATAAGTACCGCTTTAGCTCCAAGACCAATAATTTTTCTTGCTGAATTTTCGATATCTTCTTTACTCCTTATTTCTAAACCAGAAAGTAGATTTGCTTCATAAATATTTGGAGTTACCAAATCAGCAATTGGTAATAAGAGTTTTTTATAAGCATTAATAGCAGAATCTTCAAGTAATTTAGAACCAGTTCTTGTAACCATTACTGGGTCAATAATTTTGGTTATTTTGTATGTATTTAATTTTGAAGCAGTATCATTAATTATTCTTTCATTTAATAACATTCCAGTTTTTAAGGCATCAATACCAAAATCAGCAAATAAAGTATCTAACTGATTCAATAAAGTATTCTTCTCTACTGGTTCAACGCATGTAACCTCTATACTATTTTGTGCGGTAATACATGTAATAACAGAACATCCATGTACTTTAAGGGCCATGAAAGTTCTCAAGTCAGCCTGTATGCCTGCTCCACCCCCGGAGTCACTACCGCCTATTGAAAGTGCAATTTTAGAATACATAATTTATTAACTCGTTTTTGAAAGTACTATAAATAAATTTTAATTTAAATCAGAAATCTGAATATGCATTAAAAAAGTCTAACTCCAATTCCATAGCTCTCCTGTATAAATATTTGGCCTGATTAATGTCATATATTTCTTTATTAGTCTCAATAAGATTTTCAAGTGAAGCTGCTAGCTTTTCAAAGCTCTCATCAGAATAAGTAATTATCCATTCTTTATATTTAATATCAAAATCCTCTTCATACAAACTTTTTCCTATCCAAGAATAAAGTCGCATACATGGAGTCATAGCAAACATTATTTCAACGGAGCTAAGTCTTTTGGAAGTATCATCAAGAAAATCTGTATAATTTTTAGTGGCTTTTTTTATATAGTTATTAGACAAATCAATATCCCATTCTTTTGCATACGTTTCATGAAGTATTAACTCTTCTGAAACGCCCATTAACAGTTCACTTAACTTCCTTATTGAGTACTTATCTTTTGATTTGGAAACAGCAAGACCATAAGCCTTAGCAAAAGTCTCTAAAAAGAAATAATCTTGAGCTAAATATTCTTGAAATACTTTTTTAGGGAGACTTCCATTCTTTAAACCTTGAACAAATTTTGTATTTAAACTTAGTAAAGCAATCTCATAATTATCCTCCCAAAGTTTTTTTGTTATTTTCATTTTTTTGATTTTTAGTTATTCTAAAATTTTTAATATTTTTTACCTACAAACTTAATCTTATTTTTCTAGGATTAAAAGAAAAAATTATGAAAGAAATAAATATCTTATGGTTTAAGAAAGATTTAAGAATTTTTGATAACGAAGCTCTCTGTGAGGCTTTAAAAGATAATGATATTTTACCTATTTACATTATTGAGTTAGATATTTGGAGCCAAAATACTCATTCAGATAGACAATGGCAATTTTGCAAAGAAAGTTTAATAGATTTAAGAAATGCACTTGCTAAGATTGGACAACCATTAATTATTAGGACTGGGAATGTTATTAATATATTTGATGAAATTAGTTCAAAATTTAAAATCAAAGGTATATATAGCCATCAAGAAACCGGAGATTGGCTTACTTATAAAAGAGATCAAAAAGTAAGAGAATGGGCTTTAAGCAAAAATATTATTTGGAAGGAATTTCTACAATTTTCAGTTTTTAGAGGAAATTTAGATAGGAATAATTGGTCTAAAAAGTGGCAAAAAAATGCCGAAAAAAACTTTTTTAAGGCTCCATTAAGAATTAATTCTATTAACTTTGATGTTGGAGAAATACCCTCAGACGGAATTTTTCCCTTTAAAAAAGAAACTTGTCCAGGAAGAATGCAAGGTGGAAGAAAGAGAGGTTTAGAGAGAATGCAATACTTCTTTAGTAAAAAATTAGATTCTTATTCAAAAGATATTTCTAGCCCAGAAAAATCATTTGATAGTTGTTCAAGACTATCCCCATATATTTGTTGGGGATGCATTTCATTAAAAGAAATATTTAATAAAGCAAATATATCAAAAAACAATAATTCTAGGATGTTAAAAAGTAGATTAACTTGGCATTGTCATTTTATTCAGAAACTTGAAAGTGAACCAGAACTAGAGTTTAGGGAATTCCATCCTTTTTTTAAAAACATTAGAGAAAAAAATAATGAATTACTTTTTTCATGGAGTTCAGGTAATACAGGCTTTCCTTTTATAGATGCATGTATGCGCTCATTAAATTTCAATGGATGGATTAACTTCAGGATGAGAGCTATGTTAATGTCTTTTGCTAGCTATAATTTATGGCTACCATGGCAAGATTCAGGTTCAGAATTAGCAAATAAATTTGTAGATTATGAGCCTGGAATACATTGGAACCAATGCCAAATGCAATCTGGAACTACATCTATCAATACCAATAGAATTTATAATCCTATTAAGCAGGGAAAAGATCATGATCCTCAAGGAAAATTTATAAAAAAATGGATACCAGAATTAAAGGATATATCACTTAATTTCATTCATGAACCATGGCTATTATCTAGATTTAATAAAGAAGAGTATGAACAAATTAATTACATAAGACCAATAATTGACATCCCAAATAGCACTAAAACTGCAAAGAAGAAAATTAACGAAATCACTAAAAAAGATGGATATTGGGATATCTCAAAAGAAATTTATTTAAAACATGGTTCTAGAAAAAGGCTTAGAAAAAATATAAGTAATAAACAAATTGTTTCTAAAGAAAAGGAAATACAATACGAACTGAAATTAAATTTCTAAATTCTATTGTCAGAAATTTCCAGATTCTTTTTATTGAATAGTTAAGGTTTTTAAATTTTGAAATTGAATATATAAATCCACAATGAAGTAATGCAAGCTTTAATGTATTTATTAGAATTTATTAATTATGTCTGAAAGATTTGAATGGGACGATACCAATAGTTCAGGTATATGGTGGAGTACCAATGTAAGTATTAGAGACGAGTGCATTTTGCTTAAAGAAGATACTCAATGCGAAGATTCTGATATCGTCGAACTTCTTAGGAGTATTGCACAAAATATTGAAGAAAATGGCCTTTAATTTTTAAAGGAATATTCTCTCTTTTAGAGATTTTGAATTCTTTTTACAGCTTTTATTAATTCGATAGTAATACCTTTTTCACTCATTGAATGACCAGCATCATTAACAATAATTAATTCAGAATTCTTTAATTTCTTATTTAGATCCCAAGCACTCCTAACAGGACATACAACGTCATACCTCCCTTGAATTATTTTTGTTGGAATCGATTCTATTGCTCTTATATTTTTCAAAATAAAATCATCTTCTAAGAAAATATTATTAATAAAATAATGACATTCGATCCTTGCAAAGGCATCTGAAAAAGAATTAACTTGAGACTTATCAAAATCAAATTTTTTATTTATTAAATGACTCGTTGAGAGTTCCCATTTTGTCCAAGCTGCTGCTGCTTTTGATCTAAGATTTGCATCTGAAGATGTTAGATATTTATAAAAAGAACTTATTAAATCATTTCTTTCTTCTTTTGGTATTACAGAAATATATTCTTCAAATTCATCAGGGAATATCTCACTTGCACCATATTGATAGAACCACAATAATTCAAACTTTCTACATAAAAATATTCCTCTCAAAGTTAAGCTCGTAACTCTTGAGGGATTTTTAATTGCATATATAAGTGAAAGTGTTGAGCCCCAAGATCCACCAAACAAATGCCAACTATCTATTTTTAATAGAATCCTTAGTTTCTCAATATCATCAACTAAATGATTAGTCGTATTTTCTTTTAATTCGGAGAAAGGAGTTGAAGCACCGCAACCCCTTTGATCAAATTGTATAATATCAAATTTATATGGATCAAAGTATCTTCTATATCTTGGTTGACTTCCTCCTCCTGGGCCTCCATGAATAACTAGTATTTTTTTACCGTTTGGATTGCCAGATCTTTCCCAATAAATCGTATGAATATCACTTACTTGTAAAAAACCCTTTTCACGAACTTCAATTTTAGGAAACAAGACTTGATCTTTCATTGTGAAATATTTTTAAACACTTAATAAATCCATATTATCCAAAAAGAAGTCTAGTTTAAAAGAAATTTGTTAAACAAAAAAAGGACTGCTTGTACAGTCCTTTTTGATATTTGATTTCCTTCTAACAGGATATAAAATTACATATTTTAAAGTCTATTTACTCATAAACCTAGAATACGTGAATTCGGGGATTTCTCTCGATAATTTTAGTCCCTATTGTCGCTAGTAATTATAAAGCGAAGTCTTATCAGACTAATTGATTGAACTTTAATTTTCGAATAATCCCATTCTCAGGAATACGCTTCCTATATTTTGGAATTTGCTAAATTTCAGGCGGACTATCAATCATTTAGATTGCCTCCGAACTCAACAGTTATAAATTACTCCTTTTTATATTTTCAGTAAATCCGTAAATATGCTGATTTACTTTTTTCTTAATTTGTAAGAGGATTTTAATGATCCTTTGTTTTTTATAGATAAATATAAATAATAAAGTCTATGATCTCTTAGTTATTCAGATTCATAGAGCAAAATAGATTCAATTATTCTTTTATCACTATCAGAAAGTTGATTATCTTCTAATTTCCACTGAACAAATTTTACACAGTCATCAATAGAAGGATTCTTATCCCGGCACTTACGCCACTCTCTAATCCAATCTGCCAAGGCAAAAGTTATTTTTGTAGTAAGCATATTTACCAATCAGGGTAATTAAAATCTCCTCCAATAGGTTCTTCGTAAAATTCCCCTTCTTTTATACCTTTATCATATTTTTCAATTATCTTTTTATAAGAAGCTATTGAGGGAACTAAATCTCCTAAATATATGGGTTCCATTGTAATTGTTATAATAATTTTAATTATTTCTTATTTTATATAAGAATTTAATAAATAGATTATTAATATGCATTATGGATTTCATCAAAAAGAACAAGATCTTAACACTAATGGCTGTAATTGCAGTTTTATCATTTGCATTAGAAAAAGTAGGCATAATACACCCTTAAATTAATTAAGTTTATTTGTAAAAACTTACTAATGAAATAAGTAAACCGATACTATTACTGCAAAAATAATCAATGGAGATAATAATGTAAAAACTAAAGTTGAAAGATTAATTAGCATAAATTTTAAATAAATATACAAATTTAATAAACACCACTTTTAAGCATTTGCAATAAGTAAAATTAAAATTATTAAGATATAAAAAAATTTGAATAAAGAAAGATATAAAGAAGAATATGAAGAGGGCTCAGACTTACTATGGCCTAGTGAGAAAGAAGACAAAATAACTCGGCAATTTTATAAAGATTTATCTAATCTTTCAAAAAATATAAATTATAGTAAAAAGAAAAAGCTAAAACTTTTTGAACAATTAGTTAGAATAATAAAAAGCAAAGGCTGGGGTTAATTAATATTCAAACTAAAATGAAAAATGTAATGATACTAATTAGAAGTTTTTTTCTTTTAAGACCAAGATTTTTATCCACTATATTTTTTATTCCTATTCTTTATGGAATTGGCTGGGCTTTATCTCAGCCACTTATATTGTTTAATTTTGAAAAAGATAATTTATCCTTAATTGGTACTATTATTACTTTCTTACTTTTTATCTTTTTACTCCCATATTGGTTTTATATCAAACGAAATAAATCAAGTGCTTGGATAATTCTTGGGATAACAAAAGACAAATTCTTAAAAAACTTTTTCAATTTTTCTCAAGGAATTTTGTTTGCTTTAGTTTTAATAATTCTAATTCTGGTACCACTATTTCAAAAAAATTATATTTCTTGGATAGGTGAATTCTCGCCAATAATATTGTTAAATTCTATTGTACTGGGATTAGGTGTTGGATTCGCAGAAGAAATAATTTTTAGAGGCTGGTTACTAGAAGAATTAAAATTTGAATATGGTACAAAAATATCAATAGCTTTACAAGCTATAATTTTTAGCTTCGTTCATAATTTATCAAATGAGATCTTTTGGAACATAGTAGGATTACGATTGGGATTTATTTTACTTGGGATATTTCTATCATTAGTAAAAATTAGAGATAAAGGTTCTTTATGGAATTGCATAGGAATTCATGGAGGACTAGTAGGTATTTGGTTTTTATTAAATAACGGATTAATAGAATTCAAAGAAAATACACCTTCTTTTTTAGCAGGGCCTTTTACTCAAAATATTCCAAACCCAATCGGAAGCTTTAGTGCAATTTTAATATTACTTTTATTATGTATTTTTTATACCCTACAATCAAAAAAGATTTTTACTAGACGTTTTAATTAGATATAAATACCGATTGATTTTTGATTAGTAATTGGCAAATTAAAATAAAGCTTAATATTCATATGAACATTGATGCAGGAATAAGATTTATTGTGTTTTTAATGATTTTTGGAGTTACAAACTATCTAATGATGTTGAGAAGATATGAAAATGACGTCAAAAAAAAGAAATATTTGCAACAGGAAAAAATTTCTAGGCTATACCCTAAAGGTTCATTTATTTTCTGACATTAAAAAAAGTTTTTTTAGAATTTCCTCACCATTTTTTATTAGTTTTTTGCCAACCTTCATTTAACAATTTTTGCCATAATAATCGCGCTTCTTCAACAACAATTTTTTTTCTAGTTTTCATTAATGGAGGATTTTCTCCATGAATTCCCATAATAATTCCTTCTTCAATAAACATATAATCAATAGATTTATCAGAATAATCTCTATCTTTGTAGAAACGCATCACCCCTACAAAATTAGAGTCAATTAACCAGAAATCATTAGTTGAATTCAATAAACCAAAATAAAATTAAATTTATCACATACTTTGATTCCAATCTGCGAGGAAAATATTTATTTAGTTTATTCATATTTGATATATTTTTTCTTTTTGTCTACTTTTTTTCAATTCGCCGCGTTTTTTCTTAGCCTCAACTCTTTTCTTTTGTGATGCTTTAGTAGGTTGTGTAGATTTTCTTAATTTAAATGGTTTATTTAAAGCATTTTTTATGATTGAACTAAATTTCATTAAAGCTAGCTGCCTATTTAATAATTGATTTCTGTGTTCTTGAACCGCTAAACGCAAGCTATTATTTACTAATTTGTTTTTCAAGTTTCTTTTAAGAATTTCTTTCTGAAAATCATTTAATACGTTGGAATCTTCTAAATCAAAAATAATCTCTACTCTGCTTTCAATTTTATTTACATTTTGCCCTCCAGGACCGGAGGATCTGGAAAATCGCCACTTAATTTCGTTGGATGGGATTACTAATGTTTTAGTAATTTTTAAATCCATTTTTAGTTCTTTTTAATTTAAATTTTTAGAATCATCTCTTTAATACTTTAAACATACCTTAAAATTAGATCGGTAAATACTGGGCGGTTATGTTAGGTAAACCGAAATTCGGTGTATTTGCCGTATCAATATCTTCGGTATTTATCCTTTCATATTCCAAAGAATTATCAGATATTGAATTTGTACTAATTCAAAGGTCACTTATGTATTCAATGTTTGATCTTCTTTTTGAAACACCTTCATATCGCCCTGTATATGTTATTTCTGATAGTGAAATGAAGGAGTTAAAGAAAAACCAACATCAAGAAGAGCTTGATGAAATTACAACACAAAAAGTAAGACTTGAAGATGCTTTTAAAGCTCAACTAAAACATCTTGAAGAGAGAGAAAAAGAAGTAAAGAAAGAACTTAAATTACTCTCAGCCTCAAAAAATAAATAATTTATTTTTAGATAAATTACTTTTTTCAAAGACGGTTAAAAACCGTCTTTTTTAATTCTTCTAGTTTTGAGGTATCTATTAAATCCACAGATTTTACAAATATTTTCCATAATAAAAAGATGAATAACAATAAAGAAAAAATAAGAATGTTCTTACCCTTTAGTTGGGTAATTTGTGCAGCAATATCTTTTGCTTATATAAATTCACATTTAATAAATACCTAACATAAATGTCTTATCCCTCCAGAGATGAAATACTCGCATCTTCAAAAGGGTGGGTAGCATCTTTTTTAAATTTTCTACCTGGTTTAGGCTCGGGTTACTTATATCAAAGAAGATGGAAACCCTATTTTTTTACCATATCTGCTAGTACTGCATGGTTCGCTTTAGGTATTTTTTTACAAGGAGATTCAGAACCTTCTCAAAATGAACAAATAATTGGAATTTCTGGTCTTTTTTTCATATCTATATTTACAGTTATAGAAGCCAACTTGGCTTTCAAAAAAGCAACTAATAAAACAAAAGCTGAAAAAGAAAAAATAATGTCCTCTAACAAAAAAGGATGGTTTAAATAATTCAACAAATTAGATCTAAAAAATATTTAATTAGTCCTCGTTTTTTAATTTAAGTAAAAATTACCTTATATGATTTTTAAAATAATTAAAACTTTTTTTAGCTGTAAAAAAATAAAATTTCCTTTTCTTTGAGACCTTCCCATCCCGAGTCTATTAATAATTGATTCAATGTTTCTTTATCAAAATGCTTAGAACCCGTTTTGACGCATCTATTTCTCATTGATTTTTTAACACCACTCCTTTGTCTTTTATTCTCCTCGTCCATAATTCTATTGTATAGATCTAGCATTTTTTGAGGGATTGGAGTACCGTCAAGATCCACTCCATTTTGAATAGCAAGATCAACAGCCTGCATTCCCATATTCTTCATATATTAAAAAAAAGCTGAAACTATAATAAAACAAAACTTATTAATCTAAAATTCTTTAAATAATAATTTATTGATTTTGAATTTCCTTGAGTACTCTAATAGCCTCTTTAATGTGTTCAGGACCATTCAATAAATCTCTAAAAATATGTCTAACTGTCCCTTTGCGATCAATTACGTAAGTTACCCTACCATCCATAAAACCTAATACTTTAGGAACTTTAAAAGTTTTCCTAAGAGAGTCATTAGTATCACAAAGTAATGGATACTGTAATTTATTTTTATTAGCAAATGCCAAATGACTTGAAGTACTTCCATTACTTACTCCCCAAACTTCTGCACCTAACACTTTAAATAAGTCATATTTATCTCTAAATCCGCAGACTTCTATAGTACAACCCGGCGTATCATCTTTTGGATAAAAAAACAAAACAAGGGGATTTTTTAAACCCTTATTTGATCTTTTAACTCCATTTTGATCCAGTAAGGAAAATTCTGGAATTTTATCTCCAATCTGCACAATAATTCTTATAAAGTTCCATACTAGAGGTTAATATGTTTTTTCTGTGGCCTTAAAATAAATAACTGATATTAAAGTCAGTTTTTTTGTTTTAAAAGATACTAAAAAATTATTTAAATTAACTAGGGTGAATTTAACTATGGTGAATTTATTAATTAAATAATATGGAACTAATAATTTATATTTTTTTATTTCTTATTCTTTTTTTGGGAGTTATTTTTAACTTAAAAATAACTAATTTTAAAAAAGTTAAAGAAATACGAAACAAAGCTAAAGGTTATTCAAAAAAGAATAATTAAATATGTATTGCTAAGATTAAAATTCAATTTTTTCATTTGGAGTAAATACTGAGCAATATTTTTTTACTAGGTCCTTTGGCTGACTAGTGGAAGAATTCGTTAATTTTAATTTTAGTTTTTCTATAGCCTCATTTGCATTAATCTCACCGAGTCGATATCTTGCACAAGTATCCAATACTTTAAACATTTTTGTGGTAACGGCTTCAGCTGGATAAATTAGAAAAAATAGGTAAAAAACAACAAATAAGTATTTCATTTTTTTTAAGATAGTAGATATTTAGCGAATAGTTTCAATAATTTAAAAAAAATTTTATTTAGAAAAAGATTAAAATTTAACAGAATAATCTAATTTGATGAGAATCTAGGATTTCTATAAAATAATAATAAAAGAAATTAAGATAAAATAAGTGATAGTAATAAATAATCTTGATGAAAATGAGAAAATTAATAGATAAACATAAAACTCTTATAAATTGGTACCAAAAAAAATTCAAATTGAGTGATTATCAATTACTTTGGTTAGTTTTCTTTAAAGGAGTATTAATAACAATAATATTTTTCAAAATTTTTTAATATTAAAAAAGCTGTTCCAAGAATGAAATTTTCACATGATTTGTCTATATTTAATAGTAGATTTCCTAATTAGTTAAATAGTTATCAGTTATGAATATTTTTGGTGTAGGTTTGCCTGAAGTTACTGTAATACTTATCTTAGCTCTTCTAATTTTTGGTCCAAAAAAGCTTCCAGAATTAGGAAAACAGCTTGGTAAAACTTTGAAAAGCCTTAAAAAAGCGTCGAATGAATTTCAAAATCAAATCGACCAAGTTATGAACGAAGAAGATAAAGATGAATCTCCTAAATCTATTGAAAGCAATCAAACTAATGAAATTGATCAAGAAATAATAGATTCAGAAAACAGCAAAAAATAATATCTTGGATAGGCCCATAACCCCCATAGACGAATTTGAAAGAGCATTAGATAAAGCAGCTCTTACTAAAGAAGAATATGAATTGATAGACTACATCCGCTATACAAGTGTTTTTACACAACCTAGTCTTATTAAAGATTTAAAAAGGCCATCAAAACCTCCTCTTTTGTCAGTTCTATGTCAAATTTGCAGAAAAATCGGTTCGGAAATGCCAGATCATTTCAAAAATGTAATTGAGTGGTCAATTGAAATAAGTGATCACAATACAAAATGGGATGCTCATTTAATTTGCGCAGAAGCATTGAATATAGACAAGATCCCATTAAGTCCTATGTATGGAACAACTTTATTTGATGTTCTTGTTGTACACAAAGAATTATTTCTTGGATTTGATTAAATTAATCATCTAAAGGCACAGAATCAGTATCTATAACTTCCGAATCATCATACTTATTTATTTTATTTTCAATCCAATTATTTATATAACTAACTAAAGGCAATGAACCTCTAAAAATAAAAATAGAGGTAGGCAAAACGCTTAATAAACCCACAACAGGACTTTTAAAAAGTAATCTTCCCGCTTTTATGTTAAATAAAATAATAAGCGCTGAGGGAACTATAACTTTAACTACTGTTTTGAGCGCCTCAAGCCAACCGACACGATATATCCACCATATTAGAATTATGCCAACTAAATAGAGGAATAAGTAAGTCATAAAAATAGTATAATGATTATCTATTTATCTTGTTCTTGCTAAGAAAAAGATTTTATAAATTTCTTTAACATCAATCAATCAAATTCTAGTAATGAGTTTTTCTGAAATAAGAAAATTTTTAATTAAGATGCAATCTGATGAAGAATTAAAAAAGCAGGTTACGACATCCTCTACAGCAGATGATGTAGCCCTAATAGGTCAACGGTTAGGTTATGACTTTTCAGGAGATGATCTCTTAAGATTTAATGGACAAAAAGTTGATAAAGTTACTGTAAGAAAGGTAGATCATCCAGGAGAATACCACTAAATTAAGACTTAACCCATATTGCAAGCCCTCCGCCCCTGCCTCGAGCACATAACCAATTATCTTTAGTGCTAATTCCTACAAGTGAGAAAAAAGGCATTTTTTTATCTTTTGGTTTTTTTAATTCCTTATTAAATATAGGAAAACTACTAATACTAATTTTCAATTCTTCAAAATAGAAAGCCAATAGAGGTCTAATCCCTTTTAATTCTGCGCTGCCTATAAAAGTAATATTTAATAATCCGAAATTAATTGAATTTTTTATTTCATAATTTATTTGATCCTCTTTATTTTTACTTTTCAATTCGAGTCTTGCCGACAATACTTGGAGAATCGAACTGGGTATATTTTTGATTTCATCTGACTCCTTTCCCCATACATACTTAAACTTCCATATTCCTAACAACTCCTCGTATACAATTCCGCTACCATTTTTTTGGGAATTTTTTTCTAATAGTTTTATCTCATTAATATCAGGCAAGTGTTCCATAATAGATCTTAATCTAAAAATCAAATACTAAGATAACTTCATAAAAAATGTTCTTAGTTAAAAAATCTCTCCAAAAAGATTTCTTTGTTTCAAAATATTTCCAAAAAAATAATTTTTTTGGCACACATAAGGAACAAGATCTCGTTAATATATTTACATAAAGTTACTAAATCAATGGACTTCATCTCTAAAAGTCAAGGATACATACCTCTAAAAGCTGTCCCTTACATATTTTTCCTTGCGGTTGTTCTAAGTATTACAACTTCAACTAATACATTTGTCTAAAACTCATAAGTTTTACGAGAAGAATAAAGTAGATATTTAATGGACAGATACGATGTTGTAATAGTTGGTAGTGGAATAGGAGGATTATGCTGTGGTTCAATCCTTGCTTTATCCGGCAAAAAAGTACTTATATGCGAAGCACATACCCAACCGGGAGGCGTAGCTCACTCTTTCAAAAGAAAAGGTTACACTTTTGAATCAGGTCCTTCATTGTGGAGTGGAATAGGTAAATGGCCGACAACTAATCCCCTAGGGCAGATTCTTAAATTACTTGATGAAGAAGTTGAACTATTTCAATACAAAGGTTGGCAAGTAATTGTCCCAGAAGGCAATTTTAATCTTGATGTGGGGGAAGAACCTTTTAAACAAACAATTAAAGCTTTAAGAGGTGAGAAATCTCTTAAACAATGGGAATCATTTATTTCCGGAATAAAACCTCTTAGCCAAATAATAAATGAAATACCTTTACTCTCATTTTCTCCCGAATCAATAAATTTCTTAGATGTAATAAATTTAACCTCAAAATTTTTACCTAATATCAATCAGATATCAAAAATTAATAAAGGCTTTGGGAATTTAGTAAATAATCATCTAGAGGATCCTTTTCTCAGAAATTGGGTTGATTTATTGAGCTTTTTGATAAGTGGTATGTCAATGCATGATACAAATACAGCTGCGATGGCTACTTTATTTAACGAATGGTTTGAACCAAATTCATACCTTGAATACCCCAAAGGAGGTAGTGAATCTATCGTAAAAGCCTTAATTAATGGATTTAAAAAAAATGGAGGAGAATTAATTCTTTCTTCGAGAGTAAAGACAATTAACTTCAATAAAAATTTAGCCACAGGTATAACTCTTAATAATGGTTCTACTTATAGTTGTGAGTCTGTTGTAACGAATACTGATGTTTGGAATTTAAAAAAGTTAATTCCAAATGAAATTTCAAAAAAATGGAATACAAAAGTTTTGAATCCTAATAAATGTGATTCTTTCCTTCATATACATTTAGGTTTTGAAGCTGATGGTCTTGAAAATTTGCCAATACATGCGATACATGTTGATGAGTGGGAAAAAGGTATAACCGCAGAAAGAAATATAGCTGTATTTTCAATCCCATCTGTTTTAGATAAAAGTATGGCCCCTGAAGGAAAACATGTACTTCATGGATATACTCCCGCAAATGAACCTTGGGAAATTTGGGAAAACCTAAATCCAAAGGAATTAGAATATAGAAATTTGAAAGAAGAAAGATGCTCAATATTCCTTAATGCAGTGCGAAAATTCATCCCTGATATAGATGAAAGGATTGATTTAAAGATGCTAGGAACCCCAATCACTCATCAAAAATTCACCAATACCTTTTGCGGTAGTTACGGCCCTGCATTATCTGCAGCAAAAGGTCTTTTCCCAGGCTGCAAAACCCCAGTGAAAAATTTATTTACTTGCGGTGCAAGTACATTTCCAGGTATTGGAATTCCTGCTGTTTCAGCAAGTGGCGCTTACGCAGCTGAAAAAATTATTGGTAAAAAAGAATTTAAAACTCTTCTTAAGAAAATAAATTTATGAATCAAGTTCTTTTTTATAACTCTACAAATACTTAGTTAAGAAATAAGAATAAAGAAAGCAAAAACGTTCAATAATGATAATCTTTATCTGAACATAAACTTAACTTATAGCTCTTATATGTTTTTCTTATCAATTCCTCAAGCCTGGCATTTAGTTGGCACTTGGTCAGAACAACTTCCAAACGAGTCAAATCTTATAGGAATGGGCCAAACAGAATTAATGATGACTTTACATTCAATATTCGTTCCTCTCTTACTTGTAATTTCATATTACCTATTCAATAGACTTAATAAAAATGAATCAAAGAAAATTAAAGGATGATCGTTTAAGATTTATTTAGCTGAACTTCTTCTAACTACTTTTCTCCCTGTAGAAGTATCAACTCCGCTGGGGTCTTTAGTTTGTGAATTAGTTTCAAAATTTTCAACTTCACTTTTATCCATTTCTGCGCAAACACCTACAACCATGGCAGCTTGCATTTGATCTGGTAAATCTCCAATAGTTAATAAGGCCTTTAAAACTAATTGAAGTCGAGTTTGCCGATCTATTTCAGGTCTTAGTTTTTTTACGGTATTCCAAAGTTCTTGGGTAACTTCTTTTAAAAGTTCTCGATCAACAGCCAAATTAATTCCTTCTTGTATTTCTCCTAATCTAACAAAAAATTGGATCTCGTAAAATAATATTCAATAAAAAGATTGTTAGTTAATATTTTCCTAGCCGAATACAAGTTGCATTTGTTGGTGCAATCCAATCTTCTCTTGCAAAAGTTTATCTTTTTCAATCTTTTTTAGAGTAGAAGTTCTATAAAATTTTTTTTGAATCTTTATTGGAGTATTTTCAAACTTTACGTTTTTGCTTATTAGAAAATTCCACTCTTTTGAATTAAAAGGGGCATAAGGAGAAGATGAAATCACTTTCATGTCTTAATAATACACATATACTAATAATAGTACATTTTTACTATTATGCAACAATTGAATCGACTTTTTCTTAATTTTAAAGTGTCTTTGAAAATGGATTGAATTTTTTTATCTATTTTGCAGGAATTATAAGTTTAATAAATGAATAAAAGTATCATAAGTAACTTATTGATCCCTTTTTTTAGTGTCTTAAGACTTTTCTTGCTTAAAACCCATTCAAAATAGTCAATTTGTTGAAATTAACATTGACAAGATATATTTAGTAATCCTTCCTATAAAAAGATTAATGAATTGATAAAAAATGCTTCTTAGTAATGCAAAAAGACTAAAAATCCAAGGAATAATTAAAAGAATTGCTCAAGATAAATCAATTACATTAGAAGAAAGGATATTTGTTGAGAAATTTGCAACCCATAATTCTACAATTTCTCTTTGGCTGAAAAAAGCTAACAGCTATAGAAGGAATGGTACAAAAAATGATGGGGGGATTGATAACCTCTTACAATCATTTGGGATAGATGGACTAGATAAAGAAAATCATTTCAACCCTAATGAAGATGATATATCTGATTGGTTTGGCGGTGCTCCTGGTTGGCTAAGGAGAAGCTAAATCAATTATTAAATTATTCAATTTACCCAGGCTATCTTACACAAATATAAACTCATAAAAGATATAAATACCCAAAAAACCCATGGTACGAATTTAATCGGAACTAAATATTTTTTTGAAAAGGTTTTCATATTTATTTTTCTTTTAGATTATTTCTTCCTTGCCATTTTTGAAAATAGGTTTAATTGCTCTATTTATAAATTAAACAATATACAAAACCTCAAAAATATTAAATCACTTTAAGTAGATAAATTTAAATAGAATTAATGATCAAATCTAAGCAACTTTATTTTCAATTTTACTTGAAAAATTTACTATTTTTGCCTCATGATGGTCTGAATCATTCCAAAATTTTATAAGTCTTTCTAATTCATCAATCCTCTTTTTGGCATTTGCAATTTTTTCAGTAGTTGTCATATAAAATTTTTATCTATCCAATTAATGCATGAAAAAAAAATATTTCAATGGAAGTAACAATTTTTAGAATATAAATATTAATTTTTGGTTAATTACTTCAATACATTATAGCCCTTGAGCGGCTGAGTAATTATACTTAAAGAAAAAGCAAATTTATGAAGAAATTAAATTCTTTGATTTTGAATAGTACAGTTAACTTCTTAGATTTCATATACTCTGGTAGATCTTTACAAAGATTTTGGGTTTTAGAAGTTATCGCTAGATCACCTTATTTTGCATTTCTTTCAGTTCTTCATTTTAAAGAATCCCTAGGAATTAAAAATGAGAAAACAATGATTTTAATGAAAGAACATTTTTATCAAGCTATTAACGAAACTGAGCATCTTAAAGAAATGGAGAAAAGAGGAGGAGATAGGTTCTGGATTGATAGATTTTTTGCGAGACACCTTGTCCTTGTCTATTACTGGATCATGGTTTTTTATTATTTCCTCTCTCCAGCTAATGCTTATGATGTCAACATAAAAATTGAAGAACATGCATTTGAAACTTATTCCAAATATTTACTAGATAATCCAAATGATCAAAAAATAAAAGAAATTGCTCAAGATGAATTAAATCATGTCCAAGAACTTAACGAAGCTTTGTCAATGCTTACAACAGTTTAGATTAGTGCTGAAAAATCTATTAGCAATATTGAGAGTATCACCGAAGAAGAAATTAATCCTAGGCTAATCATTAATGAGACATAACCTTTTTTTCTAGGCAATTTATAAAAAGATATTCCAATAATTAATATCATTATTAATGAGAAAAAAATTATAATTTTTTCATTTACTAAATTGAGATGCATAACTAAATTTTTTTCTTCAAAAAATTTGAGAAATTCAGATAAAACTAATTCTTCTTCTATTTTCTTAAAATAGTCAAATAAGCTTATAAAAGCAGAACTTAATAAAGATAATGCAACCAGTGCAGTAACTGGTTTCGTTAACCTGTTAAGTGTTCTGTTAAAACTTGCCAATAAAATAAGAATAAATAAAGAGGTTACTAAAGGTATTAAAGGTATAAGAGTTGTTGAATTTATGAAATTTCCCACTGAAATAATATGTATCTAACTTAAAATTTTATATTATTTCGACGCGTTATTTTATTAAATAAGATTTTTAAAAATCTAAAATGTAATTAGTACCTATTGCATTTTGTGTAAATTGATACCAAAATTAAATTAGTATTGAAAAATAAAATGTTAGCAATTTCTGAAATTATTATTGCAAGTGCTATCTTCCTAGGAATTGTATATTGGGAAGTTAAATTTCTATATACCAAAACTACCGTAGCAAAATAAATTCACTCAAAACAGGAAAATTAAAACCTTAGAAAATTTAAATAAAATTTAAGAATTTAAGTTGACAAAAAAAGCTCTAAATATGAGAGAATAAACACAAATTAAAAGCCTTTCTAATGAGCGAAGTCCAAAATTCAAATACCAACTCAACTCAGCAGCAACAACAGCAACAGCAACAATCCTATTCAGACAGCAAAATTAATTCTGCTGAGAGTGAAAGACTTTATCTTGAGATGAAAGAAGCTTGGCTTTAAATTTAATTCGTGTTTGAAATAGTATTTTCTATAAATTTTTAAAATTTTTTTTAATTTTGAAGTAATCAATACATTTTTATTTTCTATAACCTTTAAATTTTGTTTAACTGCATAGTAATTTTTTGAGAAAGCTAAAGCAATTAGAGAAAATTAATGGAAGAATCGCAATGGGAGGGTTGATATATTTAGTTTTTACTAAATTAGTTTCCAACCGTGTCGACATATTAGACCAGCTTAAATCTTATTTGATTTAAGAAATTAATTGGAAGTATTATCCAGGAATATTTCTTTCTATATAAGCGTCAGTTAAAGCTAAAACTAACCCCAATAATGTTGAAAATATAGCAATTTCAGTTGATTCCATTTTATTTTTGAATTACCCCTAGTTTGCTAAATAACTCAAAGTTCGGCAACAAAGCCAATAACTTACTATAGTACGTATATACTATAAGCTATTTTTTATGAGCTCAGCAACTCCTGAGTTTCTTTTCGTTAGGCCTGGTGATTATGTCGCAATTAAAAAAGAGGATTGCGAAAATATTAATGAAAAGAATAAAGATTATTGGGTTGGTCAAGTTATCGACTGTATTGGAGGAGCTAGAAATCCAAATTCATGGACCTTGTTTCAAGTTACCAATATTGATAATGGAGAGATCACTATAATCAACGCGGATATTGTAGAAAAAATTTTGAAACCTTCTGCAAGTTAAGCTTATGGATAATCAAACAAACTTCCTTCAGTATTGCAGAAACAAAAGGCAAAATGCCGCTTTAAGGGGAATCACCCCAGTTCCAAGCAGGCAAGTCCGTATACTTGATTCATTGGGCAGGGAGGTTGAATCCCTTTATACATTCTGTAAGTTTTTGATATTTCCTCAAATCCCAAACTTGATAAAAGATAATTTGCATAAGGATTCAAATTAGAGCAATCTAGTAAGATTTGGGCATCTAAATCACCAATTAACTCCCTTATTAATAGTTCAGCAAGTGGTGGAGTATCCGCTAAAAGAGGTCCGATTCTCCAGCCTTGCTTATTATCCTCCAATACACAAGGTCTTATCCTGCCAAATCCATGGCACATACCATTATTATCGACAATTGCACTTACATTACCATGAGAATTTTTCAACCAGTCATTTAGAAAATGTGGCCTGGGACTAGGTTCTCTTTGATCATCATAAATTAAGACCGCTTCAGAGGAAATTTTATTACCCGGGACAACTTTAAAAGAATGAAATTGATCTTTATAGAAATTTCTCAATGGCAAATCTTGAGACCCATTTAATTTCCATCGATTTGTAATAGAAGATTTTCTAAACCCCCACTTCGTGTAATCATTCAATCTATCTGGGGCAGCCTCAAGACCAATACAATCAACATTTTTTAAATATTCGAGGGCATGTTTCCATAATCTCACTCCATATCCATTATTCCGATATTCTTTTTTAACGATAAATAAACCTATAAAACCATACGAGGAATTATATTTTATACACGCAATAGAACCTATAGGATTGTTGTCGAGACAAGCTACCCATACCCCTTGTTTATCTGTATTTCTATAAATTGATATGTCATCCATTCCAGGAGAGAATCCTTCTAACCTTGCCCAGTTCGTGACTTCAATTATTTCGTTTATAGATATCAATCTAATTGAAAATTTTTCCCTCATAAAAATATACTAACCAAGAAAAATTTGATTTTTTTAAGACAATATTAATTAATTTGATTATTTCTTATAAATCATTCGCTTTGGTTCAACTGCCTAAAAACCTTAATTATTTAGAATTTATCCTCTGATATATTTAATACTATTAAAGGGTAAAAAATGAAAATTTCTGATAAATTTCATTTAGAAGACATCTATAAATTAAAAAATACAGTTCTCACTGGTAAAACTGAAGATATAAAATGGCGGATCCATCATATCAATATAATTTCTAAACTTTTGGTTGAAAATAAAAAAGAGATAATTAAATCACTTTTTGTTGATCTCGGCAAATCTGAAATTGAAGGGCTTTCAGAAATCCTTTTAGTGAAAGAAGAAATTTCACTTATAAAAAAGAAACTCAATTCTTGGATGCGACCAAAAAAGATTGAGACCCCTTTTTATCTTTTTCCTTCATCTTCCAAAGTTATTTATGAACCTCTTGGGTGTGTCTTAATTCTTGGTCCTTATAATTATCCATTACTTTATATTTTAAAGCCATTGGTAAATATTTTCTCAGCAGGAAATACTGCAGTTATAAAACCATCAGAAAAATGTCCTGCGACCTCAAAACTTATTAAAAAGCTTACTTCCAAATATTTCCGTAAAGATGTACTAATGACAGTGGAGGGTGATAATAAACAATCCATAAAATTAATTGAACAAAATTTTGACCACATTTTTTTTACAGGAAGTACTGAAACTGGAAAATCTATAATGAAATTAGCTTCAAAAAACTTAACTCCATTAACTCTTGAGTTAAGCGGAACAAATCCTGTAGTTGTTTTCAAGAATGCAAATTTAGAAGTGGCGGCAAAAAGAATTGTTTGGGGTAAATTTTTTAATTCTGGTCAATCCTGCATGGCTCCGAATCATATCTTTGTAGATAAAGAAATTGAAAATATTTTTATAGAAAAATTAAAGAAATACATAGTAAGTTTTTACGGAGATAATCCAATTATTTCCGAAAACCTATCAAAATTGGAGAAAAAACAATTTACATCAACTTTAGAAATTCTAAAACTATATAAAGAAGAAAAAAGAATTTTATTTGGCGGGACTTTTAGTAAAAAAAAGTTAAAAATATCTCCTACAATTTTGAGAACTAAATTAAATGAAACAGATATTTTGCAGAAAGAATTATTCAGTTCACTACTTCCTGTAGTTGGAATTAATGATAAGGAATCAGCTTTAAAACAGATTAGTCAAACATCAAAACCCTTAGCAATCTACTTATTTGGAGGCAATAAAAAAATCCATAATCATATTTCAAAAGTAACCAGCTCTGGAACAATTTGTATAAATGATGTGATGTTGCCAGTCCTTATTCCAAATTTACCGTTTGGGGGCGTTGGGCAAAGTGGTATTGGTAAATTTCATGGAGAAGAAGGGTTTCGAAATTTTTCAAATCAAAAATCTATTACTTTCAAAGGTTTTTTATTTGATTTAAATCTGCGGTACCCTCCCTACGAAAAAATTAAGAAATTTTTAAAGTTTATATTTAAGATTTAAATTACTTAAATTTTTTTTCAAATACCCTAGCGATTTTGAATTAAGAGATTATCTTTAAATAAAAGGTAAAGTTAATGAAATTAGTATTTTTAGTAATTGCAATCCTCATTAATTTTCTTAATCACTCATTGATAAAGTCCGAAGAAAAGAATAATTTAGGAAATAATAAAATCGAAAATATCTCTAAAAAAGAATCAATTAATAAAAATAAAAATGAAATAAGAAAAATTCATATAGTTAAAATTGGAGATACATTATCAAATATTTCAAAATTCTATTCAGTGAATAAGTCTTTAATTATTAAATTGAATAATTTAAAGGATGAAAACTATATCTATGTTGGACAAAATCTGATTATCTCAGAATCCTCTGAAAATTCTAAAAAAAATTCAAATTTAAAAAATAATTATCACATAGTTCAAATAGGTGAAAGTATTACTGAAATTTCAAACAAATATAAGTTAAACATAGGGTACTTAATTGAGATTAATAATCTCAAGAATCCAGATTCTATAGAAGTTGGGCAAAAGCTTTTATTAAGCAAAAAAGAACCGATAAGTTCAGATAACTATCAAATAACTAACAATGAAAAAAGTAATGACTTACTTGAATCAGAAAAAAATATTTATGGTCCGATAGTTATTCAAAGCAAATCTTATGAAACAAACAAAGGTAGAAAAATATTAAATGTACTAAATCAAGAAAATAAAAAACTGATTCTCTCAATAAATTGTGATACAAATGAATTAGATGTAAGAATACCTGGCAGAAAATGGATGGGAAGTAAGCCTGCAAAAGAAGAATTCGAAAAAAATTTAATAAATGATTTTTGTTTAAACTTTTAATTAATATGTGTGAATAATTTGTCTAAGAATATTAATGATGGGTTATTCTACAAAAAGTTAAATTAATAGAAATGGCAATTTCAAGAGGAGATCTCGTAAGAGTTAAAAGACCAGAATCATATTGGTACAATGAAATAGGTAAAGTTGCTTCTGTTGATACCTCAGGTATTAAATATAACTGTGTAGTCAGATTCGAAAAAGTAAATTACGCTGGGATAAGCGGAACTGATGGTGGAGCAAATACAAATAATTTCGCCGAAAGTGAATTAGAGAAAGCTTAAATAATTGCCTGAATTACCTGAAGTAGAAACTGTTCGCAGAGGTTTAGAAAAGAAACTTAATAAGTTTATTATTAAAAAAGTAGAAGTTTGTAGGGATTCAACTGTTGCCTTCCCAACAAACAAAGAAGAATTCATTAAGGGACTACGGAACTCACTTATTGATAAATGGGATAGAAGAGGAAAATATTTAATAGCTCAATTAAAAGAAGTTCAAAATGAGAATATTCAATTTAATGAAAAAATAACATTAAAACATAATGGATTTCTTGTAGTTCATTTAAGAATGACTGGATATTTCAAATTTATTAATAACTCTGATCAGCCCTGTAAACACACAAGAATAAGATTTTTCGATAAAAATAATAATGAGCTTAGATATATTGACGTAAGAAGTTTTGGCCAGATGTGGTGGATTAAGCAAGGTTTATTGCCCAATAAAGTAATCAAAGGATTAGGTTCATTAGGACCAGAACCATTTTCTAAAGACTTTGATACAAAATACCTAAAGAGAGTTATTTCAAAAAGAACAAAATCTATAAAAGCTATTTTATTAGATCAAACAATAGTGGCAGGTATAGGAAATATATATGCTGATGAAAGTTTATACGCAGCTGGCATTTTACCTTTTAGGGAAGCTCGAACAATAAATAAGAATGAGTTAATTAAGCTCAAAGAATCAATTGTAACTATATTAAAAAAAAGTATAGGTTCTGGAGGGACGACATTTAGCGATTTTAGAGACTTAGAAGGAGAAAATGGGAATTTTGGTTTACAAACAAAAGTCTACAGGAGAACTGGTAAAGAATGTCGTAAATGTGGAAATTTAATTAAAAGGCAAAAAATTACTGGAAGAAGTACTCATTGGTGTCCTAAATGCCAAAAATAAAAAAGGGCTTACTCAAGAAGAGTAAACCCTTTTAAATATTTTTACCTGGCATTGAGCTATTTTCTCAAGGGGCTACCCCCTAAATATTTTCGCCGCTGATGCGTTTCACAACCGAGTTCGAGATGGATCGGAGTGGTTCCACACCGCCATGAACACCAGGATAGTGTGAACCTTGAGAACTGCATAGAAAATTATATAGATTAAAAACAATAAATTAAGTTTATTTGGTCAAGCCCTCGGTCTATTAGTACTCCTCCGCTGCACTTGTTACCAAGCTTCCACGTAGAGCCTATCAACGGGTGTTCTTCCCGTGACCTTACTGGCTTAAGCCATGGCAATACTCATCTTGAGGTGGGCTTCCCACTTAGATGCTTTCAGCGGTTATCCACTCCGCACATGGCTACCCAGCGTTTACCGTTGGCACGATAACTGGCACACCAGAGGTGCGTTCCTCCCGGTCCTCTCGTACTAGGGAGAAATCCTCTCAATATTCCTGCGCATACACCGGATATGGACCGAACTGTCTCACGACGTTCTGAACCCAGCTCGCGTACCGCTTTAATGGGCGAACAGCCCAACCCTTGGGACCGACTTCAGCCCCAGGTTGCGATGAGCCGACATCGAGGTGCCAAACCTCCCCGTCGATGTGAACTCTTGGGGGAGATCAGCCTGTTATCCCTAGAGTAACTTTTATCCGTTGAGCGACGGCCCTTCCACGCAGAACCGTCGGATCACTAAAACCGACTTTCGTCCCTGTTCGACTTGTAGGTCTCACAGTCAAGCTCCCTTCTGCTTTTGCACTCAACGACTGATTTCCAACCAGCCTGAGGGAACCTTTGTGCGCCTCCGTTACCTTTTAGGAGGCGACCGCCCCAGTCAAACTGCCCATCAGATACTGTCCGCTTCCCGGATAACGGGTAAGCGTTAGAACCCTAGCTCTAAAAGAGTGGTATCTCACCGATGACTCAATAGTACCCACAAGCACTATTTCAACGTCTCCCACCTATTCTGCGCATTCAGAGCCCGAGCACAATATCAAACTACAGTAAAGCTTCATAGGGTCTTTCTGTCCGGGTGTATGTAGTCCGCATCTTCACAGACAATTCTATTT
This sequence comes from Prochlorococcus sp. AG-418-F08, assembly GCA_003214295.1. GTDB lineage: Bacteria > Cyanobacteriota > Cyanobacteriia > PCC-6307 > Cyanobiaceae > Prochlorococcus_A. Next base: position 157,962 of record QCLV01000001.1, read on the forward strand.
CGCCGAGCCTCTCTCCGAGACAGCGCGCAAATCGTTACACCTTTCGTGCGGGTCGGAACTTACCCGACAAGGAATTTCGCTACCTTAGGACCGTTATAGTTACGGCCGCCGTTCACCGGGGCTTCAGTCGCCAGCTTCACTAAAAGCTAACCAGCTTCCTTAACCTTCCGGCACTGGGCAGGTGTCAGCCCCCATACATCGTCTTGCGACTTAGCGGAGACCTGTGTTTTTGGTAAACAGTCGCTTGCGCCTCTTCACTGCGACCAGCTCTCGCTGGCACCCCTTCTCCCGAAGTTACGGGGCCATTTTGCCGAGTTCCTTAGAGAGAGTTATCTCGCGCCCCTCGGTATTCTCTACCACCCCACCTGTGTCGGTTTCGGGTACTGGCATTTGTGTCTTAACGAGTATAGGGCTTTTCTTGGAAGCATGACATCACCAACTTCGCTGCCGTAGCAGCTCGTACTCACGCCTCAGCTCAAGATGTTTTCTCCATCTCTCAAAGCCTTGAACGCTTGAACCAGTAACCAACATCTGGCCTGGCTAGCCTTCTCCGTCCCCCTTCTCAAAACACATCTGGTACAGGAATATTGACCTGTTATCCATCGACTACGCCTTTCGGCCTCGCCTTAGGTCCAGACTAACCCTCCGCGGACGAGCCTGCCGGAGGAACCCTTAGGGTTTCGGGGCATGGGATTCTCACCCATGTTTTCGCTACTCAAGCCGACATTCTCACTTCTATGCTGTCCACGTCCGCTTACGCTAACGCTTCACCCTACATAGAACGCTCCCCTACCATAAATAAATTTATCCGCAGCTTCGGTATAACGCTTAGCCCCGTTCATTTTCGGCGCAGGATCGCTCGACCAGTGAGCTATTACGCACTCCTTTGAGGATGGCTGCTTCTAGGCAAACCTCCTGGTTGTCTGGGCAATCCCACCTCCTTTATCACTTAGCGTTAATTTTGGGACCTTAGCTGGCGGTCTGGGCTGTTTCCCTCTTGACTATGGAGCTTATCCCCCACAGTCTGACTGCCTAGTTACACACAGGGTATTCAGAGTTCATATCGATTTGGTACCGCTTTCGCAGCCCGCACCGAAATGGTTGCTTTACCCCCCTGCTGGAGCACTAGACGCTACGCCTCAACGTATTTCGGGGAGAACCAGCTAGCTCCTGGTTCGATTGGCATTTCACCCCTAACCACAGCTCATCCGCTGAATTTTCAACTTCAGTCGGTTCGGACCTCCACTTGGTATCACCCAAGCTTCATCCTGGCCATGGTTAGATCACCAGGGTTCGGGTCTATAAACACTGACAAACGCCCTATTAAGACTCGCTTTCGCTGTGGCTCCACCATTTCCGGTTTAACCCGCCAGTGCCTATAAGTCGCCGGCTCATTCTTCAACAGGCACACGGTCACCCGATTAGTCGGGCTCCCATTGCTTGTAAGCTCACGGTTTCATGTTCTATTTCACTCCCCTCCCGGGGTTCTTTTCACCTTTCCCTCGCGGTACTGTTTCACTATCGGTCACACAGTAGTACTTAGCCTTACGAGGTGGTCCTCGCAGATTCACACGGAATTCCACGTGCTCCGTGCTACTCGGGATACAGCTAGGTCAACTCATCTTTCGATTACGGGGCTTTCACCCTCTATGGCACGCCATTCAAACGTTTCTTCTAGATTTATTGATCCATATTGCTGTCCCACAACCCCGATAGTCAAGACTATCGGTTTGGGCTGTTCCCCGTTCGCTCGCCGCTACTGAGGGAGTCGTTATTTACTTTCTCTTCCTCCAGCTACTAAGATGTTTCAGTTCGCTGGGTTAGCTCGCACCAACCTATATATTCAGTTGGCCGTATTAAGGGTTGCCCCATTCGGAAATTCCCGGATCAAAGTGTGCTTCCAACTCCCCGAGACTTATCGCAGGTAACCACGTCCTTCATCGCCTCTGTGTGCCTAGGTATCCTCCGTGAGCCCTTTGTAGCTTGACCAATAACTTCAATAAATTTGAAGCATCAGCTTAATAGAATTGTTATTTAATGCATTCGCACAAATAAAAAATCTGCATCATTAAAGATGCTTATTGTCTTTAAAAATAATCTATGCAGTTGTCAAGGTTCTCTGAAAACAATGAAAATTAATTCAATGAGTCCAGCATCTTAATAAGATTATTAGGAAGCTAGATTCGTTCAGAATTTGATCATAACTCAATAATTTCCCTTCTTTAAATTATGGAAGAGGTGGTAATCAGTGGAGGTAAGCGGACTCGAACCGCTGACATCCTGCTTGCAAAGCAGGCGCTCTACCAACTGAGCTATACCCCCAACATAGAGATATGGGCCATCCTGGACTTGAACCAGGGACCTCACCCTTATCAGGGGTGCGCTCTAACCACCTGAGCTAATGGCCCAGGGAAAATAATGGGTGTGACCTAGAAAAAACTTAGGAAATAAAATTCTTAATAAATTAAGAATGTGAGATACCGATCGACCTAAGGTGACAAAATTAATATTTAACATTTTGTTGTCTCCCTGTTAGGAGGTGATCCAGCCGCACCTTCCGGTACGGCTACCTTGTTACGACTTCACCCCAGTCATTAGCCCCACCTTCGGCGTCCTCCTCCACAAGGGTTGGAGTAACGACTTCGGGCATGGCCAACTTCCATGGTGTGACGGGCGGTGTGTACAAGGCCCGGGAACGTATTCACCGCAGTATGCTGACCTGCGATTACTAGCGATTCCTACTTCACGTAGGCGAGTTGCAGCCTACGATCTGAACTGAGCCACGGTTTATGGGATTTGCTAGCTCTCGCGAGTTTGCTGCCCTTTGTCCGTAGCATTGTAGTACGTGTGTAGCCCAGGGTGTAAGGGGCATGATGACTTGACGTCATCCACACCTTCCTCCGGTTTATCACCGGCGGTCTTTCTAGAGTGCCCAACTAAATGCTGGCAACTAAAAACGTGGGTTGCGCTCGTTGCGGGACTTAACCCAACATCTCACGACACGAGCTGACGACAGCCATGCACCACCTGTCACTGCATTCCCGAAGGCACCCTCAAATTTCTAAGAGGTTCGCAGGATGTCAAACCCTGGTAAGGTTCTTCGCGTTGCATCGAATTAAACCACATACTCCACCGCTTGTGCGGGCCCCCGTCAATTCCTTTGAGTTTCACACTTGCGTGCGTACTCCCCAGGCGGAACACTTAACGCGTTAGCTACGACACCGAAGGGGTCGATTCCCCCGACACCTAGTGTTCATCGTTTACGGCCAGGACTACAGGGGTATCTAATCCCTTTCGCTCCCCTGGCTTTCGTCCATGAGCGTCAGTAATGGCCCAGCAGAGCGCCTTCGCCACTGGTGTTCTTCCCGATATCTACGCATTTCACCGCTACACCGGGAATTCCCTCTGCCCCTACCATACTCAAGCCTTTCAGTTTCCACTGCCATGATGGAGTTAAGCTCCACGTTTTAACAGCAGACTTGAAAAGCCGCCTGCGGACGCTTTACGCCCAATAATTCCGGATAACGCTTGCCACTCCCGTATTACCGCGGCTGCTGGCACGGAATTAGCCGTGGCTTATTCCTCAAGTACCGTCATATCTTCTTCCTTGAGAAAAGAGGTTTACAGCCCAGAGGCCTTCGTCCCTCACGCGGCGTTGCTCCGTCAGGCTTTCGCCCATTGCGGAAAATTCCCCACTGCTGCCTCCCGTAGGAGTCTGGGCCGTGTCTCAGTCCCAGTGTGGCTGATCATCCTCTCAGACCAGCTACTGATCGAAGCCTTGGTGAGCCATTACCTCACCAACTAGCTAATCAGACGCGAGCTCATCCTCAGGCGAAATTCATTTCACCAGTAGGCATATGGGGTATTAGCGGTCGTTTCCAACCGTTATCCCCCTCCTGAGGGCAGATTCTCACGCGTTACTCACCCGTCCGCCACTAACCCGAAGGTTCGTTCGACTTGCATGTGTTAAGCACGCCGCCAGCGTTCATCCTGAGCCAGGATCAAACTCTCCGTTGTGTTCAAATCCTTTTGTAGATAAATCTACTCAATATGAATTGCATTCCCCAAATAAAAATAAGATCGACTTAAGTTATTTAGGTTCAGCCTCCTTAAATAATTAAGGATTACTTTGAGTGCACATTAAAAATATTTCAAAGTGACTTTCCAAGATCTCAGATCCGTTGGTTTTCAAAAAACTAAAGTTAGCAATTGAAAACAATTTATATATATTCTTGACGGGACCTCACACCTTTATTGCAAATACATCTCAAAATTACCAAATCTAGATCTGGTAAAGTTTTGACGCAATAAAAGCATCAGTTCCTAAGTTTTTAAATTTTCTAGGTGCAGAGTTAAACAACTGGTGAATAACCCACTTTGAAGGGAAATCCCTTCATCTGGTTGAAAATATTGACCGAAATCAAATCTCCAAAAAATTCAGACTTTTACCAAAAATTAGATTTAAGATAATTGTTTGAACAGTGCAAAAAGATATATTTTTGCCCAGAAGAAAATACTAAACCATCCAACTGTAATTTTGCAACCTTTTATACAAAAATTTTTTATTAATTTTTTATTTGTTCAAAGTCTCTTTAAACAACTAGGCTTAAATACAGGGATATAAATAAAATGGCAGAAAGATTTAGTCAAAAAAATTTAAGAGTAAGACCAAGTTCCGATGAGAAGAAAATTGTAACAAATGCAAAAAAACATTTCGAAAAGACATTAGTTGAAATATCAGGCGAATTAGTAGGAAGTGTTGCAGCACTAGAACACCCAACAAAAAATAAAAAGTTAAATTACGGAGAAATATTTTTAAGGGACAATGTTCCTGTAATGATTTACCTCATTACTCAAAAACGATACGAAATTGTAAAAAAGTTCCTTACTGTATGCCTTGAGTTGCAAAGCACAAATTATCAAACACGTGGAGTATTTCCTACAAGCTTCGTTGAAGAAAATGGAAAGCTTATTGGAGACTATGGTCAAAGATCAATTGGCAGAATAACTTCAGCTGATGCAAGTTTATGGTGGCCAATTTTATGTTGGTATTACGTAAATAAGAGCGGCGATTATGCCTTCGGAAAGAGTCAAAGCGTCCAAAGAGGTATTCAACTTTTACTAGATCTAGTTCTTCATCCAACATTTGAGGGTACTCCCGTACTTTTTGTACCAGATTGTGCATTCATGATTGATAGACCTATGGATGTATGGGGCGCACCTTTAGAAGTAGAAGTTTTACTTCATGGTTGTTTGAAAAGCTGTATAAATTTAATGGAATTGAGTCGAGCAGATCACGTAAGTAGACTATTGGATCAAAGACTTGTTCTCACAAATCAATGGGTTAAAGACTTAGGAAGTTTTCTCTTAAAACATTATTGGGTTACCAGCCAAACAATGCAAATCTTAAGAAGAAGGCCAACCGAGCAGTACGGAGATGATCAACACTTCAATGAATTCAATGTTCAACCGCAAGTAGTACCTTCATGGCTTCAAGATTGGTTAGAGAATAGAGGTGGATATTTAATAGGTAATATTAGAACCGGCAGACCTGACTTTCGATTTTACAGTTTAGGAAATTCTTTAGCCTGTATATTTGGGGTTCTTCCCCCTCAAGAACAAAGAGCTCTTTTTAGATTAGTTTTACACAACAGGCAGCATTTGATTGCTCAAATGCCTATGAGAATTTGTCATCCTCATATGGATGTTGAAGAATGGCAAAATAAAACTGGTTCAGATCCTAAGAATTGGCCATGGAGTTACCACAATGGTGGACATTGGCCAAGCTTGCTTTGGTTTTTTGGTACAGCTGTTCTTTTACATCAAAAAAAATTTCCATCTGATGATGTAATTCTTATGGAAGAGATGAAATCATTAATCGAGGAATCATATTGGTGCCAACTTAATCAATTACCTAAGCAAGAATGGGCAGAATATTTTGACGGACCTACAGGTACTTGGGTGGGGCAACAATCAAGGACATACCAAACTTGGACGATAGTTGGCTTTTTATTAATGCATCATTTCTTAAGAGAAGAAAATAATGATTTAGATATGTTTAATTTATAAAACTAAAATAAACCTAAAGTCAAAGATTTATCGATGGGTAAACAAGCACCGATACCAAGATAAATTGTTAGAAAAGTACCAAACAAGAAAACCGACATCGCTATAGGTCTCCTAAAAGGATTAGAAAACTTATTGACGTTTTCAATAAATGGTAAGATCATTAATCCAAGTGGGATTAAGGTTTGGAGTGCAATACCCAAAAGTTTATTAGGGACTACCCTAAGTATCTGAAAAACTGGATATAGATACCATTCAGGTAAAATTTCCAATGGTGTTGCGAAAGGGTTTGCTTTGTCTCCCAGCATGGCAGGATCAAGAACAGCTAGCCCAACAACACAGGCAATAGTACCTAAGATAACAACTGGAAATATATACAATAAATCATTTGGCCACGCTGGTTCACCATAGTAGTTATGGCCCATACCTTTAGCTAATTTTGCTCTTAATTTTGGGTCTGATAAATCTGGTTTTTTTAACGTAGACATTTTAATTTCAGTAGTAATTTAAGTATAGGGGTTTATAAAGGACCGGATATACCTTGTTTACGAATCATTAGAAAATGCATCAACATAAATACCGCTAATGACCAAGGCAAGACAAAAGTATGCAGACTATAAAATCTCGTAAGAGTAGATTGTCCAACACTTTCTCCTCCTCTAAGTAGTTCAACCATAAAATCACCAATTACTGGTATTGCCGCAGGAACACCAGAGACGATTTTAACCGCCCAATAACCAACCTGATCCCAAGGTAAAGAGTAACCTGTTACACCAAAAGCAACTGTTATAACAGCCATTACAACACCTGTAACCCATGTTAGTTCTCTGGGCCTCTTGAAACCGCCAGTAAGGTAAACCCTAAAAACATGAAGAATTAACATTAAAACCATCATAGACGCACTCCATCTATGAACAGATCGTATTAACCATCCAAAACTTACATCGGTCATCAAATAACTTACTGAACTGTAGGCTTGTGTTACTGTTGGCTTATAGTAAAAAGTCATTGCAAAACCTGTTGCAAATTGAATTAAGAAGCATACTAAGGTTATGCCACCTAAACAATAAAAAATATTTACGTGAGGGGGTACGTACTTGGAAGTTACGTCGTCAGTTATGTCTTGAATTTCAAGTCTTTCTTGAAACCAATCATAAACAGATGAAGAATTCGCCATCCAAAAAAAAATTAGCTTTGATATAAAGAGCTTACTTAAAATTCTTATACTTGGTGTTAACACTTAACCCAATGAATTCATCTTTTAACAAACTTTTAACATTCAAAACAATTATCTCAGCATTGATGATAATAGTTTTTTCTACCAATTTTTTATTAATTGAAAAAGTTGATGCTCTCAGTGATAGCAAGCAATTAGTCCTTGATGCTTGGACATTGGTTAATGAGGGGTTTTATGACCCTGAAAAGTTTGATGAAATACAGTGGAAGAGAATTAGACAAAAAACCTTACAGAAACAAATTGAAACAACTGAAGAGGCTTATTCTGCAATTGAAGACATGTTAAGGCCTCTAGAAGATCCATATACAAGAATTTTACGTCCGAAAGACTATGAACTATTGAAATCAAGCAATTTTGGCAGTGAAATTAATGGTGTAGGTCTCCAATTAGGTGAAGATGATAATAAGAAAAAAGTTAAAGTTGTTTCCACTATTGGAGGGTCACCAGCTGAAGAAGCTGGAATAGTTAGCGGGGACTTCATAGAGAAAGTGAATGGAGTTTCAGCAGAAGAATTAGGACTTGCGAATACTGCCTCTAAATTAAGAGGTGAATCAGGAACGAAAGTTTTAGTTGAAATTTCTACGGAATCTGGAGAAATTAGAGAGATGGATCTAGAGAGAAGATCAGTAGATCTAAGACCAGTCAGAACAAAAAGATTAAGGGACGATTCACACACAATAGGGTATCTGAGGATAACTCAATTTAGTGAAAGCGTTCCCAAAAGGGTTGAGGAAGCTATTCAAGAGTTAAAAGAAAAAGAGGTTGAGGGATTAATATTAGATCTCAGAAATAATTCTGGAGGGCTAGTAAGCTCAGGGATAGCAGTTGCAGACTCATTATTGAGTGAAAAACCAGTAGTAGAGACGAAAAATAGAAATGGGATCAAGGATGCAATAATTTCACAAAAAGAGACATCTTTTGATGGCCCAATGGTAACTTTGGTAAATAAAGGTACTGCTAGTGCAAGTGAAATACTTGCAGGTTCATTACAAGATAACGATAGATCAATTCTTATGGGAGAACAAACTTACGGTAAAGGTTTAATTCAATCTCTAAAAAGTTTAGGAGAAGATAGTGGGATAGCTATAACAGTTGCTAGTTATTTAACTCCCAAAGGTCAAAATATTCAAGGTCAAGGTATGACGCCTGACAAATTACTGGACCTTCCAGATGCAAGTGAATATGGTAGTACCGATGACAAATGGTTAAAAAATGCAGAATTATTTCTAGAATCACTCTTAGAAAAAGAAAAAGTTCCAAATCAAAATAGTGAATCGAGTAATGAGAACTTAAGCTGACTTGGAAAAAGAAAAATAACTAGAAAAATATTAAGAATTATGAGTAGTAAAAGAATTTTTCATGATCCAATTCACAAAGAAATAGTATTTGATTCCGGAAAGCCTGAAGAATTAATGATCATGGAATTAATTGATACAGTTGCTTTTCAAAGATTAAGAAGAATAAAGCAACTAGGAGCCGCATCATTACTTTTTCATGGTGCAGAATCGAGTAGATTTACTCACTCAATAGGAGTGTTTTGTATCGCGAGAAAGATATTTAAGAGATTAATTGAGGTTAAATCTTCATTTTGTAAAAATAAATTTGTGCTATATGGAGCCGCTTTATTACATGATTTAGGTCATGGACCTTTAAGCCATACTAGTGAAGCAATATTCGATCATAATCACGAAGAATGGTCTCAAAACTTAGTTAAAAATTATTCTCCAATTAATTCAATACTTAAAAAATATGACAACGAATTACCCAGACAAATTGGGGAATTATTTGAATCAAAACAAATATTTTCAAAACCTTTAAAAACACTGATTAGCAGTGAAATTGATTGTGATCGTCTCGATTATCTTTTACGTGATAGTTACAACACAGGAACAAATTATGGATTAGTAGATTTAGAAAGAATTATTTCAGCTCTTACTTTTTCGCCTGATGGGAATATTGCAATCAAGCCAAAAGGAATAATTGCTATTGAGCACTTCCTAGTATTAAGAAACTTAATGTATAGAACTATTTATAACCACAGAATAAATGAAATATCAACATTTATTTTGGAAAAAATAATATATTCAATAAAACATAATTACAAAAAAAATATTTGGTTTGATAGATCCCTTTACAATTGGATATTTTCACCTGCAAGTGTTGATTTTGATGATTTTATAAGAAATGACGATATCACCTTTTACTACCATTTGAGTAGATGGAAAGATGAATCTTTTGAGCCTCTTTCTACACTTTGCAAAATGTTTATAAATAGGAATTTATTAAAAGCATCAGATATAAGTTTTTTAAGTAAAATAAAAAGATTAGAAATCCTCGCATTTGCAAGAAAATTATGCGAATCCAATAATTACGATTCAGAAGTTTTTTGTGGAATTAAGGAAAGATCATTTAGTGGTTTTGAAGCTAATAATGCATTAAAAATATGGGATGGCACCTTTCAAAACTCATTAGAGAATAGTTCTGCATTAATCAACACTTTAATAAAATCTGAGGAAAGTTCCTTTATTATTTACCCAAGTGTTATCAAAAATGAAATTCAAAATCAAATTTTATCCATAAAGAATAATACATAAATTTAAAACAATGGAAATTGTTATTAATGGTCCTGAAAGTGAATATTTAGAAACATTTTCTTTTGAAAGTTTGGAGAATTTCCATGAAACTTTTGAAAAAATTTCTTCGATTAAAGGACCTCTAGAAGCAAAATTTTTCGTAATAAACGACTCATTAAGTTCTCTTCAATTATCAAAAATCAAAAATTTTTTTGAAAAAATTAATATTTATCTTTTATATATTTACTCAAATGATAGAGATACAATACTAGCTGGAAAATCACTAAAAATAGATTCAAAATTTTTTCATGAAAAAGATATTAAAAATAAGTTGCTTTTATTAAATTCAAAGAAGAAAGAAGATATTCTTCACAAAGGGACAGTAAGATCAGGCGACAGAATATCTTCAAATGGAAATCTTTGTATAATAGGAGATGTCAATCCAGGAGCAATAGTTTCCGCCAATAAAAATATTTATGTTTGGGGTAAGCTACTAGGAATTGCTTTCGCAGGGAGAAGTGGAAATAATAATTCTTCCATATCATCACTTTATTTAAAACCTCTACAATTAAGAATTGCAGATATTATTGCTATTGGGCCAAAAGATAAACCCAAAAATTTTTATCCTGAAATTGCTGTAGTAGAAAATAAAACAATAATTATCAAGCCCTACATAATAGAGGCCCAAAATTAATCAATAAATCTGAAGTAAATCAATTTAGAATCAATAAATTTAAGAATTACTTAATATTTTGAATATGTAACTTTCTGAAAGTGGCCTTATCATTTGTAAAACCTTAATTTCGTGGCGGAAAATACTCGCAGAATACTAATTTGCTCAGGCAAGGGTGGAGTTGGTAAAACTACTTTAACTGCAAACCTTGGCATAGCCCTTGCCAACAGCGGAGCTTCAACTGCTGTTTTAGATGCTGATTTTGGCTTAAGAAATTTAGATCTTCTGTTGGGATTGGAAAATCGTATTATATATACCGCACAAGATGTTCTAGATAAAAATTGTCGTCTTGATCAAGCATTGGTAAGGCATAAAAAGGAACCTAATCTCGCTCTTCTTCCAGCTGGAGATCCTAGAATGTTGGACTGGATGAAGCCTGAAGATATGAAAAAAATTAGTGACATGCTTAGTGATAAATTCGATTTTGTTTTAGTGGATTGTCCTGCGGGAGTAGAGGACGGTTTTAAAAATGCCCTTGCGGCTTGTGAAGAAGCTATTGTGGTGACCAACCCCGAATTATCTGCGGTAAGAGATGCAGATAGAGTTATAGGTATTCTTAATTCATCTGATATTGAGCCTATTCAGCTAGTAATTAATAGAGTTCGCCCCAACATGATGGCTAGTCAAGAAATGTTATCTATAGAAGATGTCCAAGGGATTTTGTCCTTACCTCTATTAGGTATTGTTTTAGAAGATGAACAAGTAATAATAAGTACAAATAGAGGAGAGCCACTAACGCTTACAGATAGTAAATCTCCTGCAAAAAAATGCTATTTGAATGTTTCTCAAAGACTTACTGGAAAAGATGTACCAGTTATTGATCCTAAAAAAGAAGGAAAAAGCCTTAAAGATAAATTCATGAGATTAATGCAAACAAAGGTTTTTTAAAAATGATGACTCTAAGAGATCTTATTAATAAGTTACTGGGCAGAGAAACTTCTAGTGCAAATACAGCTAGAGAAAGACTGCAACTCGTATTAGCTCATGACAGAGTCGATATGAACTCTTTATCTACTGATCTTTTGGATAAAATGAGAAAAGAAATTCTTGATGTTGTTGCCAAATATGTTGAGATTGATTTTGAAGAGGTAGCAGTGAGTTTAGAGACCGAAGATAGAATGACTGCACTAGTAGCTAATTTACCAATCAAAAGAACAATTTCAGGAGAAATAAAATTCAAAAAAAATGATAAAACTGATAAAGGTGTCAAAAAGTAATAAATTTAAAAAAAAGCCAAAAAAATAATGATATTTGACCCTTCCTAATTGTAAGATAGGACAATTGCCGGCTTAGCTCAGCGGTAGAGCAGCGCTTTTGTAAAGCGAAGGTCATCAGTTCAAATCTGTTAGCCGGCATTTTAATTTTTTAATTCTTTTCAATATTTTTTCCCGAAAATAACCAAATCAATACTATTAGCGCGACTATAGGAAATAATCTTATTTCAAGGAGATACTCTAAAAAAGATGATAGGGGTTCAAATATCCAATAAGTAAAGAATTGAATTGATAATACAAATAACAATAATAAAAACATTAATACAATTCCCTAACTAATACTTCTCCTTTTCTAATAATCCTCCAATCGCCACTTTTCTTCCAAGATATTATGGTACTGCCTTTGCCACTAATTTTTTTCCATGGAATAGGACCCAAGATTTTTACAGAAGGAAAGTCTAAAGCAATTCCCTCAGCTGTCATTGATCCTTTAAAACCTGAAATGTTTGCACTGGAAGTTAACAATGGGCCTGTTTCTTTCATAAGAGATTGAGCTATATCTGAATTAGGTATTCTTAAACCAAGAGAAAGATCATTGCTTGTGAGAATTACATTCTGCTTTTCTGAAGAGGGAATAACCATTGTCAAGGCCCCAGGCCAATAATTTGAGGCTATATTTTTATAATCTTCTTTAGCTGATTCGTGAACAAAATCTATTAATTGTTTTTGTTCCGATCCCATAAGAATTAAAGGTTTATTTTTATCTCTTTTTTTAAACTCATAAATGATATTTGAAAACTTTGGCAAGCATCCAATTGCAGGTAAAGTATCTGTTGGGAAAATAATAGGTAAACCACTTTTAAGAGTCTTTAAAGCTGATTTTTGGTCTACTAAATTCATTTATATTTTTATCAATAATTTATTTATATCTCCCAATCGTAAACCTACCAATACCTGAAAGATCATTAACGATTTTTATTGATGTAAATTTATTTTTTAAAAGTAATTGTTTTACTTTTTCACCTTGATCAAAGTGATTCTCTAAAATCAACCATCCCTTCTCTTTGAGAAATAAAGGTGCTTTTTGAATTATTTCTTTAATGTGTTTTAAACCATCCTTGCCTCCTAACAAAGCAATTTTTGGTTCAAAATTTTTAACCTCTTTAGGTAATTCTTCATAAGTATCCTGAGGAATATATGGTGGGTTTGAAATAGCGAGATCTAATTTACCTTTAAATCTCTCAAGAGGGGTCCACCAATGTCCACAATAAAATCTCAAATTTGATTGTCCAGAAGAATTTATATAATTTTCAGTAGCTATTTCTAGGACATCTTGATCTATATCAGTTGCTATTCCGACCCATGATGGATACGCTAATGCCAAAGCTATACTGATCGCGCCTGATCCAGTTCCTAATTCTGCAAAAAATAATTTTTTTGATTTCTTTCCAAAAATATTGAATACTATGTCAATTATCAGTTCTGATTCAGGCCTTGGTATAAGTACATTATTTGATACTTTTAATTTCAAGTCCCTCCAAAAAGCTATTCCACAAAGATATTGGATTGGGTGTGATTTTAGTAAATGATCATCCCAAACAGACTCTAAAAAATCTAAATTTTTTTTTAAATATAAGTTTCCCTCTTTATTTATATTTAGCAAGTTTTGATCGCCAGTTGATATACCGCCTATACAATCAAGCAGGATAGCAAATGATTGTTGATCTCCCCCTTTAAGAAGTTGCTTTTTTTTCCAAAATAGAAATTCTTCTACCGAAATGCTAAGCATTTATAACGCTTTAGCGTTTTGGACCAAGTCTACCTTTACTAGAGTCAGAGTAGAAGCTTGATTTTTCGCCATCTTGAGTAGAAATGAATAAACCTATAAGGAATATGGTTGGTACTCCTACAAATAAAAGACTTGCTACAAATCCAAAATTAGTTGTTTCCATTTAATTGGTATTTCTATTAGGTATTAAGACTATAAACATATAATTTGAAATAAAGTGGAAAAATCAACAATTTTGACCAACACATTAACAGTCTTAAACAATTTAGCGAGGTAATTTTTTATTTTCACTAATTTTTTTTAGTTCTCCCAAATTTGAAGGGGGTGATTGTGGTTTTGTTAAAATTACTGAAGATGATTTTATTAATGTTTGGCATGCAAGTCTCCAATTCTCTGGTCTATTTTTAAGTTTTTCTTCTTCAACGGATGTAAGAGGACTTAAAGAATTTTTGTTTCCTCCTTCAACTGAAATAAAACAAGTACTGCACTGACCTGCACCTCCACAATTTCCCAAAATTCCTTTTAATCCATAAAGCTGCAAATTCTCTTTAATCACCAATTCCCTTAAATTTTCTCCAGGTTTGCATTGAACTTCAATATCCTCACGGATGAATCTAATAGTTGCCATTTTTTTTGTTATTTTTCTTATTTTGGCGTTTTACTTTGAGAATTGTGACCAAAATATTAACAATTTTTAGTCAAAAAATCCTTGTAAACATAGTGATAGCTATTGATTAGACCAATTTTTGCAAGAAAATAAATTTATTTACAAAAATCCCTCAAAGACTAAAAAACCCTTACTATCGTGTTGTTTAGCTGTTTATTCAGCATAGTTACTAGAAATTAACCGATGGGATTGCCTTGGTATCGAGTTCACACAGTAGTTATTAATGACCCAGGTCGACTACTTGCTGTGCATCTTATGCATACTGCATTATTAGCCGGCTGGGCCGGCTCTATGGCTCTTTACGAATTAGCCATTTTTGATCCTTCTGATGCTGTCCTGAATCCAATGTGGAGACAGGGAATGTACGTAATGCCTTTTATGGCAAGATTAGGTATTACAAGTAGTTGGAACGGATGGGATATCACGGGTGCCACAGGAGTCGATCCTGGGTTCTGGAGTTTTGAAGGTGTCGCTGCCGCGCACATTGTATTTAGTGGACTTTTGATGTTGGCCTCTATTTGGCATTGGACATATTGGGATTTAGATTTATGGGAAGATTCAAGAACAGGTGAACCAGCTCTTGATTTACCAAGGATTTTTGGAATTCACCTTCTTTTAGCTGGACTTACATGTTTTGGTTTTGGAGCTTTTCATTGCGCAAACGTAGGAATCTGGGTTTCCGATCCTTACGGTCTAACGGGTCATGTAGAGCCAGTAGCTCCTTCCTGGGGAGTAGAAGGATTCAACCCTTTTAATCCAGGAGGAATTGTTGCAAATCATATTGCAGCAGGACTTATGGGGATTATTGGAGGTATTTTTCATATTACCAACAGACCTGGTGAAAGGCTTTATAGAGCATTAAAACTTGGCAGTCTTGAAGGAGTTCTAGCTAGTGCACTAGCAGCAGTATTATTTGTATCTTTCGTAGTTTCAGGAACCATGTGGTACGGTTCAGCAACCACTCCAGTAGAATTGTTTGGCCCTACTAGGTATCAATGGGATTCTGGCTATTTCAAAACTGAAATCAATAGAAGGGTTCAAGCTGCTATAGATGATGGCGCCACTAAAGAAGAGGCTTATGCATCTATCCCAGAAAAATTAGCCTTTTACGATTACGTTGGAAATAGCCCTGCTAAAGGTGGATTGTTCAGAGTTGGGGCTCTTGTTAATGGTGATGGTTTGCCAACAGGTTGGCAAGGTCATATTGCTTTTCAAGATAAAGAAGGGAACGAATTAGAAGTAAGAAGAATTCCAAATTTCTTTGAAAACTTCCCCGTAATTCTTGAAGATAAAGATGGCAATGTAAGAGCCGATATTCCTTTTAGAAGAGCTGAAGCTAAGTATTCATTTGAACAGACTGGCATAACAGCAACTATCTATGGAGGAGACTTAAATGGTCAAACATTTACGGATCCTGCAGTAGTTAAAAGATTAGCTAGAAAAGCGCAGCTTGGAGAAGCATTCAAGTTTGACAGAGAAACGTACAAATCTGACGGTGTATTCCGAAGCTCTCCAAGAGCGTGGTTTACATATGCGCACTTATGTTTCGGATTGCTATTCTTGTTTGGCCATTGGTGGCATGCTTCAAGAACTCTCTATAAAAATTCCTTTGCTGGTATTGATTCAGAGATTGGTGACCAAGTTGAATTTGGTTTATTCAAGAAACTTGGTGACGAAACCACAAGAAGAATCCCTGGAAGGGTTTAAACTTTACTTACTAATTAAATCTTATGGAAGCTTTTGCCTACGTACTTATTTTAACTCTAGCAGTAGTTACATTATTCTTTGCTGTCGCCTTTCGAGACCCTCCGAAGTTTGATAGAAAATGAATACAAAAAAAACCTCTTGTTAAAGAGGTTTTTTTTTACTTTTCATAATTAGAAAATTACTTTACTATTAGAGTTAAGATTTCTTTTATTTCGCTAAATGCAGTGTCCAACCTGTCAAAACACAGATAGCAGAGTTTTGGAATCGAGATCTGCTGATAGTGGTAAAAGTGTTAGAAGAAGAAGAGAGTGCTTAAATTGCAGTTTTAGATTTACAACTTATGAAAGAGTTGAAACAATGCCAGTTTCAGTTATTAAAAAAGATGGAAGCAGAGAATTATTTGATAAACAAAAATTATTTACGGGTATATCGAGAGCTTGTGAAAAAACTAATTTCACCAGTGAATCTATTATGAATTTTGTAGATGGAATTGAATCGAAAATCATTCAAGATACTAATAAAGATATTAAGTCTTCACAAATTGGGGAGTTAATACTAAAAAGTCTTCGAAAAGAAAACGAAGTGGCATACATAAGATATGCTTCAGTTTACAGAAAATTTAATGGGGTAAAAGATTTTATCTCTACTCTTGAATCTCTAAAAGGAAGTTCAAATAACCAATTAGCCTCAATTTTATAAATTTAGCATCTTAAAGTGTAGAATATAAACCACAAGTATATTTTGCTATTAGTTTGCAGGCTTTTAGCATTCCTTTCTAACTACCATAGGTAGTCTGCGATGTATCAAATGAACGAAAATTCTTCCCAAACCATTAAAGAACTTTCTGAAGATAATGAAATTAAAAATTTGTCAGAATTAGATAATGATTCAGTACTGCAAAATGAGGGGGATTCTTTCGAGAAAGTTGATATTCCTTCCGCAGATTCTTCCTCGAGTAGAAAAGATACAGATTTTGATAATGCAGGCTTCACGCAAGAAGAATTTGCATCACTTTTAGGTAAATATGATTATAACTTCAAGCCAGGAGATCTCGTAAAGGGAACCGTTTTTGCTCTAGAACCAAAAGGGGCAATGATAGACATAGGCGCAAAAACAGCTGCTTTTATGCCTGTTCAGGAGGTTTCAATAAATAGGGTTGAAGGACTAAATGATGTTTTACATCCATCAGAAAGCAGAGAATTTTTCATAATGAGCGAAGAAAATGAAGATGGCCAATTAGCACTTTCGATTAGAAGAATTGAATATCAAAGAGCATGGGAAAGGGTAAGACAGCTCCAAAAAGAAGATGCCACTATTTTTTCTGAAGTTTTTGCAACAAATAGAGGTGGGGCCCTTGTTAGAGTAGAGGGTTTAAGAGGTTTTATTCCAGGATCTCATATAAGTGCTCGAAAAATTAAAGATGATTTGGAAGGTGAGTACCTGCCTTTAAAATTTCTTGAAGTTGATGAAGAGAGAAACAGGTTAGTATTAAGCCATAGAAGAGCCCTGGTAGAGAAAAAAATGAATAGACTTGAGGTAGGGGAAGTTGTTGTAGGTTCTGTTAAGGGTATTAAACCCTACGGAGCTTTTATTGATATTGGTGGGGTAAGTGGTTTATTACATATTTCAGAGATCAGTCACGAACACATAGAGACTCCTCATAATGTTTTAAATGTAAATGATCAAATGAAGGTTATGATAATTGATCTTGACTCTGAAAGAGGAAGAATTTCACTATCTACAAAAGCATTAGAACCTGAACCAGGAGATATGTTAACAGACCCTCAAAAAGTTTTTAGTAAAGCTGAAGAAATGGCTGCAAAATACAAGCAAATGTTATTTGAGCAAACTGACGATAATGAAGAACTTTCCTCAGCTTCAGCAGAAACAGTCTAAATACGCCATATTATTGAAAAGTATTTTAATTTACAATCATTGATAAGTAGTGACAGCCTAATTTAGGATACTGTTTAATATTCTTAAATAATATTAAAATGAGTGATTTTATTTTCACTTCTGAATCTGTAACTGAAGGCCATCCTGACAAAATATGTGATCAAATCAGTGACGCTGTTTTAGATGCTTTATTAACAGAAGATCCAGAAAGTAGAGTTGCATGTGAAACTGTAGTGAATACTGGTCTGTGTTTACTTACCGGAGAAATAACTTCAAAAGCAAAAGTTGACTATATAAAACTTGTCAGAAATGTGATTAGAAACATTGGATATGAAGGTTATAAAGCAGGAGGATTTGACGCAAATAGTTGTGCTGTTTTAGTAGCCCTTGACGAGCAATCTCCTGACATTTCACAGGGAGTAAATGAAGCAGATGATGTTAACGATGATTTGGAAAACAATACTGGAGCTGGTGACCAAGGCATTATGTTTGGCTATGCATGCGATGAGACTCCTGAATTGATGCCCTTACCAATTAGTTTGGCTCATAGATTAGCCCTTCAACTTGCCAAAGTAAGGCATGAAAAAGTCCTTAATTATCTTTTTCCTGATGGCAAAACTCAAGTTAGTATTAATTACGAAAAAGGGGTGCCAGTATCAATAAATACCATTTTGATTTCAACTCAACATGATTCTGAGATTGATGGTATTACAAATGAAAATGAAATTCGTCAAAGAATTAAAGAAGACTTATGGACAAATGTTGTGATTCCCGCTACTGAAGATTTAGAAATCAAACCAGACATTCACAAAACAAGATTTCTAGTAAACCCCACGGGCAAATTTGTCGTAGGAGGTCCTCAAGGAGATGCCGGCCTTACTGGCAGAAAAATTATTGTTGATACTTATGGTGGATATGCTAGACACGGTGGTGGGGCATTTTCGGGAAAAGATCCCACAAAAGTCGATAGATCAGCCGCTTATGCAGCTCGTTATGTGGCTAAAAGTATAGTTAAGGCAAAATTGGCCAAAAAAGCAGAAGTACAATTAAGTTATGCAATTGGTGTTGCAAAACCGATTTCCATTCTCGTTGAAACTTTTGATACTGGTGTTATTTCACAAGCTAATTTAACTGAGCTTATTCAAAAGCACTTTGATTTAAGACCTGCAGCAATAATAAAAGAATTTAACTTAAGAAATCTACCAAAACATATGGGAGGTACATTCTTTAGAAAGACGGCTTCCTATGGACATTTTGGCAGAAGAGATCTTGAGCTCCCTTGGGAAAATGTTAAAGAAAAAGCAGCCGAATTAGAAGAGGCATCCAAAATTTTTCTATAACAAATTCTCTTTATGCCTGATAATTTTTATGGTGGGTTAGATTTTGGAACCAGCGGTGCAAGAATATCTATAATTGATCCTCATAAAGAATTGGTATATTCAAGTTCAGTGCCTTATTTATACAACTTTGAAAATCCAAATTCTTGGATCAAATCTTGTAAAAAACTATTAGATAGTTTACCTATCAGGGTAAGAAGTAATCTTAAAAAATTAGCTATATCTGGGACTTCTGGAACTTTGACAGCATGCAATTTTAAAGGGGAGCCTATTGGGGATGCGATACCATATCACCAAGCATGTAATGAACATAAAATTCTTCTTGAATCGTTAACTTCTAAAGAAGAACATTTACGAACCCCATACAGCAGTCTCGCAAAAGCTTTAAATCTTATAGATAAATATGGGACAAATATACTTCTAAGACATCAATCTGATTGGATAACTGGCTGGTTTTTAAAAAGATTGGACTTATGGCGAAGAAGGTAACAATCTCAAACTTGGCTGGGATTTAACAAAAGAATCGTGGCCAAAAAGCTATCTGAATACTTCATGGCAAAAATGCTTGCCTCAAATAATTCAAAGTGGAAAAATTATTGGACAAATAAATCCTGATTTAGCAGAAAGATTTAACTTAAATAAGAAATTAATATTAATCTCGGGCACCACTGATTCTAATGCGAGTTTAATAGCTGCAAATTTAGGCAAAGAAGATGGACTTACAGTTTTAGGGACTACTATTGTAGTTAAAAAAATTATTAATAAGCAAATAAATGAGCAAGGAATTACAACCCATAGAGTTTGTGGCGATTGGATCTGTGGAGGAGCATCAAACGCTGGATGTGGTATTCTGTCTGAATTCTATTCTGATTTAGAAATAAAGGAACTCAGTCGACAAATAAATCCAACAAAAAACACCTCTTTAAATCTTTTACCTCTTAATAGTAAGGGAGAGAGATTTCCTATTAATAATTCTAATTTAGAACCTATTCTTGGACCTAGACCAGTAAGCGACTCACTTTATTTACATGCATTATTCGAGGGACTAGCAAACATTGAATTGAAAGGATGGGAAAAACTGCAAGAACTAACAGGTTCACTTCCAAAAAAAATTATTACTATTGGTGGAGGATCAAAAAACCCTCAATGGAGAAAAATAAGAGAAAAAATTATAAATATACCAATAGTTTCATGTAATAAAACTTCTTCATTTGGCACTGCCTTATTAGCCATTAATGGAAGCTAATAATTTTTAGATATTTGATGAAGATATAAAATTTTTTAATGAAAAGGGTTTCACAAACTACACATCTTAATTTAAAGTATATAGGTTAGAGCCGGGATAGCTCAGTTGGTAGAGCAGGCGACTGAAAATCGCCGTGTCCCCAGTTCAAATCTGGGTCCTGGCACCTTTAATTAAGGTCTAATTAAGCATCTCTATGAGGTGCTTTTTTAGTGCTTATATGCATTTATAGCAGTGTCTTAGGTATCGTTGATATAAAAACACACAGGTAATATGGCACGCCTCTGAGTGGCATATTATTGGTATGGAACTGGTATTGAACACTGTGCGATTTCTGCATCTGCGAAGAAACAACAAAAGTTCCATACTTCCTTATTCATTTATAAACAAGACATAAGAAATGAAATTTGTTATCGCAAGCATTACTTCCTTTTTCATTACTATGAGTGTTGCTGGTCAATATAAAAAAGTTAATAGTGAAGAATATTGTCATTTAGCAAGTAGGGAATATCCCGAAACTTTTATCCAGATTAAAACTATTAGGGATAATTTCTACTTTAGGGGTATCCTTTTTCATAAAGGGAATCCTATACGAGCACTTTGGTTCACTCAATCAAATGGGTATGGCAGCAAGTGGTGGGGATATGATGAGGATAAAGAATATTACGGAGGCAAACGTGGTGGGAGATTACTGGAGTTCCGAGGAAATACTCCATTAAGGTCTTTTCCTAATCATGTTCAATCAAATTCAAAGAGAAAGATTGATAGACAATTTATCCTTATCGGTTTAGGTGGAGACCTCTATTACGAACAAAAAAAGACTGATAGTGGATACAAATTTCCATGGCGTGAGGATGGTTTTGAGTTATTAAAGGCAGCAGAAGGATACTTCTCTGCAGAAGACGGGTGCAAACAATTTTTAAATCGTTAATCAAGTTTGAAATGTGAATAATTTTATTCAACCTTTTCACAATAGAAGTATGGAACCAGTATGAAACCACATGCTTAGACGCCAAAATATGCCTTATTTAGTATAGTTTTGATACTAAAATCACTAGATTTTTGATTTATTTTGCTTAATTAAGGAGCACCTATCCAATTCAAATCTGGGTCCTGGCACCTTTAAAACCCTGTCAAAGATGGGGTTTTATATTTACTAGTCTTTTTTCTTTCTTTTTTTACAATTCAAAATTTTTAGTTTTCAACTCTGCAGACTTGACCAATAACACCCAAAATTAGTTTATCTCCATCTGGATCTTGCCAATCAGCTAAATCATTGAAATTACTATTTACTTCATCTATAGAAACATCGACGTCTCTAAATGATTTTTCAAAACAATTTATATCCATTGTATAGAGAATATCCTTAGTAATTTCACTTTTTGTTTTGGGAATAAATTTACTCAATACTCTCACAGAACCATCTTCATTCCTTTTAATACTTTGTCTATCCCATAACTGTTCTCCAT
>QCLV01000002.1 GCA_003214295.1 Prochlorococcus sp. AG-418-F08
TGCTGCTAAGCCTGCTACTACGCCAGCAACAGTTACACTCATTGGACCGGTAGGTCCACTAACTTGAGCAGGCGTTCCGCCGAATAATGCTGCTAAAAAACCAACTACTACTGCCCCATATAGTCCATAAATTGCCCCGCCAGGTCAAGGAATAGGAAATGCTGTTGCTGGTCTATTTTCAGGCTTACCTGGAGCTGGAGCAACAATGAGAACAGTTATTAATGTTAAATCTGGAGGATCCACTCCCATTTCTGGTATGGTTCACTCAGTTGTCTTGTTGATAGTTTTAGTTGGCGCAGGTCCTCTAGCTGAGCAAATACCAACTGCGTTGCTAGCAGGAATTCTCATTAAAGTTGGTCTAGATATTATTGATTGGGGGTTCTTGAGGAGGGCTCACAAATTATCTTTAAAAACTTCAGTTGTTATGTACGGCGTACTCCTAATGACAGTTTTTTGGGATTTAATTTGGGCAGTTTTAGTCGGCGTATTCATAGCAAATATGCTCACTATTGATTCAATAACCGAAACTCAACTAGAAGGTATGGATGAGGATAATCCTTTATCAAAAGATGATCAAGCTAAAAATGCATTACCTGCTGATGAAAAAGCACTACTAGATAGATGTTCAGGAGAAGTAATGTTATTTAGGCTTAAAGGACCACTTAGTTTTGGAGCTGCTAAAGGTATATCTGAGAGAATGATGCTAGTAAGAAACTACAAGGTTCTAATATTAGATATCACTGATGTACCAAGACTTGGAGTTACGGCGACTCTCGCAATTGAGGATATGATGCAAGAAGCAAAAAATAATTCCAGAAAAGCATTTGTTGCTGGGGCAAATGAAAAAGTAAAGGATAGATTAGCTAAGTTTGGAGTTGAAGGCATCATTGAGACAAGAAAAGAAGCTTTAGAAACCGCTCTAAAGGAAATAGCCTAATAATTTATGGAAATAAATCCAATTCTGCAAAATGTATTAGCCCCACCAGTTCTTTTCTTTTTAATTGGAGCAATATCAGTACTCTTTAAATCTGATTTAGAAATACCAGCTCCATTACCTAAACTCTTCTCCTTATATCTTCTCTTAGCTATTGGATTTAAAGGGGGTATAGAGATACAGAAAAGTGGGTTTACTGATCAAGTATTTCCGACTTTAAGTGCTGCAATACTGATGTCACTAGTAATTCCACTGATTGGATTCTTAATTTTAAGATTTAAGTTTGATGTATTTAATTCAGCCGCAATAGCAGCAGCATACGGCTCAATAAGTGCAGTTACATTTATTTCTGCAGAAAGTTTTTTAGAAAGTCAAAAAATAGCTTTTGATGGGTTTATGGTTGGCGCCTTAGCTTTAATGGAATCTCCTGCGATCATTGTTGGATTATTACTTGTGAAATTTGCAGCCCCAAAAAATAGACCAAAATCAAGAAAAATGCATTTAAGCGCAATATTACATGAATCCCTTTTGAATGGATCAGTCTATTTATTGCTATCAAGTTTAATTGTTGGATTTCTGACTGCTTCCAGTAATCCCTCAGGGATTGCAAAAATGGAACCTTTTACTGGACAATTATTCTATGGAGCAGAATGCTTCTTCTTATTAGATATGGGAATAGTCGCTGCTCAAAGATTACCAAGACTGAAGAATGCGGGTTCGTTCTTGATTGGGTTTGCTATTTTTATGCCTTTATTTAATGCATTTATTGGTGTTTTCGTTGCAAGATTTTTATCTTTAGGACCTGGCAACTCGCTTTTATTTGTGGTTCTATGTGCAAGCGCCTCTTATCTAGCAGTTCCAGCAGCGATGAGGATGACAGTTCCAGAGGCTAAATCTAGTTACTATATTTCAACTACACTGGGGCTAACTTTCCCATTCAATATAGTTCTCGGCATTCCCATATATATGAGTTTAGTAAATACCATTATCCCACTTCCCCCTCTATAAAAATGAAAAGATTAGACTTGATATTTAGTGAAAGAGAACTAGATGCAATCATTAAAACATTAGAAAAAGCTAATGTACCTGGATATACAGTTATGAAGCACGCTACAGGCAGAGGGCCTGAAAGAGTTGTTACTGAAGATATGGAATTTACTGGATTAGGAGCAAATGCTCATGTAATTGTTTTTTGTGAGCAAGAATTAATAGATAAAATGAGAGATAACATAAGGGACGATTTAAGCTACTACGGAGGAGTAGCTTATATTTCTGAAGCAACACCCCTTTAAATTTAAAAAAGAAATATTTAGGAATGAATCCAATCTACTCTTATATTTTTTCTACTATTTAAATATCTATCAATTGACATTGCGGCAATACATCCATCAGAAGCCGCAACAACAGCTTGCTTAAATGGTGTATTTCTTATATCTCCAATAGCCCATACTCCATCATGGTTTGTAGACATAAAATCATCCACAATAACTCCTCCATCTTCTTTTAAAGCAATTTGATCCCCTAAAAAATCAGTAATTGGCTTTGAACCACTCATATAGACAAAGACTCCATCTAAATTTAAATTGATGGGATTTTCTTCTTGTTTATTTTTTACCACAACCCCATTCACACCCATATCATCACCCAATATTTCCAATAATCTTGTTCTACTCCAATGTTTAATATTTGAATTATCCATCAATTCCATAGCTTCTTCATTATCTGATTTAGGATCACTTGATGTAATCCAATGCACAGTTGATGCAAATTTAGTTAGAACAGTTGCCTCCTCAATTGCCTCCTTGTTCACCCCAACAACGGCAACTTCTCTGTTTTTATAAAAAGCACCATCACATGTAGCACAATAACTTACTCCTTTGCCAAGAAAATCCGCTTCGCCCTTAAATGATGCAGGCCTACCCATTGCTCCGCTTGCAAGTACTAGTGCTTTAGCTTTAAAGGTGCCCTCAGGTGTATAAACCATTTTCCATTCTCCACTAACTTCTATTCCAAATACTTGTGCTCTTCTATAATCTGTGCCGTATTGCACAGCCTGTTCTCTCATTAGAGTGAGTAATTTCTCCCCACTTATATCAACCGGAACACCTGGATAATTAGCTATTTGATGCGTTATTGCTAAGGCTCCAACAGATGGATTCTTATCTAAAATTACTGTCTTTAAGTTTGAACGAGATGTATAAAGTGCGCAAGTACATCCGGCCGGTCCGCCTCCGATAATAACTACATCTGACTCAATAATTTCCAATTTAATAAAACTCCTTTTAGTAGTTAATTAGATGAGTTTTGGTTAGAAGATATCCTTTATGTAAATACCTAACCTTTATATAGATATAAGTTAAAAGAAAAAACAGAAAAAAGCATAATATAGAAACAAACTTACATAGGAAAATTTAAAAAATTAATTATCAAAATGAACAGTTTCGTGAAATGTTCTGTATTGATCTATTATTAGATCATGTCGAATAATCATTTGCAGTAGAAACTTATATTTTTCATGACCAACTCTGATTACCTTTTAAAAGCTGCTATTAAGAAAGTAACCGAAAAATTAAACGAAATATTGGTTGAAAAAATTGAAGAAGCAACAAACATTGCTCAGGATGCTCCAGAAATTCTCAAAAAAGAATTTGATAGTTTGAAAGAATCCATAATCGAAGAAGCTTCAAGAATGGAGAAATTCGAAAATATTCAAGAAAATGAGTCCACAAATACTTATCAAGATTCCAAAATAAAAAAAGCTTTAAATGAAATTGAAGTTATCAATGAGCAAATTGATCTTATTAATAAAACCATAAATAATCAAATTAAATGAGTTATCACATCCTTCATTATCACTTAAAAAAATTGAAGAGGGCCTTTCTTATTTGGATAACTCTGATTTCGCTTTTAATAAATTTATGGATAGATAATATTAGATTTACAATTTTCCAAAATAAGAATAATGAAAAAAGTAGGGTCCAAATTAAAAGAGCTAGGTGGTTTACAAATCAATTAATAAAGCTTGGATCAGCATTTATTAAAATTGGACAATTATTATCAGCGAGACCTGATTTAATTCCTAATACCTGGATACAGGAATTGTCTAAATTGCAGGATCAAGTTCCTAATTTTTCATTTGTGCAAGTTGAAGAAACTATAAGAGAAGAACTAGGATCTAAGTTTAATGAAATAGATCAAATAATATATGATCCGGTTGGATCAGCATCACTAGCTCAGGTCCATAGGGCGACTTTAAAAGATGGTAAGAAAGTAGTATTTAAAGTTCAAAGACCTAATTTAAAAGAATTGTTTATTATAGATTTGGGAATAATGCAGCAAATAGCAGGACTATTGCAGAAAAATAAGAATTGGAGTCGAGGTAGAAACTGGGTTGAGATTGCTAAAGAGTGTAGGAAAGTTCTCATGAAGGAGCTTGATTTTAATTGTGAAGCACAATATGCAGCAAGATTTAGACAGCAATTTCTTGATGACGAAAATGTTGCAGTTCCTGAAGTAATTTGGGATATGAGCAGTGAAAAAGTACTTTGTTTAAGTTATCTAGAAGGAACCAAAATAAGCGATTTAGAAAAATTACAATCACAAGAAATTGATTTACCTAAAATCGCAGAAATAGGGGCCATCAGTTATCTAAAACAATTAGTAAATTACGGTTTTTTTCATGCAGACCCTCATCCAGGGAATCTAGCAGTTTCAAATAAAGGCAAGTTGATTTTTTATGATTTTGGAATGATGGGCAATATCTCAAATAATCTTCAAACAAGATTAGGCGGGATGGTTAAGGCTGCTGCCTTAAGAGACGCCTCATCACTTGTCAGTCAATTACAACAAGCTGGGCTAATTTCAAAAGATATTGATGTAGGACCAGTCAGAAGATTAGTCAGATTGATGCTAAAAGAAGCCTTAACTCCACCGTTTAGTCCAAATATTATTGAAAAATTATCTGGAGATTTATACGAACTTGTTTATGAAACACCTTTTCAACTACCAGTAGATTTAATCTTCGTCATGAGAGCTTTATCAACTTTTGAAGGAGTTGGTAGAATGCTTGATCCAGGGTTTAACCTTGTATCAGTAACCAAGCCTTATTTAATAGAACTTATGACTTCAAATAATCAAACTCCTAACGATTTAATTAACCAATTTGGAAGGCAAGTAGGTGAACTAGGATCGAAAGCTGTTGGCATTCCCAAGAGAATAGATGAAAGTTTAGAAAGATTAGAGCAGGGCGATTTACAATTGCAAATAAGAATGGGAGAGTCTGATAGACAATTCAAAAAAATGTTTACTGCTCAAAAAACTTTAGGCCATTCAATTCTTATAGGAAGCTTATCAATTGCATCTGCTTTACTTGTAACCAATAAACAAAATAATTTTGCATTGTTGCCACTTTTTTTTGCACTACCAATAAGTATTGATTGGATAAAGTGCCAATTAAGCATGAGAAAAGGCTCACGTTTAGAAAAACTTAAGCGCTAAAAAACTATATATTTTTGGGACCTAAACCTAAAGCTCCAGCAAATCTTGCTTGATTTCCCAATTCCTCCTCAATTTTTAAAAGCCTATTGTATTTTGCAATCCTTTCACTTCTGCTCAAAGAGCCTGTCTTAATCTGACCTGATCTTGTGGCGACAGATAAATCTGCAATTGTTGTATCTTCAGTCTCACCACTTCTATGACTAATAACACTTGTGAAACCAGATGTTTTAGCTAATTCAATAGCTTCCAAAGTTTCAGTTAATGTTCCAATTTGATTTACCTTTATTAGGATTGAATTAGCAGATTTTTCCAAAATCCCTTTCCTTAATCTTTCTGTATTAGTAACGAATAAATCATCACCTACAAGCTGAACTTTATTTCCTAATTCTTTGTTTAATTCTGACCAACCCTGCCAATCATCCTCAGCTAAACCGTCCTCTATTGAAACTATTGGATAATTAGAAACTAATTTTGAAAGATATGAAATCATTTCAGAACTATTTAAACTTTTACCTTCATATTTATAAATACCATCACTATAAAATTCAGTACTAGCAGCATCTAAAGCTAAAGATACCTGCTCACCAGGCTTAAATCCGGCTTTTTGAATTGCTTTTAATAATAAGTCCCCTGCTTCTTCGCTTGATGATAAATTAGGTGCAAATCCACCCTCATCGCCTACAGCAGTAGATAGACCTTTTTGATCAAGTAATGATTTTAATGAGTGAAAAATTTCAGTCCCCATTCTTAATGATTCACTGAAATTACTAACTCCATGTGGGACAAGCATAAATTCCTGAAAATCAAGACTATTTGGTGCATGAGCACCACCATTTATTACATTCATTAATGGAACTGGAAGGAGATTGGATAATGGATCTCCAAGATACCTATATAATGGAACATCTAAAGCATTTGCTGATGCTCTGGCAGTTGCAAGACTTACTGCAAGGATTGAATTTGCTCCAAGGTTAGATTTATTAGGAGTTCCATCAATTTCAATCATTAATTTATCTACTGCAGTTTGATCTAAAGCTGACATACCACATAAAGCCGGGGATATTGTTTCATGAATTTTATTAACAGCATTTAAAACACCCTTCCCCATATATTTAGAGCCACCATCCCTTAATTCATGTGCCTCATGAGCACCAGTACTAGCTCCGCTGGGAACAATCGCCCTACCACTTGCACCACATTCCAAAAATACTTCTGCCTCTACAGTTGGATTGCCTCTTGAATCAAGGACTTGCCTTGCTTCAATAGTATCAATAAGAAAATCAATAGTTTCTTTCACAATTTAATAATTACTATTTAAATCCTATTAATAGCTGAACTATTTGGCTAATATCTGAAATATATATGTTAACCAAATATAATTATTTAATTTCAGAATAACCTAGATATTAGTTAATGGCTTTATTAATTACCAAAACCCGAAACCCCTTTCATAAACATATTTTCAAATTCATCTTACAATTTGAAAATTCTTGGATGATTATTAATGCAGATCCTATTTAGAATATTAATTAATAATAAACTATAGTTTTTATAGTTCATGAAAGAAACTCTTACATCCAGTCCTGAACTTTTTAGCGATATAAGTTGGAACCTTCTTCTGTTAGGAGAAGAAACCGCAAAAAAATGGGACCATAGCGAATTTAATATTGAACACATAATTCATACATTGTTCTCATCTAGTGAATTCTTTGCTTTTATTGAAAAATTATCAATAGACCAAGATACGGTTTTAGATATTACAGAAGATTTTTTAGAAGAGACACCTACAAATGAATCAGATATTTTTACTATCGGAGAGGATTTAGAAATATTATTAGATAACGCAAATCAGATTAAAATGCAATGGGGATCGAGATTAATAGAAATTCCGCATTTACTAATTGCTCTTGGAAGAGATTTAAGAATTGGTAATTATGTTTTTGAAGAAGGTAATCTTTCGATGGAAAAATTAGAAGAAGAGTTAAAGTTTTTCCCAAATATTAATCAATCAAAAGATACTTTTAATTATGAGAACGTACTTGAAATAAATAATCAATCTAATTTTGAATCAAATAAAGAGACTTTAGTTAAAGAAGAAAAATTTAAAGAAGATATTGTTCCATTACCCAAAAGTAAACTTCAAATTGAAACCAAAAAACAAGTTGTGAAAAATGAAAATGCTCTTTCAATTTATGGAAAAGATTTAACAGAATCAGCTAAAAAAGGCTTGTTGGATCCTGTTTTAGGGAGAGAAAATGAGATCAATAATTTAATGAGGGTACTCTGCAGAAGAAACAAAAATAATCCTATACTCATCGGCAATCCTGGAGTTGGTAAAACCTCAATTGCAAAATTACTTGCGCAATTAATTGTAGAAAAAAAGGTGCCTGATTCTTTAAAAGATTTTAAAATTATTTCGCTTGACTTAGGTGCTTTAGTTTCTGGGACAAAATTTAGAGGTCAACTAGAAGAAAGGCTAAGCTTAATAATGCAGGAACTAAGCAATCCAAGCCAAGGAATGATTCTATTTATTGATGAAATTCATTCAATATTAAGTTCTGACAGATCTTCTACCGACATTAGCAATATCTTAAAACCTTTACTGGCTGAAGGAGAACTTAGATGTATCGGTACAACAACACCTGAGAAATTTCGCGAAACTATTGAAAAAGATCAGGCATTAAATAATTGTTTTCAAAAGATAGCTGTTAATGAACCTTCAGTAGAATTAAGCGCAAAAATACTGCAAGGTATCAAAAAGAAATATGAATCACATCATGGTATAAAAATTTCTGAAGAAGCTGTAAACTATTCTGCAAAATTGGCTGATAGATACATCAGTGATAAATGTCTTCCTGATAAAGCAATAGATTTAATTGATGAAGCAGCTGCAGAATTAAAAATCGAGTCTAATAAAAAGCCTCAAATAATTCTCCAACAAGAAAACAAACTTCATACTATTAACGAAAAACTGAATAATTTGCAAGGAGAAAATATCGAAGCTCAAGAAAAACTGTTGAATATGAGGCAACAATCAGAGGAAAAATTGAACGTTCTTTTGGACAATTGGAACAATTTGCGGGAAGAGATGGAGCAACTATCTATTTTAATGAAAGAAGAAGATAAGCTAACAAAACAAATCAAAGATAAATCAAATCGCGAAATTGAAAATGATTTGGATTATTTAGAAAAGCTTGAAGAAGAGTTGAATGAAATAGAGAATGAAATACAAAAAGTTGAAGAGAACTTCAATAAAATAAAGAAAAATAGAAATTTCCCTTTTAAATATCAAGTTGAACCTGATGATATTGCTGATGTTGTCTCAAAAATTACAGGTATTCCAATTTCTAAAGTAGTTTCAAATGAACGTAAAAAATTAGTCAATCTAGAAACAGAACTAAGTGAAAAAGTTATTGGACAAGAAAAAGCAATAGAAGCTGTTTCTGCTGCAATTAGAAGAGCTCGCGTTGGCATGAAAAGTCCTAAAAGGCCTATCGGATCTTTTTTATTTATGGGTCCTACAGGTGTTGGCAAAACAGAATTAGCTAAATCTCTTGCAACAGCTTTATTTGATGAAGAAGACGCACTTTTAAGATTAGATATGAGTGAATATATGGAGAAAAATGCCGTAGCAAGACTTTTGGGAGCCCCTCCAGGTTATGTTGGTTATGAAGAGGGAGGTCAATTAACTGAAGCTGTAAGACGTAAACCCTATTCAGTAATACTTCTTGATGAGATAGAAAAAGCACATTCAGAAGTTTTTAATATCCTTTTACAAGTCTTAGATGAAGGAAGATTAACGGACTCTCAAGGAAGGACCGTAGACTTCAAAAATACCGTAATCATTATGACAAGCAACCTAGCTGGTAAATCTATACTGGAGTATTCGCAAAAGATTACTAAAAGTGTGGGAAAGTTAGAGAAAGACCAACAAACCTTAGATGATTCCATAAATAATACACTGTCTTCAATTTTTAGACCTGAATTTTTAAATAGAATTGACGAAGTAGTAAAGTTTAATCCATTATCTATTGATGAACTTCAAAAAATAATAATTTTACAAACAGAAGATTTAAAAAACCTGCTACTTGAACAGAAAATAAATATCGCTATAGACAAAAAAGTTATTAATAAAATTGCAAACGATTCTTACGAACCTGAATATGGTGCTAGGCCACTTAGCAGAGAACTTAGAAGACAAATAGAAAATCCCTTGGCTGCAAAACTTCTAGAGGATAACTTCAAAAACAAAAAAAATATAACAATTAAACTTAACCCTACCAAAAAAGATGAGATCGTTTTCAAATCTAGCTGAGGAGTAAATCAATAAGCTAAAATAAAAACAAAGCATAAAGCTTAATTTCAAAAAAAATTTTGTGACAAGTCCTACTACTAATAAAGAACCTCTAAAAAAGGATTCTCCTGAAGTTGAAGAACCTAAAAAAAAGAATAATTTTTTTAGATCTACCTACGATGAACTTAAACTTGTCGTGTGGCCTAACAAACAACAACTTTTTAGCGAATCAGTAGCAGTTATAATTATGGTATCGTTTTCTGCTGCAGCCATTGCATCTGTTAGCAGATTCTATGGATGGGCAGCCTCGCAAATTTTTGGTTGAATTATCTCCCGAACATCCATTTATAAAGATCTTAATTAAGCTTCCAGAAAAATGAGTAATGAATTAACTACAAGCCTTGCTTCTTCAAAAGCAAATACAAGCATCGCAAGATGGTATGCAGTTCAAGTAGCATCAAGCTGTGAAAAAAAAGTAAAAGCGACTCTTGAGCAGAGATCAGTAACTTTAGGTGTTAATAATAGAATCATTGAAATTGAAATTCCACAAACACCAGGAATTAAATTAAAAAAAGATGGAAGCAGACAAACTACTGAAGAAAAAGTTTTCCCAGGTTATGTCCTCGTAAGAATGATTTTGGATGAAGATACAATGATGGCTGTTAAAAGTACTCCAAACGTAATTAACTTTGTCGGTGCTGAAGACGGTAGAGGCAGCGGCAGATCGCGGGGTCATATAAAACCTCGACCATTATCAAGGCAAGAAGTTAATAGAATCTTTAAGCGCGCATCAGAGAAAAAAGCTGTAATCAAGTTAGATATTGAAGAAAAAGATAGAATCATAGTAACTAGTGGTCCATTCAAGGATTTCCAGGGGGAAGTTATAGAAGTTTCCGGCGAAAGAAATAAATTAAAAGCATTACTTTCAATATTTGGGCGCGAGACTCCTGTAGAATTAGAATTCTCCCAAATCAATAAACAAAATTAATTTCTAATTGTTCTTGTTTATCGAGTAAAATTATGATTTTCTACTTCAGCTTAAATTCTCTAATCTAATGGCAAAAAAAATCGTTGCAGTTATCAAGCTTGCTCTACAAGCAGGCAAAGCAAATCCTGCTCCTCCTGTAGGGCCAGCTTTAGGTCAACATGGTGTCAATATCATGGCATTTTGCAAAGAATACAACGCAAGGACACAAGATAAAGCAGGTTTTGTAATTCCAGTCGAGATTTCTGTTTTTGAAGATAGAAGCTTTACTTTTATCACAAAAACACCTCCTGCTTCTGTCTTAATAACAAAAGCAGCTGGTATAGAGAAAGGATCAGGTGAATCCGCAAAAGGCTCTGTTGGGAATATAAGTAAAGCTCAATTAGAAGAAATAGCCAAAACTAAGCTTCCTGATCTAAACTGTTCTAGTGTTGAATCAGCAATGAAAGTAATTGAGGGTACTGCTCGTAATATGGGCGTCTCTATCACTGATTGAGTTCAATACACAATTTCTCACTATTTAGGGGAGGTTAGTTAATAACCGTTTGCACCCAATATTACTATGAAAAAACTATCCAAAAGAATGGCGGCTCTATCAACAAAGATAGAAGATCGCATTTACGCACCACTTGAAGCTCTTAGTATTATCAAAGAAAATGCTAATGCAAAATTTGATGAAACTATTGAAGCACATATACGTTTAGGTATTGATCCAAAATATACTGATCAACAATTAAGGACCACTGTTGCATTACCACATGGTACTGGCCAAAGCATCAAAATTGCAGTAATTGCAAGCGGTGAGAATGTATCGAAAGCTAAGGCTGCTGGTGCAGATTTATTTGGCGAAGAAGATCTTGTGGAAAGCATCAACAAAGGAAATATGGAGTTTGATCTACTTATTGCAACTCCAGATATGATGCCAAAGGTTGCAAAATTAGGAAGAGTTTTAGGACCTAGAGGTTTAATGCCGAATCCTAAAGCTGGAACAGTGACTAATGACATTGCTAATGCAATAAAAGAATTCAAAGCTGGTAAGCTCGAATTTAGAGCAGATAAGGCTGGAATCGTTCATGTCCGCTTTGGAAAAGCAAGTTTCACAAAAGAGGCTTTATTTGACAACTTAAAAACCTTACAAGAATCAATTGATAAAAATAAACCAAGTGGAGCTAAGGGAAAGTATTGGAAAACTTTTTATGTAACTTCAACAATGGGACCTTCAGTCCAAGTAGACATAAATGCCATACAAGATTACCAACCTGAAGGTTAACGCTTTGTAGTATAATTATAAGTGCAATAATACGGCCAAAGAAAGTAGGTTGATTTAGTTATTCTAAATTTTTAATTCCTACCGAGGACTCGTCTTAAATTATTTCTTTTTGGATCTAATAAAAGCGGCCTCTTTAAAAGGACTTTGCCGCATTTCCTGCTCTCCCTAAATTACGATCCAAAAAACATCAATGGGCCGAACACTAGAGAATAAGCAACAAATCGTTACTGAGATTAAATCTCTATTAAACGACTCGGAAATGGCTGTAGTTCTTGACTATAAAGGTTTAACTATCAAAGAGATGTCAGATTTGCGATCTAGATTGCAAACCACCAGCGGCATTTGCAAAGTTACTAAAAATTCATTAATGCGTAAAGCTATTGATGGAGATAGTAATTGGAACGATCTTGAATCTTTACTGACCGGAACAAATGCTTTTGTCTTAATCAAAGAAGATGTTGGTGGTGCTGTAAAAGCTATCCAATCTTTTCAAAAAGACACCAAAAAATCCGAAACCAAAGGAGCTTTATTTGAAGGCAGACTTCTAAGCGATTCTGAAATAAAAGAAATTGCAAGTCTTCCATCTAAAGAAGTATTGATGGCAAAAATTGCTGGCGCACTTAATGGCGTTGCAACAAAAATTGCGATCTCTATTAATGAAGTACCTTCTGGACTTGCTAGATCACTTAAACAACATTCTGAAAAATCAGAATCCTAAATTCAAAACCTAATTAACTTTTAAGAAAATGTCCGCAAAAACTGAAGAAATTCTTGAATCATTAAAATCCCTATCACTTTTAGAAGCATCTGAGCTTGTAAAGCAAATTGAAGAGGCTTTTGGTGTATCTGCTGCAGCTTCTGCAGGTGTAGTAATGGCAGCTCCAGGAGCAGCTGGCGGTGACGCAGATGGTGGTGCTGCTGAAGAAAAAACTGAATTTGATGTAGTTCTCGAAAGCTTTGATGCAGCTGCAAAAATCAAAGTACTTAAGGTTGTAAGAAATGCAACTGGTCTAGGTCTTGGCGATGCAAAAGCACTTGTTGAATCTGCACCAAAAACAGTAAAAGAAGGAATTGCCAAAGCAGATGCTGAATCTTTAAAGAAAGAGATTGAAGAAGCTGGCGGTAAAGTTACACTTAAGTAAGAGAATTTTTTTCAAGCCGATAGACTTTTATATCGGCTTCAAAAATCATGAATATTAATAGTATTGCAATTGAAGCTGCAACAGATGGAGCCTGCAGTGGTAATCCAGGTCCAGGTGGTTGGGGCGGTTTAATAATTTTTGACGACAAAAGTGAATTAGAAATAGGTGGTTCCGAGCAAAATACAACTAATAATAGAATGGAACTCACTGCGGCTATAAAAACACTTGAAAAATTAAAAACCTATAAATTAAAAGAAAACTTTAAATTAAGAACTGATAGTAAATATGTCATAGAAGGGTATACAAAATGGATTATTAATTGGAAGAGAAATGGATGGAAAACAAGCTCAGGAAAATCAGTTCAAAATCTTGATTTATGGCAAAAAATTGATCAATTAAGAATTAATGGTCTTGTAATGGAATATGTTAAAGGCCATAGCGGCGACAAACAAAATGACAGGGTAGATAAAATCGCGACCAATTATAGCAAAGGTATATCTCTAAAAAGTAACTCAAAAAAGTCTGAATCTTCAGATGAATTTTTTGAAAAAAGTGCTTCTCTAGAAATTCAGGAATTATTTTCAAGAAATGAATTAATTCAAAAATTTGCAGAAAAAAAATACTTATTAAGTTCGGCAGAACTAACTAACTTATTAGGGGAAGAAAATCATTTAAAGATAAAACAATATTTACCTTTTGAATGGCGTAATTGGATATTAATTACTAAAGGTGAAAAATATTGGATAATAGAAAAAAAGAATCCTGATTTTTTATGAATGAACAAAAGGGGTTATTTAACAATCTTTATAAAAACTTGGTTACTCCAATACTAAAAAACGACTCTGGAATAGATGCAGAATATTTAACTAATTTATCTCTTAATCTTTTAGCATTCAGTTCAAGAAAATATAATTGGCCATTAGTTTCAAAAATCCTAAAAAATCTCAATGAAGAATTTTCTATAACTGACCAAAGGTTAACTCAGAACATATGTGGAATAAATTTTTGTAATCCAATTGGTTTAGCTGCAGGTTTTGACAAAAACGGAAATGCTGCAAACATATGGAAAAATTTTGGTTTTGGATTTGCTGAACTTGGAACAGTAACTAAGTTTGCTCAAGAAGGTAATCCTAAACCAAGGTTGTTTAGATTAGCAGAAGAAGAGGGAGCATTAAATAGAATGGGTTTTAATAATAATGGTGCTGAAAATCTAGTTAAAAACTTTCTTGAACAAGGTATTGAGTTTAAAAAAAACAGGGAGAATATTTGTTTAGGGATAAATTTCGGGAAGTCAAAAATTACAGGTTTATCTCAAGCAAAAGATGATTATTTAACTTCTCTAAAATTATTAATTCCATATTGTGATTACGCAGCTATAAACGTTAGTTCTCCAAATACTGAAGGACTAAGAAAGTTACAAGATCCAATTCTTCTAAAAGAACTTCTTAGAGAAATTAAAAACTTACCTAATTGTCCACCATTATTTGTAAAAATTGCACCAGATTTAGGCCTCAAAGATATTGAAGATATTTGCCAATTAATAATCGAGGAAAACATCGATGGAATAATTGCTACAAACACCAGCATTGATAGATTAGGTCTTGAAAATAGAAAGATCGGGCAAACCGGATTATTACTCTCTCAAGAGAATGGAGGATTAAGTGGAAGGCCTCTACAAAAAAAAGCAAATCAAATAATAAAACACATACATAATATTGATAAAAAGATTATTTTAATTGGCGTTGGTGGAATAGATAGTCCTGAGTCAGCTTGGGAAAGAATTTGTTCTGGAGCATCATTAATTCAACTTTATACAGGATGGATATATAAGGGTCCACAATTAGTGCCAAATATACTTGAGGGAATTATTAAGCAACTCAATAACCACCAATTATCTAATATCAAAGATGCAATTGGATCAGATTTAAAATGGGTTGAATAAAATAAGAGAATGAATAATGAACAAATCTGAACCTCATGATTACTCAACGTTAGCCATGCAAGGATCAAACTTAAAGCACGGTGGAAATGTATACGCAACTGCGAAAAAATTAAATTTATTACCCTCCGAAATCATTGATGCAAGTGCATCATTAATACCCTTTGATCCCCCTCAAATACTAATAGATTCAATAAATACGGAAATTAAAAATCTTGGCTTTAGATATTACCCAGAAAGAAACTTGAGTGATCTGAAAGAAATAATCGGCAAATTTCATGGGATAAATCCAGACAATATTTTGCCTGGGAATGGAGCTTCTGAACTAATAACCTGGGCAGGTTATGAAGCATCCAAATTTGGAATAAGTTGTATTCCTTCTCCATCATTTGCTGACTATGAAAGATCTTTAAATTGTTGGAATAGCAATTCTATACATTTCGAATTACCAAAAAACTGGAATGATATTTTTCCTCAATCATTTCCGCTTCATCCAAAAGGTGATGTTATTTGGATAACAAATCCACATAACCCTACCGGCCAATTATGGGAAAAGAATTCATTGGAGGAAGTTGTGAAAAAATATAAATTAGTTATCTGTGATGAAGCTTTCTTGTCGATAACACCTAATGGAGAGAAAGAATCTTTAATACCATTAACCCAAAGATTTGATAATTTATTAGTCTTGAGAAGCTTGACCAAAATCTTCAATATTCCTGGTCTTAGATTAGGTTACGTTATTGGCTCATCTAAGAAACTTAAACAATGGGAAATAAATAGAGATCCTTGGCCTTTAAATTCATTTGCTATAAAAGCCGGTATTGATCTACTAAGTAATAATGAATTCTATGAACAGTGGACAAAACAGATTCACAACTGGATAAATATTGAAAAAAAGATAGTATTTGAAAAATTATCA
Source organism: Prochlorococcus sp. AG-418-F08 (assembly GCA_003214295.1). GTDB lineage: Bacteria > Cyanobacteriota > Cyanobacteriia > PCC-6307 > Cyanobiaceae > Prochlorococcus_A. The sequence goes on from QCLV01000002.1 coordinate 15,981, forward strand.
AAAATAAAGAACCTTAAAGTTCATAACTCTGCAACCAACTTTTTTTTAATAGAAAGTAAAACCTCCTTGTCGCCAAATATAAAATACTTAGAAGACCAAGGAATATTGCTTAGAGAATGTGCTTCATTTAGATTTCTTGACGAAAAGTGGGCAAGAATAAGTTTGCAGAATAGGAAAAATAACACTCTTTTATGTGAAGAAATTCAGAATTCCTTTAAAAAATAATTAATCAATTTTTTAATTTCATTTTTAGATTTAATTTTATTATTTTTTTCCATATTCTTCTTCATGAGATCTAATATTTCATAATGATTTTTTCCCTTTTTTGATTTTATTTTAAAAATTCTTTCTAGAGTTTCTTCAAAAACTTTTTTAGAAATTTTATTCTGATCGATTAAAACTGAGCCTCCACATTCAGCAAGAATCATTGCATTTTTCTCCTGATGATTATTTTTAGAATCTGGATATGGAATTAAAATTGAAGGTTTTTCGGTCTCTATTAGTTCATTTATTGTTCCTGCACCAGATCGCGATATTACAAGATCACAATTTTGAATTAATGCTGCGATTTCATTGGTAAATTTCTTTTGAACATATTTTTTGCTCTTTTTTTCTTGAAAGAATTGTTGATTATATTCTCCAGTAATATGAACTATCCGAAACTTTTTTTTCATTAAAAATTCTTTAGATTCGTAAAGAATTTGATTTATAGCTTTTGCTCCTTGACTACCTCCCATAATAACCAAAAGAGGTCCTTTTCCTTTTGGAACCCATTCTGGCAAGAGATTAGATTTATAGAATTCCTCTCTTAAAGGCGTACCAGTGAAAATGATTTTACAATTATTTAGATAAAATTTTGTTTTCTTAAATCCTAAAAGAACATAGTTACATAAAAAACCAAAATATTTCGTAACCATTCCTGGAATTAAATTTGATTCGTGAATAATGACAGGTATCATGAGAAGTTTTGAAGCAATAATAGTAGGTGCTGAAATATAACCTCCAGTAGTAAAAACCAAATTTATTTTTTTTTCTTTTAGGATCCTAATTATTTTAAAAGTTGACATCAAAATTCCTATATATTGATAAAACAAAAAAATATTTTTTCTTGGTGTCTTTATATTTAAAGTCGTCAAATTATATTTTTGGGGAACAAAATTTGCGTCAAGTCTTTGATGAACCCCTAACCAATGAATATTCCATTTATCTTCTACCTCTTTAGAAACTGCTAAAGCTGGGAAAATATGCCCTCCTGTTCCACTAGCTGCAACTAATAAATTATTTTTTTTAGACATAAAAACTTAAATTAGTAGAATGAAAGTAACAAATTATAAATATGTTTAATTTAAACTTTTTCAAAAATATAGGAGTTCCTCTCTACTTATTTGTTTATCTTATTTTTCCCTATTCAGCAATAACGGAAACCTTAAAGGTTGATTTTATAAGAAATCTAGAAAATTCATTAAACAAGCGAGATTTAGAGTTTATCAGAAAAAATTTTAGAAATGATGACAACCAAAATGTACCAAAACAGTTTTCAAAAATTGTTAATGATTTCCCTGATAGCAAATGGAAGATCAAAAAATTAAAATCAAATATTCCAGATAAAGAAATTTTAAGAATAAAAGTTTCAGGAAAAAAAATAGTTCATGGAGAAATGCACATACTTGAATCCGATTTCGATTATATTTTTTCACTTTTAAATGGAAAAATTGATAAAGGTACAATTAAAAATTTATTCACCACAGTAAGGAATGATAATAAAAAGATAGATATTAGTTTTAAAATCCCTGATAAAGTCCTTACTGGTTCAAAATATGATATCGATATTATTTTAAATAAGCCACTTGAAGAGGTTATTATCGCTGGAGCAATAAAATCTCATCAAGTAAACTCATTATTTGAACAAGAAATATTATTGGAGCCATTAGCATCTGGGGGGATTTTCAAAATGACAAGAGCACCTTCAAAACCAGGGATACAAATTTGGTCTGGTATCATAGCTCACCCAAATGGAATGATTACTTTTACTAAAAGTATTGATATTGTTGATAAGATTTAGCCTAAGCTTCGTTTAAGGCGGCTACACCAGGCAAAATCTTACCTTCTAAGAGTTCCAAACTAGCCCCTCCTCCAGTGGATATGTGAGACATTTTCTCAGCTAATCCTGCTTTCTCAACTGCGGCTACTGAATCTCCACCACCAATTATTGTACAAACTTCAGAAAAAGCACTTAAGTCCGCAAGAGTCGTAGCTATTGCATTTGTACCCTCTGCAAATTTATCAAATTCAAAAACTCCCATAGGGCCATTCCAAATAATTGTCTTACATTCTGCAAGAGCATTCTGAAAAACTTTAATGGAATCTGGACCAATATCGAGGCCCATCCAATTCCCACTAATTGAATCAATTTGAGATATTTTACTTTCGGCTTCAGGAGAAAATTCATTAGCTAAAACAACATCAGTAGGTAAAAGTAATTCAACTCCTTTTGCTTTCGCTTTTGCTTCTAAATCTTTTGCAAGCTCAAGTTTATCTTCTTCAACAAGGCTCTTTCCAACATCTAGACCTCTAGCTTTATAAAAAGTAAAAATCATACCTCCACCAATCATGATTTTGTCGCACTTATCAAGTAAAGAATCAAGCACTCCTATTTTGCTACTAACCTTTGATCCTCCAACTATTGCTGCCAATGGACGCTTAGGAGAATCTATTGCTCCTTGTAAATATTTCAATTCTTTTTCTAAAAGGAATCCAGCTACTGAGGGACTTAAATAATTAGTTACTCCCTGAGTTGAAGCATGAGCTCTATGAGCAGCACCAAAAGCATCATTTACATACATATCTGCATGTGATGCTAAATTTTTAGCAAAATCCAAGTCGTTCTTTTCCTCTTCTCCAAAGAAACGAACATTTTCAAGTAAAAGAACAGCTCCATTACTTAAGCTATTTGATTGTGCAACCGATTCATCACCTATACAACTGTTAGTAAGAGCAACATCTTTTCCCAACAATTCACTTAATCTTGCCGCTACTGGAGTTAATCTCATTTTTTCATTTACTTGGCCCTTTGGTCTTCCAAAATGGGCAGCTAAGATAACTTTTGCAGAATGATTAATAAGATATTCAATAGTTGGGATAGCTGCTCTAATACGCGTATCGTCAGTTATTTGACCATCATCATTTAATGGAACATTAAAATCTACTCTGACAAGAACTTTTTTTCCTTCTAAATGAGTCTTATCAAGACTGGAAAGAGATAATTTTGACATTAAACAGGTAATATTTTTAATTTCAAGACCCTAACGTTAATTTGAACATATTGGGTTAAAAAGTAGTAACTGTTACCTATGCCTTAATAAATTTTAAGAATTAACAATTATAAAAATTTTTTAGTTATTAAATTTATACTAAAATTTAGAAGTTAATACTTTTGAAACTTATAAGAATTAAAAGGCATACAAAATTTTATTTGATTTATTTAAGTGGACATACCCAAAATTCAATGGTATCCAGGCCATATCGCGAAAGCTGAAAAAAAATTATCTGAAGTCATCAAGAAAGTAGATTTAGTTATAGAAGTTAGAGATGCACGAATCCCAATATCAACAGGGCACCCTCATTTAAATAAATGGATAAATAATAAAAAACATATTCTTGTTATTAATAGATCAGACATGATCTCTCCTGATACAATAACTAGTTGGAATAAATGGTTTAATGAAAAAGATCAATATCCGCATTGGTGTGATGCTAAAAGAGGTATAGGTATTAACGAAATTTGTAAATCTGCAAAAGAATCTAGATCATCAATTGATGCTAGAAGGATTTCTAGAGGTATGAGAATAAGGCCAATAAGAGCCCTCACACTTGGTTTTCCAAACGTAGGTAAATCAGCGTTAATTAATAGAATTGCAAAAAAAAGAGTTGTCGATAGTGCTAGGAAAGCTGGAGTTACACGGAATTTAAGATGGATAAAATTAGATAGTGGTATTGATCTACTAGATGCGCCTGGTGTTATACCTCCTAATTTAGAAAATCAAAAAGCAGCGCTGAATCTTGCACTATGTGACGATATTGGAGAGGCTGCTTATGAAATAGAAAGTGTCGCAGTTGGATTTATCAAAATTATGTCCACTCTAAACAAAGATAAAAATGCGAATATCTCAATAAAAAAAATATCTAATAGATATGGAGTTGATATTTCAAAAGGCTTTGAGAGTCCTACTGATTGGATCGATGAAGCCGCTTCAAAACATACCTCAGGCGATAGAAGAAGAATGTCTCATAAATTATTGGAAGATTATAGAAATCAAATGCTTGGTAAGATTGCTTTAGAAGTCCCACCATGGAATTAGATAATAAAAATTCTTTCGGAATTGGAGAGGGTGAACTTATAGAAATTATTTATGAGCTACCTCTTCCTATGAGACTAGATAGATGGTTAGTAAGTAAAAGGCCAGAACAAAGTAGAGCAAGAATTCAACATTTCATCCATTCAGGATTAGTACTTGTAAACTATAAAACTGCGAAAGCAAAGACCCCATTAAAAAATGGCGATAATGTTCAAATCTGGATGCCTCCTCCAGAACCTCTTGTATATTTGAAACCTGAAAAAATGGATTTGGAAATCCTTTTTGAAGACGAGCACATCATAGTAATCAATAAACAATCAGGACTAATTGTTCATCCAGCCCCGGGCCACAAATCAGGTACTCTAGTCAATGGATTACTTTTTCACTGTAATGATCTTCCTGGAATTAATGGGAAACTTAGACCTGGTATTGTTCACAGATTAGATAAAGATACCTCCGGATGTATGGTGGTTGCAAAAAGCCAAGAAGCATTGGTAAATCTCCAGACACAAATAAAAGAAAAAATAGCTTCACGCGAATATATTGCAGTAATACATGGAGCACCTAATTCTGAAGAAGGCCAAATAGTGGGTCACATTGGTAGAGATAAATTCAATAGATTGAAATATAAAGTAGTTGACGAAGCTTCAGGAAGATATGCCTGCACTTATTGGAAATTAAAAGAAAGATTAGGTAATTACTCATTAATGAATTTCAAATTAGATACTGGTCGAACACATCAAATAAGAGTTCATTGCGCTCACGTTAATCATCCTATTGTTGGTGATCCTTTATATGGAAGATGCAAAAAACTTCCATGTAAATTAGAGGGCCAAGCATTACACGCTTTTAAGCTTGGCCTTATACATCCAATCAATGGGAAAGAAATGATATTTGAAGCAGAATTACCATTAGATTTTCAAAAATTACTAAACGTTCTTAAAGCTAAATAAGATTTAAAGAAGAATTTATAAGAGATTTTGTATAGGTGTTTTTAGTTTTAGTAAATATTGTAGAACTTTCTCCTTCATCAACTATCTTTCCGTGATTCATTACTAGCAACCTATTACAAAATCTTTTAGCAATACCTAAATCATGTGTGATAAAGATAATTGTTAAATCCATTTTTTCTTGCAAGACTCTAAGTAATTCAAGAATTTCTATTTTGACTGAAGCATCTAACATATTAACGCTCTCATCACAAATCAAAATTTTTGGTTTCAACAATAACGCTCTGGCTAATGAAATTCTTTGTAATTGACCACCAGATAATTGGCTAGGATAAGAATTTAAAAATTCACTCTTAAAAGGAAGACTTAAATTTCTAAACATAGATTTTATTTCTTTTTCAATTTTTCTTTTATCTGAAATTTTTTGAATAAAAAATATATCTTGCAAAATATTTTTAATTGTCATTTTCGGATTTAGACTTGAAAAAGGATCTTGGAAAATAATTTGCATATTATTATGCTTTTTAAAAGATTTATTTTTTTTCGATGCATGATTTTTATCATAAATTTTTATTTCACCGCCTCTTACTTTCAGAAGTCCAATTAAAGCCCTACATAATGTACTTTTACCGCTACCTGAAGAACCAACTATTCCAAGAGTCTCATTCTTGTATAATTTAAAACTTACTTCATTTAAAGCCTTATTCCATTTATTTATAAAAATTGAAGAATTTAATTTATACCAATGTCTTAAGTTATTTACCTCTAGAACGACCTCATCTCGAACATTATTCTTAATATTTGATTTTAATACTATTTGTGAGGCATTTACTAACTTTATCCCAATATCTGATTTTGGTGATTGAAAAATATCTAATATATTTCCTTGTTCAACAATCGATCCCTTTTCAATTATTGCAACTTTTTTACACCACTTTGCTGCAAGATTAATGTCGTGACTAATTAAAATCAAAGTAGTATCGAATTCATTACATAACTGAATTATTTCTCTCATAATTTCAAAACTTGTTCTGGTATCTAAGCTTGTTGTAGGTTCATCAGCTATTAATAATTTAGGCTTTAAAGCAAGAGCCATTGCTATAGAAACTCTCTGTCTCATTCCACCGCTAAATTGATGCGGGAATGAATCAAGTCTGCTTTCTTCAATCCCTACTTTTTGAAAAACTTCTTTTACTAATTTTTTAATAAGTAAAGATGATTTAGTTTGATCATGAGTTTTAATCAATTCATATAAGTGATCCCCAACTCTCATAAGTGGATTAAGTTTTTTTATAGAATCTTGATATATAAATCCAAAATTTTTTCTTCTAAATAATTGTGCCTCTCTGTTATTTATTTTCCTAGGATCTACACTAGAAATCGATAAATAACCTTCAGAAGTGGCCTTATAAGGCAATATATTTACTAATGTTTTTGCAAAAGTAGTCTTTCCACATCCAGAGGGTCCTATTATGGCCAAATGATCTCCTTTATCTATTTCAAGATTAAAATTTTTGATGATAGGTTGCTGTAATAAACCATATTTAACAGTAAGATTTTTAACTACAAGAATTTTTTCTTTATTTATTTCCATGATTTTATAGCAAATTTTTCCAGACCTAAATAAAATAAACCTAAAGCAATATAAAATGTCTGAGGCAGCTGCAAATTCAAAAGAAAAAAAAGAAATTGAAGTTTCCAAAACTATTTTGCCTGAAAATAAAAAATATGAAAGTGAATCTTTGAATTATCAAATAAAAATACCCGATTGGCTTCTTAACGATATTAATAATTTTGAAAAATCAAATAAAAAAAATGACGATAATCAAAACCTTATAGTAAAGGCTTTTAAACTTGCTTATACAGCTCATGATGGGCAATTTCGCGCGAGTGGCGAACCATACATTATCCACCCAGTTGCCGTAGCCAATCTCCTCAAAGAAATAGGTGCAAGTTCATCTGTTATTGCTGCAGGACTTTTACATGATGTTGTTGAAGATACTGGCGTTGATTTATCCGAAATAGAAACAAATTTTGGATTAGAAGTAAAAATACTTGTGGAGGGCGTAACAAAATTAGGAGGAATTCACTTTAATAACAGGACTGAAGCACAAGCTGAAAATCTCAGAAAAATGTTTATGGCTATGGCTAGCGATATCAGAGTTGTTTTAGTAAAACTGGCAGATCGACTCCATAACATGAGAACAATTGAATGGTTAAATGAAGAGAGGAAAAAAAGAATAGCCAGAGAAACAAGAGAGATTTATGCACCTTTAGCTAATCGATTAGGAATTAATAGATTTAAATGGGAATTAGAAGATTTAGCTTTTAAATTTCTGGAACCTAAAGAATATCAGGATCTCAAAGATCAAATCGCTGTCAAAAGAAGTGATAGAGAAAAAAGATTAAATGTAACCCTGAATCTTATGAAAGAAAACTTAGTAGCAGCAGGTTTAAAAAACTTTGAAATAACTGGAAGACCAAAACATCTTTATGGCATCTGGAGTAAGATGGAAAGACAGCAAAAACAGTTTCATGAAATTTATGATGTTGCTGCTTTAAGAATTATCGTTGATAATTCAGATAGTTGTTATAGAGCTTTAGCGGTTGTACATGATACTTTCAAACCAATTCCAGGTAGATTTAAAGATTATATAGGTTTACCAAAACCCAATGGATATCAGTCCTTACATACTTCGGTGATTGGGAGACATCGACCTATTGAAGTACAAATTAGAACTACTTCTATGCATCAAATAGCAGAATATGGAATTGCTGCTCATTGGCAATATAAAGAGGGTGGTTCTCCTGCTAAAAGCAATGCTGAAAGATTTAATTGGCTAAGACAACTAGTCGAATGGCAACAAGAAGGTAATGAAGGTGATCATAATGATTATTTAGCTTCAATTAAAGAAGATTTATTTGATGAAGAAGTATTTGTAATTACTCCTAAAGGAGACGTTGTTGGTTTAAGAAAAGGATCTACCGCAATAGATTTCGCCTACAGAATTCATTCTGAAGTTGGAAATCACTGTAATGGAATAAGAATTAATGAAAAGCTTTCTCCATTATCTACAGCACTTCAAAATGGTGACTTCATAGAAATTTTGACAAATAATAATGCCACTCCAAGCTTGGATTGGCTCAACTTTGTGGTTACGCCAACTGCTAAAAATAGAATCCGCCAATGGTATAAAAAAAGCCATAGGGATGAGACGATTAAAAGAGGTAGAGATTTACTCGAAAAAGAAGTAGGTCGAAATGGTTTTGAAACATTACTTTCTAGTGATGCTATGAAAAAAGTTGCGAATCGATGCAATTTAAAAAATACTGAAGACCTTCTTGCATCACTTGGTTTTGGTGGTTTAACTTTACATCAAGTATTAAACAGACTAAGAGAAGAAATAAAATTACAGACAGAGGATATTAAAAATGACTCTGATTCTGAAATAGCAAAATCTCTTAAAAGTAATAGTAATTTATCCACCAATAAACCTTATATAACGACTAAATCACCAATTTCCGGGATAGAAGGTCTTGATTACAGAATAGGTAAATGCTGTAGCCCACTTCCAGGTGAGAATATTATCGGAACTGTATCGCTAGGAAACCATGGAATAACCATACATAGGGCAGATTGTGAAAATGTAATGCCAATTCCAATAGAAAGGAGATTACCTGTTGGTTGGAATCAAGATAATAAAACTGGCGATAATAAGTTCCCAATTCAGCTCCGAATAGAAGTAATTGATAGAGTTGGAGTCCTTAAAGATATTCTTATGCGGTTATCTGATAAAGGTATAAATGTTAGCGATGCCAATGTTAAAACTGCTTATGGCAAACCAGCTATTATCAATCTCTGCGTAGGTCTAGAAAGTTATAATCAACTTCACAAAACAATTGACCAAATTAAATCAATGGCAGATGTTTTAGATATAGCCAGAGTTGGACAAAGTTAATTTAAAATCATAACAATCTATCTTTTTATTTTTATCTTATAGATAAAGAAAACAATACTGCCGCAAATCAAAGCTAATAAAAATCCAACACAAGAAGAACCTAGAAGTAATTTTAGTGAGAAAATTCTACCTTGTTTCCATAAGTCATCTATAACCAAACTTTTTTCAATAATTTCATTAGAAGAAGTATTAAAAAAAATCGAACCAACTTTATAATTAAAATAATAAAGTGGAATATAAGTAAAGGGGTTGCTTATCCAGGTACCAATTGCAGCTAGAACAATATTTCCCTTAGCTAGTTTTGCAAAAAATATCCCTATTAGAGTCTGAAAACCAAAAAAAGGAAAGCAGCCACTAAATACACCTATAGCTAAACCTTTAGCATTAAAAAAAGGACTTCCATTCTGATTCCTGAATAATGATAGAATTTTCTTATAGGTAATATCTCTTTTTGATCTCATTCAGAAAGAAAAATTTAAAATTAAATTCTTGATAATCTTACTTAATTATCCATAACAAAGCGAGAGATGGATTCGATAGTTACTACAGAAGATACGATAGCTGCAATTGCTTCAGCTATAAGTATAGGGAAAGGGGGAGTTGCGATAATAAGAGTATCAGGCAAAGACTCAATAAATTCTTGCAAAAAGATAGTTCAAACTAAATCAAAATATGCATGGGAATCTCATAGAGTTTTTCACGGCTTTATTAAGGAAAAAAAACAAAATAAATTTATTGATGAGGTTTTAATTTTAGTGATGAAATCACCAAATAGCTTTACAGGAGAGGATGTTGTTGAACTACATTGCCATGGAGGAATTATCCTAGTAAATAAAGTTCTAAAAATATTATTATCAAGTAATTCTAAAGTTAGAATTGCAAATCCAGGAGAATTTAGTCAAAGAGCTTTTCTGAATGGGAAAATAGACCTTACTCAAGCCGAGTCAATTAATCAATTAATTAACGCAAGCAATCTCAGATCAGCAGAGTTAGCTTTTAGCGGGGTTCAAGGAGAAATAAAGAAAAAAATTGATGACATTAAAAATGATCTTATAAATCAACTTTGTGAGATAGAAGCGAGAGTTGATTTTGAAGAAGATTTCACTGATTTTGATTACACCAAATATCTAAAAAATATTAAAAAAGTGAAAGAAAAAATAGAGTTACTTATTGAACATTCAAAAAGAAATTCATATATTCATAATGGAATATCTATTGCGCTTATAGGTAAAACAAATGTTGGCAAAAGTTCTTTACTAAATTTGCTTGCAAAAAAAGAGAAGGCGATCGTAACTAATATTCCTGGAACAACAAGAGATGTTATTGAAGTGAATTTAACTATTAATGACATCCCAATGAAAATAATTGATACTGCTGGCATAAGAGAAACGTATGAACAAATTGAAAGTATTGGAATTAAAAAAAGTTTTGGGAAAATTAAAGAGTCAGATTTTATAATATATATTTATAGTCTTGAAGAAGGATTTAATGAAGAAGACAAAAAAATAATAAAAGAAATCCCCAAAGAAAAATTAATTACTATTGTGGGTAATAAAAAAGATTTAGTTGACTCTAAAAATATTAATTCAAATAAGTTAAAAAAAACAATTCTTATGAGCATTAAGAATAATGATGGTGAAAGATTATTAATCGACACAATCATAAAAAAATGCGGATTAAAACAATTAGAAAATATTAATATATTTTTAAACGAAAGACATCTCAGGAATTTATCTGCTTGCCTATCTAATTTAAATGATACTGATGCGATAGTGAAAAATAAATTACCCTTTGATTTATTATCAATAGAACTTAGAGATGGTATTCAAAACTTATCTAAAATAACAGGCCAAGAATTAACAGAGGAGCTTCTAGATAATATTTTTTCTAAATTTTGTATTGGTAAATAAATTTGAGTAAAATTACATAGTGATTTATAGTTGATTCTCTAACTTCGGTTGAATTTTATTAATTATTTTTTAGTTTAGTGGATCTGAATACTCCAACAATAAGTAAGATCATTGATAATTGGATCGATGAAGATATAGGTAGGGGAGATCTAACAAGTTCCTCTATCACAGAAGAGAATGGTAATGCATATTGGATTGCGAAAGAGGATGGTATATTTTGTGGGGTTGAAATAATAAAAGAAATTTTTAGAAAAATTGATTTAAAAATCAGTCCAAAATTTAATATCTCTGATGGAGATAAATTTGTTAAAGATGAAAAACTCTTAGAAATATATGGACCTTCAAAAAGTTTACTCGCTAGTGAAAGGATCAGCTTAAATATAGCAATGCATTTATCTGGAATATCAACATATGCGAAGAATCTCGTAGATAAGTTAGAAGGCACAAATATAAAATTAGCAGATACTAGAAAAACGACTCCTGGCTTAAGAATATTTGAAAAATATGCATTCAAATGTGGAGGTGGAATCAATCATAGAATGGGATTATACGATGCGGCTATGATAAAAGAAAATCATATTGCATGGACAGATAATCTTAAGAATGCAGTACAAAAAATTCGCCTAAATTCGCCTTTTACAACTCATATCATAATTGAAGCTGAGAATATGGAACAGGCAAAAGAAGCAGTATTAGCAGGAGCGGATAGTGTATTATTAGATGAACTTAGTCCTGAAACAATCAAAAAAAACGTTCAAGAATTAAGACATTTGTCAATTAATAGCCTAAAAAAAGAAGTCAACAAAAATTTAATCATAGAAGTTTCTGGAATAAAACCAGAAGAAATTAGTAAATATCTAATAAAAGGTATAGATTTAATTTCAACAAGTTCTTCAATTACCAAAAGTGATTGGATTGATTTAAGTATGCGTTATATTAATTAATCATATAGATAAATAATTGAATAAATAATGCTAATCATTTTTAAAGAATTAACAGATAACTTTGAACAATCTCTTTTAGATAGTCTTAAAAAAAATGATAAAGAAAGAGAGTTCGAAATTCTTAGAAAAAATTTAATTACTCAATCATCAAAGGAAGAATTTGGTGATTATCAATGTAATGTTTGTTTAAGTTTATCTAAAATATATAAAAAGAATCCAAGAGATATTTCTAATGATTTTATTAAACTTTTGAATAAAAATAAAAGCATATCAAGATTATGTAAGAGTCTAGAAATAGCTGGACCTGGATTTATAAATATAAAATTAAAAGATGAAGTTCTCATAAATGAAATTAAATCAAATATTCAATGCCAAAGGGCTGGAGTACCTCAAATTAAAAAAGATTTAGAAAGTGGCTTAGCAAATAAAGTCATTGTAGATTTTTCTAGTCCTAATATTGCTAAAGAAATGCATGTAGGGCATTTAAGATCAACAATAATAGGAGATTCAATATCCAGAATTTTCGAGTTAAGAGGTTATCAAGTATTAAGGCTAAATCACGTTGGCGATTGGGGAACGCAATTTGGAATGCTTATTACTCAGCTCAAAGATTTATATTCAAATGATTTAGAAGAGATAGGGAACATCAAGATAAGTGATTTAGTTGAATTTTATAAAGAATCAAAAAAAAGATTTGATAATGAATCTGAATTCCAAAAAAGATCTAGAGAGGAAGTAGTTAAGTTACAAAGTGGAGATATTAAATCGATTAAAGCCTGGAAATTATTATGTGATCAATCAAGAAAAGAATTTGATGTAATCTATAAAAATTTAAAAATAAAAATAGAAGAAAGAGGTGAATCTTTTTATAATCCCTTGTTAAAGTCAGTTATTGAGGATTTGAATTTAAAAAAATTATTAGTAGAAGATCAAGGCGCAAAATGTGTATTTTTAGATGGGATGACTAATAAAGAAGGCAGACCTTTACCGCTAATTATTCAAAAAAAAGATGGGGGTTTTAACTATGCCACCACAGATCTTGCTGCTATAAGATACAGATTCAATAAACCTCCTAATGGGGATGATGCTTCGAGAATTATTTATGTAACTGATCATGGACAAGCAAATCATTTTGCTGGGGTTTTTCAAGTTGCAAAAAAAGCAAAATGGATTCCAAACAATTGTCAAGTAGACCATGTCCCTTTTGGTTTAGTTCAAGGCATTGATGGCAAAAAACTAAAGACAAGGGCAGGTGAAACAATACGTCTAAAAGATTTGTTAAAAGAAGCAGTTAGAAGAGCAAAAGAAGATTTATTGAAAAGATTAGAAGATGAAAATCGTTATGAGACAGAGGATTTTATTGCAAATACTTCAAGAATCATTGGATTAGGAGCTGTTAAGTATGCAGATTTAAGCCAAAATAGGATTAGTAATTATCAATTTAGTTTTGATAAGATGCTTTCCCTGAATGGTAATACTGCTCCTTATTTGTTATATACACTTGTAAGAATTGCAGGAATTAAGAGAAAAAATGATTTTGTTTATAACTCTAAAGATTTTCAATATATAAATTATGATCATAAATCTGAGTGGAAACTTATAAGAAAATTACTTAAGTTCGATGAAGTGATAATATCTATTGAAAAAGATTTAATGCCCAATAGATTATGCAATTATCTGTTTGAGCTATGTCAAACTTTTAATAGATTCTATGATCAAGCTCCAATACTCAAAGAAGAAAAATATATAAAAATTTCTAGACTTAATTTATGTGATCTAACTTCAAAAACACTAAAATTAAGTTTAGAGCTTCTAGGAATTGAAACTTTAGAAAGAATGTAATGAATGATTTTGATCAATTAAATAATCTTTTTCCAAAGCCAAGAGAAGAAATAATAAATATGCAGTCTTACTCTGCACCTTTAGAAAACAGAAGAAATTTACTCCGCCTAGACTTTAATGAAAATACTCTAGGTCCAAGCCCTAGTGTTTTCGCGGCATTACAAGCGATAAAATTAGATGAGATTTCAATTTATCCAGAATACGATTTATTAAAAAATTTTTTATGTGATAAATATCTTGATTCAAGAAAATTTGATATTGATGAAATAGGAATTTTCAATGGAGCAGATGCAGCAATAAATGCAATTTTTAATTGCTTTGGAGAAAAAGATCAAATATTTCTAACTACGAATCCAACTTTTGGTTACTATTCTCCTTGTTCGGAAATGCGAGGAATGAAGAAAATAACTTGTTCTTACATTGGAGAAAATTTTAAATTCCCTATCGAAGAATTTAGTGAAAAAATTATAAAGCATAATCCAAAGTTAATATTTATTTGTAATCCAAATAATCCAACAGGAACAATTTTAAGTGCGCAAGAGATAATTAACTTAGCTAATATCAAAAAAGATTCATTGATAATTGTTGATGAACTATATGAAAAATTTTATGGAGATAGTCTTCTTGAATCGATAGATTTTGAAACGAATCACAATATACTAATAATCCAATCTCTCTCAAAAACAGCTGGGTTAGCTGGTTTAAGAATAGGTTTTACTTTTGGCAATAAAAATTTAATTCAGTACATTAACAAAGTTACAGGACCATATGATGTAAATAGCTTTGCTATAACGGCGGCATTAGCAGCACTTAAAGACAAATCATATATTGATAATTATGTTTTAGAAGTAAAAAAAGCAAGGGAATGGATTTTAAATAAATTTAAATCAACAAAAATCAGAACTCACTTTAGTGGTGGTAATTATTTCTTAATTTGGCCAAAAAAAGATCCTAAAATTTTAATTAAACAGATGAGAGAAAAAGGCATTCTTATCAGAAGTATGGAAAACAAAAAAGATATTGGTAAGTCAATAAGGGTTAGTATTGGAACTAAAGAACAAATGATTTTTTTCTGGGAAAATTACAAGTTCTTAGAATTAATAAATTAATTACCAAAAATATAAATTATTTTTTGATCGATTCTTTTAGGTTTTATTCGAAAATCTTTTCCAACATATTTCACTTTAAAATCTTTCATATTTTCGATAAATAAATCAGCATTTGAGAAATCACATTCCTTATTAATTTTTTTACCACGAGCAAAGTGAACAGGAATAACTACGTTAGGTTTTAGAAGCTTAACGATTCTTGAAGCCTCTTTCCCATCATAAGATTTTATTCCTCCGCCAATTGAAATAAATAAGATATCTGGGCGCGACAAAATAATTTGACTATTAATATCAATATCACCAGCAGCTCCTCCCATATGAACAATTTTAAGATCATTCTGCTCCCAACTCCAAACAGTTGCCATCCCAAATCTTCTTCCATCTACTCTGTCATGTGGGACGGAAATTCCATTTAATAAAATATCCTCAAATTGATAGATGCCTGGCTCAACAAACATTAATTGATCATTAGGGTTATAACCTTCATCTGGAAGCCTAGAACTAGCCAAAATCAAATCTGCTTTGACTTCTTTTGACTCCTTTAAATTGCTTGCACAACCTACTGCTTTAAAGGGATTGATAAGAATAGAATTTTCTTTACTATTTATTAAAAAACTACTATGTCCCAGACTTTTTATTACTAAATTCCTCGCCAATAATGAGGTAGGTAAGAAAAAGCTAAATAATATAAAAAAGAAAATGTTTTTAATTTGAAAAATCATAATATTATTTTTCTTGTATTTTACTTTTGTTCAGCCATTTTTAGAAAATTACTAATTAATTTATGACCAAATTGTGTCAATACACTTTCAGGATGAAACTGTACACCATGTAAATGTTTATATTCTTTATGCGAGATTGCCATAATAGTTGAGTCCTCTAAAGTCGCAGTTATATCGAAACAAGATGGTAATGAACTTGAATCAACTATAAGACTATGATATCTAGTTGCCACGAATGGAGTCTCGATATCTTTAAACAAACCTTTTTGATTATGAAATATTTTGGATGTCTTACCATGCATAAGTTCTTTCCCAACTACAACCTTACCTCCAAAAGCTTGGGCCAAAGCTTGATGCCCTAAACAAACTCCTAATGTCGGAATATCTTTAGATAGTTTTTTTAGTATTGGCAAACAAATTCCAGATTGATCAGGATTACCAGGTCCTGGAGATAACAGGATGCCATTAGGATTTAATTTGACAATTTCTTCCAAAGTAATTTCATCATTTCTCTTAACTATTATTTCTCTAGTTATTTCATGCTCAAAAGAAAGTTCTCCTAAATATTGAACAAGGTTATATGTAAAACTATCGTAATTATCAATAACAAGAAACATATTTATATGGATTCAAATAACAACTTTATTTTAGGAATAAAGACATATACAGCAATAATAACAGAATTAATGGAAGCTAATAACACTGCTCCTGCCGAAGTATCTTTTGAAATTTTAGCTAAACTACTAAATTCTTTTTTCACTACTAAATCAACTATTGATTCAATAGATGTGTTTAATATTTCTAATATTAAAACAGACATAATTGTGGCAATCAAAATTACATAATTACTTTGACTAATTTGCAGTAAAAAACCAATCATTAAAATTGTAACTGCAAAAATTAATTGAATTTTAAAATTTCTTGAAGTTTTTAATACGTAACTAATTCCGCTAAAAGCATACTTAAAACTTTTTGATAAATTACTAGAAGTTTTGTATGATACTATTCTATTTTTGAAAGAGTTTATTTTTTTTTCCATAAATTTTTAATCTAATTGTTTAATTAAATATTCCTGAAAATTTAACATTTTTTCTAAATCAAGATCATTATTATGTTCCCATCCTAAAAGATGTAAAAATCCATGACTAGCCAACCAAAGCATTTCTCTATAGATTGAATGTTTATATTCATAAGATTGCTCAATTGCCCTCTCTAATGAGATAAATATATCTCCCAATTCTACATGATCTAAATTATTTAGAGATTCATCAGAAATTATTGGGAAAGATAGAACATCAGTTGGCCCATTTTTTTGCATCCACTTCTGATTCATAAACGCAATTTCTTGATTAGATATTATCTGTAAACCTAATGAAAAAGATTTTTTTTCAAAAATGAAATTTGGCAATTTATAATCTTCTTTTTTTAATATTATTTTTATCCAAGACAAAAAAACTTTCTCCCAAAAAATAGATTCAAAAATAAGCTTATTTTTAGAATCTTTTAACTTATTTGAAAATTGGGAAATTTCATTACATTTAAAAACCAAATCTAAATTTATTTCAGAAATAATTTTTCCTGTCATACATTCTTATACAGGAATATTAGGCTTACCTAGTGTGGCTACAAGTATTAATATCCCAATTAAAACTAGAAAGGTTATTGAAAAATGAGAAATACTCTTTGAACCCTTCCTTACCATATTTCGCATAGCAAGCTTTATAAAGCTTGGAGGCGCAACTTTTTTTTCTATATTTTCGTTTTTATTTTTCATTAGTTATTCAATAGATTCGTTAGAAGAAATATTCATGCGTAATAATTCATGAATAAATGGTTCAAGTCCACCATCTAAAACACTATCTAAGTCGTTAGTCTCCTGCATAGTCCTGAGATCTTTTACCATTTGATAGGGATGGAAAACATAATTTCTTATTTGATTGCCCCATGCAGCTTCCACAATATCACCTTTAATATCAGCAACTTCTGCAGCTCGTTGTTCTTTAGCAATCACAAGTAGTTTAGACTTAAGAAGTAAGATAGCTTTTTCTTTATTTTGTAATTGAGATCTTTCTTGAGTACATCTTACTGAAATTCCTGAAGGCAAATGAACAACTCTTACCGCTGTTTCTACTTTATTAACATTTTGTCCTCCAGCCCCACCGGATCTACTTGTTGTAATTTCTAAATCTTTTTCAGGTATATCAAGTGAAATATTGTCATCTAATTTTGGCATGACCTCTACCCCAGCAAAGCTGGTTTGTCTTTTACCATTAGCATTAAAAGGAGAAATTCTTACTAATCTATGAGTTCCTTTTTCATGTTGTAAATATCCGTATGCATATTTTCCATCAATTTCAAAAGTTACACTCTTAATACCTGCTTCTTCTCCTTGAGATAATTCATTGATGATTAAACTCATTTGATTATTATCAGCCCATCTTGTATACATTCTCAACAAAATCTCTACCCAATCCTGTGCATCTGTTCCACCAGCACCTGCGTTAATAGAAACTACTGCTCCTTCTTTATCATATTCACCACATAATAATCTTTCAAATTCCCATTTATCTAAATTCTCTCTTAATTTCTTTAGACCCTGATTGGATTCCAAAATCATTTCCTCTTCTGGTTCTAAAGAATAAAGTTCAAGAGAGGCCTTAGCATCAGAAATAAAAGTTTTCCATTTATCCAACAATTCAAGTTGCGCCTTAACATCATCAAGGATTAACATTTGTTTTTTCGCTTCTTCTTGATGCTCCCAAAATTCAGGCTGAGCAGAAATTTGCTCTAACTCCCTCCTCTTCGCTTTTAATCTTGGAACGTCAAAGACAATCCTGAGCATTACCCAGGCGCTCTGTTAGTTCTGAAAGATCTTTTTTGAAATCTGTAATATCTATCAAAATAAGATTTAATCGTTATTTATAATCTAACAGGGACTTTTGTTTAATAGTATAAACTAAGTATTATTTTAAAAAAATGTCCAAAGTTGAAATTTATACTTGGCAATATTGCCCATTCTGTATTCGAGCAAAATCTCTACTCAAGAAAAAAAATATAAATTTTACAGAATATAAAATTGATGGCGATGAAGATAAAAGAGCATTGATGACTGAAAGAGCTGATGGTAGGAGAACATTACCACAAATTTTTATAGATAACGAGGGTATTGGAGGCTGCGACGATCTCTACACATTAGAAAATGAAAATAAATTAGACGCATTATTAAACTAGATCTTATGAAATTTCTATTCGTAATAGATCCAATAAAAAATATAAATCCCCTAAAAGATTCATCTGCTGCATTAATGCAAGCATCATCCAAAAAAAATATTGAAATCTGGAGTTGTACTCCTCAAGACCTTGAAGCTAGAGGCGATGAAGTATGGGCATCTTCCGTAAAAGTTGAAGTCAATCCGTGGATTTCTTTCAAAGAGAATGATTGCATCCCTCTCGCCAAATTTAATTGCATTTGGATGAGGAAAGATCCTCCTGTAAATGAGTCTTATTTGTATGCAACCCATCTTTTAGAAGTTGCCGAAAGAAAAGGAGTAAAAGTAGTTAACAAACCTTCATCATTAAGAGCGTGGAATGAAAAGCTAGGTGCTTTGAGATATAGTCACTTAATGGCACCTACAATAGTAGCGAGTAAGGTAAAAGATCTTATGAATTTTGCAAATATAAACAATGAAGTGGTCATAAAACCTCTTGGAGGTAAAGGTGGGCAAGGTGTTATAAGGATAAATAAAAATTCACCAGGTATTAAATCAATAATAGAATTAATCACTTCCCAAGAAGAATTACCTGTTATGATGCAAAAATTTATTCCTGAAGTCATAGAGGGCGATAAAAGAATAATTATCGTAAATGGTGAAGCGATTGGATCTATAAATAGAATCCCTCAAGGAGGGGATTTTAGGAGTAATTTGGCAATGGGAGGAAAGGCTGAACCAACATTATTAACAGAAAAAGAAAAAAGTATCTGTTCAGAGTTATCTCAACACTTTAAAGATGAAGGTTTATTTTTTGTCGGTATTGATGTAATAAATGGAATGCTTAGCGAAATTAATGTGACTAGTCCAACTGGTTTAAGAGAAATAGAAAATTTATCGAACAAGAATGTTTCAGAGGAAGTTATTGAAAAATTAGTGCAAATTATCTAGGATTTTTAACGAAAAATATTTGTTTTACAATAGATTCAAATTTTAATTTAATCTCATCTATTTCTTTCTCTAAAACAGAACCAGAAACTATACCTGAACCGGCAGTAAATTCAATATTTTCTTCAATATATCTTGCTCCTCTTATTACTAAAAGAAATGAAGCATTTCCTGATGCATCAACCCAACCCATTGGAGAAGCATAATTTCCTCTAGGAAATGACTCAAGAGTGTTTATCCAATCTAATGCTGCATTTTTTGGGTATCCACAAACAGCCGGAGATGGATGAAGGTTTTTAAGCAATTCAAAAGGACATATATTTTCAACTTTAGAGAAAATGAGTGTTTGCAAATGAGAAATATCTCCAAAAGAATTTACCTTAATATCACTTTTTTTATATTTTGTTATTTTTGAAACTTCTAAACATTTAATTAAATAATTTATTACATAATTATGTTCTTTTAAGTCTTTAGTACTTTTTAGGAGTTTCTTAAAATTTGAATTAGTTGAGATAGTTCCAGCAAGAGCCTCCAAAGTTAAATTAGGTTTAGTAAAAGAAAATAATTTTTCTGGAGATGCTCCAAACAAAATATCCTTACCATTTCTTTTCCAAACATATCTGCATGTATTAGGTTGATTCTTTTTTAATCTTTTTAAAATTTCTACTAAATCTAATTTATTTTTTAGTTTTATTTTAATCCTATTAGCTAAAACTATTTTTCCGAGGATACCTTTCTCTACTAATTGAATTCCTCTATTGACTACTTTTTTCAAATTTACATTAGAAGTTTCTAAGGAGTTTAAGAAATCATCAATAATAGGGAAATCAAAACTAGTTTTTAAGCCAGATAATTTTATTAATTCTGAGCTAGAATTAATAACTTGATTTCTAATTGTCCATATTTCTTCAATTAATGTTCTTAATGATGATTTACCATCAACATGACCATTTATTCTTAACCAGCAATTCTTATCACTTTTAATAATTAATATTTTTGGTAAGATGGCTTCTAGACTGGGGACATCTGAAGAAAGATTATTATTCAAATTTTCAGAAAAAGAAAATAAATAAATTATTTTTGAAAGTGCAGAATTATCTTTTTCATTAGTCAAGTTAATTAAATTTTTAAAATTCTCAGAATTAAACTCATTTGCTACCTCGAATCTTTTTGGGCCATCCAAAGTAACATATTTACATTTCTCGAAAGCAATATATGAAATACCATCAGATTCCTCCCAAAATGAAGAAAACTGATATTTATTTATAAACAATTCATATACTTGAAATAAATCAATAAAGGGTATCTCAACACAAATACTTACTAATCCAGAATTTTCCACTTTCTTATCGAAAGAGGAAAATACATCTTTTAAAAAATCTGTAAATTTTAAATCATTTTTCATTACTTATTGAAAATAACTAAAAATCATGCAATAAAGTAAAAAATGTAACTCAATTTATAAACTACATTTAATAATTAAAGAATTTGTATGTTAATTAAAAATGGAAGAAAATAAAAAAAAATTATGGAAACAAGCAATAAAATGGCCTCTTTATTCTGTTGCAATTCTTCCAGTTTTTATTACAGGGGCTTATTTACTCAATCAATATGAAAAAGTAAAAATTTATAATTTGATTGCATTTACTTTAGCTGCAATATTGATATTACTTTGGGAAAATCTAACTAATGATTTATTCGACGCAGAAACAGGAATAGATGAATTTAAATTCCATTCAATTGTAAATCTTGTAAAAAATAAAAAAATAATTTTATTTATTGCGTATACATCTTTAGTTATTGGTTTATTAATAATATCAATTATTTCAGTATCAACAAGTATAAACATTTTAATTTTGGTAGCAGCTTGCTGCTTCTTAGGATATTTATATCAAGGACCTCCTTTTAGATTTGGCTATCAAGGCTTAGGAGAACCATTATGCTGGATTGCATTTGGACCTTTTGCTTACTCCGCTATCTTGATTGCTTTAAATCCGTCTAATATTTATTTCGAAGATATTCCATGGAAAGTTTCTTTATTACTTGGTTCAGGACCCTCATTGGCAACAACTCTTGTATTATTTTGTTCCCATTTTCATCAAATTTCTGAAGATAAAAAGCATGGAAAAAAATCACCTCTAGTTCGCTTAGGAGCAAAAAAAGGTTCTCAATTTGTGCCTTGGATAATTTTTACAATATATATTTTTCAACTTTTAACTATATTTACCGGATTTATTCCAGTTTTTTGTATCTTTTATTTGATTAGTTTTCCACAAGCTATAAAGCTTATAAATTTATTAAACTCTTCATATAACAACCCTTCAAAAATAAAAAATGGCAAATTCGTGGCAATAAAATTTCAAACTCTTAATGGAGTTGGCTTAACTATTGGATTAATATTTAATTATTTGATTAAGTAATGAACTTAATATTTAAAAAAAAATCTTATAAATTTGTGTTATCCACAAAAGTAAAAAATTCCAAAACCACTTACCTTACAAAATCGGGTTGGATAATTAAATTAACAAGTAATGATAAAAAAATTGGGTTTGGGGAAGTTTCACCGCTTTTAGAAGACGAATTAAAAAACTGTGCAAAACAATTAAATATGATTCCTGAGCATGTAAAAGTATTTAATTTATTTGAACAAATAAATATTTTTCACCCATGCATTCAATCTGCAATAAATTCAGCTTTAGCAGAGATAAATGGGAAAATCATTTTTAAAGACAACTATTACTTCGATGAAATTGATAAAACAGCAATACTTTTAAATTCTGAAAATGTAATTTCAGATCTAAATGAAATTAAAAAAAAACAATCTAATATTGGAAAATCAGTAACTATAAAATGGAAAGTAGGATTAAAAAAAAACCATGAGGAAGAAGCAATTTTAGAAGAAATTTTAAGCCAAATAGATAATAATATTAAGTTAAGATTGGATGCTAATGGTTCTTGGGGAAGAAAAATAGCTAATAGATGGGCTGATATTTTGAAAGATAACAAAAATATAGATTGGTTAGAACAACCTCTCTGCTTTGATGATCTTGATGGGCTTAATGATCTCAACAAAAAAATTCCAATAGCCCTAGACGAATCACTGTTAAAATTTCCAACTTTGATTGATGAATGGGAGGGTTGGCAAATTCGAAGGCCTTCTCAAGAAAATAATCCAGTTAAGCTTTTAAGAGAATTAGAAAATAAAAAAGCTTTAATATCCATAAGTACCTCATTTGAAACTGGAATAGGAAGGAGATGGCTTTATCATTTATCGTCTCTACAATTACAAGGACCAACTCCAAAAGTTCCTGGTTTGGCAATAAATAAATTTCCTAATTCGTTTCTATTTTTAAATGATGCAAAAAAGATATGGGATCAACTATGAAAAATAAAATTCATATTATTGAAGTTGAAAATAATGAAAATAAGTCTGTAGAGAAAATTATTAAAAAAATTAGAGAGAATAAAATTATTTATGTAAAAAACAAATTTTATGAAAACGAAGATGTATTAGATTCAATTAATGCAAATGGACCAGCAATCATATTAAACAGTAGTGGGAGTTCTGGAAAACCGAGACAATGTTTTCACCATATAAATAATCTTAAATTATCTGCAGCTGCATCAGGTCAATGGCTTATAGAGCAAGGATTTGAATTACAAAACTGCTTGATTTTAAATACTTTACCCCTGAACCATATAAGTGGATTAATGCCAATTTTTAGAAGTCAAACTTGGGGATGTGATTGTATTAATATTTCTCCGAATTTAATAAAAAAAACTAGAGAACTTTTGCTTTTTACAAAAAAATCTAAAAAAAATAAAAAACACTTAATTACGTCATTAGTACCTACACAATTACAAAGACTTTTAGCTCAAAAAGATGGTATTAGTTGGCTAAAAATTTTTGATCTAATTTGGGTAGGCGGAGCCTCAATTTCAGGCGAAACTGCAGAACAATGTATAAAAGAAAAAATAAAATTAGCACCTTGTTACGGCTCAACTGAAACCGCAGCAATGGTTACGAGTTTAAAACCAAAAGAATTCTTAATGGGTTTTAAAAATGTAGGAGAAATACTACCTGATACAGAAATAAGAATCAACGCACAAGGATTAATCGAGATAAAATCAGCCAGAATTGGAATCGAAATATTAGAGTCTTCAAAAACTGAAAATTTCAAAAATAAAAATGGGTGGTGGCAAACTGGTGATTTAGGTGAAATTAATCAAATCAATAATTCTTTATATTTAAAATTTCTTGGAAGAAGTGATAAGGCTTTTAATTCAGGAGGAGAAATCGTTTTCCCAGAAGTAATTGAAGCTCGATTAAATAATTTCATTATGAAAGAAAATATCCCAATTAATAAATTCAATATTTCAAAAGTATCCGACAAATTATGGGAAAATAAAATCAAAATAGTTATTGAATTTAAAGAACTTACAAATCATAAAAATATTGAAACTTCATTAAATTTATTAAAAAAATTTTCTCGAAGTTGGCCCAAACATGAAAAACCTGAAAAGTGGATTATTAAAAAAAAAATACCAGTAAAGAAAAAATAAACTATAAATTTAAAAAATAATAATTAGCATTCTTTTAAATTTGTACTTACATTTGAAGCCTCTATCCATCTTTCTAACTGATCGGGAAGTTCTATTTTGTTTCTTGAATCAACATCTAAAGAACAATGTATTATTTTTCCTTCTGCTACTTTATTTCCATTTTTTATAAAAAAGCTATTTACTTGGAACAAATGGGTATTAATTTTATGAGGGGCAATTTTTACTTTTAAGAAATCCCCAATTTTTATAGGCGCAAAATAATTTGCTTCGCAATTTACTATGGGAAAAATAATTTGACTTTTACGTATAGAAAAGTCTGGAAAAATATCTTGATAAGGAATCCCATAAATTTCAATACTCTCTTCCCAAGCTTCGTGCGACCATTTTAATAAATTATGAAAATGAATTACACCTGCAGGATCACACTCACCAAATCTTACCTTCTTCTGCAATATTAACCAATTAGCGGGTTTCATTTAAAGAACTTATCTATCAACAGATCCCATAATGACATCTATTGAGCCAAGGATTGCCATAATATCGGCAATTTTGGCACCTTTGAGAATATGAGGCAATATTTGTAGATTATTTAGATCAGCTGCTCTGATTTTAAATCTCCATGGGGTAACTTCATTATTTCCTTGAATAAATACACCTATTTCTCCTTTACCAGACTCTAATCTTGTATACAATTCTCCGTTGGGAATTTTAAAAGTTGGGGCAACCTTCTTAGCTACATATTGATAGTCAATACCAAATATTTCACTTTTCTTATCTTCAGTCGCCATTCTTTGGGCTTCTAAATTTTCTGTTGGACCCCCTGGAATCATTTTGCATGCTTGGCGAATGATGCTTAGTGATTGTCTCATCTCTTCAACTCTTACTCGATATCTCGCATAACAATCCCCCTCTTTTTCTGAAGCAATCTTCCAATCAAAATCGTTATAACATTCATAACTATCGACTTTCCTTAAATCCCAGGAAACTCCAGAAGCTCTCAACATTGGGCCAGACAAAGACCAATTAATTGCCTGGTCTCTTTGTATTGTTCCAAGACCTTCAATTCTTTTTCTAAAAATTGGATTATTTGTGATTAATTTTTCGTATTCATCTATTTTAGGACCGAACCAATCACAAAAATCTATACATTTTTCTAACCATCCATATGGAAGATCACATGCGACACCACCAATCCTAAAGAAATTATTATTTATGAGCCTTTGTCCAGTAGCAGCTTCCCAAAGATCATAAATCATTTCTCTTTCTCTAAAAATATAGAAAAATGGAGTTTGAGCTCCTACGTCTGCTAAAAAGGGGCCGAGCCATAAAAGATGATTAGCAATACGATTTAGTTCCAGCATAAGAACTCTGATGTAACTTGCTCTTTTAGGAACTGGAATATTAGCTAATCTTTCAGGAGCATTTACTACAATAGCTTCATAAAACATCCCTGCTGCATAATCCATTCTGCTTACATAAGGGACATACATGACATTTGTCCTATTTTCAGCTATTTTTTCCATTCCTCTATGTAAATATCCAATTACCGGCTCACAATCAATGACATTCTCACCATCAAGAGTTACAACTAACCTTAAAACCCCATGCATTGAGGGATGGTGAGGGCCGAAATTGACCACCATTGGTTCTGTTCTAGTCTCTAGCTGAGCCATTCGAAATTTAACTTCTAAATAAATCTTAGTCGAAAGTTATGCAAACTGACCTATCTGATTCATCTTTGTTCAATCATAAATCAGTTATGACAGATGAGATTATGTCCTCATTAGAGCATTACCCATTAATACATAACAACCAACTTAAAGGAATAGACGCAACTTTAGGGGGAGGAGGGCATTCCTATCATTTATTGAAAAAATATTCGGATTTAAATATAATTGGACTTGATCAAGATCCATTTGCGAGAAAATCAGCATCAATAAAGCTTGATGAATTTAAAAATAGGATTGATATAAGGGCTTCAAATTTTGCAGATTTTGTACCAAAAGAAAAAGTTTCTTTTGTAATTGCAGATCTTGGAGTAAATAGTAACCAAATTGATAACCCTAAAAGAGGATTTAGTTTCCAAAAAGATGGTCCACTTGATATGCGCATGAATCCTCTTCTGGAGGTTGATGCAGAGAAATTAATTGAGGATTTAAATGAAAAAGATCTAGCTAACCTGATTTATAAATATGGAGATGAGAGATTATCGAGAAAAATTGCTAGGAAAATAAAAATGGATTTGAAGGAAAATGGGAAATATTCTGGGACAAAAGAGTTAGCTTATTCTATTGCAGGCTGCTTCCCACCAAAACAAAGATATAAAAAAATACACCCAGCAACAAGAACATTTCAAGCACTAAGAATTGCTGTTAATAAAGAAATTGAAGTATTAGAAAAATTTTTGCACGTTGCTCCTGAATGGCTTTTGCCAGGGGGTATTATCTCTATTATTAGTTTTCATTCCCTTGAGGATAGATTAGTTAAAAGTTCTTTTAAGAATGATAAAAGACTAAAAAACCTGACAAAAAAACCAATTACTCCTTCCGAACAAGAAGTCGAAGTAAATAGAAGAGCTAGAAGTGGAAAATTAAGAATTGCTCAATTAAGAAGCCAATAATTTTTAACGTAATGATTTGATTGTATTTGTAAGAATATGAATTGCTTCTTTTATCTCTTTTGAATTAGTGCTTAATCCAATACTTAACCTTATTGAAGATTCTGCTTCTTTAAAAGATCTACCTAAGGCAAGTAAAACATGAGAAGGTTCACCATTACTGCATGCAGATCCACTAGAACAAATTATTTTGGATTTTAAAACTCTATGAAACTTTGCTCCGTTTAAATCCAATACAGATAAATTCAAATTGTGAGGTAACCTTTTTTTCATGGAGCCATTAATTAATAAACCAGAATTATTTTCAAACAAACCCTCTAAAAGGTTATTTCTATGCAAAAGCAATTTCTCAGCATTCTTTTTTTGATTAAGAACAGCTATCTCTATTGCCTTAGCGAATCCCACTACTAAAGGGAGAGGTAATGTTCCAGATCTTAGACCATATTCCTGACCTCCTCCCACAATTAAAGGTTCCAAATTAATTTCTTCATCAATCAAAAGCAGTCCTATCCCTTTGGGACCATAAATTTTATGGGAACTTATCGTTATCATATTTATATTTAATAAAAGATCGTTTAACTCGATATACCCTAAACATTGTGCAAAATCAGAGTGAAAAGTTATTCCTCTCAAATTACATATCTTTGAAATATTCTCTATGGGCTGAATAACTCCTATTTCATTATTTGCCATCATGACACTCACCATAAATGTATCTTCTCTAATGTTCTTTGTGAACTTTTCTTCTGAAATTAAACCATCTTTTTCTGGAGTAATTTCTGTAACCATAAATCCCTCTTTTTTTAGTTGTTTTAAAGGTTCAAGTACAGCTTTATGCTCTGTTTTTAAGGTAATAATATGTCCATATTTACCTGTTTTTTTATAGTAATTTCTGGCAAACCCTAATAAGGCTAAGTTATTAGATTCTGTTGCCCCACTTGTAAAAATAACTTTTTTATTCTTAAGAAATAAATTTTGTTCTATTTTTTCTCTTGAGGCTTCCAATATGGCGCTTGCATTAATACCCGCCAAATTAGATTTACTTGATGGGTTAGAAAATATCTCACTCCAAAAAGGTTTCATAGAATCAACAACATCTTGAGAGCAAGGAGTCGAAGATTGATAGTCTAGTAGTATGGGAGTTGATAACATTTTATTTAGTATATAAAATTCTCATTATTACTAGAAAATCAAATTTAATAATTTTAAAAAATGAATGAAATTAATCAAATAAATAATGAACTGGTAAGAAAATCAAGAATTTTATTAGTTGATGATGAGCCTGGATTAAGAACAGCTGTTAAAACATTTCTAGAAGATGAGGGTTTTGAAATATTTATTGCAGTTGATGGAGAGGATGGTTGGGAAAAAGCTCAAACAATTTTTCCCGATTTGATAATTAGCGATATTATGATGCCTCGAGCTAACGGTTATGCTTTATTAGAAAAAATTAGAGAGGATGAAAAGTTAGGAGGAACTCCCGTTATTTTTCTAACCGCGAAAGGTATGACCCTAGACAGAACTGAGGGTTATCTTGCAGGAGTTGATGATTATATTTCCAAACCTTTCGACCCAGATGAATTGGCTGCAAGAGTTAAAAATGTAATTAACAGACAAGAACGTTTATTAAAAGAAGCTGCAAGATTTGCAGATATTGATGTAGGCAAAATGGCGAAACAAATTACTGAAATAAAATCTATGCTCACAGATCAAAATCCGACCAATCCAGAAAAAAACATAAATCTTCCTAGTTTTACTCCTAGAGAAGCAAGCGTACTTCAATTAGTAGCAGAAGGGCTTATGAACAAGGAAATTGCAAGACAGCTTGAAACATCTATTAGAAATGTTGAAAAATATGTAAGTAGACTTTTTATCAAAACAGGTACATCTAGCCGAACCGAATTAGTTCGTTATGCACTTGAAAATCATTTAGTAAAATAAAATTAAATTTTTTCGAATTCAATTAATTTGGAAAAATAAAAAGGAGCTTGATTTAATTTCTTTTTAACCACTTTAAATCCTCTTTCTTTAGCAGCATTAATAATGCCCTTTTCTTTCAATGTATATGCTCTTGTAGTTTTACTTGGCCCAGGAAATAATTTCCCAATATTTTTTAAAACAGCAAGAACTGGAGTGTAAGGAGCAAAACTAACAATTAGTTTTTCTTTACTTAAATCGCATAAATGTTGGACCATTTCTTCAGCGACCGGTTGAGGATAATGAATAAATACATCCAAACAAACTACAACATCAAATAATCCTTTTAATTTTTCCAAATCACAGACTTCATATTTGATTTTTTCTTGACTCAAATCTAATTCATTAATACGTTTTTTTGTTTCTTTAATCATTTCAGAAGAAATATCGCTCACCTGTAGTTCTTTTATGCCAAGTCTTAGTAGAGGTATGGACAGACTTCCTACACCACATCCTGCATCACAATAACTTTTTTTTGTTAGTCCAGGATAATGTTTGATGTATGAGACTACATCATCTACAGTTTTTTGATGTCCTTTCCTAATATTTTTCTGAACTGTATTAATTTCATCAGATTTACTATAAATTTTATTCCATCTTTCAAAGCCAGTACCATTAAAATAAGCCCTTACTTCACTTTTTTCGATAACCTTATTTGTCGTCATAATATTCAATAAAATTTATTCTTTTTATATTAACTAACTGGCGCCAAATTAATTGCACGCCATTATAGGAAAGAATTGATTTGTTATTTTGTCAAAATTGAATTCTAAAGATATTTATAAAATCGCTGTTGTAATGGGTAGTGATTCAGATTTAAAAACATTGAAACCTGCCATTGACATTTTAAGAGAATTTAAAATAAAAACTGAACTTTCTATACTTTCTGCACATCGAACACCTATTGAGATGATGGAATATGCCAAAAATGCAGAATCAGAAAATATAAAAGTAATAATTGCCGGTGCTGGTGGTGCTGCTCATCTTCCAGGAATGCTAGCATCCATAACATGCATTCCTGTAATTGGAGTACCAGTAGAGAGTAAGACACTTAAGGGGATTGACTCTCTTTTATCAATTGTTCAAATGCCCGCTGGAATACCAGTAGCAACAGTTGCAATTAATGGAGCTCAGAATGCTGGATTATTGGCAATAGAGATAATCAGTTTATTTGATGAATCTATAAAGAAAAATTTAAAAGAATTCAGAGAAAATCTTCATACACAGGTAAGAACAAAAAATAGTAAGTTATCAACTATTGGAGCTGACAATTATCTCCAAAATAAATAAACTAATATTTTTCTTTTAGGTCTTTTTAAGAAAGTTTTCTTTTTTAAGATAGTTAATAACTTTTTCAACAGAATCATTCAAATCTAACGAACCTGTATCAACAACGATTTCTGCATTATGAGGAGCTTCATATGGACTAGAAATCCCAGTAAAATCCTTAATTTCCCCCAATCGAGCTTTCTTGTAAAGACCTTTAGTATCCCTATTTTCGCAAACTTTGATATCTGCAGCACAATAAACTTCAATAAAATCCTTAGATCCAATAATTTTTCTCACCTTATCTCGATCGCTAATAAATGGTGAAACGAATGCAGTAATAGTTATTATCCCAGCATTCATAAATAAATTCGCAACTTCTCCAATTCTTCTTATGTTTTCTTCTCTATCTTCATCCGAAAACCCAAGATCTTTACATAAACCGTGTCTAATATTATCTCCATCCAATACGTAAGTTGAAAAACCATTTAAGTGTAAAACTTCATTTAAAGCGTTGGCTAAAGTACTTTTACCAGAGCCAGATAAACCTGTAAACCAGATAACCATACCTTTATGACCTCTCATTTCCTCTAACTTTTCTCTATCAATAGTTAAATTGTGCCACTTTATATTGGTTGACTTTGTTTGATCTTGTTCTTTCATTTTTTGCATCATCAGAATTAAAAACCTATCCTAACCCTTGCTTTATAAATTATGAAATCCCTCTTTACGAAGAAACTCAATTGATTTTGATACCATATCTCCCTGTAACTGGATATTACTATTAATTAATGTTCCTCCAGTACCACAAAAAACTTTCATTTTTTTTAGCAATTCTTTTAAAAAAATTTCATCCTCAGTTCCTAAACCTGTTATTAAAGTGATAGTTTTGCCCTTTTTACCTTTTTTTTGTTTTGAAATATTTATTTTTGATCTTTTTTTAAAATTATCTCCCTTAGCTGTTTCTTCAAATTTTTCTTCTTGATTATCAAATTCGATCCAATTCTTTTTTCCCATTATTTTCAATATATTCTATAGTTAGTTAATACCCATTCTATAGAAAAGTGGTAAGTACATTTTCTCGCCAAGATCAAGATTATAAAAATGACGATTTAAATCAGCCCTCAAAAGAGGGAAGATTTGGAAAGTATGGTGGTCAATATGTTCCCGAGACACTAATGCCTGCTCTTTTTGAGCTTGAATCAGCTGCAGCAAATGCATGGAAGGATAAACTTTTTGTAAAAGAATTAAATCATCTACTTAAGACTTATGTAGGAAGAGAAACACCACTTTATGAAGCTAAAAGACTCACTGAACATTACAAAACTAAAAAAGCAACTCCCAGAATATGGCTGAAAAGGGAAGATTTAAATCACACTGGTGCTCACAAAATCAATAATGCCCTTGGACAAGCCTTATTAGCAATAAGAATGGGCAAAAAAAGGATAATTGCTGAAACTGGCGCAGGCCAGCATGGAGTTGCTACAGCTACTGTGTGTGCAAGATTTGGTTTGAAATGCATTATCTATATGGGTGCAGAAGACATAAAAAGGCAGTCACTCAATGTTTTTAGAATGAAACTGCTAGGAGCTGAAGTTAAAGTTGTAAATTCTGGAACTGCAACACTTAAGGATGCAACTAGTGAAGCTATTAGAGATTGGGTTTCTAATGTTGAAACCACACACTACATTTTAGGATCTGTTGCAGGACCACATCCTTTTCCAAAGATCGTCAGAGATTTCCATGCTGTCATAGGAGAAGAAACTAAAAAACAATGTCTCGAATCTTTTGGATCTTTACCCAATATTTTACTTGCTTGTGTTGGTGGAGGATCAAATGCGATGGGTCTTTTCCATCCCTTCGTTAAAGAACCATCTGTAAGACTAATTGGTGTTGAAGCTGCTGGAAGCGGAGTTCATACTGACAAACATGCCGCAACTATCACTAAAGGCTCAGTAGGAATTTTGCATGGATCAATGAGTCTTCTTTTACAAGATGATAATGGTCAAGTACAAGAAGCTCACTCAATAAGTGCAGGTTTAGATTATCCAGGAGTAGGACCTGAACATAGCCATTTAAAAGATATAGGCAGAGCTGAATATGGATCAGTCACAGATCAAGAGGCTTTAAATGCTCTAAGACTTGTTAGTGAACTTGAAGGAATTATTCCGGCACTTGAAACGTCCCATGCCTTTGCATGGTTGGATAAATTATGCCCTACTCTTGAAAAAGATACTCACATAGTTATCAACTGCTCTGGAAGAGGTGACAAAGATGTTAATACTGTTGCATCTTCATTAGATATTTAATCAATACCTTGGAATTGATGAGTCAATATATCTACTCCATCCATCAATACCCTCCTCTAAATTCCATATTTCGCTAACCAGATTATTATCTAAGCACCATTGACAAAAGTTATAACTTCTTATTCCTGCATGACACGTAACAACGATTTCTCTATCTAATAAACCAGCAATTATTTCTTCAACATATTCAGAGGTAACTTTACTAATTGGTATATGTAAAAATTCTTCTGAGAAACGAGCCAGTTCAAGTTCTGATTGTTCTCGTACATCAATCAAAATTGGATCTTCTTTCTCAGAATTAAACCATTCCTTGAGACTAGAAGCTTTTATAGATTTTGGATAATTTCCCAATTGAGAGGATAAATTCTGTGTTATTTACAATTTAATAAATTAAGTTGCAGTAGAAAATTTATTGTTAAAAATAAAAATAAACATTGATAATGAAACTTAGAGTAGTAGCAATAATAATATTATTATCTTTATTACTTTTTTTTGGTTTTAAAAAAGTTTCTGCCAATAAAAATAAAGAGCAAATTAAAAATATTGAGCAAATAAATATATTAAAATATTTACCAAAAGACAGTAAATTATTATTCATCTCAAATTTAGATAGTTCTAATTTTATTTATAATATTGAAGATAATAAAAATTCAAAGAATCAAGATGACTTTGTTTTAATAAAAAATTCTATATTAGATTACTTAGGTTTAGATTTAGGCAAAAACAAATTAAAAGATATTTATGATAATGAAGTTTTGATTTCAACTTTTGAGAATAATCAAAAGCGCAAAGATGATATTTTAATTGTTTTTAAAATTAAGCCAGAAAAAAACCTTAATGATATATTGCACCTATCCAATCAAATTGATAATAGTAATGAATTAATGACAATTTATAGAAAAAATAAGATCAATTTTCTTAAGTTTATTCAGCAGACAGAAGACAATTACATTATTGCTTCATCAGATAAAAATTTGATCATAAATACTTTTGATAATAAAAACTTTTACAAAAAAAAATTACAATATGAGAAAGAAATTTTTGGACTAAATAACCCAAAAAATATATTATTTACAAAAAAATTCGGGAAAAGTATATTTTTTAATAATGAAATTTTTTCTGAGCAAAATGACGATGTTATTGCTACAACATTTACCTTTAAAGACAAACACTTAATTTTAAAGTCGTATTTGCTAAACAATAAAAAAAATATTGATATTGTTTCTTATAAAAATTTAATTGATAAAGACAATAAGAATGAAGATGATTCTCAACTTTCGATTTTTAGTGATTTAAAAAGTTTCGATAAATATCTAAAACCTTTAATAAATGATTTTGAGAAAATTTTTCTTGATGAATTAAATCAAAAAATTGATCAAAATATTTTAATTATCAATTCCAATAATAATTGGAGTATTGCATTAAAAAAAAATGTTGAAGATCAACTAGATTTAAATAAAATAAAAAAACTAAAAGACTTCAATAAATATTCTTTGAAACAAAATGAAAATACTTATTCGATATATTCCAAAGATATTCTTGAAGAAAGAGATAATGTAATAAAACAATTAACATATGAAAATATCTATGCAATAGAGTCAGGAGGTCTACAAATCATAAGTAATTACTTAATAGAAGGTAAAAAACTAGAAAAAATTTCAAAAAAATTTCATAATCTAGAAAGTTCTAAAAATAACTCTTCTTTTCTTTATGTAAATGTTGACTTCAAAGATGAAAATTCTAATAAAGTTGAATATTTATCTGATTTAAAAGATCTTAATTTTCTCATTGGAAATTTATTAACAATATCAAATGAAGATAACTTAGAAATCATAAGACAATCTATCCCTGAAAAAAATCCAATTCTTTATGCAGAATCGAAATTTAAAATACTTTAAAAAATTTATTTAAACAAGTTTTAAATACAATCAATTTAAATTTCCATGAAGTTAATATCTTGTGGTTAATTAAAAAATATTTGACTATCTTTAATCTATAAGTATTTGATATTGAATTAAGAAATTGGATAGCAACAAACTAATTTTAAAACCAGGATTAGAGGGTGTCCCAGTTACTAATTCATCTATCTGTGATATTGATGGCAACAAAGGTAAATTATTGTATAGAGGTTACTCCATTGAAGAACTATCCAAAAAAAGTAGTTTTTTAGAAACTGCTTATCTCTTAATTTGGGGAGAATTGCCCACAGCTATTCAACTAAGAGATTTTGAACAGGAAGTTCAGATGCATCGAAGGTTAAGTTTTAGAGTCAGAGATATGATGAAATGTTTCCCTGCGACAGGTCATCCCATGGATGCTCTTCAATCTAGCGCAGCTTCTTTGGGACTTTTCTATTCACGTAGAGCAATAGATGATCCTAATTACATTTACAACGCAGTTATAAGACTAATAGCAAAAATACCCACTATGATTGCTGCGTTTCAACTTATTAGAAAAGGACAGGACCCTATTCAACCTCGTGATGATTTAACGTATTCATCAAATTTTCTTTACATGCTGACTGAAAAAGAACAAGATCCAATAGCTGCAAAAGTTTTTGATAGGTGTTTAATTCTACATGCCGAACATAGTTTAAACGCGAGTACATTTAGCGCTAGAGTCACTGCAAGCACTCTTACAGACCCATATGCTGTCATCGCATCTGCAGTAGGAACCCTTGCTGGCCCGCTTCATGGAGGAGCAAATGAAGATGTGATTGCAATGTTGGAAGAAATCAAAACTCCAGAAAATGCAGCTTCTTTTTTAGATAACGCAATAAAAAATAAAAGTAAGATAATGGGCTTCGGTCATAGAGAATATAAAGTAAAAGATCCAAGAGCAATTATTCTTCAAAAGCTGGCAGAAGAGCTTTTTATTAGATTTGGAGTAGATGAAATGTATGAAGTTGCTAAATCACTAGAAGCAGAGGCAATACCAAGACTTGGCCCGAAGGGTATATTCCCTAACGTTGATT
Source organism: Prochlorococcus sp. AG-418-F08 (assembly GCA_003214295.1). Taxonomy (GTDB): domain Bacteria; phylum Cyanobacteriota; class Cyanobacteriia; order PCC-6307; family Cyanobiaceae; genus Prochlorococcus_A. Next base: position 51,635 of record QCLV01000002.1, read on the forward strand.
TCTATTCTGGTCTTGTTTATAGAAAACTTGGTATTCCTCGCGATTTATTTACTCCAATTTTTGCCATATCCAGAGTTGCAGGTTGGTTAGCTCATTGGAGAGAGCAACTTGGAGCAAATAGAATTTTTAGACCATCGCAAATCTATACCGGTTCAGCGCCAAGAGATTGGATCAGCTTAGAAAATAGAGAATAATATTTGCAGCTTTTCATAAAAAACACACATATTGTTTGTGAAGAGTTAATGTATTAAGTAAATAACAAAAAAATTTTGGAATACGGATTAGATCTCGAATATAGTTTTAATGAATTCTTAAAAGGTTTTGGCCTTTCTAGTGAAATCGCACATATAATTTGGCTCCCTCTACCAATGCTTTTGGTTTTAGTTGCAGCAGTTGTTGGCGTTTTAGTAACAGTTTGGCTTGAAAGAAAAATATCTGCTGCTGCTCAACAAAGAATAGGTCCCGAATATGCAGGAGCGCTTGGCGTCCTCCAACCAATTGCAGATGGTCTTAAGTTACTAGTCAAAGAAGATATTATTCCTGCTAAAGCAGATGGAATTCTCTTCACTGCAGGACCTATATTGGTTCTTGTCCCAGTAATTCTTTCATGGCTTATTGTTCCTTTTGGACAAAATCTTTTAATAAGTAACGTTGGAATTGGAATTTTCCTATGGATCGCTTTAAGCAGTATCCAGCCTATAGGACTTCTTATGAGTGGATATGCATCAAATAATAAATATTCATTACTAGGAGGATTAAGAGCAGCAGCTCAATCAATAAGTTACGAAATACCTTTAGCTTTATCTGTTCTGGCTATCGTACTTATGACAAACTCCCTTAGTACAATTGACATTGTCAACCAACAAAGTGGTGCTGGAATCCTAAGTTGGAATATTTGGAGACAACCAATTGGTTTTATAGTTTTTTGGATTTGTGCTCTTGCAGAATGTGAAAGACTTCCATTTGACTTACCTGAAGCTGAAGAAGAATTAGTTGCGGGATACCAAACTGAATATGCAGGAATGAAATTTGCATTGTTCTACCTTGGTAGTTACATTAATTTAATACTTTCAGCTTTATTGGTATCAATACTTTATTTGGGAGGATGGGGTTTTCCTATTCCAGTTGAATTAATAGCTAGGTTTTTAAATTTACCCATTAATGCGCCTGTCATACAGGTTTTCACTGCATCAATAGGAATTGTAATGACTGTGTTAAAAGCATATCTTTTAGTTTTCATTGCAATACTTTTACGTTGGACAACACCTAGAGTTAGGATAGATCAACTTTTGGATCTGGGATGGAAGTTTCTTCTTCCAATTTCTCTTGCTAATCTTTTGATAACTGCAGGCTTAAAACTTGCTTTTCCACAATTCTTTGGTGGTTAAATTTAAGTAAAAATACTTAAATTTAAAATTAATCCACTAAAATAAAATAACTAAGAAAATTCTTCAAAATGAAAAATTTTTTTCAACAAATAAATAGCTATATCAAAGAGGCATTTAATGCTGGTAAATATCTATACAATGGCTTATCAGTAACTTTTGATCATCTTCGAAGAAGACCTGTCACTGTCCAATATCCATATGAAAAATTAATACCTTCTGAAAGATATAGGGGAAGGATACATTATGAATTTGATAAATGTATAGCTTGCGAAGTTTGTGTGCGAGTATGCCCCATAAATCTTCCAGTAGTTGATTGGGTAATGAATAAAGAAACCAAAAAAAAGGAACTTAGAAATTATTCAATAGACTTTGGAGTTTGTATATTTTGCGGAAATTGTGTTGAGTATTGCCCAACTAATTGTCTATCAATGACCGAAGAATATGAATTAGCCACTTTTGACAGACACAATTTAAACTTCGATAATGTAGCACTTGGAAGACTACCTACAAATGTTACAACAGATCCGTCAGTTAAACCCCTAAGAGAACTTGCCTATCTTCCAAAAGGGGTAATGGATCCGCATGAAATTCCAGCTTCGGACAAAAGAGTTGGTAAATTACCCGAAGAAGTCTATGATTGGATGACACCTGATTCCAACGAAAATAAAGATAAAGTTTCAACTCCAAACAATTAATATCTATTAATTTATGTCTATTGCAATAACAACCCAAATTATTTGTTTTACAATTCTATCTTTAGTTATCCTTATTGGAGCACTTGGAGTTGTATTGCTCGAAAGTATTGTTTATTCAGCCTTTCTTCTAGGTGGAGTTTTCATGAGTGTGGCAGGATTATATCTTCTCTTAAATGCAAGTTTTGTTGCTGCAGCACAAGTATTAGTTTATGTAGGTGCAGTTAATGTATTAATAATCTTTGCAATAATGTTAGTCAATAAAAAAGAAGATCTAAAACCCATCAATGACATTAAATCGAGAAGAATTATATCAACAACAATATGCTTAACCCTACTAAGTCTTTTAATAAGAGTTGACTTGACCAATGTATGGAGCCTATCAAGTCCTCTAAATTCTATTGGGGAAGATTCAACTATTAGGATTGGCGAACATTTATTTAGTGATTATTTACTCCCATTTGAAGTAGCTTCAGTTTTATTGTTGATGGCAATGATTGGGGCTATTGTTTTAGCTAGAAGAGATGTAATGAGCAAAGATATTTCAACTGGACTACCTGTTGATCAAGAGTTAATTGAAAAATCATCAGAACCATTACTTACAAATAAAAAATAAACTTTTAAACTTTCTTATGATGAATTTAGAATCAATTCCTATTCAAGCTTTTTTGATAGTATCTTCTGCACTATTCTGTATCGGTATTTGGGGATTATTAAATAGCAGAAATGCTGTCAGAGTACTTATGAGCATTGAATTAATGCTAAATGCGGTAAATATAAACTTAATGGCTTTTTCTTCCTATGTTGATAACAATTTAATTCAAGGACAAGTTTTTACAATTTTTGTGATTACCGTCGCTGCCGCAGAAGCAGCGGTTGGACTAGCTATATTATTATCTCTTTACAGGAATAGGGTTACTGTAGATATGGAAAGTTTTAATTTATTAAAATGGTAAAAGCATTAAATGAAACTTTCATTAGTGCTTATTATCTATCGTTCAAAAAGTTCTATAGCTCAAGATGCTTCTAAATTCTGTGCAGAAGCGCTCAAGGCAAAAAATATAAAGTCAAACAGAATTGAAAGTGATTTCAATAAAGATGCAATAGAAAAGTATCTGAGTAATCCAGAATTGAAACCAACTATTGGCATTGTTCTTGGTGGGGATGGAACTTTCCTAAAATGTGCAAATGCTTTAGCTGATTTTGATATTCCTTTGTTGAGCATTAATATTGGTGGGAATCTAGGGTTCCTTACTCAAGAAAAAGATTTTTTGTTTGATAAATCTTTTATTGAAATTCTGGAAAACGAAGAATATACAATTGACCTTCGTAATAGATTAAATTGTAATGTTTGGATTAAAGGAACAAATTCTGAGAAAAAAATTATAAAGAGCTACGATGCCTTAAATGATTTTTATTTTAAATCTGTTGAAGAGGACATTTCTCCTACTAACCAAATACAAATTGAAATAGATAACGAGAAAGTGAATGAATATAAAGGGGATGGATTAATTATATCTACATCTACTGGTTCAACAGCCTACTCAATGGCTGCAGGTGGCCCGATAGTGCACCCTAATATTGAGGCAATGATAATTAACCCTATATGCCCGATGAGTTTGGCTAGCAGGCCAATAGTCATACCTAATACAAGTAAGGTAAAAATTAAACCTGTAAAAAATAAAGGGGAAATTAAATTATGGAGAGACGGTTCAAAATGTATGACCATTAAGGAAGATTGTTATTGCGAGATCAAAAAAGGGCGATCTCCCTGCAAAATAATAAAGTTTAGAAAAAGCACTAGCTATTACAATACTCTAATAAAAAAACTAGATTGGAAAGGTGATTTATCTCAAAAATATCCAAGAAATTAAATGTCCTTAGAAATAGAGAGAAGATTTCTTTTAAAAAATGATGGTTGGAAAGAATTCATAACTAAAAAAATTTATATTGAACAAGGATATCTATCAAAAAGTTTAGATGATTGGATTAGCAGGATAAGATTTACAGGCAAAGAATTTAAAATTGCACTCAAAAAACATATTAAAGGCTTTACCAACTTTGAATTTGAATACTCCATTCCGCGAAGCGACGGTGAAATAATAATGTCAAATCTTTCAAATATAATTAAAAAAGAAAGATTCTTTTTAGAAGTTGAAAAAAAATCATGGATTATAGATTGCTTTAAAGAAAATAATTATCCACTTGAAATTGCAGAAATTGAACTTTCCAATGAAGAGGAAGATTTATTTATTCCATCTTTTATTTCAAATGAAATTACTGGGCTGACTCATTACTCGAATTTCAGTCTCGCTTACAATCCTTTTTCAGAGTGGGAAGAAGACAATTTGACAACTTACAAAAGTAACTAGTCAAAGGAACCATTGATCCTTTATATTTTCTTTATATTTAAGTAAATTTATTATTTTCTTCAGATGTATGGTCTTTACGACAAAGAAGGAATACTAAGATTTGTAGACTCAGACAAAGATGCATGCATTGCATATGCAGAACTATTCGAGTTAGGTTCTACAAATTATTGTCTAATGGATTTAGCAAGTGATAAAAAAAAAGTAATAGCTTCTAATCTTGATCAGAATCTGGGAGGGAACAACAATTAAAACCATCCCTGCAAATCTTTCCATTATCCATTGCCCAATTCAAAAGTGCAACTCTATTTTTTGAACCAGTTTTTGTAAACATATTACTTACATGATTATCAACAGTTCTTTTACTAATAGTAAGTTTTACTGCAATTTCTTGATTTGTAAGCCCATCAGCTACAAGATCGATGATTTCCATCTCTCTTGCGGAGAGGCCCATCATATCAATGTTGTTTACTTCTTCTTCAACCATTTGCATTTAAACAGTTCCTTTTTTATATTAATTAAGTTTAGCAATCCAATCACACTTGTTACCAAGTAGAAAACAAAAGCAATTGAAATCAAAACTTCAGCAGACTTTAGAAAAAAAATCCAAGGTAATTACAGCAGAGTTAATGCCGCCTAGAGGTGGAAGCCCCATAAGATCTCTTAAGATAGCACAACTTCTGAAAGATAAGGTACATGCAGTTAACATTACCGACGGAAGTAGGGCAGTAATGAGAATGTGCAGCTTGGCAATGTCCAAACTATTACTGGAACATGGAATAGAACCAGTAATGCAAATATCTTGCAGAGATCGTAATAAAATTGCTTTACAATCAGATATTCTTGGAGCAAATGCTTTAGGAATTAAAAACATCCTATGCATTACTGGTGATTCAGTAAAAGCTGGGGATCAAAAAGATGCTAAAGCGGTTCACCAGTTTGAATCAGTAAGATTACTAAAACAAATTCAGGCCTTCAATAATGGAATTGATCCTACTTTTGGGGAACTTCCTGATGAAAAAACATTTATATTTGCAGGAGCGGCGGCAGATCCAAATTGCAGGAGTCAAAAAAGTTTAGAAAATAGAATGCGAAAGAAAAAAGAGGCTGGAGCTCAATTTATTCAAACTCAAATGGTTATGGAAAGAGAAAATTTAATTGAATTTTGTGAAAAAATAGCAAAGCCATTAGAGATTCCTGTAATTGCTGGTGTATTCCTTTTGAAGTCTTACAAAAATGCTCTTTTCATAAACAAATATGTCCCGGGTGCCAACATCCCTGAAAATATACTAAAACGTCTTAAAGATGCTAAAAACCCATTAGAAGAAGGTATTCAAATTGCAGCCGAACAAGCGCAAGACTTTTTTGATATAGCGAATGGCATTCATCTTATGGCAATAAAAACGGAGCATTTAATCCCTGAGATACTTGAAAAGGCAAATCTTAATCTGGAATATTAATTAAATCAGTACCTAACAATTCTGCCATTGCTTTCTGCTGAGGAGATGGCTCAGTCATATCTGATCTTCTTGAATCTGTTATCAACCAATCCAAAGATGCATCTTGCAAATCAAAATGATCTCCATTTTTGCCTACACAGTAACGGCCAAATACTAATTTATCCACTAGTCGCACACCTTTACCAATTTTGGAATAATCAAAAATAATTGAATTATCAATTGTTGCACCTTCGCAAATACAACAACTTGGGCCAATCATTGAAGGTCCAATAATTGTTGCACCATTTTCTATTCTAGTCATTCCACCTATATATACGGGCCCAGTAATATTAACTTCGTCCCAGTTAGCAGCGACATTTAATCCCGTAAATACTCCAGGTTTAACTTCTTTGCCAGGTATCTCAACTTGTCTTACCTTTCCTTGTAATACATTACGAATAGCACTCCAATAATCAGGAACTTTTCCAATATCTACCCATTCGAAATCCATTGGAAGCGCGAAAAATGGCAAATCCATCTCAACAAGTTTAGGAAATAGATCAGCACCAATATCAAATTTTTTATCAGATGGGATGTAATTAAAGATTTCAGGTTCAAAAAGATATATTCCTGTATTTATAGAGTCACTTAAAGCTTGATCAACTGTTGGCTTTTCCTGAAAAGCCTTTATTCGGCCGTTTTCATCAGAAACTACGACACCATAACTTGATACTTGATCTTTGGTTACCTTCTTTGTTATTAAGCTCGCAATAGCTCTTTTTTGCTTATGTTTTTTAACAGCTTGAGTTAAATCTAAATCAACTAAAGCATCGCCACATAAAACAACAAAAGTTTCATCAAAGAAATTTTGAAAATCCTGAATTTTTTTTAATCCTCCTGCAGATCCCAAAGCATCACCTATTAATTCTCCATCTTCAATTCTTCCCTCAAAACTATAAGCAATTTCTACTCCAAATCTTTGACCATCCCTAAAATAATTTTCAATTTCTTCAGCCAGATGAGAAACATTTACCATTATTTCCTTAAAGTTATGTTCTCTTAAAAGTTCCAAGAGAAACTCCATAACAGGTTTTTGCAAAATCGGAATCATCGGTTTCGGAATAACATGCGTAATAGGCTGAACACGTGTTCCTTTACCTGCCGCAAGTATCATTGCCTTCATGAATTCAAAACCTCTTTTAAAAGATTATACGTTATTACTAATAAGCTCCTAAACAGCAGAAGGATAATTCTTGGGTACATCAAGATTATCTATAGGCAATTGAGCTAAACCTCCTTTAGGAATTATTCTTTTAATTTGAATTGGGCCATATAAGGAGTTAATTTGTTTAATTTCAATTTTGTTTTCAGATGATAAAAATAATAAGGCCCAAAAAACCCCCAAACGATCTTTATCTAAATCATTTTTTACAACAGTTTTCCATTTCTCAACTAGATATTCAAAATCTGTCCACTGTAATGCTTTTTCCCAACCATCAATAAATTTACCTAGTGCTTTAGTGGTTTCCGGTAGTTTCTCACGATGAGCTAATGATTTCACTTGAGCAATTAAAGCTTTATCTGAATATTTTTTATTTCTTTTTCTCTTCATTAGTAGAAGGTCTTGGGTTTCTATAATTTCAGCAATAGACTCTAACTGACTTACAAGTTCTCCCAGAGTGGTCGTACGTTTGAGAATTGGTTGTGCTATTGATCTTCTCCTTAGATATTTTTCAGGATATTTTGGTATGTCAAATTCTTGGTCAATCCAATCTTGATCATCCAAGTCAAAATCATCTTCAAAATCGGAAGAATTTTCTTTGAAAACATCAGATTCCAAAACTTGAGCCTTTAAATTAACTAATACAGAAGCAGCAAAAAATGCTTCGCTTGTCTCTGATAAATCCTTTTGATAGGAACTTTTACTATTTGATTTGCTGCCAAAAGATTGTGAATATTGCTCTAAAAAACTATCAATTACACTTATTACATCAATATCCCATGGATCAAGATCACCTTTACCTGCGGCGTCTTGAAGAAACTTAATCAACAATCTAGGTCCTAATTGTTGTCTATGAATAGGGTTATAGTTAGATATTTTTAAATAGGTAATAACTATACATAAGATATACCCTTAATTATTGAATGCCAAACAATATCGCATTAATTTTAAAACTTATATAGTTGGAGCTTTTAAGATCTCATTTGTTTTAGTTCCTGAAAAAATATTTGTTTTCACAGCACCTTTAACTGCAGTTAAATCTCGATCGACCAAATTATTGATAGATGCAATGTAACTTTCAGTTACTAATCTTGGGTACAAACCTATTCCAATAATCGGTAAAAGTAAACAAGCAATAATATAAACTTCCCTTGGCTCTGCATCTATAAGTTTTCGTTCTTCGATCAATTTAGGATTTTCTTTACCAAAGAAAATTTCTCGTAACATTGAAAGTAGATAAATAGGAGTAAGTATTACACCGATAGCAGCTAAAGAGGCCATAGCTACCCTGAACGGAAGAGTATACACTTCATCAGTAACAAATCCTGTAAATACCATCAATTCGGAAACAAATCCACTCATCCCAGGCAAAGCTAGGGAAGCAAGCGAGCAAGCAGTCCATAGGGCAAACATGATTCTCATTTTTTGTCCTACACCACTCATTTCATCAAGTTTAAGAGTCTTTGTTCTGTCATAGGTGGCACCAACAAGAAAAAATAAACTTGCACCGATTAATCCATGACTAACCATTTGCAGCATAGCTCCACTTGTTCCAAGGCTACTAAAACTCCCTATACCAATAAGAACGAAACCCATATGACTAATCGAACTATATGCAATTTTTCTTTTAAGATTTCTTTGAGCAAAAGAAGTTAATGCAGCATAAATTATATTGACTACCCCTAGAACTATTAATAATGGGGCAAATTGAGCATGAGCAACGGGTAATAATTGTGCATTAAATCTTAAAAGAGCATATCCTCCCATCTTTAATAAAATTCCTGCTAGAAGCATATGAACAGGAGCTGTAGCCTCTCCATGAGCATCTGGAAGCCAAGTATGAAGAGGTACTATTGGTAGTTTCACTCCAAATGCAATTAAAAGCCCGACGTAACATAATATTTGGAATTTTTGACTGAAATCTTGAGCTGCCAAGTGAGAAAACTCAAAGTTAGGAATTTCTGTACCATAGAATCCCATTGCTAACGCTGCCAAAAGAATAAAGATAGAACTACCAGCTGTATAAATAATGAATTTTGTTGCTGCATATTGTCGATTTTTGCCACCCCATATAGCCAGTAATAAATAAACGGGAATTAACTCAAGTTCCCAAGTTAGAAAGAATAAAAGCATATCTTGTACTGCAAACACAGCTATTTGCCCACCATCCATAACCAATATCAAAAAGAAAAATAACTTTGGTTTGAACTTAACTGGCCATGCAGCAAGAACTGCTAAAGCAGTTATAAAACTAGTCAATAATATTAAAGGCATAGACATGCCATCAGCGCCAACAGACCAAGTAAGACCTAAATCAGGGAGCCAGCTAATATTTTCTTTCAGTTGAACATTTTCATTACTAATATCAAAGCCATTTATATATGAACCTACAGTTATTAAAAAAGTTATTAATGCAATAGACAATGCAAACCATCTCACCTCTTTGCCATCCCCTTTGTCTGGGAAAAAAGGTATCACAAATGCACTACCAATTGGGAATAAAATTGAAGCAGATAACCATGGAAAATTAGAGATTCCAGCTCCCAAAGTTCCCAAAATTTGTGTCGCAAAATGTGTATGAAAATAAGTACTCAATTTAATAAGAAATTTATCTTAAGTAAAGTCTAGAAATTTTCTGTATTTTTTCACCCCAATGGACAGTGAAGACACACAATTGTAATTAAGATACTTGAGGAGATTGAATACCAAATATGGCAACTAGTAGAATTACGCCTCCAAAAACAATAAGCGCGTAAAATTGAGCCTTACCAGTCTCAAAATATTTTAAACCTTCTCCACTACCTAAAGTTATAAGTCCAGTAAGATTTACGACGCCATCAACAACCTTAGAATCAACCTCTAAGACTTCTTTAGCAAGTTTTCTACTACCCTTAACAAAAAGTTTTTCATTAATATCATCTAAATACCATTTATTGGATAAAAATCTGTTGATACTAGGAAACCTCTCGGCAAATAAAACTGATAAATTAATTTTTTTCACAAAATATGCCTGATAAGCAATGATGATTCCAGCTGATGCAATAAGAACTGAAGCTATCGCTAAAGGCAAAAATTCTTTTAATTCGAAAGCTTTTGCAGCAGTCTCTGCTTCTTCAGGATCTAGTAGATTTGCAATTTTGCTATCCCATGGAAGTCCCATAAAACCGATAATTAGAGACGGTACAGCTAAAAATACTAAGGGAAATGTCATTGACCAGGGTGACTCATGAATAGAGCCATGTTCTTCATGCAGTTCTTCATTTTCTTCATCTTGGTTTGTTTTAGAGGCAATTAGAAGCTCTTTTTGCAATTCTTTATTCTCTCCTCTGAAATCTCCTTCAAATGTCAAGAAATAAAGTCTAAACATATAAAAAGCAGTCATACCAGCTGTTAGAAGTCCTATAAACCAAAAAGCTGGAAATGATATAAAAGCATTTCCGAGTATCTCATCTTTACTCCAAAAACCTGCCAATGGTGGAATACCACTAATTGCTACACAACCTATTAAAAATGTTGTTGATGTATATGGCATTTTTTTTCTTAAACCACCCATTAATCTCATATCTTGAGCTAATACAGGCTGATGGCCAACCACTTCTTCCATAGCATGTATTACTGAACCAGATCCCAAAAATAGCATTGCTTTAAAGCAAGCATGAGTAACTAAATGAAAAATTCCTGCTACTGGCGCTCCACACCCCATCGCAAGCATCATATACCCAAGCTGAGAAACTGTGCTGTAAGCTAAACCTTTTTTTAAATCCATTTGGGTCAACGCTATAGAGGCTCCTAAAAAACAAGTAATGGTGCCTACTAAAGCAATAATGAACTGAATAGAGGGGAATATTGAGTACAAAGGTTCGAGTCTTGCTACAAGAAATATTCCTGCAGCAACCATTGTTGCGGCATGGATAAGTGCAGAAATAGGTGTCGGGCCTTCCATCGCATCAGGCAACCACACATGAAGAGGAAACTGAGCAGATTTTGCCATTGGCCCTAAAAAAACTAAAAAACAAAGCAGTAAAGCAGCCCACATAGGTATCGAATTATCAGATATTGATTGAGAAATTCCAGTGGCTATTTCATTAAAATCAAAACTATTTGTTGCCCAAAATAGGCCAAGAATTCCTAGTAATAATCCAAAATCTCCCACTCTATTAACAACAAATGCTTTTTGTGCAGCGTGGGCAGCGCCATCCCTGTCATACCAAAAACCAACCAACAAGTAAGAACACATCCCAACTAATTCCCAAAAAACATAAATTTCTAATAAATTCGGACTAACTATTAATCCCATCATTGAACTACTAAATAATGCTAAATATGTAAAAAATCTGACATATCCTTTGTCATGCGCCATATAACCATGAGAGTAGATCATTACCAGCAAAGTTATAGTAGTTACAAGAGCAAGCATTACACTCCCCAAAGGATCAAGGATAAAACCCATCGGGATTGTAAAATCCCCAGCACTAGCCCATACAAATAATTTTTCTACAGATTGATAACCATTGACTTGTTCAACAAGAGCTTTGTAACTAATTACCGCAGAAATGCCAACAAACGAAATAAGACCTACAGAAACAATTTCTCTGGAATTATTAATTTTCTTATTAATACTTATTAGGCCTAAACCAGAAAGCACTGCTCCAATAAGGGGGAAAACAGGAATTAACCAGGCAATTTCTGAAGCTTGAGGCATGTTCTAAAAAACTTATAGTTTGATTTTAAACTGTCAATTGAAAAATTCCGACAAAAATGATGAATTAAATGTTTTAACGACAATATTTATATACTTATGGGACCACCAAAGCACGCCTATTGCAATCAATATGCCAAGTTGAGATAACTTAAAAAATTCTTTAATTTTAAATTCTTGCCTTCCTTCAAGTATTGCTATAAAAGGGATTATAGAAGTACTTTTTCTAAACTTTTCAAACTCTTCTCCAAATCTATTTGCTAATCTCTTATCCCCATGCCAGATTGCAAAAAGATGATGCAAAACTAAGCCAATAGAAGTTACTAATGTGAATGATGTACCAATCCATAGAGTATGAGCAAAACACCAAATTATCTGACCAAATGCTTGTGGATGTCTCGTGATTCGCATTATCCCAGTTCCATAGATTCGTACTTTAGGTTTTAAAACCGAAGGAATTTCTAGCAAGTTGTAAGTAGCGGGATATAAAAATAAAAAACTTATTGCAGTTAAGAACCAAACGACTATAAAAACAAAATTATTACCCTGTAAATTCCATAATCTGATTCCGTCATATCTATGAGCCAAAAAATAACTAATCAAGATAATTGCAGATGGCAAACTTAAAAAAACAAAACATAACCGCCATAATCTCGGTCCCATAATAGATTCTGCTTTGATTCTTAAAGCAGCTCCCCCACTATGAATTACCGCAAAAATTAAAATCAAAAGTAAGATGATTAGGGAAGTTTTATGAGTCTCCATATATTTAAATTGTTCAAATAATTTTTGTTCTTAACAAGAATGCTCCTAGGCATTAGAATTATAAGAAACTGTAGGCATAATAGATGCCAGAATTACCTTTTACACTCGACCAATTAAGAATATTAAAAGCTATAGCAGCTCAAGGTAGTTTTAAAAAAGCTGCAGATCTTTTATATGTAACCCAACCTGCAGTAAGTCTACAAATACAAAATTTAGAAAAACAACTTGAAATTACAATTTTCGACAGAGGTGGTAGGAAGGCACTACTGACTGAAGCAGGGAGACTATTACTTGAATATTGTGAACGAATTTTGAATCAATGCGAAGAAGCTTGCAAAGCTATTGAAGATTTAAATAGCTTAAAAGGTGGAACTCTTGTCATTGGAGCGAGCCAAACAACGGGTACCTATTTAATGCCGAGAATGATAGGACTTTTCAGACAAAAATTCCCTGAAGTATCAGTTCAACTTCAAGTACATAGTACGAGAAGAACTGGTTGGAGTGTCGCCAATGGACAAATTGACTTAGCCATTATTGGCGGACAATTACCTGCAGATTTAGAAAATTTGCTACAAGTAATTCCATATGCCACTGATGAATTGGCATTAGTTTTACCATCTAAACATACACTTTCGAACAAAAAAGAGCTTCTAAAAGAAGACTTATACAAATTAAATTTTGTAACACTAGACTCACAATCTACAACAAGAAAAGTTGTTGACAAACTTCTCCAAGATTCTGGGCTTGATATTCAAAGATTAAAAATTGAGATGGAACTTAACTCGCTTGAAGCAATCAAGAATGCAGTTCAATCAGGTTTAGGAGCATCCTTTTTGCCTGTTGTTTCGATTGAAAGAGAATTATTGGCTGGAACAATCCACAAAGCATTCGTTGCAGATTTAGAGGTTAAAAGAGAGCTTAAATTAATTACTAATCCATCACGGTATACATCAAGAGCATCAGAAGTATTTAAGAAAAACATTCTTCCACAATTTGCTAGCTTAGAAAGCCCTTTGAGGCATATATAATTCCGATCAAAACTGAATTGCTTCTTTGTTAATACCTACCCCGCCGTCTTCGGCTTGTCCATCGCCTTTTATTATAAATTTATTTTCATTTACATCAGTCTGATAAACGCACTTAACTATTGGCTTATCCCTTATGGAACCAATATAAGCAAAAGTATTCATCCTTTGCTTACATTCTCTTACATCTTCATTACTAATTGCGCCCTGTTTTTGTAACACTGTCCAATTCTCTCTTCTAATCACACACCCTGGCTGAAGAGCTGGTTGCGTTACAAAACTCGTAGATGGATTTAGAGTCGTATACATTTCAACATCAATTACAAAAGCACTAGCACCCCATTGTCTGCAAAATTCTGGGTCTGGAACCGCCATATCTAATTGTTGTTGACTTGCTATATTTCCCTGCCCGCCATCAGTTGTACTGGTAATAGCGCTCCCGATACCAACTCCTAAAATTAATACTCCAGCAAGTACGGCAATGGTTCCTGTACTAAAGTTGATCTTTTGTTCAGAAGAAGCAGGCAATCTATTGCTTCTTTGACCATAAGAATCCACGTCCCTTTGATTTGGAGGATAATAACTTCTATTTGAGCCTCTTCTTGGCCTTCTATTTGATGGTGGTCTATTCACAGTACTTTGTTAGTCTTTGGTAAACCCATCGAATAATTCATTACTCTACAATCAGGGTTATAACTAAGCTGACCATTTTGAAGCAAAAATTTAATTAAACCTTCGATTTCTGATCCTATTTTTCGAAGTTCATAATCATCTAAATCCGTCCCTGCTCTATCTTTTATTAATTCATTGAATTTTTCATTTATTCTGTTTAGAGAATCTTCGTTCCAAATAAATTCGTTATCGGGATCTAAATCAAGAGTTAGTTTATTGGGATGAAACTTTAATTCTTCATCTACCACTTCGGCAGTAAAAATTCTTACATGCCTAGTAGTCGATTTTAAAAGCATTTTTTCCATAATTTTACGAAATAACCAACGAAAAAAACTAATATGTTCTAACTTTAATGTAGCTTATTAGTAAGTGTTAATTTATTTCTTGATTTAATAATGCGTGTTGTAATTGCTGGTGCTGGATTAGCAGGTTTATCTTGCGCTAAATATTTAGTCGATAATGGTCACATTCCGATTGTACTTGAAGCTAGAGATGTTTTAGGTGGGAAAGTTGCCGCATGGAAAGATGAAGATGGAGATTGGTATGAAACTGGGTTACATATATTTTTTGGAGCATACCCAAATATGTTGCAACTTTTTAAGGAACTAGATATTGAAGATAGACTCCAATGGAAAAGTCATTCTATGATTTTTAATCAGCCATCAGAGCCTGGAACTTACAGTAGATTCGACTTTCCCGATATACCTGCTCCAGTTAATGGTGTATCAGCAATACTAAGCAATAATGATATGCTTTCATGGAATGAAAAGATTCTATTTGGATTAGGTTTAGTGCCTGCGATGCTGAGAGGCCAAAAGTACTTAGATAAATGTGATACAAAATCATGGACAGATTGGCTAAAAGAGCACAATATACCCGAAAGAGTTAATGATGAAGTTTTTATAGCGATGAGTAAAGCTCTTAATTTCATTGGACCAGATGAAATATCATCTACAGTTTTATTAACAGCATTAAACAGATTTCTACAAGAAAAAAATGGTTCTAAAATGGCATTCCTTGACGGAGCTCCTCCAGAAAGACTATGTCAGCCAATGGTTGATTATATTACTGCTCGTGGTGGCGAAGTTCACATGAATAGTCCATTAAGGCAAATCAACCTTAATGAGGACAGCACTGTTAAAAGTTTTACTATCGCCTCTTTAGATAAGAACGAAAAGGAAGAATTAACGGCTGATGCTTATGTAAGTGCAATGCCTGTAGATCTCTTTAAATTAATGATCCCTAAACAATGGAAAGGGTTAGATGCATTTTCTAAATTAGATGGTTTAAATGGTGTGCCAGTCATTAATATCCACTTATGGTTTGACAAAAAATTAACAGATATTGATCATTTATTATTCAGCAGATCACCTCTCCTCAGTGTTTACGCAGATATGAGTATCACCTGCAAGGAATATGAAGATCCAAATAGATCAATGCTTGAATTGGTTTTTGCACCAGCAAAAGACTGGATAAATAGGAGTGATCAAGATATTGTTGATGCAACTATGGAGGAACTCAAAAAATTATTCCCAACGCATTTCATGGGAGACGATAAAACAAACTTACGAAAATATAAAGTAGTCAAAACTCCAAGATCTGTTTATAAGGCAGTTCCTGGATGCCAAGAGTTCAGACCTAGTCAAAAATCTCCCATTAAAAACTTCTTCTTAGCTGGTGATTATACTATGCAAAAATATTTAGCATCTATGGAAGGAGCTGTTTTAAGTGGTAAATTATGCGCGGAATCAATTAATAAGGAGTATTCCAAAACTCCTCAAAATGTTTCTTTATGAGATTTACATTCCAGTAATTTAAAAATTCATCTAAACCTTTTTGAAAAATTCAATTTCTCAACTAGATCAAGCATACGAGATATGCCGAAAAGAAACCCAAAAATGGGCTAAAACTTTTTACTTGGGTACGCTCCTGCTACCTGTAGAAAAAAGAAAAGCGATTTGGGCTATTTATGTTTGGTGTAGAAGAACAGATGAAATAATGGATAGCTTAGAAGCTTCAACTAAATCGCAAGATGAACTTTCAGATAATCTAGATGCCTGGGAAGAAAATACGAGGAATGTATTTAAAGGGAATATTAAATCTGAATTAGATTCAGTTTTATTAGATACCATTGAAAAATATCCACAAAATATTCAACCCTATCTGGATATGATAGATGGGCAGAGAATGGATCTCAATAAATTTAGATACAAAGATTTTGATGAATTAAAACTTTATTGTTATAGAGTCGCAGGTACTGTTGGTTTAATGACTCAGAATGTCATGGGGATAGATACTGCTTATACATCAGCCCCTTGGAGTGCCAAGCCTGACCCCTCTGAAGCAGCAATAGCTCTAGGAATTGCGAATCAATTAACAAATATATTAAGAGATGTAGGAGAAGATAGACGCAGAGGAAGAATTTACCTCCCACTAGCTGATATGGAAGAATTTAATTATTCAGAAGAAGAACTTTTAAAAGGCGAAATTAACAATCAGTGGAAGGCACTTATGAATTTTCAATTAACAAGGGCGCGTGATTGGTTCCAAAAGTCTGAAGATGGGATTAAGTGGTTATCTTCTGATGCTAGATGGCCAGTTTGGACATCTTTACGACTTTATAGAGGAATATTAGATTCCATTGAGAGATTAGATTATGATGTTTTTAATAACAGAGCTTTTGTAAAGAATTCAGTAAAAGCTTTTGAAATTCCAATCTCTTTTTTAATATCTCGAATTAAATAATTAAGCAGGAGTCTTCTGGTTAGCCAACAAATCTTTTAATTTGGAAAGTTCTCCAGCCCATCTTGGATCAGGGGACTCAAGATTAGGTGCATCACTATGCACGATTTTCTTAAAATCTTTCCTCTTCTTGTTCCTGGTTAAATTGCCGCTATTTCTTTTATTTGAAGCAGAATCTTTCTTGTCTGATAACTCTACTCTTAATTTAGATCCATTAAATTCAAAACCATTTAATTTTTGAATTAATAAATTAGCATTCTCTTCTTTGTTTGTTGTCGCGAAACCAAATCCTCTGCATTCTTTAGTTTCCTTATCTAAAACTGCTTTAAATCTAATAGAATCAGAAACTGATTTTAAAAGCGTATCAAATTCTTTTGGATTAAATCCTTGTGGTAAGTTGCCAATGTAAATGCGAATACTCATAAATTTTTAAAAATGATTTTGAAGTCTGAACTTCTAAACAAAACTAGGCTATGTGTATTTAATCACATTTTGGCGCATTTTGTTCAATCCATTGCTTTGCTTTAAAAATAGCTTCATCAAAATTATTCAATCGTTTAAATGCAAGCTCCCTTGAAAGATACTCTAAAAGCTCTCCTAGGATGGGACCATCCTTTATTTTTAAGTTTTGTTTGATTTCATCGCCATTAATTAAATTTGAGGGATGAAATAATTTGTCTTCCTTATCACGCCATCTTTTTAACCAAACTAAACGAAGTTTTTGAGGTAAATAAAAAATAAAAGATGGAAGAAACATCTCTAATTCTTGATGCAACTTAAATCTATCTAATTCATTTAACTGATAAATATTTTTATTCTTCAAAAAGAAGTGCCATTTTCGCAATAACTTAATTTTTGTGATTTCAGATTTACTAAACTTAAACTTCTTTAGAGAAACAACATCTAAAATTTGGGCAATCAAAAATAATGGTAAAAATTTATCTTTTTCTTCCTTATTAAGATCTTTATAATTTATTTTCAATAAATCCAAAAAAAATGAATCTTCATATAAGTTATCAGAACCAAATATATTAAATTTTTGTAGCAACACTATCGCATCAAGAGCATTAACCCCTTTAACTATTTTCCCTATTTCATAATTAATCCTCTCTTTAGCAACAAGAAGTAATCTCTCTTTATTTTTTTTTATAAAAGTAATTAAATCAAGATCAATTTTAAAATTCAATTCCGAAACAAATCGAAAACATCTTAATATTCGTAAAGGATCATTCAGTAAATTTACTTCTGAATGTGTTCTAATCAATGAAATCTTTAGATCTTTAAGACCATTTAATGGATCAAACAAACACTTCTTATCAAACAAAAAAGCAATAGAATTAATCGAAAAGTCTCTAGAACACAAATCTCCTTCTATCGTGGCAGAAACCTGATTAGCAATATCAATATTAATATGATTGAGAATAACTCTTACAACTTCTCTTTTTTCATCTAAAATTATAAATTTTGATCCGATATTATCTGCAATGCTTCTCCCAATTTCAATTGCATTTAAAGGTACCACAATATCAAAATCTACCTCTTTAGTTTCTCTTCTCAAAATAATATCCCTTATGTAACCACCAACCAAATATGATCCTTTAGGTAAAAAACCTAGTATAAAATTCAAATTATGTAATTTTATACTAGTTTCTAATTCGTTAATTATTAGTGTATGATCTGTGAGAATACTATTTTTCATTTAAATTTATTATGTGCATTTGCATCAACTGTAGATGGGTTGATAGATGTATTACATATCATGATGTTGAGAATAATCATGGTGTTGATCATATTTGTGATCTACCTGATTTTAAAGCAAAAAAACCATTCATTCATGTCAATATAGTCAAAGATAATAATGGTGATTATAAAACTGATTGGGATGTTCAATCTTGTGAAAGTTTTGAAAATGAATTTGGTAAATGGTCTAAGTGTAATCCAGGTTTGGAATTACCCGTTTAAAGGTAATAGATGACAAACAAACTCAAACAAAGAGAAAATTACCCTATATTAGTGATCCATAGCACGGACAATTCTTTTTGCTTTGGCTATAGAAAAAACAATAACCTTCAATACGATAAATTTTTTATCAAAAAATTTGATAATGACCTTTGTAACAACTTAATTGAAGATTTCAGTAAATTCATTTCCAAAGAAAATTTACAAAAAATAAATAAGTTGTCTGTCAGTATAGGGCCAGCAAATTTTAATGCTTCACGACTTATTGTGGTTTTAGCAAGAACTATCTCACAACAAATAAATTGTCCAATAGAGAGTTTTAGTGCATTTGAAATAATGTCAAAAAGAATTGCATCAAAAAATAATATCTTTACAGACAAAAAATCATTCTGGATTTACAAAAAATTAAAACGAAAGGGTTTTATTGCAGGTAAATATGAAATTTGTTATAACGAAAAAATTAACCCAGATCTAGTTATTCGAGAAACAGTTTTACCAAAATTTTTTAAAGAACTTGATAATAAAGAACTTTTTTTTGAAGCTATTTATGATGATAAAGAAGATTTAAAAGAACTATTAAATTTATCAAATAAAAATTTATTAAATTCAAATGTAGATTCTTGGAAAGAAGTTTTTCCTCTTTACCCTATTTCTCCAATTAACTAAATATTCATCCAATCAAATTATTAATTCTATCTTGAAGAAGTATTGTTAAAGAATGGAGATCATCTCTTGATGAACTTTGTGGAGGTTGAACAGGTTTTCCCACTTTAATAACTATTTTTGAAAATAAAGGAATACAGAATTTAAATCTTATTAGTCTATGTGAATTAACTATTGCAACAGGCAATAATAATTTTTGATTTTTAAAAGCTAGTAATGCTGCTCCTTGTTTGGGCTTGTTAACTCGACCATTTTTTTGACGAGTGCCATCAATAAAAATTCCAATAGAATTATCATTTGATAATTTTTTACATGCTGTTTGAATTGTATTTTTATCAGCAACTCCTCTTTTTACAGGATAAGCCCCACAAGCCTTGATAATAAAGCCAAGAAAAGGAATTTTAAAAAGCTCTGCCTTGGCCATAAAAGATATATTACGTCCAAGTGCATGGCCTAACAAAGGGGGGTCAAGTAAAGACCCATGATTAGAAACCATTATAAAAGAATCTGTTTGAGGAATATTGTCTCTACCTACTAGATGACCTTTAAATACAAATTTATAAATAGGAAATACAAAAAGCTTGCTAACTAATTCATATATTAATTTTTGAATAGTTTGATTTTTCATACAAATTTAGTAAGATATTTGATCAGAAGATGAAACTTGGGAAATTTTTACATCTTGAAGATGTCTTTTTGCTAAACCGCTTAGTACATTAGAAGGGCCAATTTCAACAATATGAAGATCACTATCCTTTGCCATTAAATCCATCGTTTCTCGCCACCTCACGCCATTACACATTTGCTTTTCTAATCTAATTTTAAGCTCGCTTGAATTACTACAGAGTGAGGGTTCATAATTGCTGATTACTGGGAAAGAAGGCTTTTTAAATTTAATCTGTTTTAAATACTCAGAAAATTTTGATGAAGGCTCATTCATAAATGGTGAATGAAATGCACCTGAAACATTTAATTTCAAGAATCTTTTACAAGAAATTTCTCTCGATAAACTATCTAATGCTTCAGTAGATCCTGATAAAACAACTTGGGAAGAGCTATTATCATTAGCAATTACAATATCATCAATTTTTTGTACTAATATATCAAGTTGATTTCTATCAAAACCAATTACTGCTGCCATAGATCCTTTCCCAGCATTTACCATTACTTGAGACCTTTCTTTTATTAGAGAAACGCAATCTTCAAATGAAAAAACATCCGCACAATATAATGCAGTGATTTCTCCTAGACTGTGCCCAGCAACATAAGTTGGTTTAAATCCATTTTCCTTTAATGAATCTAATAAAATTGATTCAACTAAAAAGAGACAAATTTGTGTATTACTTGTGTTATTTAAATCATAAAGAGGATTTGTTGGTTCAGTATCTAACTCACAAATTTCAAATAAATTCCTTTCGAATACCTCAGAAGCATAATTAAACCTCTCATTTGTGTTTGGCAAATTTTCAATTTGTTTTGCCATTCCAATTTTTTGCGAACCCTGTCCAGGGAATACCCATGCAACTGTCATAATGCTCCTTTTTTTAACCCCATTTAATGAGGGCTGCACCCCAACTTAACCCAGCACCAAAACCACTTGTGGCAATAATATCATTTTGTTTAATTCTATTATTTTTAATAGCCTCATCCATCACTAGTGGAATTGTTGCTGCGGAAGTATTACCATATTTTTCTAAATTGCTAAGAATTTTTTCTTTAGGAATTTTTAACCTGTCTCCTACAGAATCCAATATCCTCTGATTAGCTTGATGCAATACAAGCCAATCAACTTCATCGGAAGTATATTTCATTTTTTTAAGCAACTTTTCAAGAATTATCGGAACTTCTCTAACTGCGAATTTATAAACTTCCTGACCATTCATCTGAATTGGAGAAAAAGCTCCACTTAAAAAATCAATATTATCAATTATTGAATCCTTATTATTTTTTGATGGAAGATTAAGAAAACAACCCCTTTCTCCATCAGTTCTCATATCAAAACCAATTAAATTATCAAATTCATAAGTGGCTTCAATTGCGAATGCACCTGCACCATCTCCAAAGAGAATACAACTTCTTCTATCATTCCAATCAACAAAGCTTGATAGTTGATCTGCTCCAATAACAATAGCCCTTTTATAACCACCCACTTTTAAAAATTGTGAGGCAGTTATTAAAGCGAATAGAAAACCACTACATGCTGCAGTTAAATCGAACGCAACTGCTTTAGATGCCCCCAATTTAGCTTGAATGGATGGCGCTGATCCAAACAAATCATGCGGAGTAGAGGTAGCTAAAACAATCAAATCAATCGTTTTAATATCCCAATTAGCCATTTCTATCGCGGCTAGAGCCGCCTTATAACCCATCTCAGTAACATTATCTCCTAAGCTAGAAATTCTTCTCTCAGAAATTCCCGTTCTAGATTTTATCCATTCATTGCTTGTATCAACCTTTTGACTAATTTTTTGATTAGTTAGAATTTGATCAGGTACATAACTTCCGCTTCCCTTGAATGATATTCCAATCTGTTTAAAATTTAATCCTTCCAAAAGAGATTTTTTTTAGTTGCTTATATTAGTCAAACATAAATTTGACTCAATATGTTTTATGAATTTAAAACTTTAAGCTTTTGCAGTTGATTTAAATTATCCATAACACCATGATTAACTGCGGAGTGAGCTAAGCGAAGAGCACTAACTACTGATAAAGATTTGCTACTTCCATGACCAATAACGCAAATGCCATTCACCCCAAGTAATAAAGCTCCTCCATGTTCGGCATGATCTAACCTTTTCTTAATTCTGAGTAGATTACTTTTTAAGAAAGCTGAGCCAACTTTTCCCCGCCTCCCTCTTGGCAACTCAGATCTCAAAATATCTAATAAAACTCCTCCAACAGATTCAAGAAATTTCAATAATATATTTCCAGTAAATCCATCACAGACTACTACGTCGAAACTACCTGATAATACATCTCGGCCTTCACAATTACCTCCAAAATTAAAACTTTTTTCAGAAGATAATAATTCAAATGTTTTTAGGGATAGATCATTACCTTTGCATTCTTCTTCTCCGATATTTAAAAGGCCAATTCTTGGTTTTTTTACTTGTAAGACATCTTTTGCATAAACATTACCCAGAAGAGCAAATTGATGTAGATAAGAGGGCTTACAATCCGTATTTGCACCGACATCTAAAACTAATACCGGGCGAGTTTGATCCCTAGTTGGAAATAATGCTCCAATAGCTGGTCTATCAATCCCTTTCAATCTACCAATTCTAAATATGGCAGAAGCCATCATGGCACCAGAATTACCCGCTGAGTAAACAGCTTCAGCTTTATTATTTCTCACTAAATCCATAGCAACATTTATACTTGCATTTTTCCTTTTTCTAACTGCAGTAGCTTCTTCATTCATTCCTATCGGATCTCCACTATCAATTAATTCAATACGATTATTTTCTATTTCTTTTTCAAGTAATTCTATTAAACCAGTTTTATCTGCAGCATCTTTAACTGTTTCAATTTTGCCAACAAACTTTATATTGATGGGAAATCTACTTATTGCTTCGAGGCAACCTTCAAGAATTGGACCAGGAGCATAATCTCCACCCATACCATCAACTGCAATCCAAATTCTTTTAGATTGGCAGTCTTCAACTTTATCTAAGATATTATCGCTATTTTGTAATCTTTTTAAAGGGTCAAAAACTAATGGCTGTAATGTATTTTTAGCTATTGAACTAGCATTTGAAACCACACTGCTAGCAGTGTTCACAACGGATTCAGCGCTTGAAACTACATTACCTGCAACATTACCTGCAACATTACTAGCGACATTACTTGCTGTACTTACGACAGACCCAGCGCCGGAGACTACATTACCTGCAACATTACTAGCGACATTACTAGCAGTTACTGCTGAACTAGCCGCAGTATCTACTATTGAAGTTACAGCCGAGTTTCTTTTATACCAAATAACTAATCTTCTGATAGCTCTGGACTTATTGATTTTAGGTACAGATTCTTTCACCATTTATTTGCCATCAAAAGGAGAAATATCGACAATCCTTTGAAAAAGATATCCCGTACCTCTTGCAGTTAATATCAATTCAGGATTTGCCGGATCTGCCTCCAATTTTGATCTTAATCTTGATATGTGAACATCAACTACTCTCGTATCTACATGCCTTTCAGGTGTATACCCCCAAACCTCTTTTAAGATCTCTCCTCTACTAAATGGCTCTCCTGACCTACTTACCAAAAGCTCTAAAAGACTAAATTCCATTCCGGTTAATCTGATTCTTTCATCGCTTTTGTAAACTTGTCTTCGATTTGTATCAATTTTTATGTCGGTAACTAAAATTAATCCTGAATTAGGCATTCCAGGAATTTGCTCTTTGTCAATTCTCCTTAGAACGCACCTAATTCTAGCTTCTAATTCCTTAGGACTAAATGGTTTAACTACATAATCATCGGCTCCTAATTCTAAACCTGTAATCCTGTCAGCAACATCTCCTAACGCAGTTAACATGACAATTGGAACATCAGAATCTTTCCTTAATTCTTGACAAACTCCATAGCCATCTAACTTGGGCATCATGACATCAAGCACGACTAAATCAGGCTCATAATCTTTAAATAACTTTAGTGCTTCTTTACCATCACATGCAGTTACAACTTTGTAGCCAATCATAGAGAGGCGCGTCTCAAGAATTCTTCTAATACTTGCCTCGTCATCTGCGACAAGAATTGTTTCTTTAGTTTGACTAGATAGAGCCATTTGTTTCTATTAGCTAATCAGTAAGAGAATTATTTATTATCCTAATCTAACTTGTAGAGGGGCAATATCCCAAACATTCTAGTTCTATTAATTAAATTCAAAAACTAAATGTCTAGCAAATTGTCTACTTTTATTTGTCAAAATTGCGGAACAGAAACTTCTCAATACTTTGGGAAATGCCTTAATTGCAACTCATGGAATTCCATTGTTGAAGAAATAAAAAGCAAGAGATCTAAATATCAAGATATAAAAAATAACAAGAAAGCGATAACTTTTAATGAAATTTCATCTACAAAAACATCAAGATTCACCAGTGGTTTTAGGGAGTTTGATCGCGTTCTAGGAGGTGGTATAGTCCCCGGATCTGTTGTTTTACTTGGCGGAGAACCAGGTATAGGTAAAAGCACAATAGTTCTTCAATCAGCAGGAAAAATATCTCTCAATGAGAAAGTTTTATACGTAACTGGAGAAGAATCTTTAGAACAAGTAAAAATTAGATGGGAAAGATTAAATCAAAATAGTATTGATCTGAAAATTTTTGCAGAAACAAATCTATCCCAAATTATTGAAGAGATCAGAAGTGTAAATCCATGTTTCGCGATTATTGATAGTATTCAAGCCATCCATAACCATGAGATGGAAAGTTCACCAGGATCGGTTTCCCAAGTAAGAGCATGCTCATCTGAATTGCAAAATCTCGCCAAAGAAAAAAATATTGCGCTTCTAATAATTGGTCATGTTACCAAAGATGGAGCTTTAGCTGGTCCTAAAACTTTAGAGCATTTAGTTGATGTAGTAATAAACTTTGAAGGAGATAATATTTCCTCACATAGATTATTAAGAGGTATAAAAAATCGATTTGGATCGACTTTTGAAATTGGAATTTTTGAAATGCTGGAAGATGGCTTGCGAGAAATAAAAAACCCAAGTTTAATATTTACAGATAAAGAGAATATTCCTGGTGTAACAACTACTATTACGAATGAGGGCACCCGACAATTTGCAGTAGATATTCAAGCTCTGGTAAATAAAACTTTCTACAGTAACCCAAGAAGAACTACAACTGGAATTAATATTAATAGATTACATCAAATTTTAGCTGTTATTGAAAAGCATGTAGGTATTAAATTATCTGAATTTGATTGTTATGTAGCTACTGGGGGAGGGTTTGAGATTAATGACCCGTCATCCGACTTAGGTGTAGCAATATCAATTTTATCAAGTTTGAAAAATATTCCTCCTTTGGAAAGTAGCTCCTTTATAGGGGAGTTGGGTTTGAGCGGTCAGGTTAGAAAATCGAATAATCTTAGAAAAAAGATTGAGGAGGCTGCAAGACTAGGAATCAAAAATATCGTAGTGCCAAAATTAGAGGAGGACCTAAAAAATAATTTTAAAAATTTAATTAACATTAAAGAGATTTCCAATATTAAAGAGGCATTTGATTCTTGTTTATTAGATTAAAGTATTAGAGGTATATATCGATCGAACTTCTCCCAGAGTTTTTCAACCAATTCTCAATATCTAGATATCCCCCTGGATATAATTTAACTGCTTTAGACCAGACTTCAGCAGCTTTATCAAACCAAATATCTCTCTGATCTAAATCACCATTTTGCTCAGCGTATCTTCCTCTTTTTTCATAAATTAAACCTATATTTTTGAGGCATGATGGCTGTTTTGGATTTTCTACTAATGCTTTTTCATAAGTTTCAATAGACAAATCCTCTTCACCATTACTCATATATATTATTGCCATATTTTTTAAAGTCTCACCCCTATCAATTTTATTTTCTTCAAGCAGTAAACTCTCTTTGTAATACTCTAGTGCTTCCGAATAATCTCCATTATTTTGTGCAGCTAGACCATCTCTATAGTAAATGTATGCCTTTTTTTCTTTCTCTGCGATAGGCATTATTTTTACTATAGATTCAGCAATTACTGTAAAAGCTTTATCAATAAAATTGTCTCTGTTTTGATTACTTGGCACTGCTATAAATCTAATAAACTAAATATAGTAATTTTAAAAATAACTATTCCAAAATTCTAATACATTTATTACTATAATTAAAATTAAGGTTAAGCATTAATTTGCTTCTATCGTGAACAATATGGAGAGCATTCAGTTAAGCATTACAGGAATGAAATGCGGAGGTTGTGTAAGTACCGTTGAAAAAATACTGAATAATTTTGAGGGTATTAAAAATGTTTCTGTAAACTTACTCACTGAAAGTGCATATTTTGAAATTACCCAGAAAAATATATTAATAGAAAAAGTCCTCGAGAATCTTAAGGAGAATGGTTTCCCGTCAAAGATTTATGTAAATGATTTTTCAAAAAAAGTAAATATATCAGAATTAGAAA
This sequence comes from Prochlorococcus sp. AG-418-F08, assembly GCA_003214295.1. Taxonomy (GTDB): domain Bacteria; phylum Cyanobacteriota; class Cyanobacteriia; order PCC-6307; family Cyanobiaceae; genus Prochlorococcus_A. The sequence continues at coordinate 78,417 of QCLV01000002.1, forward strand.
AAAAAAAGAAATGGAATAATCAATGGAAAAAACTTACTTTTGCCCTATTACTTTTATTATTTTCAGGTTTAGGTCATCTTGCAGAAGGAAGATATATAGATTTTCCAATATTAGGTAACATATTTTTTCACGCTACTTTAGCAACATCTGCTTTATTGTTTCCTGGCAGAGAAATAATCATTTATGGATTTAAATCACTTATCAAGAACAGTCCAAATATGGATTCTTTAGTAGCTCTTGGAGTAACTAGCGCATATGCAACAAGTCTCCTATCTTTAATATTTCCTAAAACTGGTTTTCCATGTTTTTTTAATGAACCAGTTATGCTATTAGGTTTTATACTGATAGGACGTTTCTTAGAAGAAAGAGCTAGGTATCAAACTGGTTCATCCATTGGAGAGTTATTAGATCTTCAACCTGAAATGGCAAATATCTACACAGAAGATAATCAAATAAAAACAATCAGAGTAAATACCTTAAGACCTGATCAAGAGATCCAAGTTTTAGCGGGAGACAGAATACCTGCTGACTGCATAGTTATGCAAGGTAATTCATATGTTGATGTTTCCCATATTACGGGAGAATCCAAACCTATCGAAGTAAAAGAAGGAGAAAATCTATCTAGTGGATCTTTAAATCTTAATTCAACTCTTAGACTTAAAGTACAAAAGGTTGGAGGGGAGTCTTCTCTTGCAAAACTAGTAAGTCTTATTGAGTCTGTAAACGCAAAAAAACCTCGCATTCAAAGAATTACTGATGAAATTGCAGGAAAATTCACTTACTTTGTACTTATTTTTGCTACTCTAACTTTCTTCTTTTGGTGGAAGGGGGCAAGAAACATTTGGCCTGATTTATTAAGTCATAACCATCATTTAATAACTAACTCAAGCCATACACTTCATAGTTCGCTTGGTAGTAATGCTGATAATTTTCTGAGTTTAGCAATTCAATTGTCAATTGCTGTGTTAGTCATAGCTTGTCCTTGTGCATTAGGTTTAGCCACCCCAACTGTAATAACTGTCGCATCAGGTAAAGCAGCAAAAAAAGGGATTTTATTTAAAGGCGGGGACAAAATAGAGATGGCTTCAAAAATTAATCAAATTATTTTCGATAAAACAGGTACCTTAACAAAAGGTAAGCCTTTCATTGTTGATTATAAAAATAATGATGATCATTCATTTTTATTGAGAATAGCTGCAAGTTTAGAAAAGGAAAGCAGACATCCAATAGCGAATGCAATAATTCAAGAAGCAAAAAAACAAAATTTAAGTTTATTTCCGATAAAAGAAATTTTCACTCATTCAGGTAGAGGTATTTCTGGAGAACTTGATACAGTAGATGGACTTATTAATATTGGAAATATTGAATGGCTAATAAGCAAAGGAATAATAATTGATAGTGATGCAAATAAAGTCATTGAAAATGAAGAGGCAAAAACGAACACCATCATTGGAGTAAGTATCAAAGATAAATTATTGGGCTTTATATTGTTGGGAGATTTACTCAGAGATGATTCAATTAAAACAGTTCAAAATTTAAGAGAAAACAAATTTAAAATTAATATTTTAAGTGGAGATAGAAAACAAACAGTTTTAGCTTTAGCAAAAAAAATTGGTTGTAAAGACACAGAAGTACAATGGGATCTTCTTCCTGAAATGAAGCTAAAGACTATAGAAAATTTAAAAATCAACAATAAAGTAGCAATGATTGGAGACGGTATTAATGATGTCCCAGCCTTGGCATCCTCAGATTTAGGAATTGCAGTGGGATCAGGAACTCAAATAGCCAAGGCAAATGCAGATGTAGTATTGATGGGAGATCAACTCAATGGATTACCATACGCTTTAAATCTTGCAAAAAAAACTATAAGAAAAATAAAGCAAAACCTAATATGGGCTTTTGGTTACAACTTACTAGCTATACCTATAGCCGCAGGCATTTTATTCCCTAATTACGGTATTCTTCTTACTCCCTCAATAGCAGCATTATTGATGGCTACTAGCTCTATCACTGTGGTAATCAATGCTTTATCTTTGGACTAAATGAAAGGAAAATTTATCGTTATCGAGGGTATTGATGGATGTGGTAAAACTACCCAAATAGAAGAACTAACTAAATGGCTGCCTAACAGTGGTCTAATAAAAAAAGGGTCTCAATTAGTCACCACAAGAGAGCCAGGGGGGAGTATTTTAGGAAAACAACTAAGAGAGTTGATTCTTGATAATAATGAAAATAATAAGCCTTCAGCGCTCGCGGAATTATTGCTTTATTCAGCAGATAGAGCTGAACACGTTTCAAAAATTATTTCACCTGCTTTAAATAACAATGATTGGGTAATAAGTGATAGATTTTCCGATTCTACTCTGGCTTATCAAGGATATGGAAGAAATATCAATTTAGAAATAATTAAAAATATTGAATCTATTGTGTGTCAGGGAGAATCTCCTGATTTAACTTTCTTCTTAGAAATTTCTCCAGAAGAGAGTATATTCAGAAGAAAAAATGAAATTCCAGATAGAATAGAATCAGAAGGTGTTAAATTTTTAGAAAAAGTAAATGAAGGCTTCAAACAAATTGCCAATGAAAAAAACTGGAAGGTAATTTCTGCCTCACAAGATATTAAAACTATTTCTAACCAAATTAAAGAGACTTTATTAGACAATTTTGCTGATGACCAATGATTGAAGTTAAAAAAAATAATTTTTTACTTAATGAAGAAGTCAATACCTGTCTTGACAAAATAATTCAAAACAAATCATTTGCTAATGGTTATATATTTTATGGCGCTGAAGGAGTAGGAAAAAAACAAACTGCTCTTAGATTTATAAAAGAGATTTTCAAAAAATCTTCACCAAATGAAAATGTTGAAGAGAGAATTACAAACAATAACCATCCTGATTTTTTAATTATTGAACCTGATTCTCTTTTGGCAACAAAAAGTTCAGGAAGTTTCGAACTTGAAAAAAAAATAAAAAGTGGATCTGAGATTATTAAAATTGCTCAAATACGTAATATCAAAACTTTTCTAAGTCAAAAATCAATAAACTCAGAAAAAAAAGTTGTTTTGATTATTGATGCACACCTCTTAAATGAAGCAGCCTCAAATTGCCTTTTAAAAACCTTAGAAGAACCTAGTAACGGCATTTTTATTCTACTAACATCTAGATTAAACAGTCTCTTAGATACGATAATATCAAGATGTCAAATCGTCAGATTTCGATCTTTTTCTAGTAAAGAAATAAAGTCAATTTTAAAAGAATATTTAGATACTTCTAAATTAAAGATAAATACAAAATTAAAATTTGAAGATTTAATAAACTCTGCGAATGGATCTCCAAATCAATTATTGAAAAATATTGAAATTTGGAATGATTTTTCAGATGAAATTATAAGTAAATTGGATTCTCCAATTAAAAATAATCTGGAAATATTAGAAATATCTAAATCAATATCCGAAAAATTAGAAATTTTTCAACAGATTTGCTTAGTGAATTTAATTCAAACTATTTGGTGGAGAAAAACAAAAAATATCGGTTTAGTAGAGAAACTTGAGAATTTAAAATACCTTTTAAGAAAAAAAATTCAACCAAGGGTGGCATGGGAAATAGCTTTTTTAAAAATTTCTATGGAAATATGAGATTAATCTAATGCAGAATTTATCAAGTCAGGATTTCTTGCTTGAATGAACTCTTGCCTAGCAGTTTCCACCTGAGACCCAATAGGTAACTCAAGACAATATCCAGCACCGTATACAGTTTTTATGTAAATAGGTTTGCGTGGATCGGGCTCAAGTTTAGTGCGTAAATGTCTAATATGAACTCTTATCGTCTCAATATCATCATCAGGTTCATATCCCCATACTTCTTTAAGAATTAATGCTGGCGATACAGTTTGACCATGCCTTTGCAAAAGACAATGAAGAAGTTCAAATTCAAGATGCGTTAACCTCACAGGAGATTCAAACCACATAGCTTCAAATCTTTCCGGAACAAGAGTTAATGGGCCATAATTTAATATTTCCTGCTGGTTACTAGAATTTAATTGTGCTCTGTTGGTTCTTCTTAGTAAAGCTTTAATGCGTACATGTAATTCTTCTAGATCGAATGGTTTTGTAATGTAATCATCCGCTCCAGAATTAAACCCGGTAACTTTATCCTTTAGGCCACCTAACGCAGTCACCATCAAAATTGGTATATTAGATGTTCTTTCATCCCGTCTTAATCGCTGGCATAAAGTTAAACCATCAACACTAGGCAGCATTAAATCCAAAAGTATTAAATCTGGTGAATATTGAAGAGCTAATGCTTGTCCTTTTATTCCGTCTTCAGCTTTTTGGACATCGAAACCAGAGTGTTCTAAATGCCTAGCCACCAAATCACGCATATCACGATCATCTTCAATTAAAAGGATTGAAATTTTCATATTTATAAACTATTAAATTAAAATTAAGTTTTAGTAATATGATTCTCTCAAGAATTTATAAAGATTGCTGAATTACTGTAAACAATTTTATCAATTAGATTTATCAAATAATTCAGTGATAGCAATAGATAAGATAGAAAATGCAAATTTTAAAAAAGTTGAAATTTTAGAATTTCTTCCGATTCTATTTACTTTTTCTTAATAATCAAAGGATTAATAGAATTAAATAATGGTTCAAATTGAAAGAATATCTAATTCAATTTGCAGATATAAAGTTTAGAAAAATTAAATTAAAGAGAGATTTTCAGTTATTCAAATTGGAATAAAATAAGTTAATATTTTTAATTTCTCCACAATGTTTAAACCAATAATTTTGTCTATATTAAAAAAAATTTAAGTATCTATGAAAAAGAAGTCTATTATCTATTCTGATTTATCAAGAAAACAACTAGAAAATCTAAAAGAAATTTACATTCAAAAAAAAGTTGAATCGATGAGTCATCAAGAACTTAAACAATATGTATTAGAAATTATTTCTCATCAGATAAACGATACTATTGGCAAAGAAGAAGAAATGGAAGCATGGAGAGAGATGTCAGATTTTTTTGGAGAACAATTTGAAACAATTATCTTAAAAATACAAACAAAATACATTGACGATAAAAACGTAATTGAAACCGAAATAGATTCTCAGAAGCAAAGAATAGAATTACTTGAAAGGAATAATTTGGATCAAGAGAAAAAGGATATGTGGAACGACTAGAATTTCCTGCCTAGTGTAGTAATTCAACCCTTGTAAACAAAAATATTTCTTAATTTTAAAAATTGAAATAAATCAAAGAGCTTATTCTTTTTAATTTTTGTGGATAATTTAGTAAATGTTCTAATTACTGTTCTAAAAAAACAATTTTTTAATTTTTAAACCGATTAATATATATTAACTTAAATTACTGTGAATGTTCTATATACTGTTCTTAATATTATATCAAATCAACTTGATTATATTTTCAGCTAACCAATATTTGACAAAAAAAGAAGCCAAAGAAATAAAAAAGTCAGCTTTTTAGGGTGACTTTGGATAACTTTTTAGAATTTATAAACCCCCCGGACGGGATTCTAATAAGATAAAAGAAGTAAGCCATAGATAGATTTGAACAGTCATTTCTTTATACATTCCGGAAGAATAAGAAAATAACAAGAAAAAATTTAGTTTTTGTTAATTAGTGGAGTAATTTTTACACCTTAAATATCATATTCAAACTATGGCATTTTAATTAACATCAATACATTTTTTGGTAAAATCATAAGGTTATCAAGAAGTATGCACAGGTAGAAGTCTCTCTCCTTAAGTAACACAAATTAGATATTTTTTTATTATTAACTAAAGTCATGAAACGTATTCATAAAATCGACTATGAAGAACTTTATTTTTTAACTGTTCCTAAACTTTGTTCTTTGTTTGGTTTTTCTCATTCCACATTAAAGAGAAGAGAGATAAGATCAATATGATCAGATAAATAATTTTTGATATATGAGCAATACTTATGATGTCGTAACTTGCGTGAGTAAAGAACACTTAGAAATTGGGATTCGAGCCATTAGGTCGTTAATTAAATTATCTGAAGCAAACAAAATTTTTGTAATTACTTCCAATAAGAATAAAAATTTTTTCCAAAAAAATTTCCCAAGGGAGAAATTACTAATCATTCTTGATGAGGACGAAATAATTCCAAATATGAAACTTGTTGATGTTGCCTCTACTCTTCAAGAATATGGTGGTAACCCAGAAAGAGCAGGTTGGTATTATCAACAATTCCTAAAAATGAATATTTCAAGGCATCCCCTAATATCCAAATATTATTTAATTTGGGATTCAGATACAATTATGCTAAAAAAAATTAACTTCTTCAATAAATCAAATAAAATAATTCTTAATACGAGTAAAGAGTTTCATAAACCGTATTTTCAGACAATAAGAAATTTTGGATTACTTAAAAAAAATAATTTTTCATTTATTAGCGAACATATGCTTATTAATTCAAAGATAATGAATAATTTAATATCTCTCATAGAAAAAACTAACTCTAAAAATCATTCCTGGATAAAAACTTTAATTAGTCACATTAATCAAGATAGTTTAAACGGCAGTGGTTTTAGTGAGTTTGAAACTTATGGTACCTATCTATCTAAGTATCACATTGATTCTTTTGTTACAAATAGATTAAAATCCTGCAGACAAACTTATTCTTTATTCGGAAAACACAATCGACTTAATACATTCTTAACTTTAAAATTCTACGGTTATTATTGGGCATCATTCGAGAATTGGGATTTAAAAAATCAAAAATATCTCCCTTTGAGAGCATTCCGTATTTTTAACAATTTAATAGCAAATTTTTTAATTATTTTTGTTAAAGTCTCCAAATTACAAAAAAAGAATGTTGAATTCTTAAGTTATCTTTCAATGCCCATAATTAGATAATAATGTTAAAATCAGGATATAAAATTTTTAGATATTTCTTTTTAAATAAAGGAGACGAAAATTTTATAATGGATGGTGGAATTGCAGGGGAAGAAGTTATAAAATTCGGTCAAAATTTGAAGTCATTTTCAGAGTGAATAGTAGAAATAAACACAGTTCTACAGGGTTAAAAATAATAAGAAAACATATCTGAAAAACAAGAAAACAACAAGAAGACATTTTCAGAAAAAGTGGCAATTATTGGTCTATTCTAGTCTTCTCCGATACCCTGAAACCCCTGTGATGAACATAAAAAAGGAGACCCTTAGGTCTCCTGAACTGATTTGAACCCGTTATGGAACTCCCCGGGTGGAATCGGGGTTGATATTTCCTGATAGTGCCTGACTGAAGTTGATATAAAAAAATCATGAATTTTAGGAATATTCCCACCATCTTCCCACCATTTTCATAAATAAATTGAACTTAAATTAAAAAATAAATAATAAAAAAGACCCTTTCTGGGGTCTTAAACACTCTTATGAGACTTAAATTGAACTCCCCGGGCGGGATTCGAACCTGCGACCAATCGATTAACAGTCGATCGCTCTACCGCTGAGCTACCGAGGAATATAAGATGAATTTAGCTCCTTAAAGTACCTTATGACAAGTACAGGAGTTAATTATATTGAAATTTTGATGGTTCTTGCCAGCTAGATAAAAAACCATTTTTCAACTCTGCTACTGCATCAGAATAAGTTAATTCTTCATAACGATGAGTAATCCATAAAGCTGATAGAGGTTTTTTATGGTCACTTGTAAGATTTTTAATTGTTTGTAAAACTTTTAATTGGCTGGTTTGATCAAGTAACGCTGTAGGTTCATCTAAAAGAATAAAATTTTTATTACTAATCAGAGCGCATGCAATAGTCAAGCGTTGTTTTTGTCCACCGCTCAAAGTATGAACTGGCCTTTTTTCAAAACCAGTCATACCTACCTGATCGAGCACATATTCAATTTTTTTATTTATTTCATTTTGACTTATATTCTGATTAATATTAATCAAAAGTTCACTCCTACAATTTGGCATCAATATTTGATGATCAGGGTTTTGAAATACCATGCCAATATTTGCATTAAAATCGATTACACCATTTTGGGGTTTGATTATTCCATTAATTAATTTTAAAAGAGTACTTTTTCCGCTCCCGTTGTTACCTACGACCATCCAAAATCCAGGTTTTTTTATTGAGAAGTTACATTTAAAAATTAAATTTTCTTTTTCTCCAGGATATGAAAAAGAAACATCTTTGAATTGAATATGAGGTATTTCATTTTTAAGTGAATCTCGCATTAATTCTATCAATCTATGTTGAGAGAAAATCCTGGCCTTTTAGCTCCTCCTGCTACTGAAGATTTTTCATATATCTGCACAGATATGATTTCTTTAGTTCTTACAGCAATTAATTTATCTTGAACTTTTTCACACCTTAATTCGATCAAGTTTGAGGATTCTAAAGTTTCATTCATCGAACTTTTTATTTCATCATAAATTCGTTTAACATCATCAAATTCTTTCTTCTGAATTGAAAGTGGAAAAGGTGAATATCTCAAACTTAGTTCCAACGAATACATAACAATAATAAAAACTACCCCTTATATTACTAAATATTTTTCCGCAAGAAGTTATTTAAATTAAATTATTTTGAGAAAATTATTTAAAACATCTTTAAATACAATTATTATGAATATAGGAGATATTATCTTGCATTTTAAAAAATCATTTCATGGAAATAGCAAATGATATAACTTCTCTAGTTGGAAATACCCCTTTAGTTAAATTAAATCGAATCAAAAAGTATTTTGATTGTTATCCAGAAATAATAGCCAAACTAGAAAGTTTCAATCCATCAGCATCAGTTAAGGATCGGATCGCTTATTCAATGTTATGTAAAGCTGAAGAAGAGGGATTGATAACACCAGACAAAACAACTTTAATTGAAGCAACAAGTGGGAATACTGGCATCGCACTTGCAATGGTTGCTGCAGCAAAAGGCTATAGATTGATATTAACTATGCCGGATACGATGAGTATTGAGAGAAGGGCAATGTTAAGAGCATATGGAGCTGAATTACAACTAACACCGGGAGAAGAAGGAATGAAAGGAGCTTTAGATTTAGCTAATGAGTTGTCTTCAACCATTGCAAATAGCTATCAATTTAATCAGTTTGAAAACTTTGCTAATCCAGATATTCATGAAAGAACAACAGCCCAAGAAATTTGGTCGCAATCCAATAACAACTTAGATGGACTAGTTACAGGAGTAGGAACAGGAGGAACAATTACTGGTTGTGCGCGTTTTTTAAAAAAAGTTAACCCAAATTGCAAAATTTATGCCGTAGAGCCCAAAAAAAGTGCTGTGATTTCGGGAGAAAAAGCAGGATCTCATTCTATTCAAGGAATTGGAGCGGGTTTCGTACCGAAAGTACTTAATACTAAATTAATTGATGAAATTATAAAAATAGATGACGATGAAGCATTTTATTATGGGCGTTTATTAGCTCGATTAGAAGGTCTTTTATCTGGCATCAGCAGCGGTGCAGCTTTAGCCGCAACTATAAAAATTGGCAAAAGAAAAGAACTGATGAATAAAAGATTGATAGTTATTCTTCCTAGTTTTGGAGAAAGATATTTATCAACAGCAATGTTTGAATCTAATACCTCAATTCAAGCCAGAAAAGATGGTTATCTTTAATACATAATTTAAAAAAATGAAAAAAAATTTATATGAAGAATTAGGTCTCAAAAAAAATGCAACCAGAAGTGAAATTAAATCTTCATATCGCTCTTTAGTTAAGCAACATCACCCTGATGCAGGCGGCAAGAAAGAGCGATTTCTTGCAATACAAAATGCTTGGGAAACTCTAAATGACCCTATCAAAAAGAAACAATATGATAGCAGTTTTTTCTCTTCCATTTCAAAATTTGATTCATTAAATGAAAATTGGGAAGAGAAATTGAATTCAAAAAAATATACTTCTTCAATTAAAGACAAAGAAGTTGAAAAATGGATTAAAGAAATTTATAGTCCGATAAATAGATTAATTAATCAAATAATTAAACCTTTGAATAACGAAATAAAAGAACTATCTGCAGATCCATATGATGACCAACTAATGGAAAATTTTTGCAGTTACATAATTCTTTCACAAAAGAAAATAGAAAAAGTTGAAAAAATTTATAACAAAAAAATAGTTCCAAAGTCTATTTCAGCTTTAGGCCTCGATCTTTATCATTGTTTTTCACAAGTTAAAGATGCGCTATCAGAATTTGATAGATATACACAAGGATACGTAGATAACTACTTATTTGATGGTAAAGAAATGATCAAAGAAGCAAAAAGAATCCAATCAAAGATGTCTACAGAGAAAAAAAATAAAAAATTTTAGATATAAAAATTTTATTGAGGATATTCCTTAAGTTGATCTAATTTCAACCAAACATCTGGAACAGGTCTACGCCATCGAACCTGAGCATATTCGTCTTTGACTGAAAGAATCTCTCCAGGACCTTCAAAGACATAATGGGGTAGATTATCATCACTAGCTAGCGCTTCGATACTTTTTATATAATTTTCTCTATCGACAAACACTAAGCTTCCTTTCTTGAGAGGTTTCTTTGGAATAGAATCTGTCATAATAAATTCAAGAAAGTTATTTGAAATACATTATACAAAAACTTGTTTAAAAACTATTGAAAAAAATTTATACCGGAATAATAATTACAAACGTCTAAAAAATTTAATAGCCTTAAATGATAAACATCTATAAGATATGCGTCTTTTATTGCTTGGCTGCACTGGATTTGTTGGTAAAGAATTAGTACCAACACTACTCAATGAAAATCACGAAATATATATTGTAAGTAGAAAACCCATTAGTAAATTAAAGCTTGATTTAGATTTCAAAAAGTTTAAATTTTTTCAAATAGATTTATCAAAAGAAAAAAACTGGAATAACGAAAATCTTGTAAATATTTTAAGAGAGACAGATGGAATTATTAACTTGATGGGAGAACCCATAGCAGAAAAAAAATGGACTTCTACACAAAAACAGGAGATTGAAAATAGTCGTATTAACACCACGAAATTTATGATGAAAACACTTAAAAATTTAAAAATAAACCCAAAAGTCATTATAAATGGATCAGCTATAGGTTTTTACGGTACAAGTTTGTCTAGTGAATTCACTGAAAATAGTCCTGGAGGAAAAGACTTTTTATCTAATCTTTGCAAAAAATGGGAAGCGGTCGCCGCTGAAAAGCCATTTTTCTCGAGGTTAGTTATTTTTAGAATTGGAATTGTTCTAGAGAAAGACGGTGGAGCATTAGGAAAAATGCTCCCTATATTTAAAGTTGGATTAGGTGGACCAATTGGAGATGGTAAGCAATGGATGAGTTGGATTCATAGAACTGATTTATGTGCATTAATTATTCAAGCATTAGTTGATAAAAAGTATTCGGGAGTATTTAATGCTGTTGCACCAAATCCAGTATTAATGCGAGAATTTTCTCAGACTTTAGGCAAATGTCTAAATAGACCTAATTTACTTCCAGTTCCTGGAGCGGTTTTAAAAATATTGTTAGGAGATGGAGCTAAAGTTGTTTTAGAGGGACAAAAAGTAATTAGCAGTAAAATCAAAAATTATAATTTTAAATATCCTCTTCTTGAGAAAGCAATTTACGCCTCCACCAAGAATTAATACCGTTTACTAAAGCACCAATAATAAGAATTGTTATCAATGGAACTACAAGAGGATTCCAAACTATCTGAATAAAATTAATAAAAATAAATATCCCATTAAATTGCATGATGATTGCAAAAATAAAAAATATTGCAAAAAAAATGACTGTAAATAAATTTACTAATAACAAATTATCGATAATTTGTTTTAACTTATTTTGATTATTCTCCTTAGTCATTTTTTATAACAATATTCATATCATCAACCATTTTAAGACAAGCTTTGTTTTCACCCAGTCTTTTTTTAGCATTTTCATTACATGAAATCATAAACTTCTTATTTAGCTTTATGAGGTATATTATTTTAATGATCAATTTAATTGTTTGATTGATTTGATCGTTTTTGTCTTTATAGTTACTGGCACAAAAAACATATTTTCCAAGTAAACGCCTTTGCGCTTCTGCAAAAGTTTTTGTAAATTGTGGACCTTTACCTTCAATCTGAATAACCGGTTTTCCTAGTCCAATCGCTTGCTCTGCTGCAGTTCCTGCCATGCTAATACAGCATCTACTTTTCAATAATATTTTTTCAAAATTATTCCAATATATTTTCACTTCTAAAAATTTATATTGGAATTTCAAGAGATTATTATCTTTTATATTTTCTATTTTTAACCATCCTCGTTTTTTAAATATCTTCTTTATTTTTGATGAAGATAGAGCATTAACTATTGCAAAATTAAACTGAATTTTTTGAAAATATCTTAAATCTGACAATGCCTCTAATACCTCTAAAATCAAAATAAAATTATCTAAAATCTCAGGGAATCTACTTCCTGGAAATAATCCAATACTAAATTCATCTTTATTTAATTCTTTGTTTATAGGAAAAAACTTATCCATAAATGGGTTGCCTAAAAAAGACACTTTCTTTTTTAATTGCAATGTTAAATCATTAGCTGTAAGGGAATCTCTCGTATATATTTTTTTTGCTTCTTGTGAGAGCAAGAAAAATTTAGAAGGCCATGGTAATTTCAACTTCCCTTCATAATGGCTGGAATAAGCAACAAGATATGTAAAAAAAATTTTCTTACAAAACCATGCAAAAAAAACTGGCACAATATCTCCAACTACAAAAAAATAATCATATTTTTTTCTTATTTTAAAAGTTAAATATAGTCTTTTTAGAAGATAAAATATTTCTCCTCCTAATATCTCAGTAAGTCTTCCCTTAAAAGAATTATAACCAATTCCTCCAGTTCTAAATTCCTTAGTTTTACCGATAATATTAATTTTTTCTTTTTCGTAATGGTTTCCCATACCAACAATTGGCAAAGCATGAACAGAATAACCACTTTTTACGAATTGTTTAGCTATTAGACTGCCAGATAGATCTTCTCCATGCCCATTACTTAAAATTAAAATCTTAAACAATTTAAAATTCCAACCATTTTTTTACTTTGGTTAACTCAGGCCAATCTGGATATCTAATTAATCCGTCTTCAACAGATTCTTTCAACTCACTTTTCACATCTGGCATCATCATAGACATTTTTTTTATTAACTCAATATGATCCCTAACACCTTTATTATTGGTAGCTAAAAGAGCTAAAGATAAATTCATTCTTGCTTGTGGATCTTGCTGATTTAATCGAACAGCTTGTCTGGCAGCTGACAAAGCTTCTTCATTATTTTTCAAAAGTAATTGAAGCCATGATAAACAAGTCCAAGCAGCAAAATGATTTGGAATTTGCTGTATAATTTTTTGAAAATCCTTAACTATTGGAATTAAATCTTGCCCTGCTTTATATCTTGATAAAGCTGCATTAAAATCCTCTTCGATGGGATTAGTTTCGTTATTCATTATTTATTAAACTGCAAAAGAGCTTCCACAACCGCAAGTTTGAGAGGCATTTGGATTTACAAAATTAAAGCCACCTCCAATTAATTCCTTACTAAAATCTAACTGCATTCCATAAATATATAAAAGACTTTTAGGATCACAAACAACTTGAAAGCTTTGATCAGCTTTTAATGAATAATCATAAACTTTATCATCGGGATTTATTTTCTCAGTTCCTATAAAATCCATCGTATAACTCATCCCACTACAACCGCCAGATCTTACTCCTACCCTTAGTGCTTTTTTATCACTTTGGCCCTTCAATAAATTTGAAATTTGTTCTATTGCATCCTTCGTAATTAAGATACCTTTGCCATCATCAGAATTTTTAATTTCCTGTTTAACTTCTACATTTTCCATAAACAAGGGATTTATACTATTTATAATATAAAAACTTAATCGATAGGATGCATAGAACAAACGATATCCAAACTTGATTTGTTATAATTTTAAGAAAAAAGTGAAAATTGCAATAGTTGGTTCTGGATTAGCTGGTCTTACAGCAGCAGTCAATTTAGTTGATGAAGGTCACGAGGTAGAAATTTACGAGAGCAGGTCATTTTGGGGAGGTAAAGTAGGAAGTTGGGAAGATAAGGATGGCAACCACATAGAAATGGGTTTACATGTATTTTTTTACAATTATGCAAATCTTTTTAAATTGATGAAAAAAGTAGGAGCTCTAGACAATTTACTCCCGAAAGATCATACTCATCTATTTATCAATAACGGTGGTGATTTGAAATCTTTAGACTTCAGATTCCCTTTAGGTGCTCCATTTAACGGACTTAAAGCTTTTTTTACCACCGAACAACTTACTTGGGTAGATAAGTTCAGAAATGCCTTAGCTTTAGGGACAAGTCCAATCGTTAGAGGATTGATAGACTATGAAGGCGCAATGAAAATAATTAGAGATCTAGATAGAATTAGTTTTAAAGAATGGTTTTTAAAACATGGTGGAAGTGAAAAAAGTTTAGAAAGAATGTGGGATCCTATCGCATATGCATTAGGTTTTATTAATTGCAAAGATATTTCAGCAAGATGCATGCTAACTATATTCATGATGTTTGCTTCAAAAACAGAAGCGTCAAAACTTAATCTTTTAAAAGGTTCCCCACATAAGTGGTTAACGCAACCTATCGTCGACTACATTACAAAGAAAGGAGCAAAAATACATCTTAACCATAAGGTAGAAGAAATCATTTATGAAAAAGAATCTTCCTCTTATTCAGTAAATCAATTAAAAATATCTTCTCCTGAAGGAATTAAGGCAGTTTTTGCAGATAAATTTCTAGCTGCCTGTGATGTTCCTGGAATAAAAAAAATAATTCCAAAAGAATGGTATCAATTTAAAGAATTTGAAGGTTTAAAAAAACTTAGAGCTGTAGCTGTTGCCACAATCCAATTAAGATATGACGGTTGGGTTACTGAATTGCAAAAAGATAATACTGGAGACGAACCAATTGGACTAGATAACCTTCTTTATTCTGCTGATGCCTCTTTCAGTTGTTTTGCTGATTTAGCACTAGCAAGTCCAGCAGACTATAGAAAAAAAGATATGGGATCGCTTCTCCAATGTGTTTTAACTCCTGGAGATAGATGGATGGGAAGATCTACAGAAAGAATTACAAAAGAAATTGATAAAGAGGTTCGCCGTCTATTCCCATCCTCAAAAAACCTTAAATTGCTTTGGAGTAACGTAGTACAAATTCCACAATCACTCTATAGAGAAGCTCCCGGTATGGAACCTTTCAGACCCGATCAAAAAACATCTATATCTAATTTCTTCATGGCTGGCAGTTATACAAAACAAGATTATATAGACTCTATGGAGGGAGCTACAATGAGTGGTCATTTAGCTGCCGCCGCAATTTTAGAGAAGAAAGCCGAATTAGCAAAAAATCTTGCAGTAAGTTAACTAATGGGTACTTGGCTAAAACATGACGTAATAACAATTGTTAATGCGCCTCTTGAAAATGTATGGGACACATGGAGCGATCTAGACTCAATGTCACTTTGGATGAGCTGGATTGAATCTGTAAAAACAGTTGACGAAGAAACTAATACGTTACCAGATTTAACAGAATGGACTTTAGCTGCAAATGGCTTTAGGTTTAAATGGAAAGCTCAAATTACAGAAAGAGTTGAAAAAAACAAACTAAAATGGAAATCCATAGGAGGTTTACCAACTGAGGGATCAGTAGTTTTCGAGAGTAAAACTGATCAAATCACAACGGTAAATTTAGCAATAACTTATGAACTACCAAAAATGATTGCTCGTTTTATGGAAGAAAATATTTTAGGCAAAATGGTTACAAACGAATTACAGGCCAATATTGATAGGTTCAAAGATTTAGTTGAAAAGAACTATACAGAAAATTTTTCTAATTAAAAATATTAATTGCTACATCTAGTAGTCCTTCAAAAGTATATTTTTGTGCCTGACTATCAACTCTTCCAAAAATCTTGTTACATATTTTAGTTGTCTGAGGTCCAATAGTTAATAACTTAATTTGTTCAAAATATTCTAACCATTGTTTACCAAGTTTTTTTTCTAGTAAAAAAGCAGCATTTACTACGGTTTTACCGCTTGAGAAAATAATTGCATCTACTTTTCGATTAGAAATAATATCAATTGTTTCTTCCGGAATTGATTCAGGACATCTAGTTTCATATGCAGCAACCTCAAATACACTAGAACCAGCCTTTCTAAATTGATCTGCAATTAAATCCCTACCACCTGTTTGAACTCTTGGTACAAAAACTCGAAGTCCATAACCAGATACTGGAAAATTATCAATTAAACTTTCAGCAACAAATTCTGGAGGTATGAAATCAGCCTTAATCCCAAAATCATCAAGAGTTTTTGAGGTTTTTTCTCCGACTACGGCAATTTTTGTTTGTTTAGAACATTCTTTTAATGAACTATTAAAGTGTCTAAGTCTTTTATCCACAAATTTGATCCCATTACTACTAGAAAAAATAATCCAATGAAAATCATCTATTTGATTTAATGCTTCATCAAGAGGATTCAAATCATCAGGATCATCAATACTTAATGCAGGTAAATCAAATACATTAGCGCCCTGGCTTATGAATATCTTTTTAATATCCAATATCCCTTCTTTTGATCGAGTAATAATTATATTTCTTTGATCAAGGGGTAGATCAACTTTTGGCATCCTTGTCCTCAACATTATGATTTTGATTTTGATTTTTTAATTCATCGAGAAGTTTCAAGACTGATAATCCTTTATCAAGAACAACATCGTCTTTAAAAATTATCTCTGGAACTCTTCTCATCTCAATTCTTTTTCCTAAAGTATGCCTTATAGAGCTTTTAGCAGTATTCAAGTTTTCAACAATCTCTTTCCTCACTTTCTCTTGAGCAGTTGAAGTTATATAAATTTTACAGTGTTGCAAATCACCTGATAAATCAATCTTAGAAATATTGACGAAATGATCTCTAATAAAATCATTTTCTAAATCATTCTGCAAAATAAGGGTTATTTCTTTCTTCAAAAGAGAAGAAACTTTTGCAAGACGGTAATTATTTGGCATTATGGTTGTAAATTTATTGGGTTTGTCATCGCTTGCAAGACAAAATAAACAGTTATGAAAGCACTTAAGACAGAAGATATCAAACCTACTATTGTGAGTGGATTTGATCTATTCTTGAATAAAGGTTCAAGCAAAGCAACAAGTCCACCAACAATGATAGATATCAAATACTTTGGATATCTCGCAACATTTGAGAAAAATTCGCCCATCAGCTCCACAAATAGATTACTTTTTTAGCTAAGTTTTAACAAACATTAAACAGCATGATTACATTATATCAATTTAGGCATAGTGCTTTTTGTTTAAAAACAAGAATGGCTCTTCATGCGAAAAAACTACAATATCGAGTTGAAGAAGTAACACCTGGAATAGGCCAATTTGAAATCTTTAAATTATCAGGTCAAAAACAAGTACCTATAATAGTCGATAGTAATGATCAAGTTATTAATGACTCTTCAACTATTTGCGAATATATAGATAAAAAAAATAAAAATAATCCACTTTTTCCGGAGGATCCAATATTATTTGCACAATGCAAACTAATTGAAGACTGGGCAGATACTACAATGGCTACAACTTGTAGAAAAGCTTTAATAAAATCTGCAATAGAAAATCCACAGCTAAGAACTGCATTACTTCCAGATGAAATACCTTCTTCAGTTAAAAGTATTGTTGATAAATTACCTTTTGAAAATCTTAGTAAAATTTCTAATGTAGTTTTGTCTTCTAAAGATAATTTAGAACTCCAAAAATTACTAGAAGCTTTATCAAAATCCTTGATCAACAAGAAATATTTAGTTGGAGATGTTTTATCAATTGCAGATATTTCAATTGCTGCTCAATTATCCCTTATTAAATTCCCAAAGTCTGCAGGACCAATTCTTTCAGGAGAGGGGAGCCAAGAATACATAAACAATCCTTATTTAGAAAATCTTTTCATTTGGAGGAACAACTTAGAAGAATATCTTTTTAGTGCTAACTCTCAATAAATTTAAACTTCAATTTATATTTATTTGTTTTTATAGCATGAATAGAAGGATCACCAACTTTTGAACCATAAGAAGCAACATATTGCACTCCACATATTGATGGTTTGATTGAATTATCAACTTCCAATATTTCTTCGGAACATTTTTTAAATTTACTAATGGTCTCTACCTGATTAATCCTTGAAGCACCTGGCTTATGCGCTGTTTGTATAACTAGCTCATCTGCGAAAAAAATATCATTATCTTGGATCTGACTTCTCCCTGTAATTCTTGAATCAATATAAAAATCATCTTTTAAATAAGTAATTTGATTATTAATAGATTGAGGATCATTTACAACCTTGATTAAGGTTTCACCAAATATTGCTTTTCCAATAGATTCAGAATTTTTTGCACGATTACCAACAATTAAATCTGAATCATTCTTAAAGAAATTTACTTTATAAATAACTGGCTCTTCTGAATCATTAACTATATCTTGAGAAGTAACAAGCCAATTCCCCTCGAACCATTTAGGATAAATTAAATCCTTTGAGGTATCCGATAATTTAAAATTTGGCAAATATAATTCTGGCCACTGATTTACACGATTTTCCAAAAACTCTCGTACGTTAGAATCTACTAGAGCAAAAGAACTTTTTAAAAAAATTCCTTGAAAAATCAAGCAAAGAATTAATCCAAGAAGAATTTTCATTATGTCAAATCCACTAATAAGGGCATCAGATCATTATGTATTATTAGAGCCAAATTCAAAGGAAAAAATTGTATCAAAGCAAGAAGCAATTTTATGGTTGAAGAATTGGCTTAGTAAGACAGAAACACAAACAATATATCAAAATATAGAAGATCCTGATCAGGAATTTTTTGAAGAATTATTGGAAAGCACTTATGAATTAGAAATAAAAATAGGATACGTTATCAAATGGTTTGCAGTAAGAATTGAACCAGATTAACTGATTATTTCTTTATGAATTGCATTAATTATTTTCATAGCAACTTCTTCAATATTTTCTTTTTTTACTTGAATTCTTAAATCTGCTTGAGAATACAAATTTTCTCTAGATTGAAAAATGCTCATATATAGATCATTTAGATTCATTCCCTGAAGAAGTGGCCTATTTTCAATTTCATTTTTCAATCTTTCAATTGCTATATCTTTGTCGAGATCTATCCAAGCAATTATTCCCTGTCTTAAAATGCCCCAGTTTTCCGATTTGGTAACTATTCCTCCCCCAGTTGAGATTACTAATGAAGGAATTTTGATAGTTTCTTTAAGGCAATTTGCTTCTAATTCGCGGAAATTATCTTCTCCTTCATCCTTAAAAATTTGATTGATAGATTTTTTTGCCAACTTCTCTATTAATGAATCTAAATCAATGTATTTATACTTTAATAATTCAGCCAGCTTCAAACCAGTTTGTGACTTACCAGAACCCATCATTCCTATTAAAAATATGCTTCTGCCCTTAATAGCATGAACTGTTTTTTCGATAATGGATTGTTCCATAAAGACAAAAGCGTATTTAAAACCTTAAGATAGTATTATCGCAGACAGGTATGACTTCTACACAATCCAAACCATCTCATGGAAAAGGACGTGAATGCGTCATAACTCGACGTGCCTGCTTTAGTTCTAGTCACCGTTATTGGCTTCCTGAAAAAAGTCCAGAAGAAAATTTATCTCTTTTTGGAAAGTGTAGTATTGCACCAGGTCATGGTCATAATTATGAACTTATTGTTTCAATGGGTGGAGAACTAGACTCTGATGGAATGGTACTTAATCTCTCTGATGTAAAACACTCTATTAAAGACAGGGTTACTGGACAATTAGATTTTCGTTTTTTAAATGATGTCTGGCCTGAATTTAATGTTAATAATCAAGAAGGTATACTTCCCACAACTGAAGCATTAGTAAAGGTCATTTGGAGTCGTCTGAAGGATGATTTACCTCTTACAAGTCTAAGACTTTATGAAAACCCAAATTTATGGGCAGATTATTTTGGAAAAAACATGGAAGCTTTTTTAACAGTACAAACTCATTTTGCAGCCGCTCATAGACTTGCAAAAGAAGAGATATCCTTTGATGAAAATAAAAAAATCTATGGGAAATGTGCCAGAGTTAATGGACATGGTCATAACTATCTTGTCGATATAACTGTAAAAGGAGACATTAATAAAAGAACAGGAATGGTTTGCGACTTATCTGCCCTCCAAGAGATAATTAACGATTTAGTTGTTGAACAACTAGATCATACTTTTCTTAATAAAGACATCGAATTTTTCCATAATTGTGTTCCAACTGCTGAAAATATAGCTTTATATATTTCTGATATTCTTAAAAAACCAATACAAAATCTTGGTGCAACATTACACAAAATAAGACTCCAGGAGAGTCCAAATAATGCTGCAGAAATTTATGTTGATCAAAAGTTAACCAATTCGTTGAAGTTGAAATTTGAAAATAGTTTAGTCACGCAAACTTGAATATCCCAAGAGTAATAATTGTTATAGCATCAAGTCTTGATGGGAGAATTGCATTTCCTGGAGGTGGAGAATCGCATCTTGGAAGTGAAGACGATAAAAAAATATTAAATCAAAACTTATCAATGGTTGACGCCACCATTTTTGGTTTAGGTACTTTAATAGCTCATCAATCAACTTTCCTAGTTAAAAATCTCACTGATAATGACGAAGTAAATATATCAAAAAGCCAACCAATTTCTATAGTTGCCTCAAATAGCAAAAAATTTAACAGTAATTGGAAATACTTTCGTCAACCAATTAGAAGATGGCTAATAAGCTCAAGTAAAGTTGATAATTCGTCGAATACTGAATTCGAGAAAGAACTCTTTTTCGAAGATTCATGGGAAAAAACATTAATTTCACTTAAAAAACAAGGGATAAATGATTTAGCTCTTTTAGGAGGTGCAAAACTTATAAATTCATTTATAAAAGAGGATCTAATAACAGATATAAAAATTACAATAATTCCACGAATTATTGGAGGTAGATATACATGGATCCCTCCAGAACAATCAAATGTGATTTTTAATCTCAAAAGGCTATGGGAAATAAAATCAATTAAAAATTTAATGAATAATGAAATCCATGTTCATTACAAAAAGATTTAAATAGTTTCAATAATAAATGACCCAAAAAATACATAAAGTTGAAGTCAAATTGTCAATTAAGGAAATCTCCAAGGAGATATGGAATGAATTAGCAAATGAAATTAATAATCCATTTTATGAATGGACTTGGATTAAAAACCTTGAGATATCAAAAAGTGTTTCAAGAGAAACTGGTTGGCAGCCTCTATATTTTATTGCTTATAAAAATGAAGAAATACTAGGAATTGCACCACTTTTTTTAAAAAATCATAGCTATGGAGAATTCATTTTTGACCAATCATTTGCAAGATTGGCTCAACAGCTGAATTTAAATTATTACCCTAAATTAATTGGAATGAGTCCTTATAGTCCTGTAAATGGATATCAATTTCTTTATAAAAAAAATAAAGACAAGAAAGAAATTACAAATTTACTTATAAACCATATCGAAAGCTTTGCGATTACAAACAAAATCCTAAGTTGTAATTTTTTATATATTGATGAAAGCTGGGGCAACCATCTTAAATCTTTGGGATACTATGAATGGATAAACTCCAGCAGTGAATGGAGGAGTAATGGAGAAAAAACATTTGACGATTTTCTATCTAGATTTAACTCTAATCAGAGAAAAAATATAAAAAAAGAGAGGAAATCAATTACTAAACAAGACATTAAAGTAGAAATTTTTAATGAAGACGATATCAACCAAGAAATCCTCAAAAAAATGCATAATTTTTATGAACAGCATTGCTCGAGGTGGGGAGTTTGGGGAAGTAAATATCTAACATCTACATTTTTCGAAAAAATTATTGATAATAAAAAAAATCTTTTACTTTTTAGCGCATCAAAAAATGATTCAAATGATATTTTTGCTATGTCGATGTGCGTTAAAAATAAAAAAAAATTATGGGGTAGGTATTGGGGTAGTCAAGAAGACATATCTAATTTACATTTTGAATTATGTTATTACCAGCCAATTGAATGGTCAATAAAAAATAGTATCCATTTTTTTGATCCTGGAGCAGGTGGTAAACATAAAAGGCGGAGGGGGTTTTTTGCAAAAAGCACAATTAGCATGCATAAGTGGTTTGACAAAAATATGGAAAATATAATTTATCCTTGGCTAAATGAAGTTAATAAACAAACCGAGACGGAAATTGAATTTGAGAATAATTCTATACCCTTTAAATAAAAAATTATTTGGCTTTACGAAAGATTATATTAGTAATATAGTTTTTATTAACTTCTAAGGATGGATTCTAGTAAAAGTTTAGATGAAAAAATAAAGATTGATACTAATCTGTCCAACCGATATATAGACTTAGATCCAAACGGTTATTTTATTATCAAAGTAGATTTAGAAGAAAAGAAAATAATTTTAGAGCACTTTTTAAATAACATTGATGAGGAAGGCTATGCGCTTGACCCAGAAACAAATGAACCTATCAAATGCAACTCTCAAAATAAAAGAGTTATTAATGAAGTTTTTAAAGGTATTAGTGCAAAACAACTTGGAATATTGATCACTGAAGAAAGAAATGACTTAATAACCAGATTCGACCATGCTTTATATTTAGGCCGTGAACTCCAAAAAGCAGAAGAATGTTTATACAAAAATTTACCCTATATCCAAGATTAAGAAATTAAACGAAAAAATCTAATCTTTTCATCTGATGTTAAATTAAATAAAAATAAAAAAATTAATGAACATCATTTTCTATTTTGCATTTATTGGTTTTGGTTTTGGAGCTGCTTTCGCATTAGATAAGCTCTTAAGAGCAGTTAAATTAATTTAAAAAACCTACAAAATTTTAATAGTCTCTCCATACAAATCATATTCATCCGCAAAAGAAATATTTGCTTCAACAAATTTACCAATATAATTTTTCAAATCAATTTTATCTTTAACAGATAAAATTACAGTTCCGTCAATTTCAGGAGCGAAATTGTAGGACCGACCTATTAATTCGTTATTATCTGATATTTTATCTACCAAAATCTTCATTTTTGAACCTACATATGCCTGATTTTTATCTTTAGAGATATTTTGTTGAACTGAAATAACGTTATCTTTTCTTGCCTCTGCAACCTCTAGGGAAACTTTATTTGGCAAATGAAAAGCTGCAGTTCCTTCCTCAGGAGAAAAAATAAACACTCCCACATGATCAAATTTGTGCCTATCCAAAAATTCGAGAAGATGTTCAAAATGTTCTTTTTTTTCTCCCGGGAATCCAACAATGAGACTAGTTCTTAATACAGCAGATGGAATTTCTTCTCTAATTTTCTCCAAAATTGATTCATTCAAAGAAGCCTGCCAAGGTCTATTCATACTCTTCAATACATCTGGATGACTATGCTGAAGTGGTAAATCAAAGTAAGGCACTATATTCTTTGAATCTTTGAAAGCTCTAATAACTTCATCAGTTAAACCCGTTGGATAAGCATAATGTATCCTTATCCAAGGAATTGAAACTTTAGAAAGCTCATCCAAAAGTTTGGCTAATGATGGTTTTCCATAAATATCTTGACCATAATTAGTTGTTATTTGACTAATTAAAATGATTTCTTGAATACCCTGTTTTACAAGACTTTTGGCTTCTGAAACTATAGATTCTATTGTTCTACTTCTTTGAGGACCTCTCAATTTAGGAATAATACAAAAAGCGCAATTATAGTTGCAGCCTTCAGCAATGCGAAGATAAGCAACAAATTTATTTTTATCTACAAAACGCGGTATTTCCTCATCTGCAATAAATTCCGGGATTTTTGAAACTTCATTAACTATTTCCCCTTTTTCTACTCTGTCTAAAACCGTGGCTATCTTTTGATAATCTCCTGTTCCAATCAAACCTTTTATTTCAGGGATTTCTTTTATAAGCTCATCTTTAAAATGCTGAGCCATACAGCCTGCAACTATTACTTCCTTTCCTTGATTTGTATATTCTAGAATTTTTCTAATAGATTCTTCTCTAGCTGTTTCAATAAAGCTGCAAGTATTCACAACAACAACATTTGCATCATTTATGTTGCTGTCAACTTCATAACCCTCTTTATCTAATAAGCCTTGCATATGTTCAGTATCAACAAGATTTTTCTCACAACCAACATGACTGAATGCAACCTTAGATAGTTTTTTTTCTTTTACATTGAGACTATTTTTTTTCACAACTTGAAAAATAAGAATTAAAAGTTTAATACAGCATTTCGTATATAACTCTCATGCCAAGATAATATTAGGATAGATAATGTAAATAACAAACTTTCTTTTTGTATGGCCTTTAAGACTTTAAACAGAAGAAATAAAAAAGATTTGAAATGGCCAAAAATCATAATTGCAATTCTTAGCACTATAGGCATAGTTGATACAGGTTCGATTACTTTAAAAAACTGGGGATTATTTACTTCGCTTTCATGCCCGGGGATACAAAATGGTTGTGAAACAGTTTTAAATAGTCCTTGGGGTACTTTATTTGAAAACAATCAAGTTAACATACCTCTCTCATTAGCTGGATTCATAACATATTTATCAATATTAGTTATCACGATAATACTTTCGCTTAATTTAATTTCGCCAAAAGAAAAACTAAATAAGTTTTTATGGTGGTTAGTATTTCTAATTTCTTGTGCGTCATCAACATTTAGCTTTTTATTGATAAATATAATGTTTCTTAAGATTCAAGCATATTGCTTTTTTTGTATACTTTCAGCAATTTTATCGTTTTCTATCTTTATAATTTCTATGATTGGAGCAAAGTTCGAAAGTAGAGAACCTATGATTTTTAGAGGTTTCATTGTAGCCATTAGTGTACTGCTGGGGGGCCTAATTTGGTCAACAAACGTTGACCCCTCTAATGCAATTGATGTTGCAAACCCAACTGAAAATGTATCACAAATAATTACCACTTCAAGCTCTCCCCAGAAGGTAAAGTTTGCAAAATTTTTAAGTGAAAACAATATTGTTATGTATAGTGCATACTGGTGCCCGCATTGCCACGATCAAAAACAATTATTTGGTAAGGAAGCAGTTAAAGAATTAAAAGTAGTTGAGTGTGCTAAAGATGGTAAAGATAATGAGTATGAGCTATGCCAAAAGAAAGGAATCAGTGGTTTTCCTTCTTGGGAAATAAATGGAGA
The DNA here is from genome assembly GCA_003214295.1 of Prochlorococcus sp. AG-418-F08. Lineage (GTDB taxonomy): Bacteria > Cyanobacteriota > Cyanobacteriia > PCC-6307 > Cyanobiaceae > Prochlorococcus_A. Next base: position 103,733 of record QCLV01000002.1, read on the forward strand.
AATTATTAGTGGTACGCGTGACTTAAATGAATTAGCAACAAAAACCGACTATCAGGGAGATCTCAATTTTTAATGAATCTTTTTTGAATTTTTTGATCTGACTGTTGTCTAGTATGGCATTCCCAATTTTTATCTTTATCAGGGAAATCATCTCTATAATGCCCTCCTCTACTTTCTTCTCTAAATAGACAGGCTTTTAATAAAGTTATGGTGGTTATTTGTCTATTTTTTAAATCAAGTAAAAGATTTAATGCTCTTCTATTACGTTCATTAAGTTTTATTTTTTGATCAAATTTTATTTTTTCAAGACTATTTAGTAAATCATTTTTATTTAATTTATCTATATCATTTTGAATGTAATTTAAAAATTTACTCATATTTACCTTATTTCGAGATACCCCTAAATTTAACCAACATAGTTTTCTTAGTTCATCAATTTTTTCAGAAATTATACAAATTTGATCTTCTTTAGGATCTTCAATATCAAACTCTTGAAATGATCTATCAAATTTTTCAGATTTAGAAAGGTCATTCAAAACAATTGAAGACATTTTTCTTGCGAAAACAAGACACTCCATCAATGAATTACTTGCCAGTCTATTAGCACCATGCACACCTGTAGAAGCAATTTCTCCAACGGCATATAATCCTTTTCTTGTTGATGATGCATTTAGATCAGTTTTAACACCTCCCATCCAATAATGAGCTGCAGGAGCTACGGGAATGACCTCATTTAAAGGGTTAACGCCATAATCCTGACATCGACTTAAGATCGTGGGGAAGCGCTCTACAATTTTTTCTGGGTCAATATACCGAAGATCTAAGCCAACATGATCTACATTATTATCATGCATATTTTTCATAATTGCTCTACTTACCTGATCTCTAGAAGCTAGATCACGATTTTCAAGATTTTTAACTGGACTTTCACCATTTTTATCAACTAAGATCGCTCCTTCCCCTCTAAGTGCCTCCGATATTAAGAAGCAAGGTGCGCCATAAAATTTTAAAGCTGTTGGATGAAATTGAACAAACTCTAAATCTTCGATAGCAGCTCCTGCTTTCCATGCAAGAGCAATCCCTTCACCAGAAGATTGAGCAGGATTAGTTGTGTTTGTAAATAAGTGTCCGCCCCCACCTGTAGCCAAAACAACAGCTCTAGATTTAATCCAATACAAATTTGCTCCATCAAGAACCTGAACTCCTCTACATTCGTTATTTTCAATGAGAAGTTCAGTTACTCTTACACCCCTGCAGTGAAGAATATTTTTTTGATTCTCAATATGATCTTCTAGAACTTCTACTAATGCTCGTCCAGTACGATCTTTGACATGTAAAACTCTTCTTCGTGAATGGGCTGCTTCCAAGGTAGTAGCTAGTTGATCAGAACTTTGATCAAAAATCATCCCTAAATTCTGCAACCTTTCTACACAACCTGGAGCTTCTTTAACTAGCATTTCTACAGCTTGAAAATCACAAAGTCCATCACCTGCTTTTAAAGTATCCTCAGCATGAAGATCAAATGAATCATCTTTTCTAACAACAGATGCAATTCCGCCTTGAGCCCATCTACTGGAAGATACCTTACTAGTATTTCTATTTAAAAGAAGCACTTTTAAATTTGAAGGTAATTCAAGACAAGTCATAAGGCCAGCAGCTCCGGCGCCTATAACGATTACATCCCAATTATTTATTGGTATCGGTTCTTGCGAAAATGGAGGCCTTAACATTAAACCAATCCACTAAAAGTTGGTTGCAGAATTGCTAAAACAATAAAAATACCATCAACAATTAATGTGGTTTGAATTACGTAACCAGAAACTAAGAGTGCTTTACCATTGGTGGTATTAATTGTGCCAGAATCTAAAATTTCTTTTGAAATAAACCAAAGTATAAGAGCAACAAAAACGATAATAGATAATGATTTAATTTGAATAAGACTCTCTGAAGTTTTTTGAAGAATCATAGGTGCATTTTCAGAATCTGCAATAATTACCTGCTTCCATTGATCCATGATTCCGATTAAAAATATTGTAATGTCGGTAACTGCGGTTCCAAATAAAGAAGAGATATAAAAACTTGAACCTATTTTCCAATTAGTACCAAATCCAATTAAAGCTAATGGGAGAACTACAGCTTCAACAGGTATGTGTAGGATAGGAAATGGGCTTAACCATCCCCAGAACAAACATCCACCAAGCCAACTACCTGATATACCAAGTAATAATGAACTGACAATAAACCACTTATTTGATCCTTTCTGATGCAAAACAATTGCCAATAAGACAATAACAAAAGTAAAACAAAGAGCACTTATTGGTTCTAATCTAACCCAAGGAGCTTGTACAAAAATAGGTAAAATTACAAAAAAAGAAGACCATAATCTTAAAGATATTGGATTTGATAAAAAACTATTTTCGTATGAATCAACTGTCTTATGGGATTCATAGTTGAATTTATCTTTTACTTCTAAATTTTTTGTAATTAATTCTTTCAATGAAAAAGGTTTATTTTAAATAATCTAAATCGTGTTTTAGAAAACTGCGAATGACATATTTTAATAAATAAAAGGCCCATAATTTCACACCTATATTTAGTTTTTTAAAAGTATTTAATACACTTTGAGTCATATATGAGTTTAGAATGAAATAAATAAGAGTATTTGGCCTAAAATTGTGTGGCAAGAAATTAATTGTACGAAAGATCCCATCGATCTTTTGGTTCCTAATATTACTTATAAAATAAACCCTGCAGAAATTGAAAGTATTGAAGCTAATTCTATTGCTGAAGAAATAGGATTTGAATCAGGTGATTCAATTATTAGTATTAATGGGAAAAAGCCAAGAGATTTAATTGATTATCAGATCCTGATTAGTGAAGAAATTTTAGACATATCAGTTTTAGATAAAAATCATGAGATTCACAATTTAAATATTGAAAAAGATCAAGACGTTAATTTAGGTATAAATTTTAAAGATGCATTATTTGATTCAATCAAGCAATGCAATAATAGATGTCCATTTTGTTTTATTGATCAACAGCCAAGTGGTAAAAGAAAAAGCCTATATATAAAAGATGATGATTATAGATTAAGTTTCCTATATGGCTCTTATTTAACTCTCACTAATTTAAAAAAAGAAGACTGGGAAAGAATTGCTATGCAAAAACTATCCCCACTTTTTATTTCTGTTCATGCTACTGATCCCGCCACAAGAGAAAAATTATTAAAAAATAAAAAAGCAGGAGTGATACTTGATCAAATTTCTTGGTTTGAAAAAAACTCTATTCAAATACATGCTCAAATTGTTGTTTGTCCAGATATAAATGATGGGGATATTCTTGAGAAATCAATTTTGGAACTTTCTAAATTCTACAAAAAAACCACTCAAACAGTACTTTCAGTTGCAATAGTTCCTGTAGGACTTACAAAATTTAGACCTGAAAATGATGGATTGAAATCAATTAGCCCAGAATACGCAAAAAAAACTATTAAACAAGTAGAGAGAATTCAAGCCTCTCTACAAAATACTCTTGGGACTCGTTTTTGTTGGCTAGCAGACGAATGGTATTTAATTGCTGGTACAAATTTACCTAGTTACAAAACCTACGAAAATATGCCACAAGAATCTAATGGAGTTGGGACTATTAGAAACTTTCTAGAAGCATTAAGAGAGAAGACTCGGAACCTACCCCAAAAAGTAAAAAAGCCAAAAAAAGTTAGTTGGATTGTTGGTAAATTAGTATATGAAGCCCTAATTCCTACAGTTAATAAATTAAACTTAATTAATGGATTAACAATTAATTTATATGGTTTGCCCAGTATTTATTGGGGTCAAGATCAAGTTGTTACAGGTCTTCTTACTGGAGAAGATCTAATTTGCGGGCTGAAAAATAAGGATTTAGGAGAAGCTGTTTACATACCATCTATTATGTTAAAAATTAATACTGATTTATTTTTAGATGATAAAAATATTAAAGAAGTTGAAAATCAATTAAATACCAAAATTCACGTTCTTGATGATTCAAATGATATTATTAATACTTTGATTGGTTAATCAAATAATCTATAATTTATAAAACATGCTTAGAAGAGTAATAAATCCATTCTTATTCTTGCCCCTCGCTCTAAGTATCAACTCCATTAATGTACTATCTAGCGAAACGAAAAATTATATTGATAATGTTTTAGAAGAAAAATCAAATATTACGTTTGTTAATTATTCAGAAATAGAAAAAATAGTCTTAAATAATCAAGAATTAAAATCATTGCAAAATTTAGTTTCTTCTGCAAGGTTTAATCTTTCAAGTCAAATTGCTAGCAGATATCCATCTTTCGATTTTCAAGCCAATGGATTACCAAAATATGTATCAGGTCAGCAGTACAGTAGTAATTCTCAGACATTAAAAACATCACTATTTTCAGCAAATCCTTCTCTCACTATTAAATGGGATTTAATCGAGCCACTAAGAGGATACGAAATTAAAATTGCAAAAGAAAATTTGAAAATTGCAGAAAATAATTATGAGATAAAGAAAAAAGATTTAATTAAAGAAGCTAGATTGAGGTTTCATAAATTCCAAAAGTCATATCAGGATATCGAAAATAAAAAATTTACACTAGATTTATCAAATACAAGTTTGAATAATGCTACTGCAAAGTTAGAAGCTGGAATTGGTACAAAATTTGAAGTTATCGAAGCAGAAGCGCAATTATCTAGAGATAAACAATCTCTCAATGAAAAGAAAATAGAACATGAAATTAATACAATTTCCCTTAAAGAAATACTTAATATTAAGGGAGATTTTAAAAGTAATACAGAGCAAAATCTTATAGGGTTTTGGAACCATAGATTGAATAAAAATATTAATGAAGGTTTGGATAAAAATCTTTCCTTAAAAAACCTTATGCTTCAAAAAACAATCAAAAATAACCAAGCAAATAGTTTTTTAGCTCGAAATAAGCCAAATATCTATATCAGCAACGCATTATCCAGTACATTTTCCAAGGGTGAATCTCTAAGAACTAATATCAACTATGATAAATATGGATCTAACTACACAAATACAATAAGTCTAAATTTTGCTTGGAGTATTTTTAATGGTGGACAAAATAAAAACTCTTACAAATCAAAAATAGCAGATGCAGAGTCTGAAAAATATGCCTATGAAAATCTAAAAAATGTTTTGTCCACAAGAATTAATACAGCCTACTTAAATCTAAAATTAAATGAAGACAAAATACTCTCTTCTCTAAAAGAAATTGAATCTAGTAAAGAATCCGTTAGGCTTTCTAGACTTAGATATGATGTTGGGATATCAACACTGAAAGATGTCCTTGTCAGGCAAAGTGAATTAAGTAATGCTAAATCAAAAAATATTAATGCAATATATAATTACAATTTGAATTTAGATGAATTAGAAAGATTAACTTTTCTTGAAATAAGTAAAAATTGTTTGGATTACAATAATAAAGTTAAGAAAAGTGAATCTATCTGTAATATTGCAAGATGAATAAATCAGATTTAACGAATAAACAACTCAGAGAATTAGATTCTTTATTTAAAGAAGTTAGTAAGCGTCAAATAAAAGATTTTGGAAATATTAGTGCTAGTAATAAATCAGATGGGTCATTAATAACAAGTTGTGACTTGTGGAGTGATAAAACAATCGTGGATGGCTTAGCTGCGATAGCTCCTGATGAAGGCGTCCTTAGTGAAGAAGGAGGAAAGTTAATTCCTAGTACAAAAGCATATTGGGTGGTTGATCCACTTGATGGGACTACAAATTTTGCCGCAGGTATTCCATACTGGTCTATATCTGTAGCAAGGTTCGTGGATGGCAAACCTCAATCTTCTTTTTTAATAATCCCTACGTTGAAAAAAAAGTTTGTATCAATTAAAGGTAAAGGTGTTTGGTTAAATAACCAAAAAATAGACCCAAGTCGAAATAATAACCAAAGTGAATGTGTTTCTTTGTGTAGTAGATCTATAAAAATTTTGCAAAAAAACCCAAACTCAATATTTCCTGGAAAAATTAGACTATTAGGGGTATCTAGTCTAAATTTAACAAGTGTGGCGATGGGACAAACTTTCGGAGCAATAGAATCAACACCAAAGATATGGGACATTGCAGCTGCCTGGTTGCTCTTAGAAGAACTAAACTGCTCTATAGAATGGTTAGAAACAGATCCATTAAATTTAATTTCAGGACAAAACCTGTGCGATATAAATTTTCCGTTAATTGCTTGTAGATCACAAAAAAAAATTGAAACCTTAAAGCCATGGGGCAATTTATTATTAGAAAAATAGTTACTTCATCAACAAAAAAAATTGCTTGAGAAATTTCTTATTTGATACAATTAAAAAAATACATAACATAAGTATTTGAAGAAAATTAATATACAGCGAAGCTCAAAATGGGTACTGAAAAGTTTATGGGGAGCTTGTGAAAGATGGAGCAAATCTGATTGCATTGATTTGAGTGCTGCATTTGCGTACTACACACTGCAATCATTTTTTCCGATTCTTCTAATTTCTCTTTCCATAGCATCATGGTTTCTCGGGAAACAAGAAGGATTGGATCAACAAATCATTACTATTGCCTCTCAGATTTTACCTCCTTCAGTAGTTGAATTGGTAGAAACAACTTTATTTAATTTAATTGATCAAGGTTTTGGAGCAGGAATACTAGGAGCTATGTTTTTGCTTTTTACAGCAGGAAATGCATATTTATCTCTCCAAAGGGGTTCAGATAGGCTGTGGGAAGACGAACTTCCTTCCAAAAAAGTAAATTCTGCTTGGAGGGAGCAAGCTTCGAGGTTTCTCCGAAATAGAATTGAAGCTTTTTTAATAGTATTTTTTATAGGATTTTTGATGGTATTGGATCAGATTAGTGCAAATCTTAGAATGATACCAAGTAATGTTTTAGAAAATCTTTCAAAATCTAATAATCTAATTACTGATTTATTGCTAAAATTGCCACTTTTGCAAGTTGGTCAGTTTGCAATTCCACTCATTGGATTTTCTTTAATGGCGCTTATATTACAAGCCCTATTACCTAGTAGAAAAGTGCCTTTAAAACCACTTTTACCTGGATCAATTCTTGTTGGAATTGGCTTAACTACTTTGAATCTAGCAGTCAGTAAAAGTATTCTTTCGCTTGGGGTACGATTTCAAGCATATGGTTTTATTGGAGGATTCCTAGTACTTACTTTATGGGTATGGCTTCTAGGAGTAATCTTATATTTTGGACAGTGCTGGAGTGTTGTTATTGCTAGTATGACCTTAGTTAATAGAAGAAGAAAAGAGACACAATAATAATTAATATGAATTATTTTCTTAAAGCTAATAAGAATTTGTTTACTTATTCACTAATCCTATTAGTTATTGTTCCTTTATTTGGAATTAACTTTTTTATAAGCTTTCTTGGTAATATTCTACTATTAATATTTCTAATTCCTCTTCTCTTATTAATAATAGGGGTTTTGGTTTTCAACTCTTTTAAGTCTAAAATTAATACTTGCAGTAATTGTGGTACTGTCTCCTTTTCTTCAAATGAAACCTGCATTAATTGTGGTTCAGATTTAGATATTCTTAGCAAAGATCAAATAAATAAAAAACCGAGTGAAAGTACAATTGAAATAAAGGCAGAAGAAATAAAATAAAACTTAACCTATCCCAATCTGGCGAAGTATACTTTGTCCAGTAATTAATTCAGTACCGAGACCAATCAAAATACCCATCATTGCCATACGACCGTTCCAAGTTTCTGCAAAATTTACAAAGCCAAATCTTGGTTGATTTTCAACATTCATGATTAACAAATTCTCTATAACTTTATCTTAACGTTCTAAGGAAGATTTTATGAAGATAATAAATTAATTATTTAACATGTCTAACACCATCAACAGGGCGATAATCATCACCTGTTAATTCCTCATAAACAATTGCTGGCAATCCTGTATCAAACATTGTTTGCAAAGCCTCCTTTAGCATAGGATTCCATCCTCCAGTACTCACTTTTCCATGTCTAACAGTCCAATCCCAAGTACCTTGTAGATCTCTGGGTAATCTACCTTCTCTATCTCTTCGTGCTACTAAGTCTAAGGATTCTACCAAACCAACAATAACTGGAGTTTTACCATAAGAAGGGGTAAGACTTAGTTCAAGCCTCATAGGATCTTCTTTGACTATTTTCAATCGAAACCTTGGTGGTAATTTTAGCGATCTTATGACCGCAGATACAATTTTCGTTCTTAATTCCAATTGTTTTTCCTTAAATTTTAAATTAAATTAATCAGTTGCAGAACCCTTACCTTCTAGGCTCGAGTCATTATCATTCGAAAATCTTACCGTTAATAGTTCTTCTTCTGTAATGTTGCCTGATTTATCTAATAGTTCAGGATGTATTGTATACTTTTTTTGTTGAAAATTAGTACTATTGAAACCTTTTTTTTCTGTCCCAGATATACTCCAACCATTAGACATTACTTTAAAAGCTTTCCATACAAGATACGTTAAGGCTGCAGAATATATGATTGGAAATAAAATAGTCATAATACTTATAAATTAATTGGATATATCTTTAATATCATAGCCCGAAAAAAAGAAAATTAGCTATTCAGATTAATAAATTATTCTCCCAACAAAATTAATTTTTTTATTAGTTATATTAAAGTTAAAGGTAATAATAATTTTTGTGGATTCAAAAATCATAAGAAAATCAAAATTGAAAAGCCATAATCAAAAGCAATTATTAATCTATTTAGCAATTGGAGTTGGTATTTTAAATTCACCAAATATTTTATCCCAACCATCAATTAAACCAACAATTGCAGAAGCTAATTTATATTCAAAAAAATCTTTCATAACTGAAGCGGTAGAAAAAACTGGTCCTTCTGTAGTGACAATTGAGACTCAAAGATATATTAAGAAAAGAAAATTTCCGAAAAATTCTCAACTATTTCTAGACCCATATTTTGAGAGATTTTTCGGATTAGATTTGCCTTACGAAAATCAACCAAGGTTAGAGCAAAGCCAAGGAAGTGGATTTATATTTGATGATGGACTTGTGATCACCAATGCTCATGTTGTAAATGGATCGGATAAGGTAATTGTTGGTTTAACCAATGGAAAAAAATTAAAAGCAAAACTTATAGGAGAGGATTTTTTTACTGATTTAGCTGTGCTACAAATTGCAGGAAAGGGACCTTGGCCAAAAGCAGAATTAGGAGATTCAACAAAAATTAAAGTTGGCGATTGGGCAATCGCAGTTGGGAATCCATTCGGACTGGAAAACACAGTTACCCTTGGCATTATCAGTAATTTAAAAAGAAACGTTACTCAATTAGGAATATACGATAAAAAACTTGAACTTATTCAAACAGACGCCGCTATAAATCCTGGAAATTCGGGGGGTCCACTATTAAACAGCAAAGGAGAGGTTATTGGTATAAATACCCTGATCAGATCAGGTCCAGGAGCAGGTTTAAGTTTTGCAATCCCAATCAATAAAGTCAAAGAAGTTGCCTATCAATTAATAAGAAATGGAAAGGTTATACACCCTATGATTGGGATAAGCCTAATAGATGAGGTTAATCTTAAAACAAATAATAATTCTGTAAAAGTTGGTTATGTAATGCCTAATAGTCCAGCTCGAAAGAGTGGAATAATGGTGAACGACATCATCTTAAAAGTGGGTAATAAAGAGATTAAAAAAGCTTCAGACGTAATAACCCAAGTAAGTGAAAATGGTATTAATAAAAAAATAAATGTACTATTAAAGCGAAAAAACAAATTGATAAAATTAAAAGTAAAACCAACTGATATTACTAATTTAAAAAAATAACAAAAAGATTTAACTATCATTCTGTTTAAGTATTTCAACAAATCTAGAAATACATCTACCATCCCTTAGGTCACAGGAAGTAATGCATTCAAAATAAATTTCAATAGGATCAGAAATTTGAAAATGTTTTTCTTGGAAATCGTAATTTTTCATTTAAATTATTAAAACCTATTTTTGTATTTTTGTGATTAATCAAGGAAGGTAAAATATGTAAAGATAAATTAGTGATCTTACTTAGCTAATTATAAATTTGATTTAAAGTAATCAAATTTTTTGGCTTTGAGTTTTTTCTAAAAAATATTCGTAATTTCCATCATATGAAAATAACTTTGAATCTTTAATTTCAACAATTCTATTTGCAACCTTTGAAATAAAATACCGATCATGAGAAATGATTAATAATGAACCTTTATAATTTTTAATTGCTAATTCTAAGTTTTCCTTAGATTGTAGATCCAAGTGATTTGTAGGTTCATCCAATAGCAGAAAATTACTAGGATTAATAATCATGAGCGCCAATGCTAATCTTGCCTTTTCTCCCCCACTCAGTTGTTTGATATATTTAAAAACAGTTTCATTTTGAAAGCCAAAACCTCCTAAAAATGTTCTAACTTTTTTTTGGGACCATTCTGGAGACTTATTACATATTAGATCAATAACCCTTTCATCAAGGGAAAGTGCTTCAGCCTGATTCTGTTCATAATAGCTAGTAATTATATTATGTTTACCAAGATTAATTTCTCCAATTTCAGGAGATATTTTTTTCATAATAATTTTAAGCAATGTAGATTTACCGCAGCCATTAGGTCCCAATATTGCAATTTTCTCCCCCGAAGAAATCTTTAAATTGATATCTAAAAAAAGAATTTTATCCTCGAAACTATGAGACAAATTTTTGATATTTAGAACTAGTTTTCCTGAGCGAGGGCACTCTGGAAAATTAAAAACAGGACTTTTCGATTTTGATATGGGAGCGTCAATTTTAGAAATCTTTTTTAATTGTTTTTCTCTACTCTTTGCTTGAGAACTTCTTGTTGCACTAGCTCTAAATCTATCTATATACCTCTTCTGTAACTCAATTTCTTTTTGTTGTAATTGATATGCCTTATTTTGTGATTCTTCATTCAAAGATTTCTGTTCGATAAAAAAAGAATAGTTCCCATTATATGTTTCAGATGTTCCTCTATCTACAAAAATTATTTTTTTACATAATTTATCTAAGAAATATCTATCATGGCTTATTATAATAACAGCAATCTTGAGCGAAGAAAGATATTCTTCGAGCCAAAAAATAGTATCTAGATCTAAATGATTGGTTGGTTCATCCAATAATAATAAGTCAGGTTTTTGTAAGATTATTTTTCCAAGTGCAACTTTCATTTGCCAACCACCTGAAAAATTACCAACTAATTTATCAGCATCTTCTATAGAAAAGCCTAATTTTGGTAATATTTTTTCTACATCAGATTGCATTTTATAACCACCTAAAGCTTCAAATTTTGCTTGGTATTTTGCGAGTTGATTTACAAATATTTCAAGTTCATCGGAACTTTTTTTTATATCCAATGATTTCATTTTATTCTCAATTTCTAAAAGTTTAATGGCAACAATTTGTATATCTTTAAAAGAACTTTCTAATTCCTGTCTCACTGAAAAATTCAAATTACAATCAAACTCTTGTTTTAAATGGGCAATTTTAGGATTTCCCTCTTTGATGATCGTTCCACTTGTTTGCTCTTCCTCTCCAATTAAAATCTTAAATTGGGTTGATTTACCTGCACCATTAGAACCAACTAAGCCAACTTTTTCTCCTTTCTTAATCTCCCAACTAATATTCTTTAAAACAACATCTGTAGAATAAATTTTGCTTACACCTTCAAATCTAATCACTGTTTTAAAATGGAATTTACAAAATCTGTGGCTTATTTACTAAAAATATTTTGTGGAATAAAATTAAATCATGAAAAGAATAGAACAAATTGTAGTGATTTTCATAGCTGCAGCTCTTGCGATTCCAAGTTATTGGTTTTTTTGGACTTTAGCTGGTGGAGGTGGCTACAACAAAAGAATAAAACCTATTCCTAATCCAAATAATAATTATTCGAAACCTTTTCCTAAAGGCCCCCTCGAGCCTTGATTAACCACATTTTAGTTGCCTCGTCATCAATAGTACTCAAATATTCAATAACCTCTTCTTTAGTCACAGAAATATTTAACTCGTTGCCAATGTCGCATATTTTATCTAAGGCTTTTTTGGGATTAGTTAAGGCTGTCATAAACAAACTTTTTTTCTTTTTGGAATCGTTGGCTATTAACTTATAGAGCTTTTCAGCATTGCTGGACATGTTTTTAAAATCTATTTATTAATAGATTATTACTTCAAGCTACATTTTGTTCATTATATTTATTAATAGATAAATCATTATCGACATCTTTTATTTCTTTTGCAGAGGCATCTGCCATACTTCTTGCATCTAAACATAGAACTTTTCTTAGTTTTGCAAAGTTAGCTGCGTGAGATTTTCTACCATCTTTTTGAGCATAGTACTCAGACTGTTGAAGAATATGGTGAAGATGAGTTAACAAATATGGACTAATTACAGCTGATACCAAAACATCACTATTTTCGTTGTCGTGAGCATCAGAATGAACTAATCTTTTTTTCTTTTTATCAATTATCGACCTTTTAGGAGAATCAAGTTTTCTTGAGTTTTTCATGGGGCAATAAAAAAATTAATTGATACGGACATAAATTTCCTTACTAATAATATACACAAAGATAGTATCCTTGACTAACTGTGTATACTTATAAGTAACAGTTATCAACTTTGACTCATGGCTACCCGTCAAAACTCAACTAATGGGAAGCCCAAATCCCCCAGAATTCAAGTAGTTCTCCCAGAATTAATATGTGAGCAACTAACTACCTTAGCCAATAATGAATCAAGGACAGTTAGTAATATGGCAAAAGTGTTAATACAAGAAGGTATTAAAAATTACTTCGAGAAAGAGAGTAAATCACTTTTCTCAGAAAATAATTTAAATACCAATACTATTAGGGACGAACTTGAGAAACAAAGTGTTAGAAGATTAAAAAAAGCTCCTCAAAGAATTAGATACTATAAAAAATCTGATTAGAAATAGCTAATTCTGAGGCAATTTCTGTAAATCTGCAGTTTTTCCCATTACTACCAAAATATTTCCTCTTTCTAAGATATATTTTGCTGGAGGATTAACTGTTAACTCTTCAGCAGGTCCTGCTGCAAGGACATTTACTAAATAATTTTTTCTCAAATTTAAATCTCTCAAAGATCTTCCAATAAATTCTTCTGGAACAGTTATTTCATCTATACCAGTTTGGTTATCGAGTTCCAATCTTTCAATTAGATTTGGTCTAACTAGTTCCAAACCTAATCTTTCTCCTTGCATTCTAGAAGGGAATACAACTTTGTCTGCACCTACCCTTTTTAACATTTTTTCGTGTAAATCACTCGTAGCTCTTGCTATTACTCTTTTCACTTTGCTACCTTCACTATCTTTAGCAATAAGTGTCGTAGTTATACTTGCTTCAATAGGTTCACTTATACCTACTACAACAGTATTCATTTCAAGTATTCCAGATTCCTTCATAGACTCTTCATCAGTACAATCTACAACTCTAGCTTCTATAGAAGGTTCCAATTGTCTTAAATCGTCAATAGCTTTTTCCGAATAATCTGCAGCTAAAACATCTGCACCATTACTTATAAGTTCTCTACAAACAGCGGTTCCAAATCTTCCAACGCCAACAACTGCAAAAGTGAGCGCTTCTTTTTCTCTCTTTTGAGACCACTGCCACCAATCAGCCATAATAAAACTCAGTCATCTTAAACATAAAGATCAGCCCTAGGATAGCCAATTCTCTTTTGTCTATCTATTCTACTCTTATAAAGAGCCTGCCAAAGTGCACTTAAAAGCAAAAGGATACCAAGTCTGCCCACAAACATTCCTACAATAAGAATCAATTGGCCGAAATGATTTAATTTTGCAGTTAAACCAATATCAAAACCAACAGTTGCAAATGCAGATATGCAAGTGAACAGAATTTCTAGGAATGTGAACGATTCTTTCTTGACAAACGTATTAGTTGTACTTAGCAGCATTGCCATTAATAAAACAAAAAGCAAAGATCCAACTGTGATTCCAACTGCCTTTAGAATGACCTTATCCGAAATTAATCTATTACTAATAATTACATCTTTCTGACCTCTTAAAGTTGATCTAGTTGCAGCCATTAAAGCAATAAATGTAGTTGTTTTTATACCTCCACCGGTACCTCCAGTACTTGCTCCAATAAACATCAGAGTCATTAATAATAATAGGCCTGTATCTGATATAGAGTTCAAGGAGATTGGGAAATTTGTAAAGCCTGCAGTTCTTGCACTTACTGTTTCAAAAATTGATGACAATAAACGTTCAAACAAATTCAAATCATTAAAAAATTGACTATTTAGTAATGATTCAGTGATAAAGAATCCTAATGATCCGAATAATATTAAAGACAAGCTTGTCCTAATAACTAGCCTGGAATGAAGACTTAATTTTTTATAAGAGAGATTTTTTTTATTACTCCAAATATCATCAATAACCCGCCATCCCAATCCACCCATAACAATGAGAAAAACAAAAACACTATTAACCAAATAATTTGTTCTATAGTCTTGGATACTATTTGACATTAAAGAAAATCCTGCATTGTTATATGCAGATATGCTGTGAAAAATGGAGGACCATAGTCTTTCCCAATTATTTTGAATGTCTACAAATCCAAAAGAATATAAAACAATTGCACCCAAGGATATGATACTAATCGCAGTAATAGCAATACTTTGAAAAGTTCGACCAATTCCTCCTACTCCAAATTCATCTAGAGTCTTTCCTTTGTCTAATCTAGTTCTTAGCTTTGCCCCCTTTACAACAAAACCTTGCAAAAATGTCGTAATGGCCATTAATCCTAGACCACCTGATAAAAGCATAAAAGCCAAGAAAAATTGGCCTAAGAAATTTAAATCAACACCAACATCTATTATGGTTAAGCCAGTAACGGTTATTGCAGAAGTAGATGTGAAAAATGCTTCCCACAAGCCAACCTTTGAAGATGAACATAATGGAGAACTCAAAATTAAAGTTCCAAGGAAAATAATAAACAATCCTGTAACAATAGTAAATTGAGGTACAGATAGCTTTTTGTAAGCATCTTTTAACTTATAAACATTACTTGTAAATTTCACGATATTACCTGTAATTTAGAATTATCAATGCAGGCACTGTAAATGACATTATAAGTGTTAATCCTGCTCCATATTTTGCAATATCAAAAAATCTATATCTTCCAGGACCATAAACCATTAGATTTGTTTGATAACCCATTGGAGTCAAGAAAGATTGACTTGCACCGAATAAAACAAGCATTATTAAAGCGCTTGGTGAAATGCCCAAAACATTTGAGAATTCAATAGCAACAGGTAAAATCAAAGCAACCGAAGCAGCATTACTTATAAATTGAGTAAGAATAACTGTCGATATAAAAATTACAACTAATGCAAAATATAGAGGCATTCCATTAAGAGCAAAGTTTAAATTGAATGCAATTAAATCTGCTAAACCTGTTACCTGCATAGCCACACTAAAGCATGATAAAGATCCCAACAATAAAATGACGTCTAACCTAATTGATTTTTGTATCTCTGCAGGTCTTAGACATCCACACGCAACCATTGCAATGACTGCTAAAAGGACTGAACCTACTAATGGAATATTAGAAATCGAAGGCAAAACCACCATTCCTATTGCAATCCCAATCGATATGGGTTTTTTTATCAAGAAAGGTAAATCATCTTCGAATTGATCTAAAATAAGCAAATCATTACTAGCTTGCAAACCTCTTATTGAATCTAACGGCGCTTGCAACAATAAAACATCTCCAGCCCTTAAAACGGCTTGGCCTAATCTCTCTTGAACAGTTTGCTGACCTCTTCTTAGTGCTAAAACTGTTGCATTATGACGCTGCCTAAATCTTAACTCTCTCAAACTTGCACCAGCTAGAGTTGAACCAGCTGGTAAAAGGGCTTCGAAGGTCTTAGTACCTTCATCATCTGAAAAAACATTTGCTCCACCGCAAGATGTTTTGTTTTCGCCTAGCAGAATAGTATGTTCCTGCTGCAGCCTAAATAAGTCTGCCCTTGTAACGCGGATTATTAATCTATCATCCGGTTCAATCCTTCTATCAGCCAAAGGAGGAAGAATAACTTTTCCATTTCGTTGCAATTCCAGAACATCAACGTCAAATCGTCTTTGCAATCTACTATTTCTGACAGATTGTCCAACTAATTCTGAAGTCGATGGAATAGTAACTTCAGTAAAGTATATATTCATATCACCATTTTTAATAAACTCCTTATCTCTCCCTCTATCTGGCAAAAGCATGTCAGAAACAAGAATCATATAGGTTGTACCTATAAGCCATACAGGAATTCCGATCGAAGTCAAACTAAATAATTCCAAAGCTCCATAACCTAGTTGTTGACTAATATCACTTACAAGAAGATTTACTGAGCTACCTAATAATGTCAGAGTTCCACCTAGTAAAGTAGCAAAAGAAAGAGGTAATAAAACTTTTGATGGTGATATATTTCTCCGCTCGCACCAACCTTCGATTAAAGGTAACAAAGATGCTACTACTGGAGTATTAGGTACAAGTCCAGATATTGGAGCAATCAAAAAAGCTATTAAAGAAATTAATTTCCTTGGCGTTTTAATACTTTCAGAAGAAATCAATTCTCTTACTCTATCTAAGGCACCACTTTTAAATAATGCAGAGGAAACTGCAAATAATCCCATAAGGGTAATTAAGGACGGGCTGCCAAATCCAGCTAAAGCTTTTTCAGGAGAAAGAACCCCAGTAGCTATAAATATTCCAACACATAACAAACCAGTCAATTCTGGCGCAATAGTATTCTTAATAAACAAAATTATTGACATTATTAAAACAACTACCGTTATAAACGCATCAAAATTATTACTAACTACTGCAATTAAATTCATACGAAACTTATTTAACTCAATATACCCAAAAAGATTATTTCAAAAAAGTTTAATTGAAATAATCTTTTTCAAGAAACTTTTTAAGAATAGATTTTTTTTGGAATATCCATGAAGATGCAGATTTTAAGCTTTCTGTAATATCAGGCAACTTGGAAGCATATATAAGTCTTCTTACCTCAAAAGCCAATTTCCCAGATAAAGTAACCCCAAGCCCAGAAATTGAGGCGTCGCCTATTCCTAAACTAATCATTTCACCGTTGTCTTGAAATTCAAAGGGTAAAAGATCTTTTCCTTGAATTAAAAGTTCTAAATTATTAGCCAGATAACTTCCTTCCTGCATAGCGACTTGAGCAGTTATGGGTAAATCTTCCATTCCTTTAATAACTGAAATATCGCCAATAGCAAAACAGTTTTTATGGTTTTCTATTTGCAAATTATTATTAACTAAAATTCGTCCAGATTTTTTTGTTATTTCATCAGTTTCTAGAAAAGACACATTAGGTTTAACACCTGCAGTCCAAATCACAATATCTTTATCCAAAGAAGTTATTCCAAGCTCACTAGAAATACTAATTTTAGTTTCTGAGACTTCTGTAACTTCGGAATTCAAAAGAACATTAATTTTTCTTTTTTCTAATGACTTCTCTGCTTGTTCTCTATTAAAAATTTTGTTTTTATTAAGGATTTCATTTGATTTTTCTATTATATTAATTTCAAATTGGTCTGAAAATATATCTTTAATTTTGCATGCCAACTCTATGCCAGAAGGACCACCTCCAACTATGAATAACTTTTTATAAAGCACAGTTTTTTGTGATTTTTTTAAAAAAGATCTTAATTTATATAGATCATGCAAATCATTAAAAAAATAACAATTTTCATCTACACCTTTAATTAGAAAACTATTTGGAATAGACCCTGTACAAATAACGAGATATTGATAACTTAATTTTAAATCGTCGCTAAATTCAAGAATATTTTCATTGAAAGAGATCTTGATTAAAGTATTTCTTAAAAAAGTTATACCTGCATCAGAAAAAATATTTGCAAATTTTGGGGTAGCTTCCCAACTTCTTATTTCTTTACTTAAAACTTCGTACATTAAAGGTTTAAATATAAAGTTAGTTTCAGAATCAACTACAAGGATTGGTAAAGACGGATTAAGATTCTTTAAATTCAAAGCAAATGTCATACCTGCAAAACCTGCTCCAACTATTACTATTGGTTTTTGTATTGATTTCATTAGCTAAATATTGTTATGCATGAATGTATTATTAAACTATACGAATAATTTTTAAATTGAGCGAAATAAAATTAAACTCATAATCAAATTGAAGAATGATTGAAAACATCCAAAAAGATATTCAACTTAACCTAACGAAATATAATCAAGAGCTTTTAGATATGAAGCCTCAAGAAATGCTTACATGGGGTTATGAAAAGTTTGATAATCAATTTGCTATTACAACAAGTTTTGGTATACAGTCCTCAGTCCTTTTAAATATGGTAAGTAAATTATGTCTACAAAAAAAAATCAAAATATTTTGGATAGATACAGGTTACCTACCTCGAGAAACTTACAATTACGCTGAAAAGCTTATGGAAGTTTTGTCCTTAGAAGTAGAAGTCCTGCAAAGTGAAATATCTCCAGCAAGAATGGAAGCTAAATTCGGAAAACTTTGGGAAACAAATAATGAGGGTGATTTAGATAAGTATCATGAAATACGAAAGATAAAACCTTTAGAGAATGGTCTAGATAAATATAATATTTGCTGCTGGGCAAGCGGTGTTAGATCAAGTCAAACAGAAAATAGAAACAAAATGAAATCTCTAGATGTGATTCGTCAAAGAATTTCTTTAAGACCTTTATTGAATTGGACAAATAAAGATGTTTTTTATTATATGGAAGAGAATAATTTACCTGCCCATCCACTTTTTCTCAAAGGTTATTCTTCTGTGGGCGATTGGCACTCAAGCAAACCCGATGGTATCGCAAGAAAAGGCAGAGATACAAGGTTTGGAGGGATTAAACAAGAATGTGGAATACATACTAATAATTAAATTGATCATAAAAAAATGGTCTCAGATATAAATTTTTTATTAGTAGGGAATAGTAGGCTCCATTGGGCTCAATATTCTCAAAATCAATCTAAATTCTTCCATACCAAAAAAGATCAAAAAGTTCCCGAAAATATAGATCTTAATCATTTAATTTGGGCTTCTGTAGGGAAGCTACCAAATTTTCAGCTTAAAAAAGAAAATGAAATAAAAACTAAAAATATTCAGTTATCAAATCTCCCTGATTTTTTTGGAGTTGATAGAGCTCTTGCCTGTATTGCAGCTTTAAAAATTATTGAAAATCCTTTAAAAAAAGATTTGCTAATTGCAGATTTTGGAACGATATTATCAATAACAAAATTAAATTCAAACGGATCTATTCTTGGTGGCCAACTTATTCCAGGTTTTATAACACAATTAAAATCAATAGAACAAAATACAAAAAATCTTAAAGTTCCCAAAAAATATGATATCCCGATCAACGATTTTTTAATTAATACAGAGGAAGCAATGTTAAAAGGAGTAATCAACTCTCTTAATGGCGTTATTAATAGTTTATTTAATCCCGCAAAAGATATCCTACTAATCTGTGGAGGAGACTCTGAATTATTTACCAAATCTCTAAAAAATCACAAAGAAAATATTATCAAGGCTCCTAATTTAGTTATGGAAGGAATGATCATTCACCACTTATCGGTTCAAAAGTTAATTTAGTCCTAGGTCTGCAATTATATGATCAGCCATTATCGCTGCTTTTACCTTTAAGTAAATTTTTTCTATATTGCCATCAGTATCAATCAAAAACGTATTTCTCATCATTCCCATATATTCTTTTCCCATAAATTTCTTGAGGCCATAACTATCGTAGGAAGAAGAAACTTTAAAAGGTTCAGGATCAGTTAAAAGAATAAAAGGTAAATTAAATTTTTCTGAAAACTTCTGATGAGAGGATGCACTATCTTTACTAATTCCAAGCACAACAATATTATTTTTTTGGAGTAAATCCCAATTCTCTTTAAAATTACATGCTTCTTTAGTACATCCTGGAGTATTATCTTTTGGATAAAAATATAGTATTATTCTTTTACCTTTAAAGTCACTAAGAGAAACTTCTTTCTCAAAAGAATCTTTCAATTTAAATTCTGGTGCTTTGTCGCCAACCTTAAGAGCCATTGAAATTATTAAATAAGTATAAATATAAAATACCAAAAATTTGGTTTTATGAGATTAAAGGTGTGCAAGATGTCGCAACTGTAGAAGAAATTAAAACCGCAAAAACCCTAACAAATTCAAGATCAAAGATTTTCTTAGAAACAAGAGCGTATTTGCGACAATCACTTGCAACACTTTTTGATTTAGACCCCTTAGAAATACCAATTAATGCTCACCCTGGAGAACCTCCAAGTTTACCTTCTGGTATGGGAAATATCAGTTTAAGTCATTGTAAAGACGCTATCACTGTAGTCTGGCATAAAAGCAAAATAGGGATTGATATTGAGAGAACAGATAGAGATTTTAACCATATAAAATTTGCAGAAAAATATTTTTTTCACACCAATCAATCAAACCATAATAATTATTTAACAAAAAATATGATATTAAATCAATGGTGTGCTGTTGAAGCGGCTATAAAATGGGATCATGGAAAATTAGCTAAAGACATTAACCATTGGCAATTTTTTGAAAAGCCTAAAAAGTTAATTCATAAGAAAAAAAACATACATTTAAATTATTCACAGATTAACTTCCATAATTGGACTATCGCATTAGCCTATGAAGAAAAAACTTCTTTTAATCCTGAGATTATTTGTTGTTCGAAAAATTTTTAGTTTTCTTTTCTTCTAAGCAGTTCTTCATATTGAGTTTTTTCCCATCCATTTTTATTTGGTTCCCATATTTTTAAATCTCTTATAGATTTAGGAAGATATTCTTGTGCGACCCAATTACTTGGATAATTATGAGGATTGATATAACTATTAGAATTATTCTTTAAATGAAGTGGAACATCAAAAGCATTGGTAGATTTGATTGTTTCAATTGCTTTAAAAATACTTTTCGTACTATTACTTTTTTGGAGACATCGCTAAATATAAAGAAGCCTGCGTTAAAAAATATATTCCTTCTGGAAAACCAACTCTATCAAAAGCATCACAACAAGATTGTACAACTACTATGGCATTAGGATCAGCTATTCCAATATCTTCACTGGCAGATATCAGTAGTCTTCTAAGAATAAAATTAGGATCTTCACCAGCCTCCAGCATATTAGCTAGCCAGAATAAAGTTGCATCTGGATCAGAACCTCTTATGGACTTGATAAAGGCACTTATTACATCGTAATGATTTTGACCATTTTTATCGTAAACAATATTTTTCTTTTGAATTGCATCCTCTGCTATTGAGAGATTAATCCTGATTTCTTTATCATCATTTTTAGCAGTTGTTTCTATGGCCATCTCTAGCGCATTGATTAATGTTCTTGCATCACCGCCAGAAAATTTAATTAAATGACTTATAGCATCTTGAGTTAAATAAACTTTTTTTGACTCTTTTTTTTTAGAATAATGCGTTATAACTTTTTTTATTATTTTCTGCAAATCATTTTCTGACAAAGGAAGTAATGTAAAAATACGAGACCTACTAACAAGCGCTTTATTAACAGCAAAGAAAGGGTTTTCAGTTGTAGCACCAATGAAAGTTATAGTTCCATTTTCGATTGAAGGTAATAAAGCATCTTGCTGAACTGAAGTAAACCTATGAACCTCATCGATAAATAAAATTGTTTTTCTTTTTGAATTTATTAATCTATCTTTTGCATCAGCGATTTCATTTCTTAATTCTTTAACACTTGATAATAATGCATTTAACTTAATTAATTTTGAACGAGTATTAAAGGAAATAATTTCAATTAGAGTAGTTTTTCCAACACCAGGAGGGCCAGAAAAAATAAAATTACTAATCTTATCGTTTAATATTGCACTTCTTAAAAGCGAATTCTCATTCAGGATTGATTGTTGACCAAAAAAATCTTCAAAATTCTTTGGTCTTAATTGATCTGCCAAAGGTGCATTATTTTCTATTTGAGAATAATTTGTAAATATATTTTCTGAATGCATATAAATAAAATCAAAAAATCATTACTTCCAATTCTATGTAATTACTGTAGGAGTTTCCATTCGAGTAAGTTTTGAAATGTTTAATAAAGCATCTAAATCATTTATTAAAGGTTTTAAAGCGATCTGAGGATTTAACGAAAGATTCTGTTGAGGATTAAAAAATTTCTCAAAATAAAGTCTTAATGTTGCACCCTTAGTTCCAGTTCCAGAAAGGCGCACAATTACTCGAGAATTATCATCAAGCACCAATCTTAAACCCTGATTTTCACTTGTGGAATTATCAACGGGATCTAAATATGAAAAGTTATCTGCAACTTTAACTAAATGGCCAGCAAAACTATTTCCTTTTAAATTTCCGAGCATAGAGGTTAGGTTACCAAAAATTTGATTAGCAATATTTGAGGGGATTGCCTCATAATCATGTCTTGAATAATAATTCCTACCAAATTGTTTCCAATGATTATGCATCAAATCACTTACCGAACATTTTTTCTCAGCTAAAACTTGTAACCAGTACAAAACTGCCCATAGTCCATCTTTCTCTCTCACATGATTACT
Organism: Prochlorococcus sp. AG-418-F08; assembly: GCA_003214295.1. Taxonomy (GTDB): domain Bacteria; phylum Cyanobacteriota; class Cyanobacteriia; order PCC-6307; family Cyanobiaceae; genus Prochlorococcus_A. The sequence goes on from QCLV01000002.1 coordinate 126,394, forward strand.
ACCTGTTCCAAAACTTTCTTCTCCACATAAAGTAATCAAATTAGAATCTAAAAGATTTCCAAAAAACTTCCAACCGGTAGGTGTCTCGAAACAAGGTATATTTAATTCTCGAGCGACATTATCGACGGCTGAGCTGGTTGGCATGGATCGAGCCACACCTTGAATACCATCTTTATAACCAGGAACACATTTTGTGTTAGCAGTAATAACTGCAAGGCTATCACTAGGATTTACAAAACATCCACTTCCTAAAATCATGTTCCTATCTCCATCTCCATCGCATGCAGCACCAAAACTATAAGATTTTTTATTTAATAATAAATCAGCCAAGTGGGATGCGTAAGTAAGATTAGGATCAGGATGCAAACCTCCAAAATCTTTTAACGGGTTACTATTCATGACGCAATCATGTGCAAGACCCATTTTTTCTACAAAAATATTTTTTGCATATGGTCCTGTAACTGCATTCATTGCATCAAAGATTAACGAGAAGTCTTTTTTTAAAAAATCACTAATTTGATCAAAATCAAAAATTTTCTCCATCAAATCAGAATAATCTGTTAATCCATCAATAATTTCTAAGGTAGTTTCACCGTAAGGATAAGTTCCATATTCACTAAAATCAGGTAATTGAATTTTACAAATTTTGTAACTAGTTAGTAATTGTGAAGTCTTGAAAATCTTATTAGTAATTATCTCAGGAGCTGGACCACCATTAGAGATATTCAATTTCACTCCAAAGTCACCATCAATCCCGCCAGGATTATGGCTTGCGGAAAGAATAATTCCACCAACAGCCTTTTCTTTTCTAATTAAATGTGATGTCGCAGGAGTTGATAATAGTCCGTATTTTGGAACAATAACCTTTTGAACTTTATGAGCAATGCATATTTGGACAATTTTTTCTATTGCCTCAATATTGCCATATCTGCCATCACCACCAACAACTAATGTTGAATCTTTTAAAGGTTCTAATGATTGTAAGATTGCTTCAATAAAAACTTCTAGATAATGATCTTCCTGAAACTTTAAAGTACTTTTTCTTAAACCAGAGGTGCCTGGTTTTTGATCTAGAAAAGGAGAATTGATATTTATTACACTAACCTGAGTCATATTTTTAGGAAACTTTCAAAAATCTAACTAAATTAATGAGGCATTTCGGAAGTTCTTAACATAGCGATAAACCATAATGAAGAAATTAATAATGCACTGAGAATTCCATAGTTAACACCAAATTTAGAAATTGTAATTGGAACTATTAGTGGAAACGTTAATGCCCCAAACAATGGAGTAAAAGCTACAATTTTTTTCAACATTAATTTAATTTATTAAAACCATTCAGTCTCAGCATTATCTTTTTCATTAGTATCGTCAAGTGGTGTAGTCCTATCAAATTTCATTGATATACTTTTTTCTTGCTCACCAGATAAATCAACAGCTTTAATGTCATATTTTTGAGTCCCGTCTCTAAATGGAACTTGAATTTTAAAAGTACCATCTGCAGCGAGAGGGACATCTTCTCCACCTATTGTCAGTTTTGCAGAAGGCTCTGTGGCTCCATAAACAATTAATTCAGCATCAGCAACAAGCCAAAAAGATCTATTTTTAACAATTCCACTTCCAGAATCATTTAAACCTGATGACCATTTACCAGCTCCTGAGTCTGTAAGAGTATCATTAAGGTTTGTTGAATTTACATTTTCCATAAATTCTTCAGAACCAACTTTTCTTCTGAGAGGAATGTTAGTTGCTGCTTGGTATAACCTTTCATGCATACCACTTTGTTCTGAATCAACAGGATTAGAAATTTCAGGGATTGAATCAACAGTAGAATCTAAATTAAAAGGTACAAATTTATCAAGAATTTGTTCCGAAGGATGAGACCCAGGAACATGGCTTATAGAAGAAAATGCCAATGACATCCAGTTAAAACCATATTTATAACCCAATTCAACTTTATAGTCTCTATCTGCAAGTGGGATGGGCAAGTACCACTCAGTACTGTAACTATCAACTGCTATCTCCCTTAGAGTTCCTTGATTCAAGTTGCTTCCTTCAGAACCGGAAGCATCAAATAATCGTAAACATAATTTATTGGCTCCCAAAGATTGTGCTTTTTCTCTATCTGCATCAGAAATTTGCCAAAACACATAAGCCCAATCTGGATCACGGGGTAGAAAAACTACATTTGTTTTAACTTCTTCACTACTATTGAAAACTTTTGACTCAAAAGTTTCTTCAGATTTAACATGGGTGGATGTAGTAAGTGTTTTTTCTGTGGATTTTTCTTGGTATTTGAGTATTAAATCAACTAAAACAGCTTTTGTTTTACGACTGTATAGCGGAACTGATAATTTACTTGCTTCTTGACGTAATTGTCTGAGGGTGAGCGAGAGTAATTGATCTTTATTCATGAACCCATCAACCACTTTAAATTCTCCGTTTTTGTTTGGGATCAGTATGTTCTTTTTTTTTTAGAATTGTGTGTCTTTTTTCCCTGTCGTCAGGATCCTCTGACTACTAAAAAATTCTCAAAATTGATATTTCTCTTCAAAACAGTTGGTATCAATGAAATTAATTAATTTTCAGATCTTTTTTAAATGTAAATTAATTTTCTTTTTTTTTAAATTTTATTACCTGATTTTGTTAACAACTCAACAAAAATATATTTTTTCTTCGGGATCAATTAAAAGGATTTTCAGTGTTGTTCAACTAATAGTACTAAATCATCTATCTGTAAATCCTCAATACTTTTACCTATTTTTTTTGAAAAAGTCATTAATTTTTTTGAAGATAAATCTAACTGCTCATAAAAAAGATCACTAAATTTTTTATCATTAAATCTCCTGGATTGATTATCACACCATTCTCTCAAGGGATTTTTGTTTTGATATTCAAAACTATTGTCTGAATTGAGAATTTTTAAAATTTCTAAGCAATGAGCGAGTATTCTTAAATGATGTTTCTGAATTATTGGTAGCTCAAGACTATCAATTTCTTGGATAGTTTGCATATTTAATAAATTTGAGAAGGGATCAAGTTGATTAGACATTAATTTTTAGTTTTAATAAAGAAAAAAAACTCAATATTGGGGATATCTTTCGTTAGAGTATATAAATCTAATTGTAATAAGTTATTTTTGGATAACATGGTCAACGAAAATTTAGTTAAAGATGTAGTCAAAGAGCCTTACAAATATGGTTTCGTTACTGATATTGAAACTGAAAAAATTGCAAAGGGATTGAATGAAGACGTAATTAGACTTATTTCGAAAAAAAAAGAAGAGCCAAATTACCTTCTTGATTTTAGGTTAAAAGCCTTCAAAAAATGGCAAAAAATGGATGAACCTGATTGGGCAGGATTAGGATATAAACAAATCGATTATCAAGATATAATTTACTACTCTGCTCCCAAACAAAAAGAAAAAATTTCTAGTTTAGATGAAGTTGATCCCAAACTTCTTGAGACTTTTGACAAATTAGGAATACCTCTTACCGAGCAAAAAAAACTCACAAATGTAGCAGTAGATGCAGTCTTCGATAGCGTTTCTATAGCGACAACTTTTAGAGAAGAACTTGCTGAACATGGAGTTATATTCTGCTCAATCAGTGAAGCAGTAAAAAATCACTCGGATTTGATTGAAAAATATTTAGGTACGGTGGTTCCAGCTAGTGATAATTATTTTGCAGCACTAAATTCTGCTGTTTTTAGTGATGGTTCCTTTGTTTATATCCCAAAAGGTGTTACATGCCCCATGGATCTATCATCCTACTTCAGGATTAATAGTGGAGATTCTGGGCAATTTGAGAGAACACTTATCATTGCAGAAGAATCAAGTTCTGTAAGTTACCTAGAAGGTTGTACAGCACCAATGTTTGATACAAATACCCTACATGCTGCCGTTGTGGAACTCATAGCTCTAGATGATGCGTCAATAAAATATTCAACAGTGCAAAATTGGTATGCGGGAGATGAAGAAGGTGTTGGGGGGATTTTTAATTTTGTCACTAAAAGAGGAAAATGTTTAGGTAAAAGAAGTAAAATTAGCTGGTCTCAAGTTGAAACAGGGTCTGCAATTACATGGAAATATCCTAGTTGTCTGCTTTTAGGGGAAGAATCTGTTGGGGAATTTTATTCAGTAGCACTCACCAATAACCTTCAAAAAGCAGATACCGGTACAAAAATGATCCATATTGGGCCCAAAACAAAGTCAACTATAGTAAGCAAAGGTATCAGTGCTGGTAATTCAATAAATAGCTATAGAGGGCTTGTCAAAATGGGAACAAAAGCTAAAGGATCAAGAAATTACAGTCAATGTGATTCAATGTTAATAGGGGATCAAGCTTCTGCAAATACGTTCCCTTACATCAAATCTCAACAACCCAATTCTGAAATTGAGCATGAAGCAAGTACATGTAGAATATCTGAAGATCAACTTTTTTATCTCCAAAGTAGAGGTATAGAATTTGAGGAGGCAATATCTATGATGGTCAGTGGTTTCTGCAGGGATGTATTTAATCAATTACCTATGGAATTTGCTGCTGAAGCAGATAAGTTGCTGGCACTTAAACTCGAGGGATCAGTAGGTTAATTAATCAATTTCTAAACTGTAATGCAAAGCCAAATGAAAGAATCAGATCCAATATTAGAAGTTGAAAATCTCTTTGCATCTACTAATAATCTTCCAATTTTAAAGGGAGTTTCACTTACTGTTTATCCTGGAGAAATCCATGCCATTATGGGAAGAAATGGCTGTGGTAAAAGTACTCTTTCTAAAATCATTGCGGGGCATCCATCTTATAACATTACGAATGGCGATATAAAATTTTCAGGTGAAAATATCAACTCTCTAGAACCTGAAGAAAGATCTCAATCAGGAATTTTCCTTGGTTTCCAATATCCAATAGAAATTCCGGGCGTTAGTAATCTTGAATTTCTCAGAGTTTCAACGAATGCCAGAAGAAAATTCCTTAACAAAGAAGAATTAGACACTTTTGATTTTGAGGAATTAGTTAAAGAAAAGTTAGAACTTGTAAAAATGGATCAGACATTCCTATCAAGGAGTGTAAATCAAGGATTTTCTGGAGGTGAAAAGAAAAGAAATGAAATTCTGCAAATGGCTTTACTTGAGCCCAAGATAGCAATATTAGATGAGACCGATTCTGGTCTAGATATTGATGCTCTTAGAATAGTCGCATCAGGAATTAAAAAAATATCTAATAAACAAACTGGAATTATATTAATTACTCACTACCAAAGATTACTAGATGAAATTGAACCAAATTATGTCCATGTTATGGCAGACGGACAAATTATAAAAACTGGTGGGAGTGATCTTGCATTAGAACTTGAAAAGAAAGGTTATGAATGGACTGATAACTTTGTAAAAGAGACTTAAATAGATGGAAATTATTGAAAAAATAAAAACTAATAAATTAGTTGAAAAACAAACAGATATACAAAAAATCTGTCTAGATAAATTACAATCAAGTCCCCTCCCTAATCCTAAAAGTGAACTATGGAGACTCTCAAATAAAATAAAATTTTCAAACTTTTTAGACTACTCAGTTAATGAAAAAAATCTGAAATTTGATATACCTTATCCCAATAACTCTCAAAAGACTATTAGATTAATAATTGGCCAAAACTGTCAAATTCAATTAATAGAAGAAAATTATTCAATACAGCAAATAAGTGAGGATGAATTAGATAAATATATCAAAGAACAGATATCCTGTTTCAATGAAACAGAAAATTGGAGTGACCTGTTAAATCTATCTTTAAGTTGTAAAAAGAATATCTTGGGATTAAGAATAAATGGATCAAAAATCCCTCCTATTGAAATCTTTAGTCATGCATCAAGCAACTCTTTAAACGCAAAAACGCTAGTAATATTTTTAGAAAAAAATTGTGATATTGAATTATTACAAGTCAACCTTGGCAAAGATAACTCTTCATTATCTCAATCAACGTTCTTTTTTTTAGAAGAACATAGTTCCCTGAATCATGGTGTTGTTTCTTACGGTAAAAACGGATCAAATTTGTTAAATTCTCTCAATGTAATTCAACAAAAAAATAGCGAATACAGCTTGGGATCTTTACATTTCAAATTTAATTATGCAAGATTTGAAATAAATATTAAGCAATCTGAAGGTAACGCTAAAACCAATATCAAAGGTATGCAAATAACAAAAAAAGATGAACAAATTTCTACTTATACAAAAATAAATTTTGATGGCCCAAATGGATTTCTAGATCAAATCAACAAATCACTTGCTGACGATAAATCCCATGCAATCTTTGAAGGTTCAATAATAGTTCCGAAAATTGCTCAGAAAACTGATGCTTCCCAATTAAGCAGAAATTTACTTTTATCAGATCTCGCGCAAATAGATACCAAACCTCAATTAGAAATAATTGCCGATGATGTCAAATGCAAACATGGAGCTACAATTTCGCAACTAAATGAAGAAGAACTTTTTTATATGCGAACAAGAGGGATCACGTTAGCAGAAGCGAGTAAACTACAATTAAGTTCTTACTTTCAAGAAATAATTTCATTTATTCCCGTTTCAAAAGAAAGATGGGATTTGCTTGATAAAATTTTAAATGAGAATTAATGGAAACGATTCAAAATTTTCCTGAATTAACTAAGAAAGACTTTCCTCTTTTAAATAAGAACTTAAAAAGTAATGAGCAAATCATTTATTTAGACCATGCTGCAACAACTCAAAAACCAATACAAGTCTTAAAAAAAATTGATGAATATTACAGAAACTTCAATGCCAATGTCCACAGAGGGGCACATCAATTAAGTGCAAAAGCAACCGAAGAATTTGAAAATGCAAGATATTTAATTAGCAAATATATAAAAGCGAATTCAACAAAAGAAATTATTTTCACAAGAAATGCTACTGAAGCAATCAATCTAGCAGCTAGATCATGGGGCGAATCTTCATTAGGAGAAAACGATGAAATTCTCTTATCAATAATGGAGCATCATAGCAACATTGTGCCATGGCAAATGGTTGCAGCAAAAAATAAATGCAAATTAAAATTTATAGGTATAGATAAAAATGGGAAATTAGACATAGAAGATTTTAAATCAAAACTAAACTCTAAAACTAAGCTAGTTAGCCTAGTACATGTTAGTAATACTCTAGGTTGCTGTAATCCAATCAAAGAGATAACTAAATTAGCCAAACAAAAAGGTTCTTTAGTTTTAATAGACGCATGTCAAAGTTTGGCGCATCAAAAACTAGATGTGATTGATCTTGATATAGATTTCTTAGCGGGATCGGGACATAAACTTTGCGGTCCTACAGGTATTGGTTTCCTCTGGTCAAAAAAAGAAATACTAGAACAGATTCCTCCTCTCTTTGGAGGTGGCGAAATGATTGAAGATGTTTTTGAAGAGACAAGTACATGGGCAGAGCTACCTCATAAATTTGAAGCTGGAACTCCAGCCATTGCAGAAGCAATAGGTCTTGCAGAAGCAATTAATTACATAAACACTATTGGATTAGATGAAATTCATGAATATGAAAAGACTATTACTAAATATTTATTTGAAAAATTAAATCAAATAGAAAATATTGAAATTATAGGTCCATCGCCGAAAATAGATCCAGACAGAGCTTCACTTGCCACCTTTTATATAAAAAATATTCATTCCAACGATATTGCAGAAATTCTAGATTCAAAAGGGATTTGCATCAGAAGTGGGCATCATTGCTGTCAACCTCTTCACAGATACTTTGGAATTAAATCAACAGCAAGAATTAGTATGAATTTCACAACCAATAAGGAAGAAATTGATATATTTATAGAAAAATTAAAAGATACTATTGATTTTCTAAAAATCAATTCTTAAATATTCAAAGCTTTTTTTAAAAAATCCTTTGATTTTTCTATTACTAGTTCTTTAGTTTCTATATTTTTAAACCCATGCCCTTCATTCTCAAAAAAAATAACTTCTGAATATTTATTATTCTGAATCAAAATTTCTTGAATTTTTAAAGTTTGTCTATACGAAATAACTGTATCTTTTTTTCCATGAAACAATAAGATAGGTTTTTTTATTTTATTAATATGATTGATAGGCGATCTATTTATATAGTCATATCGATTTTTTGCATAATTTCCTACTAAAGAATTTAAATAATTTTTTTCAAACCTATGAGTGTTGTAATGCATATCCTTCAAATCAATAACAGGATATTTACAAATTGCAGCTTTAAAAATTGACCCATATAATAAACAATTCAGAGCAGTTAACCCACCAGCACTATTACCAGTAATTACTACTTTCTCACTATCAACTAGATTTGAATTAGTTAATTCAAGAGCTAGTGCTTTGCAATCATAAGAATCAACAATACCCCACTTATAATTCAACCTCTCTCTATATGCTTTGCCAAATCCTGATGATCCCCCATAATTAACTTCAGCAACAAAAAATCCCTTCGAGGTCCAATATTGAACTTCAGAATTATATGATCCATCAAAAAATGAAGTTGGTCCGCTATGAGCTCGAACGAGAAGCGGTGGCTTGCTAAAATTTTCAACAAGAGGTTTATAAAGAAAAGAATGAGTAGATTGATCTTCAAAACCTTTAAACCAAAATGTTTCAGGTTTGGAACATTCTTTTATATGATCAATATGTATATGCTCAGAAAAATTTGATGAAAGTTTTTCTGCGAAATCAATTTCAAGTACAATTCCCAAAAAATCAGATCCATAACCTTTTAAAAGAACTTTTTTCCGAAAAACACTGAAATCACTTATTGAGGTAAAAGGAGTGAAAAATTCTTTAACGCATTGAAGCTCTTTATATTGTTCAACTATTAAATTATTTTCTTTTTTTGCTAGGCAAAATAAATTTTTTATAGTCCCTGAAAAAAATGTTATTCCAGAGACCCATTGTGGTGTTCCATACTCAATCTGATTCCTCTCTACTCTTTTCTTAATAAAAATATTCTCAATTTCACTAATATCTAAAAACAATAAGTTCCACCATCCAGAACTATCTTCAGAACATACTAAGATTGTTTCACTTATCCAATATGGTTGAAAAAAAGAAACGTTTTTTCTGACATTTATAAGCTTATTTGAGAATTTTTTTATTTTTCGTATCTCTCCAGCTGAATCGATTTGAGCAAAAAACAGATCATTTCTCTCCCAGGGCATGTAGAGAGAATCCCACTCTATCCAA
>QCLV01000003.1 GCA_003214295.1 Prochlorococcus sp. AG-418-F08
ACAAAGTATGAAGGTAATGGGGTTGATGAAAAACTTTTAAAAATTACTGAGGATATGACAGGAACTTTAATTACAGCCGATTACAATCTTTCTCAGATTGCTGAAGTTAAAGAATTAAAAGTTATGAATTTGAGTGATTTAGTTATTGCTTTACGTCCAGAAGTACAACCAGGAGAATCACTTAACATAAAAATCGTAAGAGAGGGCAAAGAAAAAATGCAAGGCATTGGATATTTAGATGATGGAACAATGGTTGTGATTGATGAAGCAAAGAATTTTGTGGGTAGCAGATTAGATATTGTTATCACAGGAGCACTACAAACTCCTACAGGAAGAATGGTCTTTGGAAAACTGATAAATAATCCTGAGTCAAACAAATCTTTTAAATCACCAGCGACACAGGGCTAAATCTAGCTAGAATCAAATCAATCTTAATTTTGTGATACAAATGACTGTATCTGCTCCTTATTACGGCGAAAACACCGTCATGAGGACTCCTCCCCCGGATCTACCTTCTCTCTTACTTAAAGAGAGAATTGTCTATCTTGGTTTGCCATTATTTTCAGATGATGATGCGAAAAGACAACTAGGAATGGATGTTACAGAGCTAATCATTGCTCAACTTCTTTATCTAGAGTTTGAAGATCCAGAAAAGCCAATCTATTTCTATATAAATTCAACTGGGACAAGTTGGTACACTGGTGATGCAGTTGGTTTCGAAACCGAGGCTTTCGCTATCTGCGACACAATAAGCTACATCAAACCCCCTGTACACACTATCTGTATAGGTCAAGCGATGGGAACTGCTGCAGTTATTCTCTCATCTGGGACAAAGGGGCACAGAGCTGCTCTTCCACATGCCTCTATTGTTTTACACCAACCTATAAGCGGAGCGAGAGGTCAAGCAACTGATATTCAAATAAGAGCAGAGGAGGTTTTGAAAAATAAAAAATCAATGCTAGAGATCCTTTCACGTAATACCGGAAAGACTATAGAAGAACTTTCTAAAGACTCTGACAGGATGAGTTATCTCAACCCTCAAGAAGCTTTAGATTATGGAGTTATCGATAGAATTCTCACTAGTCAAAAAGATCTACCAAATAAAATTTAATTCTCACAAACAATTATCTTAAAACCATGCCAATAGGAACACCAAGCGTCCCATACAGACTTCCCGGAAGTCAATATGAAAGATGGGTTGACATCTATACAAGACTAGGTGTTGAAAGAATTCTTTTTCTTGGACAAGAAGTTAATGATGGTATCGCAAATAGCCTTGTTGCACAAATGCTTTATCTAGATTCTGACGACAATTCAAAACCTATCTATTTATATATTAATAGCCCTGGAGGATCAGTAACTGCGGGGTTGGCCATATATGACACTATCAAATACGTAAAAAGTGATGTAGTAACCATTTGCGTAGGACTCGCAGCCTCGATGGGTGCGTTCCTATTAGCCGCTGGCACAAAAGGTAAAAGAGTTGCTTTGCCGCATAGCAGAATAATGATTCATCAACCCCTAGGAGGGACATCTCAACGCCAAGCAAGTGATATTGAAATAGAAGCTAAAGAAATTTTAAGAATCAAAGATATGTTAAACGTGTCTATGGCAGATATGACAGGTCAATCATTCGAGAAAATTGAAAAGGATACTGATAGAGATTATTTTCTAAGTGCGCAAGAGGCAAAAAACTATGGCCTAATTGATAGAGTAATTACACATCCAAGCGAAGCAAATCAGTCTTAAATTTTCTAAATAAATTTTTTACTTTTCATTTTTAAATTAATAATTTCTTGGCTTATTTACACCTTTAATGTCTAAAATATTAATTATCAAATGTAAAGAAGCTACAACTAATGACTCAACTCTTTTACGACACTGACGCAGATCTAAGTCTCTTAAATAATAAAACAATAGCAATTATTGGATATGGTTCACAAGGTCATGCACATGCCCTAAATCTTAAAGATAGTGGTATGGATGTTATTGTCGGATTATATAAAGGAAGTAAGTCTGAAAGCAAAGCTATTAAAGATGGCCTAGAAGTATTTAGTGTTTCTGAAGCTTGCGAAAAAGCAGACTGGATTATGATTCTCCTCCCAGATGAGTTTCAGAAAGATGTTTATCTTAAAGAAATAGAACCAAACTTAAAAGAAGGAAAGATATTAAGTTTTGCTCATGGCTTTAATATTAGATTCGGACTTATCAAACCTCCTAGTTTTGTTGATGTTGTAATGATTGCCCCAAAAGGACCAGGTCACACGGTTCGTTGGGAATATCAGAATGGTCAAGGTGTTCCTGCATTGTTCGCAGTTGAGCAGGATTCTTCTGGCAGTGCAAGATCATTGGCAATGGCTTATGCTAAAGGGATTGGAGGAACGCGAGCTGGGATACTTGAAACAAATTTCAAAGAAGAAACGGAAACTGATTTATTTGGCGAACAAGCGGTTTTATGCGGAGGCTTATCAGAACTTGTTAAGTCAGGCTTCGAAACTCTTGTAGAAGCAGGATATCAACCAGAACTTGCATACTTCGAATGTTTACATGAAGTTAAACTAATTGTTGATTTAATGGTGAAGGGAGGTTTATCTCAAATGAGAGATTCCATATCGAATACTGCAGAATATGGAGATTATGTAAGTGGCAAAAGACTTATCAATAGTGAAACAAAGAAAGAAATGCAGAAAATTCTAAAAGATATTCAAGATGGAACTTTCGCTAAGAATTTTGTAGAAGAATGCGACAAAAATAAACCCTTAATGACAAAATTGAGAGAAGAGAATTCAAAGCATGAAATTGAGAAAGTAGGTAAAGGACTGCGCTCCATGTTCAGTTGGCTGAAATAAATTTATTTTTAATATTTCTTGGATCAATCGGTTTTGATTTATTGATCGGCGATCCAAGATTTTTAATCCACCCTGTTCAAATAATTGGTTTTTATATAAAAAAATTATCTGATTACCTCATAAATAATTTTGGAGAAAATAAAAAGATATTATTTTGGGGTGGTTTGGTTGTCTCGATATCTACTATTGGAATTAGTTTTACTTTTGGGAAATTGATAGAACTCATTTACGTGCAATTAGGAAATCATTTATTTAGTGGATTGTTGATTTTTTTCGGACTTTCAAGTTGTATTGCGACAAAGGGGCTCATTTCAAGTGTTAAAGAGATTGTAGAGCTAACAAAACCCAAGGAAATTAATAACCAAAACAAGATAATAATTCAAGAGAAGGTTCAAAGAATAGTAAGTAGGGATGTAAGTTCATCTTCTATAGAACATCTTTTGAGATCTAGTACAGAGAGTCTTACTGAAAATTCTGTTGATGGAATATTTGGCCCATTATTCTGGATTTTTATTGGAATCGTTTTTATGAAGTTTTCAATTTTCCTGCCAGGACCTTTATCTCTTGGTTTTTCATATAAAGCAATAAGTACTCTAGATTCAATGATCGGCTATAAATATGATTACTTTAAATATTTAGGTTTTTTTAGTGCAAAAATCGAAGATATTTTTACGTTTGTTCCTTCAAGATTAGTGTTAATTACATTGCCTTTAGTCGGTTCGAATATTAATGAGTACATACCAATTATAAAAAAAAGTTATCTTGATGGTAAAAAATATGATTCACCTAATGCTGGCATTTCAGAGGCTATATTTGCTTATATTTCCGATATAAAATTAGGAGGGAAAAGTAAATATAAAAATGAACTTATTGAAAAGCCAATAATTAATGAAACTGGAAATAATTGCACTGGAGAGAAAATTAAATTAATTTGTCAATTAATTCTAAAATTACTTTTTTTATGGATAATAATTTTTGTCTTTATTTTTTTTATAATTTCGAACTTAATTGAATAATAAATTAGTTTAAAAATTATTAATATAGAAAAAAACGACCCTATGAAAGAAAAAAACTCTCCAATAGAAAATCAAAATGATGATTTTACTAATAAATCATCAACTGATAGTACATCCTCAAAATGGGTAGACAACAAAGGTGATGAAGTAAAAAATGTTTTTGGATTCAATAGCAGTGCTGAGCTTGTGAATGGTAGAGCAGCTATGATCGGATTCTTAATGCTCATATTAACCGAGTTGGTTTTTAGCGGTAGACCTGTTACTTCTTCAATTTTTGGTATCAATTAAAAATGGACGAAAAAAAATCTAATCCAATTAAAGTATTCCTGTACATATCTTTATGGGTAATAATTTGGGGAACAATAGGATCTTTTATAGATTATCCTCTTTATAAAAATAAAATTTACTTAGAAGGAAGCATATATCAGTATCTTACTTTCACAATTACAGCGTTAATTTCAATTATATGTGCAAATTTTTTCTATAAAAAATTTAATTTATAAAAATTTGTACCTAAATTTCTTAATAACTTTAGCTGGCTCTTTCTTGTCATTTGACTCATAAAGTATCCACTGATGCGTTTCAATATCATGATCACAGCCAAAAGTTCCAGATAGGTTATCGTATCCTGCAAGATATGAATGGCAATACTGATCAGCCTCAAAAGCAGAGTCATAACCGGTAAGAAAATATATTAAAACTAGAAGTATTGCAAACAAAAAGAATAATTGTAAAACTAAATTAAATACCTTCATAAGAATTTCTAAAATTTAAATATATCATTTAAAAAAATTTTTCGATCAAAAAAAAAATTAACGCCCAACGTTAAAAACAAAGTCATGGAATGCTTGATTCTTTAAGTAAAGGATAACTAGCAATACTAAAATTATATTTAAGCCTATTACTAATGATCCAAAAATATTTATTTGTTTTTTACCTGGCAAAGTGTAAGTAAATTTCTTGCCTTTTAAAAAAGCAGCTAAGCCTTTTTTTTCTTTTTTTGATTCTTTTATTTCAGCTTCATTTTTAAGATCATTATCAGAGAAACCTTTTACCATTAACAAATAAAATAACAAATTTATAATATTCCAAAAAAAGTAATTATTTTAATAATTAACAATTTTTAATCACATTTGGAATCATAAATGAAATTCTATCATTGGAGAAATTTTTAAAAAAATAAGCCTCAATAATTTCCGACTGTAAACCCAATAAACTAGATTGACATTTGAATCTATTTTGATCAAAAACCACTAATTGAAATTTTTCTATTTCAGAAACTAACTCTTTACACTCTTGAGTTTGAGAACCTTTAATACATTGACTAGATTTTTTTATAATCGAAGACTTTATTGGTATTGCTTCTGCCAAAAGAGAACCAGATAATAATAAAAATTTCAGAAATAAAATAGTGAATACTTTCATTAATTCTTATTACATAAATTTTTAAAATATATTTTAAATTTTAGTAGAAAAATTACACAGTATATTATTGCAATTCATAAAAAAGGTGCTCTTTTAGAACACCCGATATAGTTAAGGAAATATTAGAGCTTCAGAATATTAGCCTTGAACACTATCCTTAAACTGTTTACCTGCTGAGAAAGTAGGAACTCTTTTTGCAGGAATTGCGATCTTTTCGCCAGTCTTAGGGTTTAAACCCTGTCTAGCAGAACGATCTCTTGGCTCAAAAGAACCAAATCCTAGTATGGAAACTTTTTTGCCATCAACTACTGAATCAACAATAGTTTTAATAGTCGCATCAACTATTGAAGAAACAACTGTTTTTGTTTCCCCAGTTTGAGCGGACACAGAATTTACTAAATCAGCTTTGTTCATTGAATTGTTGTGTAAAGCAGAGATTAAATAGACAAGAGTTTTAATCAAGTCTAAAAACCCCGAACTTGCACATCATATGGAGCAAATACGAATACGGCAACCGAAAATGCCGGCAGCGCAAAGCTTTATACAAATTCAAGGGACATTTTTAGCTTTATTATTTAACTTTGAAGTCACAAATTTTTCTTCTATAAAATAGAATCTCTTTATCTAGAAAACGACCAAACCCATTGTGAATAAAGGGTTTAGCCTTGAAAATTTCTTATTAATTTCTCATGAAAAAAAATTCCGAAGGTAATGAGGTTAAGATTTTTGAACTATTTATTATAATTTATTAATTTTCAGATATATTTCCTTCTCATCACATGGAACAGCTGAATTTGTATTTTGAAATCAAGAAAAATCTTGTTCTCTTATCATTAAAATCTCCCTCAAAATGATCTTCTTAACTGAGCAGATGGATAAAGAAATGGAAAAAAGTTAGAAAATATACTTTGTCTGAGTTTTAATTGAGTTATTTATTGAAACCTTAAATTTGAGTTTTTTTTTATTTTTACATCTATTATTCAAATATGAGTAATTTTGAATAAATTATCTAATTATTTAATTTATTAATGATAAGGAGACAGTGAATAATATCAATAAAGGGAACCCGTTTCCTTTAGGAAGCACTCAAACTACACAAGGTGTTAACTTTTCCCTAATAGCCACAAATGCAGAATATGTAGAAATACTATTATTTGACAAAGAGGACTCTCCTCTTCCAAAAACTATAATAAAATTAGATAAAAATCATAATACAGGTCCATACTGGCATGCAGAAATAAAAAATCTAAATAAAGGTTCTATTTATGCTTTTAGAGTAAAACAAAAGTGTAATGCAATAAATAGTAATTACGAAAATAAAGTACTACTTGATCCTTGTTCAAGGGGTATTACTGGATGGGGAAGTTATAAAAGAGAAAATGCATTAAAATCGAAAGAAAATACAGATTCTTGTCTTAAAAGCGTTGTTTGCGATAGAAAATTGTTTAATTTTAAGGATTATCCAAGACCGAAACATTCCTGGGAAGAAACAATTATTTATGAACTCCACATTCAAGCATTTACTGAATCAACTGATAACGATGAAAGTTGTTTTGATAAATTCCTAAAAAAAATTTCGTATCTCAAAGAACTAGGCATCACAACAATTGAATTACTTCCAATTTTTTGTTTTGATCCAACTGATGCCCCTAATGGTCTAAAAAATTTTTGGGGTTACAGTCCAATCAATTGGTTTACGCCGCATTTTGAATATCTTTCCAATGAATCCGCTGAAAAGAATAGAGAGGAATTTAGAAGATTTGTAGAAGAATGTCATAAAGCAAACATTGAAGTCATTTTAGATGTTGTATACAATCACACATCTGAAGGGGATTCTCAAGGACCTGCGATATCTTGGAAAGGTATAGATGAAAATCTTTACTACTTTATCGGGGAAGATAAAAATTATCAGGATGTATCTGGTTGTGGGAATACTATTGCAGCAAACAGGGGCTTAGTTAGAAAACTAATAATTGAATCGTTAAAGTGTTGGTCTAGTGAATTTGGAGTTGATGGTTTTAGATTTGATTTAGGAATTGCTTTATCGAGAGGAGAAAATCTCTCTCCTCTCGATAATCCTCCAATATTCGAAGATATAGAATGTGAACCCGAACTGGTTGATATCAAGTTAATAAGTGAACCATGGGATTGTGGTGGTTTATATAAATTAGGTGATTTCCCATCTAAAAATACTTTCACTTGGAATGGTCATTTTAGAGATGACTTGCGGAGATTTTGGAAGGGAGATAAAGATACAGCTTGGAATATGAGCGATAAAATAACGGGCTCTCCATCTATTTACAAAGAAGATAATATTTTCCCAAAATCAATAAATTTTATTACTTCACATGATGGATTCACTCTAAAAGATTTAGTAACATTCAATAGAAAACATAATTTTGCCAATAGAGAACAAAATAGAGATGGCGATAATCATAATAATTCTTGGAATCATGGTACGGAGGGACCAACTACAAACTTATTAATCAATGATTTAAGAAAAAGACAACAAAAAAATCTCATTTTAAGTTTATTTGTCTCTAAAGGTGTTCCCATGATTCTTATGGGTGATGAGATAGGAAGATCACAGGGAGGAAATAATAATACTTGGTGCCAAAATAATTTATTGAGTGGGATGAATTGGGATCATGCTCAACAAGATTTGGAATTATTAGAATACTTTAAATACGTTATAAAAATTCGAAAAAAACTAATTAACATTTTTAATCCATCATTCTTACCTAATAATAAAAACAGTGAAAATATTCCAAAATATCATTGGCATGGAACACAGTTAAATAGCCCTGACTGGAGTAGCTGGTCTCATACAGTTGCTTTTAGCATTAACAAAGGAAAAACGAATCCTTTGGTCTGGATAGGTTTAAATGCATATTCAAAAAGTATCGATTTCCCCTTGCCAAATTGTGAATATAATTGGTTAAAGGTTATTGATACAAGCATGTCTGAGATTTTTGAACCCTTAACTATTAATGAAAAATCTATTTCTATAAAGAGTAGAAGCTCTTTATTAATAATTTCAGAAGAAGTATTTGGAGCAAAAAATAATATATTCTAAAAGCGGGCGGCGGGAATCGAACCCGCATCTTCAGCTTGGAAGGCTGAGGTTTTACCACTAAACCACGCCCGCAATAAGTAAAAGATTTACCATTGCAATAATACATTATCAAACAATCAACAAAGTAAAAAGATTGGAAAATTCACACTCGAAAAAAAATATTACAAAATCGACAACAAGATTAATGTTCTCCTATGGGTTAGGAGATGCAGGCACAGGTTTGGTGGCGACACAATTTGGTTTTTTTCTTTTCAAATTCTTTATTTCGGCTGGTTTACCTGTAATAATTGCAGGTTCATTATTGATGTTAATAAAGATATGGGATGCAATAAATGATCCGTTAATTGGATGGTTAAGTGATCGTACAAAATCAAGATGGGGTCCCAGAATACCTTGGATGGTGGCCGCATCTGTTCCCCTTGGTTTCTCTTTAGCTGCAATATGGTGGACCCCAACGGGTTCAGTACTATATAAAACGATTTATTATGCCATAATTTCTATAATTGTAATGACTGCTTATACAAGTATTAATCTTCCTTTTGCAGCTCTATCAACTGAAATTTCTGAAAAAACAGCTATAAGAACAAGGTTAAACGCTTCCAGATTTACCGGGTCAATAATTGCAGGACTAACTGGCTTAATAATTGCTGGATTTGTTTTAGGCACTGAAGGATCAGCAAATAATGATTATTTTTTAATGGGTAAAATAAGTGGATGTATTGCAGTTGCTGCAACATTAATTTCTTGTTGGGGATTGGCTCCATTCGCAAAAAAAGCGAGAAGGCCATCAGGCAAAATAGAAACCATAACACTTCAATTCAAAAGGATCTTTAGAAACAAAAAATTTCTCAAAGTTATTACACTTTATATTCTTCTATGGTGCGCCTTACAACTGATGCAAACTGTGGCGTTAATCTATGTAGAGGATGTGCTTAGGGTGCCAGCAGATATTGCAAAATGGATCCCGATACCTTTCCAAATTAGCGCTTTAGTAGGTTTACAAATATGGACCAGAGTATCAAATAAATTAAATAGGATTTCAGCATTAAATTATGGAGCGATTATATGGATTATTTCATGTACGGCAGCTTTATTTTTACCTTCATTATCAAAAATTTCCGGCGTTGGAGATATTTTATTCCTAAATGCCGGTAACATTTTTCTGTTCATTCTTTTAATTTTCATCATCTGTTTTATCGGCATTGGAGCTTCAACCGCTTTTCTTATTCCTTGGTCACTACTTCCTGATGCAATAGACGAAGATCCAGAGAAACCAGCAGGACTATATACTGCTTGGATGGTACTTATTCAGAAGATTGGTATCGCTTTTAGTGTTCAATTATTAGGATTTTTATTGTATTTATCTGGTTATCAATCATGCTTTGTTGATAAAGATGGTCTAGATATTTTGGAACAATGCTACTCAGCACAATTAACTATTAGGTTATGTATTGGCTTTATACCCTCAATATTGGTAATAATTGGTCTTTTAATCATGAGAAAATGGGATCGAAAATTAATTTCGAACTAATATAGAGATATGTATTACCCTAAGTTTTTCAAAAGACTTTTAAACAGCTTAATCATTGGTGGGCAAGCAATTAATTTTATCTTTAGAGGTAAAATCTCCAAAAATGATCTCTTTGACCAGCTAATGGAGTCAGGTCCTGGAAGTTTGTTAATTGTATTAATTACAGGAATAGCGGCTGGGACAGTCTTTAATATTCAAGTTGCATCACAAATGACAAGCATGGGCGTATCAAGTGAAATAGGAGGTTTATTAGCAGTAGGAATGGCTAGAGAAATGGCTCCTCTTCTCACTGCTACTTTAATGACCGGGAAAGTTGCCACTGCTTATGCTGCTCAACTGGGCACCATGAAAGTCACAGAACAAATTGAAGCTATAACAATGTTAAGAACTGAACCAGTTCAATATTTGGTAGTTCCCAGGTTACTGTCTATGGTAATAATGTCTCCAATACAGTGTCTTTTATTTTTATCTGTGGCTTTATGGAGTGGGCAAATTTGGAGCACAATTTTTTATAAAGTTCCTCCAATAGTTTTTTGGACATCTGTAAGATCAGGTAATGTGAGCTTAACAAGTACCGATTTAACTTCAATGTTAATAAAGTCTGTAGTGTTCGGATTAATTATTTCAATTATTGCTTGTGGGTATGGACTCACAACTAAAGGGGGTCCAAAAGAAGTTGGAACAAGTACAACAGGCGCGGTTGTAATGACTCTCGTTACTGTATCTTTAATGGATGTACTATTAACTCACATTTTATTTGGGTAATTCTATGTTTAACACTAAATCAAAAAAAGAAGAACCAGTAATAATATCTCCATCATTTCAATTACCAATAATTCTAATAGTTTTAAGTTTTATGCTTTTATTTTTGAATATTGGTTCTTTGCCAACAATAGTTTCTGCATCTTTTAGCTTTTTTTTATTGCTTCAGTCATTTACCCTAAGGATAAAAATAACAAATGATGATTTTGTCGTTTTACAATTAGGTAAAGAAATTAGAATTTTTCCTTTCAAGAACTGGATATCATGGAAATTCTTTTTTCCAAAAATCCCAGGTATTTTTTATTTCAGAGAAAAGTCCAGTCCACATTTATTACCTATATTATTCAATCCAAAACAATTAAAAGATGAACTCATAAAAAAAGTTGACTCCCTGGAAATTAAAAATTCTTAAATTTAGACTTTGCCTATCATCAAAATTATTTAAATGACCAATACAAAAATTTCCGACAATAATCCTGAAAAGGAATTAATAATAGACAAGTCAATTTCAAATGATAAAACCAAACAAAATAGTAAGAAAAATACAACCCAAAATAAAAAAATTGCACCAAAAAACCACACATCAACAAAATCTTTTGATGAAATTTCTAATGAAATTTTTAGAGATCTCGTTTCAAAAAAAGACTCTTTAGTTAAAGAAATAAAAGAGTTAGAAACAAAAAAAAATGAAATAGAAAAAGATATTGAGTCCAACTTTAAAGGACAGTCAGATAATATCGCTAAAAGAGTTAAAGGCTTTCAAGAATACTTAACTGGAGCTTTACAGAATCTTTCACAAAACGTAGAGAAACTTGAATTGGTTTCTCAACCAATAATCGTAAAGCCATCTCCCCTTGATGAGAAAAAGCAAAATAAAAGCACAAATAATGTGGTTAATGTTCCTGCTCTTTCTGAAACATTTAAGCCAGATGAAGAGATTATAAAGAGTTGCTTTTCAAGTTTCACAGAACAACCTGATTTTTATGCTGAACCTTGGAAATTAAGACGGAGTCTTGATGCATCAGATATAGAAATCATGGATGATTGGTTCTTTAACATGGGAGGAAGAGGTTCAATTGAAAGTAGAGGGTCTAGACAAAAAAATGCCTTGTTATCAGCGGGTTTGATATCTATTCTTGGCGAATTATATGGGGATCAATTTCAGACTCTTATTTTAGCTTCGCAGCCAGAACGATTAGGTGAATGGAGAAGAATTCTTCAAGATTCTCTTGGCCTAACAAGGGATGACTTTGGCCCTAATAGTGGGATTGTTCTTTTTGAAAGGCCTGAAGGTGTGATAGAAAAAGCTGATAGATTAGAAGCCAATGAAGAATTGCCATTTATTATCATAGATGCAGCAGAAACCTCTGTTGAAATTCCAATACTTCAATTCCCACTATGGGTTGCATTTTCTGGTTCAGAAAATGAAATTTACGATGATCTTGAACTAAACTAATTTGTATGAATCTATTAATAATTTTTGTAAGTTATCTTTTAGGATCAATCCCCACAGGTTTTTTAGTTGGGAAATATCTCAAAAATATAGATCTAAGAACTATAGGTTCTGGATCCACAGGTGCCACAAATGTTTTAAGAAATGTTGGGAAATGGCCAGCTCTTTTTGTATTTATCATTGACGTTGGGAAAGGACTGGTTGCAGTAAAAATTGCTCAAAATTACTCAGATCAAGGATTAATAGAAGTTATAGCAGGCATATCAGCTATCACAGGTCATATTTGGCCAATATGGCTTAGAGGTAAAGGGGGGAAAGCTGTTGCGACTGGATTAGGTATGTTTTTGGCTCTTTCTTGGAAAGTTGGACTAGCATCTCTTGGCATTTTTTTAATCGTCCTAACAAAAACTAAATTTGTTTCTTTATCCAGTATTTCAGCTGCAATTTTACTTCCTATTTTTATGTTTTTTTATCTCGGTAGTTTTATGAATTCGTACTTTTTTATAAGTTTAATTGTGGCATTATTAGTAATCTGGAAACATAGAACAAACATAACGAGATTGCTAAAGGGAGAAGAATCTAAAATCAACCAGAATTAATAGACTTAAATATTTCTATTAGAGCTTTATGAGGATCATCAGCTTTTGATATTGATCTGCCAATGACTAATTTAGAAGCACCATTATCTATAGCTTTATGGGGAGTCATAATTCTATTTTGATCATCTTTATTTTCAATCTTTAATCTGATACCTGGAGTAATCAGTTCAAAATTATCCTTATAAATAGATCTCAACATTTTTACCTCCCAAGGGGAACAAACACATCCGTCTAATCCAGCATCAAAAGACAATTTTGCAAGTCTCAATACATTTTCTTCTATTGAATTATTTCTATCGAGATCAGTTTGGAAATCTTTAAGAGAAAAGCTTGTTAAAACAGTTATTCCGACAACTAATGGAGGCTTTACACTGACTGAGGTAGCTCCCTCTAAAGATGCTTTTTTCGAATCCTTAAGAGCTTTTAGACCTGCTGAAGAATGAATAGAAATTATATCTACCCCTAATTTTGAAACTTGAAAACATGCTGCACTCATGGTATTCGGAATATCATGAAATTTTAAGTCTAAAAAAATTTTTTTATTTAAACTTTTTAATATTTCAACAACTCTTGGACCTTCCCTAACAAAAAGCTCTAAACCAACTTTCACCCATTTAATATTAGGGCATTTTTCTAGAAGTAATTTTGCTTGACTTACATCTAGCCCATCAATTGCCAATATTATTTTATCTTCTGAATTAAATCTATTATTCATTAATTTCAGTTTTCAAACCTCTTAATTATTTTTTTTCCAATTTGCAAAATTTTTCCTTCTAAATCTTTTTTTGAATCAAAAACCAAATCAGGATTTATTACTTTCTGACTATCAATTTTTACACCTCCACCTTTAATAGATCTTTTGGATTCGCTACTGGATTTAAAAAGTTTTAGAGCACTTAGTAAGTAAAAAAACTTAACTGGAAAAACTATTTCTTTTAATGAAATTTCTGGAATTTCTCCTACTTTTTCTTTATGTCCAAGAAATAATTTTTCGCAGTTTGATTGCGCCTTTAAAGCTTCTTCAGTCCCATGAAATAAAGTAGTAACTTCTAAAGCCATTCTTCTCTGTAATTGACGAGGATTTGAGTTTTCAAGAAAACTTAAATCTAATTCAGTAAGTAATTCAAAATAGGTAGGAATTATATTATCGGGTACTTTTTCCAATTTTGAATACATTGAAAGAGGATCATCAGTCAAACCAACCGTATTGGATTCAGATTTACTCATCTTCTTAATTCCATCTAAACCTGTCAAAATCGGCAACAAAACACCAAATTGAGGTTCTTGTTTAAAATGCCTTTGAAGATCTCTTCCTATCGCAATATTAAATTTCTGATCTGTACCTCCAAGCTCAATATCTGATTGAACAACTACTGAATCATAGCCCTGTAATAGTGGATATAAGAATTCATGCAAAGCAATTGGAACCTGTGAATTATACCTTTTATTAAATTCCTCCTTAGCAAGCATTTGACTAACTGTTGCACTCCCCATTAATTCGATTATCGAATTTAGATTTAATCCTTTTAACCATTCACTGTTATATCTAATTTCTATTCTATCTTTTGAATCAAAATCTAAAATAGATTCATTAGCTGGCTTACCCATTCCTAGTTGGGTCAAATATGTTTTTGCATTATCCTTAACTTGTTTTTCCGATAACTGCACTCTCGTTTTGTTTTTTCCTGTTGGGTCTCCAATTTGAGCAGTAAAATCCCCAATAATTAAAACTGCAATATGTCCATTATCTTGGAATGCCCTAAGTTTTTTAAACAATATGCTATGCCCAAGATGAATATCTGTTCCAGTTGGATCGATTCCGAGTTTAACCCTTAATTTTTTATTATTTTCTTTCGCATGATCAATTATCTCCGAAAAAGTTTGATAAGTTCCCTTAATTGGAAAATATTCTTCTATTCCTCTTGAAAGCCATGAAGGCAATATTAAGTTATCTGACATTAAGCTTAACCGTTAAATTTAAGAAGTTTTATCAAGTTCATCCTTCATTCTTATTAAGGTTTTATTCATCTGATCGAACATTTGATCAGGAGTGATCCCAAATTGACTTAACTGAGTCTTTAATTGTTCTACCGTCATTTTTGCTTGAAAATCTTCAGACAATTCAAATCTCTTCATAAAAACCTTGTAACGGTCCATAAGAGATTCCATTTTTTTTATAAACATTTTTTTTCCTTCTCTATCAAATTTTCCATAATCAGAACCAAGTTTCATAAGTTCTTGGTAATCTGAAAAAAGCTTTTTAGCTTCTTCTTGAACGATGTTTGACTCAAAAAATCCCATTTCTATTTTTTTACTTCGCAAGATTAAGGCTCAATTACAAGATAACAAGAATCTTTTAAATTGATTAGAACATTAATAAATTTTAGTTTATAAATAATTCTTTGATTTATATTTTTTCAGAAGTAAATTTAGTAAACATATTTTTAAATATTGGAAAAATTTAAAGAAAATAATATTTCAAACCAAAATAAACAATTTGAATTATTTGGTTTAAATGTAAATACATCAATTAATTTTCAACACTCAAATAATCTAAAAATCAAAGGCGAAATCCTAACTGAATGGAGAAATAGAATATATAATCACCAATTCAAAATTTCAAAAGATACTAATAATAAAACTCTGCATCAAACAAGTCTTCCTATAAATATAATTTCTAATGAAAGAAAAATTGATCCTTTTTCCTTGCAGCCGTTATCATTGAACTTTTGGAGAACCAATCAATATATACACAATGGTCCAGCAATGTATTTTGTAATTGACTCGATGGAGAATTCTAAAATAATCCTTTATATAGGAGAAACAAATTCAGCAAATAAAAGATGGAAGGGAGAACATGACTGTAAAAATTACCTTATGAACTATAGAGAAGCCCTAGCGAATAACAAACTCTCAAGTCACCAAGATATTCGTTTCTTCTTAGATGTTCCTAAAGAAGTAAAATTAAGACGTAAATTAGAACAGCAACTGATATATTTATGGTTACCACCTTTTAATAAAGAAACTCGAGATAGGTGGACAACTACTTTCACAAACAACTAAAAATTAATTAAATCCATTCTACAAATGCTATTTTCCACATTCCAAAAAAATCTAGATAACTGGCAAGGTGCTTCATTAATTTTTGGAGTTTTAGAGGAAGAAATTGCAAGCCAACTTGAAAACATAAAATTTGTTGTTGACCCAAAATTACTACTAAAAAAAGTTACTCAAAAAAAATTTAAAGGAGAAAAAGGAAAAACTTTAAGCTTTGAATTTTTAGATCAGAAATTAGAAACTTTAATTATAGTTGGTCTTGGTAAATCAAAAGACCTAAATAAAAGTGATATAGAAAACTCTATAGGAAATCTAGTTAGGAAAAATGTTGATAAAAATGAAAAGATCAGCATCTTGCTACCTTGGGAATTTATAAATTCAGAACTAGAAATAAATCAATTAGCAGAATCAGCAAGATTATCTGCTTATAAGGACAATAGATTTAATAAGAAAAAAGATGAAAAGAAAGTTCTTAAAGAAATAGAGTTTTTAAATTTAAAAAAATTTGAGAATATTTGCTTTGAAGAGACAGCACAAGTATGTGAAGGTGTAGAACTAGCTAGAAGACTTGTAGCCGCCCCTCCAAATAGTCTTACGCCTAAGGAAATTTCTATACAAGCTTCTCAAATAGCTAAAGATCATGGTTTGGAAATAAAAATTTTAGAGGCAAAAGATTGTGCAGATTTAGGAATGGGTGCATATTTAGCTGTAGCAAAAGGTTCTGATCTAGATCCTAAATTTATACATCTTACTTTAAAGTCAGAGGGGCCTATAAAAGAAAAGATTGCGCTTGTTGGTAAGGGTTTAACCTTTGATTCTGGAGGATACAATCTGAAAGTAGGAGCATCTCAAATTGAAATGATGAAATATGATATGGGCGGAAGCGCTGCAGTTTTAGGAGCAGCAAAAGCACTTGGAGCAATAAAACCAAAAGGATTAGAAATTCATTTTATTGTGGCATCTTGCGAAAATATGATAAATGGATCTGCAGTACATCCTGGAGATGTAGTTAAAGCATCTAATGGTAAGACAATTGAAATAAATAATACTGATGCAGAGGGTAGACTCACATTAGCTGATGCTTTAACTTACGCATCAAATTTAAAACCGGATTCAATAATAGATCTCGCAACTTTAACGGGAGCTATTGTTGTTGCATTAGGGAATGATGTAGCTGGATTCTGGAGCAATAATGATGATCTAGCAAATGATTTAAAAGCTGCATCAGCCCAGTCTGGAGAAGAATTATGGCAAATGCCTTTACAAAAATCTTATAAAGAAGGTTTAAAGTCTCATATAGCTGACATGAGAAATACAGGTCCTAGAGCGGGTGGCTCAATAACTGCTGCTTTGTTTTTAGAAGAATTCTTTGATAAAGAGATTAAATGGGCTCATATTGATATTGCTGGGACTTGTTGGACTGACAAGAATAAGGGAATTAACCCAGCAGGTGCAACAGGTTTTGGAGTTAAAACTCTTGTTCAATGGATTAAAAATAAATAACTATATTTAAATCATTCATTCCAAAGATTTGTTGATCTAGCATTATCGCCCCACAATTTATCCAACCTCTGATCTCTCCCACATGAGAATCTATAGAACTTATATTTTAATTCATTTCTATCAGCAAAATCCTGATGATATTCTTCAGCCAACCAAAATTGACCTTTTGATTTTAGTTCTACAGATATTTTTTCTAATGGCACACGCAATTCATTAGAGGCCGAAATAATTGCATTTATGGCATCACTTTCCTCAGTTTCATCTTTGAAAAAAATCACTGGTCTATAAGAATCTCCACGATCACAAAATTGGCCCTTACCGTCCAAAGGATCAATATTTCTGAAATAGAGCCTAAGTATCTCTTTTAAAGTTACAAATTTGGGATCATAATTCACCAAAACCACTTCCTGATGTCCTTGATGATTTTCGTATGTAGGATTTTGTAAATCTCCGCCTGAATAACCACTTTGTACAAAATTTATCCCCTTTAATGACTCTAAATCATGTTCTAAACACCAAAAACAACCTCCTGCAAGAATCAATTCCTCTGCAAAAGCATTTACAGGGTTAATAAATATTGAAAAAGCAATTATTAGAGGTAAGAAATATTTCATCTTTTTATTATAAAGTTCAAATTATAGAATTAATAATCTCTTTAGCAGCTCTCTGGACAACGCCCTCTTCCCCTAATTCTTTTTTTAAAACAGAATATCCTTTTTTTATTTTTGTTTTTTCTAACTTCCCCTCAAGAATCCTACAAGATTTATAGAAAATCTTATTTTCTTCAAACTCTCTCTGAACAAACTCAGGGATAATTAATTTATTAACTAACAAATTCACTGGGGAAATAAATCTTATTTTGAAATTGAGAATTTTTTTAGCAATAAATGCTGTTACCCTACTTACTCTATAACCAACAATCTGCGGGATTCCATATAAAGCTAATTCCATATTAACTGTCCCAGATTTGCAAAAAGCAATTTTAGTGAGTGAATAAATATAAGGCTTTAATTTTGAACTATCTTTTTGAGAAATCACAAGTCCTTTAACTTGATATTTGGTAAAGGCTTTTTTGAATATTTCATCAAAAGTATTCCGACAAGAGGGAATATAGACAACCAAACTTGGATATTTTTCTTGTAATTTTTTAGCCGCTCTCATAAAAGTAGGTAATATATATCGTAATTCTTGACGTCTTGATGCAGGCATCAAAAGTAAGATGTTTTGATCAGAGCGGAGGTTCAAAATAGTTCTGGCATCTCTCTTTAGAGGAAGTTTTTTTGTCAAATCAATCATTGGATGTCCAACCCACAATACATTTCCGCCCCTCTTTTTATAGAAAGCTGCTTCTCTCTTGAAAATCGCAAAAATTTTATCAGAAAATTTTATTAGATTTGTTGTGGTATTATTGCCAACCCTCCAAGCCCACTCTTGAGGAGCAATATAGTAGAAAATTGGAATTTTGGTCTTCGATCTTTTTAATTTAGTACCAATTTTTATATTGGGACCCATATAGTCAATCAAAATTAAACAATCTGGTGGATATTTTTTTAGTAATTTATAGAACCTTTTTTGAATTCTTATTGTTGGCAGAATAAGAGGTAAAGCCTCCCAAATCCCTATTGCACTAATTGATGTAGTATCTTGAAGAATTTTTACACCTTCTTTCTTCATCCTTGCCCCACCTAATCCGCAAATTTCTAAATCTATAGATTTTTTTTTAGCTTCCTCTAATAATGCTTTTGATAACAAACTTCCGTGCAAATCACCAGAGACTTCTCCAGTACTTATAAATATCTTTTTATTCATAAATTTACTGTAGGCATTGGTCCTCGTCTTTGTTTAGATATTGACTCTTTTAAAAAATTACATAATTTTGAAGATGAAAGATCTAATTTGCCTTTCATTGCTTTTTCTAATGAATTTGAAATCGAATCATTAGATTTAAAAAGAAGATTCCAAGTATTTTGAAGTAATTTTAAGTCAAAATCCTTGTTGTCCATTAAACCACTTCTTTTAATGCCAATCCTATTCAAACCTCTCAATCTTCCTGGATGTCCTTCAGCTAAACAAAAAGGGGGGACATCTCGATCTACTCTAGTCATTCCTCCAATCATTGCCAAAAATCCAATATGTACAAATTGATGAATACCTAAACATCCACCAATAATAGCTTTATCTTCAACCTTTACATGGCCTGCAACTTGCACACTATTTGATATAACTATCCCATTCCCCAATTCACAATTATGACCTATATGAGTGTATGCCATTAACAAATTATTATTACCAATAATAGTTTTTTCGCCTTCATTAGTTGCCTTATTAATAGTTACGCATTCTCTGAAAGTATTATTATCTCCAATAATCACTTCAGTAGGGGCACCTTTATATTTAAGATCCTGAGGATCTAGACCTATATAAACATTTGGGAAAACTTTATTATTAATCCCAATTTGAGTTTTTCCAGTAATAACAGCATTTGGCCCTATTTCAGTTCCTGCACCAATAGTCACATTTGGACCGACAATAGCACCTTGAGAAATTACGACCCCATCATGTAATTCTGCACTAGGATCAACATAAGAATTTTGGTGCACTTTCACACCACTAAGACTTGACTTTATTTCAGTGTTTTTATACTCCATATCCTTAATCAACTAATGAGAACATTAATTCTCCGGAACAAACCAACTTTCCCTCAACATGTGCCTCTCCTTTAACCTTGCCAAATCGTTGTCTTTTAATACTCAATAACTCACAAGAAATTATTAATTGATCTCCAGGTACAACAGGTTTCCTGAATTTTACATTATTGATTCCCGCAAAAACGAAAAGACCTTTGGGGAGATCAGGCATTTGAGTTACTATTATTCCTCCAACTTGGGCCATTGATTCAACAATAAGCACTCCAGGCATTAAAGGTCTTTCAGGAAAGTGTCCTTGAAATTGAGGCTCATTTATTGTTACATTTTTAACTGCAACCGCCCTTTCCCCTGGAATATTCTCTATAACCTTATCCACAAGGGCAAAAGGATATCTGTGAGGCAATAAACCTAGTATTTTCTCAGAGGAGAGTTGATTATTTTCACTGGATAATTTCTTTTCCAAAATAATTAAAAATAAAATTAAATTTTTAGTGATGAGGCCAATAAAGCATTTAAAGAATGAGATCCTTTATAAACTAAAATTTGAGCCTTAGGTAACCCTACCAAAGCCAAGTCCCCAATAAGGTCTAAAATTTTATGTCTTATTGGTTCATTATCAAATCTTAATGGTGGATTAACCCATTCATCACCATCACAAACAAGTGCATTTTCCAAACTGCCTCCTTTTATCAATCCAAGTTCACCTAATTCTTGAAATTGATCCTTAAAACCAAATGTTCTTGCTGGAGCAATCATTTCAACAAAATTTTTTGGATTTAAATCAATCACAAAAGTTTGATTTCCAATTGCTTTATAGGAAAAACTTATTGTGGATATAATTATAGTTTTTTTAGAGGGAGTTGCGGCTATCACTGAATCCTCTTTATTTAAAAGAATTGATTTATTAATCTCTCTAAAGAAATTATCTGGTTTAGGTGCCTTTCTTATCCCAACTTCTTCAAACTCTCGAACCCACTGAATTGCCGATCCATCCAAAAGGGGAATCTCTTTCCCGTCTACCTCAATATGTATGTAATTTAAACCACACCCTGCCATTGCAGCCAATAAATGTTCAATAGTGTATAAATTTTTTCCTCCTAATTTAACCGCCGTACAAAGCATTGTACTTCCAATTAAATCTTGACTTAACTTAAAAATCTCATTAGGTTTTTCCCTGAAAGATACATAATATCCTTCTTTTTCAAAAGAAGAAATCTTAACTCTTGTTTTTTCTCCACTATGAAGGCCTATACCTTCTTTGGAAATTGCGCCAGCCAAGGTATAGCAAGAATCGTAATTAGTAGGCCAAGAAAACACTTAAAACTTCCATCCAACTCCAAGTGTATATCTCCAATCTCCATTAAGATCCTTACTAGCAACATCTAATCTTAATGGACCAATTGGAGTTTTCACTCCAACTCCTCCTCCAACCGAAAAACCTGAACCGGATTTCTGTAATAATTTACCTGGCTTTCCTTTGACATCTTTTTGAGAACCTAAATCACTTCCTGCATCAACGAAAAAAGCTCCTGATAACATTCTCCAAATTGGAAATCTATATTCTGCTGTTCCCTCAACAAAACTTTTACTTACTGCCAACTCACAAGATCCCCAACCTCTGACGGATGATGTTCCTCCCAGACAAAATGCCTCATAAGGAGGTAATTGCCCAATAATAGTTCCGGCCTGAAATTGAAAACCAATAGCTTGGGGACAATTTTCACTGTTAGAGTCACTTGACCTACATGCTTTAGTTAAATTTATCAATTTTGTTGGTATAAAATATGAATATGAAGCTTTCATTCTATTAAAAGTTGGAGAGTTATCACCTAATGGAACAAATTGTTCAGTACCAAAGGTAAATTTATTTCCTGAAGTTGGATTTACAGAATTATTCAAATTGTTTCTAGATGTACTTGCAATAATACTTACTAATGTATTTTCTGCAGGGCATGAACCATCATTTGGAGTAAATCCAATACAAATAATATCGCTAATATTACCTGTTGTCGGCGTCATATCACCATATGGCTTTTTATTCCCATCACCATCAATCATCTTTACTTTCTTAAAATTCATACCTGCAAGGACTCTCCATTTGGCAAGCTTAAATGGATCTCCACCATTGAGAGGCCTAGCAAAAGAAAACCCACCACCTGTGGTTTCTAAAACTATTGATGAAAAAGTATCAGAAGTTGAAGTATTTGTGTCATCAACAGCGTATATTCTTCCATTTTTTTCACTCGTAAATTCTTGTGGATAATTTCTACTCAGATAAATATTTGTTCTAAAAGAAGTTTTATGTTTATCTCCTTTAATCCATGGATCAGATAAAGAAAAATTATAGGTCGTTGAATACTCTCCAAAATTTAGATTGATATTAGTTGACCACGCCCTACCAAGTGCATTCGTTTCTTGCAAACCAATTGAGGCAAATATACCTGAATTACTGGCATAACCAATTCCACCGGTTAAAGATCCAGTTCTTTGCTCGCTCAAATCTAAAAAGATAATAACTTGGCCAGGATTTAAATCATCAGGACCAAGAGAAACTTTTACATCATCAAACAATGATGTGGCATAAAGTCTACCAATATCAGCTTCTAAAATTTTTCTATTAAATATAGTGCCTGGTTTTGTTTTGAGTTCTCTTTTTATGACCCAGTCTTTTGTTTTTCCTTTTCTAGGTTTTCCATTAATAATTGATTCCCCATCAGATCCTGGAAATCTTAATTTCACATCAGATATGATACCTTCAAAAACCTTTAAAGTTATTATCCCGCTATAAGATATTCTTTCTGGACCAGTAATTCTTGCTAACGAATAACCTTCACTTTCATAACGTTTTTTTATTATATCTATCTTGGATTGCAATTCTTTTAAGTTAAGGGTTGTCCCATAAAAATTCTTGAAAATTTTATCTATATAATTATCAGAAATTACTGAGTTTATTGGTTCAAGTTGTACTTTCCTTAATATTGGATTAGGGACTACATTTACAATTAACCTTACTCCTAATGGCCCATCTTGTGACTTTACTTTGACTCCCGAAAACCAACCACTAGAATATATTGCACTTAGGTCTTGTTTTAATTTTTTATTATCAACAATATCTCCTGGCTTTATACTCATCGAATCATATGCAGCTAATTCAAGTTTTCTACCTTCAGGATGATTTTCCCAACCTTCAATAATTATTTCAGAAATAAGAACACTTTCTTCATTTACATTTTCATGATTTTCTGCAAACAATAAATTTTTTTCTTGTTCATTATCAAAACCTTGAAACGTAAAGTTATTAGTTTTGTTTATTTCTGAGTTTGTGATTGATTGCTCGAAGTCATTAGGCAAATATTTGGCAGCAAGTTCAAGATTATTTGCTATCAAAATCAAAGGCGAACATGCAAGATTGGTGAATACCTTTTTAAATTTTTTAAAGTCTTTTTGCATAATATTTTTCGATTAAGCTAAATGGAGTATTGCATAGTGAATCTTATTAAATGAATTCGTTTATTCTTCGGTTAATTTCACTATAGGCCTCAATTAAACCACCTAAATCATTTCTAAATCTATCTTTATCTAGACTTACAATTGTATCATTTTGCTGATTGAGATCCCACAATCTACAATTATCAGGACTTATTTCATCCCCAAGTAGAATATTATTTTTCAAATCGTATCCAAACTCCAGCTTGAAATCTACAAGTTTTAGCTTTATTTTTTTAAAAAAATTTTTTAAGATTAAATTAATTTTTAGAGTTAAGTTTATTATGATATCCAAATCTTCAATGTTTAATATATCCATTAATTCAATTCTTTCTTTTGTAATTAAAGGATCATTAAGTTCATCATTTTTAAGATAAATATCAATTAATGGTTTTGCTAGGACAGTGCCAGATTTAATTGTAGTTTGTTTGCATAAAGAACCATAAGCGATATTTCTCAAAACTATTTCTAAGGGGATTACTTTTATTTTTTTTGCAATCATTGTATTTTCATTTTTGAGTTCAATAAAATGAGTTGGGATATTCTTTTTTATAAGAAGTTCAAAAATTCTTGTACTTATTTGGCAATTAAGTTTTCCCTTGCCTTCGAATTTAGCCTTTTTCAATGAATTAAAAGCTGTAGCATCATCTTTAAATTCAATAATTACTTTATCTTCATCATCATGAGAAAAAACTTTTTTTGCTTTGCCCTCATAAATTAATTCATTTTTATTATTCATTACTTTAAAACCTCATTTGAATACTAAAAGTGTGATTTGTAATTAACATATTTATTAGGAGATCAACTTTTTCAAATAGTTAATCTCATTTTAACTGATTATTCATCTAAACCTCATAACCCTCAAAAAACAAATTTATGAGTATTAACTTATCAAGTTCCAAAGGCTTTAATAGATTAGAAAATATCTTAATAATTGGAAATGGGGGAAGAGAAAATTCTTTGGCTTGGGCTATTCAGAAAAATGAATTAGTCAAAAAAGTTTATTTGAGCCCCGGTAACGCTGGATCAGATAGAATAAACAAATGTGAAAGAATAGCAATTGATTTTAACAATAAGAATTTATTAGTAGAAAATCTTAATTTTTTAAAAATTGATTTCATTGTAATAGGACCAGAAATACCATTAGCTAATGGATTAGCAGATTTTCTACGCGAAAATGACTTCAATGTATTTGGGCCAGGTAAAGATGGAGCAAAATTGGAATATAGCAAATCTTGGGCTAAAGAATTTATGCAAGGCGCAAAGATTCCGACGGCAAACTTTTGGAAAGTAAATTCTTTAGAAGAAGCAAAAAAAATTATCCATTCATCCTCTATCCCATTGGTTGTTAAAGCGGATGGTCTAGCTTCAGGTAAAGGTGTGTTTATTCCCGATTCAAAAGATGAATGTTTTAGTGCAGCTGAATCAATATTTAATGGAAAGTTTGGCAACTCTGGGAATGTAGTAGTTTTAGAAGAAAAAATTCAGGGTCCAGAAGTTTCAGTTTTTGCTCTATGTGATGGAGAAAAATACGTCTTACTTCCAACTGCTCAAGATCACAAACGTCTCAATGAAAATGATAAAGGTCCAAATACCGGAGGAATGGGCGCCTATTCTCCCGCTCCACTATTAACAAAAGATGACCTTAATAGAATCACCAAAGAGATAATTGAACCTACAATAGATGAACTAAATAAAAAAAATATTGATTACAAAGGAGTAATTTATTTTGGATTAATGATCACAAAATCTGGGCCCAAAGTTATAGAATACAACTGCAGATTTGGTGATCCGGAATGCCAAACCATTATGCCTTTGATGGATAAAAATTTTGTATTTCTTTTAGAAAAATGTTCAATGGGAAATTTAACTGGTGATGAAAAAATTCCTACCCCTGATAAGGTTAGTGGTTGTGTAATAGCGACTTCAAAAGGTTATCCTCAAGAGTACAAAACTGGCTTTCCAATAAAAATAGGGAAAATAGACTCCAATGATTGT
Organism: Prochlorococcus sp. AG-418-F08; assembly: GCA_003214295.1. Classification (GTDB taxonomy): domain Bacteria; phylum Cyanobacteriota; class Cyanobacteriia; order PCC-6307; family Cyanobiaceae; genus Prochlorococcus_A. Next base: position 25,404 of record QCLV01000003.1, read on the forward strand.
CAAATTTTTGACTCAGGTACTTCAAGTAAAAATGGGGAATTAATAACTAATGGTGGAAGGGTATTAAGCATTGTATGTCAAGATAAGGATTTTGATAAAGTTTTTGAAAGAGCATACAAAAACTTAAAAGAAATACATTTTGATGGTATCTACTTTAGAAATGATATTGGCCATCAAGTTAGAGAAAATTATTCTAAGGAGACATAAGCTTATGGTAAATACCAATAATCGAGAAAATAGAGAAAATAACATCCCAGATACTGGAGAAATTAATAATAACTATTGGAGTGAAAGAATTCTGGCTTGGTGGAGTGGATTTAGTTTAAGAACAAAATTATTAGCAATAGCAACTCTCGTTGTAAGCCTTTTAATGACAGGAATAACTTTTTTTGCGCTAAATAGCATTCAAAGAGATGCAGGAATGAACGATACTAGATATGCAAGAGATCTTGGATTATTATTATCAGGAAATGTGACGGAATTAGTTGCTAATAATCAAAAAAAAGAAATTTCTAATGTAGCTGAAAAGTTTTGGAGATCAAGTCGCAATCTACGTTATATCTTTTTTACTGATGCTGAAGATATAGTACAACTTGGTATACCCATTAGTGCAACTCCCACGAGTTCAGATAGTCGTTTCCAGCTCACAAGAAAATTAAAACTTCCATCTGAATTAAAGAAAAGACCTCAATTTCCACTAGTCAGGCAGCATGTTACACCTCAAGGGCAAGTAACAGATGTTTTTGTTCCAATGTTGTGGAAAGGTAAATACCTTGGGACTTTAGCATTAGGAGTTACACCTAATAAAAAAGCACTAGCTAGTGCCGCACTTACAAGAGAAGTAACGATAGCAGTATTTATCTCTATTTGGGTTTTAGTAATACTTGGAGCTGTATTTAATGCTCTCACAATTACCAGACCAGTAAGGGAATTAGTAAGAGGTGTTAGAGAAATTTCAAAAGGAAACTTTAAATCCAGAATTTCTTTACCTATGACAGGAGATCTAGGAGAACTTTTAAATGGATTTAACAGAATGGCAACTCAGTTAGAAAATTATGACGAGGCAAACATTGAGGAACTTAAAGCTGCTCAAATAAAGCAGGAATCACTTATAGCCACAATGGCTGATGGTGCAATATTGTTGGATTCCGAAGGTAAGATCGTACTCACTAATCCAACAGCAAAAAGATTATTTCGATGGGAAGGAAGATTCTTAGAAGGAAAATATTTTTTAAATGAGATCCCAGAAATATTGTCTAATGATTTACATACAAATATTGAATCTATTTTAAATAGAGAAAAAGAGAAAGATGATTTAAGGTTTAGCTTAGGAGAACCGGCTAGAACCCTAAGAATTGTCTTACAGTCAGTATTAGATACAAATAAAGTTGAATTAAAAGGCATTGCCGTCACAATTCAAGACCTAACGAGAGAAGTAGAATTAAATGCCGCACAAAACAGATTTATTAGTAATGTTTCGCATGAATTAAGAACACCACTGTTTAATATTAAAAGTTACGTAGAAACGTTACATGATTTAAAAGACCAGCTCTCTAATGAAGAACAACTTGAATTTCTTGGTATTGCAAATTCAGAGACTGATAGGTTAACAAGACTTGTGAATGATGTATTGGATTTATCAAGACTAGAGTCTGGCAAGATAATTCAACTTGAAGAAATGGATATAAAACCAGCAATAGAACAGACTCTCAGAAATTACAGACTTAATGCGACAGAAAAAAATGTTTCATTGGCCCATGATATAGAAGAAACAATCCCTTCAATTCTTGGAAATTTTGATTTACTTTTACAAGTTTTTGATAATTTGCTTGGTAATGGATTGAAATTCAGTCCTAAAGATAGCAACCTAATGATAAGAGCTTATACCTGGCCAGATTCCTGTCCTGCTTTACCCCCAAGCAATCGTAATGATGAAGCCCCACAATGCGAGTTAGTTTCACCATTGCCAAAAGTAAGAATTGAGATTGCTGATACTGGTTCTGGGATATCTCAAGCGGATCAAGAAAAGATATTTGACCGTTTTTATAGAGTGGAGAATTCAGTTCATACTGAGCAAGGGACAGGTTTAGGTTTATCCATAGTGCGTGGAATAATTGAAAAACATGGTGGGGAAATTCGTATGGCCAGTGAATTAGGAGTTGGAACAACTTTTTGGTTTGATTTAGCTTTAGCGCAATCTGATAAAGATGAATTATTGACTCAGACTATTAATAGTAATGAAACTTTTTCAGGCTCCGAAAACTCAGGAATCCTCTAATTATTATCTAAACCCTTAAAAACATTTTGGACATTTTGATCGGGAATAACTCTATGAGGTGCACCACTAAATATCTGTTCAAAGTTAGAAAAAGAATCTTTAATTTCAGGGCCTTTATTAGTAATAATAAATTCTCTTATTCGTTTATCATGCCATGATCCCCTCATTTTAAATACATTTAAAGCTCTAGCCATTTCTCCTTTTATCTCTACATATTGAAGTAAGAGTATAGTGTCTGTAATGGTTGATATATGAGAATCTGTGATAGAGTGGCTGCCCATAAATTCTTCTGCAGTATTTGTAAAAAAACCTGCGATTTCTTCTTGCTTTGTATAACCAGTGACTGCGATTACAAACTGCCTAAATGCATTCAAACTTACACCTCTAGCCAATGCAGAGAGAGAGTCTATTGCCATTCTCTTAGGTTTAAATTGATTAATTTGAGTTTTGATGATCTGTAAGTGATCTTCCAAACCTGTTGATTCAGGATATGCGCAAATAATTTTTAATAATCCATCACTTTCCATCTCTTCAAAGTCGATTCCCCAACTAGTTGCATTCCTAAGCAATTGAGCCCTAGATTCTTCATACGCAAACAGTATTGCTCTTTCTTTATTGTTATAAGCATCTTCTACAAATTTTGATACAAGCATTGTCTTACCTGTACCAGTAGCCCCTGTAGCGAGGATTATGGAATCTTGGAAATAACCTCCTCCACACATATCGTCAAGATCTTTAACTCCAGAACTTATCCTAATATTTGAAGATCTTTGCGTAAGTCTCATTGCTCCAAGGGCAAAGACACTTATACCATCCATACCCATAGTGAATGGAAATTCACCTTTCATATGTACAGTACCCCTTAATTTCAACACTTCTAATGTTCTTCTTCTCTTCTCTGACTCCAGAACATTCCTCAATAAGACAACATTATCAGATACAAATTCTTCCACACCATATCTAGCAATAGGTCCATAATCATCTACCCTTTCTGTAGTCATAACTGTTGTTACCCCTATTTCTTTTAATCTTGCAATTAGTCTGAAAATTTCTCTTCTAACAACATAAATGGCATCATATTGTTGAAAAACAGCAGTAATTGAATCGATTGCTACTCTTTTAGCTTTATATTTTCTTATCGCATAACTAATTCTCTCAATAAGACCAGATAAATCAAAATTTCCCGCGACATCTTGACCGTCAGGATCAGGAGAAGCATCCAATATAAATAACTTATTTTGATTAATCAATTCTTGCAAATCCCATCCGAAGCTAGCCGCATTTCTTATTATGTCTAATGGTGATTCTTCGAATGTAACGAAAATCCCAGGTTCATCAAAATTGCAAATTCCATGGTGCAAGTATTGAAGCGAAAAAACAGTTTTTCCAGTTCCTGAGGTACCACTAACGAGAGTACTTCGCGATGCAGGCAGGCCGCCTCTACATACATCATCAAAGCCTTCTATACCGGTAGGTAATTTTTGAACTTGCATTTTATTAGATTTGCCAAATTTCTTATCTTTCATAGTTTTTTTCAAAAATTAAATAAAAATAAATTTAATACTTATTTTTAATTCTAAAAAGTTTTCTAAGTGTTATTTATCTCCACTATATTCAGTTTCAGTTAATTCATCAAAAAGTAAATCCAAACCAATTAAAACTTTCTCCCTATCGGAGAGGTCGCCAATTATTTTTCTAACTGGTGGAGGTAAAATCTTAGCTAATGTTGGTGTAGCTAGAATTTTATCTTCTTCTGCAAGCTGTGGTTGCTTCAGTACATCGATAACCTTTAAAGCATAAACCCCTTTAAATTCATTTTCTAAAATCTCTCTTAAAGTATTCAATGCTCTCATTGAATTAGGAGTATTTCCTGCAACATAGAGTTTTAAAATATATGTTTTTCTCGCTGCCATGGTTATGGTTCCTCAAATTGATATAATAGATTTAAAACAACCCTTGACTTATTACACTACAAAATAAGAAAATAAACAAACATATATGATTGCTCATTTGGCTAAATCAAATTAAAAATTTGAGCCTGATAGCGTCTTCAAAACATGACAAATTCTAAAAACTCTTCAAACAATTCTTCTAAAAGTAATGAGTTGTACGCAATAGCAGAAACTTCTGGTCAACAATTTTGGTTCGAAGTTGACAGATACTACGACATAGACCGATTAAATGCTAAGGAGAAAGATAAAATTACACTAGATAAGGTTTTACTTTTAAAGGATAAAAACTCAATTAATATTGGTAAACCTTACGTTAAAGATGCAAAAATCGAGTTAGAGGTAGTTTCACATAGAAGAGATAAGAAAGTTCTCGTTTATAAGATGCGGCCTAAAAAAAAGACTAGAAGAAAGATGGGACACCGACAAGAACTTACAAGAGTTATGGTAAAATCAATTTCAATAGGTAAAAGTTCTCCAAAGTCTTCTTCAAAAAAGGAAACCACAATAAAGGAAACTAAACCAAAATCCGAAAAATCTACAAATTAAACATTTCTAATGGCACATAAGAAAGGAACAGGTTCTACGAGAAACGGTAGAGATTCAAATTCCAAAAGATTGGGAGTTAAAGCTTATGGTGGAGAAAAAGTTACTGCTGGAGCAATTTTAATTCGCCAAAGAGGAACATCCTTTTTGCCAGGAATTAATGTCGGAAAAGGCAAAGATGATACACTTTTTGCACTCAAAGAAGGAACAGTAAGTTTTGAAAGCATTAAAAGAAATTTAAAAAATAGAAAGAGAGTAAATATAGTTATTTAATTTTCTTATAAGCTCTTGTAGTTATAAGAATAGGATGAAAAACTTCCAAAAAAATTGATTGAAGTGTATTAAAAAATCTTTCAACAACCTTATCATCATCTATATGGAACGGATACTCATTTTTTTCTCCTTTATAGAAATACCAATTAAATAAAGCAATAGATTTTGAATCCATAATCCTATTGAAAACTTCTATTTGGGAAGCTGGATCCGCGAGATGTTCTAAAACATCGAGGCAGACTACAGTATCAAATTTCGAAATTTGTGTATCTTTAATTGTCTCGCAAAAAGTAATTTTTTTTTCAACACCTAATTCCTTAGCCCTGTATTGAACAAAGTTTCTATTTGTTTTATTAATATCTACAAAAAAAACATGCTCAACTTTTGAAGACATTGCATTAGCTAAAGCATGTGTACCAATCCCTCCTCCAAAATCTAAAACTAAACCCCTAGAAAATCTCTGCTGCAATTTTAAGGTATCAGCTATATAATGTTTACTTGAAATATGCCAAGCAGCTAAGTCAGCTATGTGCCTATCTCCTATGATCTCACTATAAAAATCAGATACATCACGAAGTGCATCACCAGGATGTGAATTTGCCAAATTCATCTTTGCATTTGCAAGGAATCCATCTAAATCACATTCTTTAATAGATAAGTGTTCCATTAAATGAGATTTCAAATTAAAAGCATTATCTAAAAACTCTTTTAATATAAACTTATTATTTTTCAATTTCTTACCTTAAAGTTTCTTATACAAAAATCATAGGATGGTAGCAAATCTTTCTCAATGTATTCTTAATATTAAAAATGGAAACTAAAGATGGATTCTTAGTACTTAATAAAGAGAGAGGTTGTACTTCTCACGATTGTGTTAAACAAATAAGGAAGTTGATGAATATAAAAAGAGTTGGGCACACAGGAACTCTTGATCCACAAGTTACAGGAACATTACCAATTGCAATAGGTAGTGCAACAAGATTTATTCAATATCTTCCTCAGGGAAAGACTTACATAGGTCAAATAAAATTAGGAGTAAAAACTAATACTGATGATATTCATGGAGCAATAATTAATCAAAAAGATTGGCCTAAAATCAGTGATGAGAAATTAGATCAATATTTAAATAAATTTAGAGGAATAATTAAACAAATTCCGCCTAAAGTATCTAGTGTGCACATTAATGGAGAAAGAGCTTATAAAAAATCTTTTAGGAAGGAAAATTTTGAATTAGCAGAAAGAGAAGTAACAATAGACGAACTTAATTTAATTAAATGGGATCAAAAAAACGGAATCATAGAAATAAAAATTAAATGTTCCGCAGGTACATATATAAGGTCAATTGCAAGAGATTTGGGCAAAATCCTAAATTCGGAGGGTTGCCTTCTAGAACTTAAAAGAATTTCAGCTTGTGGCTTTGATGAACAAAACTCTATAAAAATATCTGATATAGAAAAAGAAAAAAGTAAAAAAAATGCTGTAAATTTTATTATCCCAACAATTTCTGCTCTTAGTCATATTTCAACATTTGTCTTAAATAAAGAAGAAGAAATTAATTTTTGGCAAACTGGAAGAGCAATTAAAATTGATATTAATTTTTTTAATAAAAGCAAAACTTTTGATTATAAAAAACCAATCAAGGTAATAGATAAAAGAAAAAATCTACTTGGGATAGGCTTTTTAAATAAAGAACAAACTAATTTGAATCCTAAGTTAGTACTTAATGCCAAATAATTTTTATTGGAAATCTTTTCTAAAAGGTTTGATCTGTACACCCCTGTAGTAATGCTTTAGTATTTTTTCAGCTTTTATGCCTTTAGAAGCCATATATTTTGCCCCCCATTGACTCATTCCTACTCCATGTCCAGATCCCTGCCCAAAAACTACTAAACCTTTTTTTGTGGGTAAATTAGTACTTTGTTCTTTAATTAATTTAAATCTTACAAAAGTACTATTTAGTCCTAATTTTTTTCTTAAATCTACCCCAGAAATTTGATCAGAACCATAAGCTCCATCAAGTCTTACATTTTTTACTCTCCCAGTCTTAGTTATATTTAAAATTTCGATATTTTTTATTCCCCCAATTTTGGGGAACAAATTAACTAATTCCTGATTTGAGAACGTTTTTTGCCACATAAATTTTGGGTTTTTTTTATCAAAATCTTTAACGCTGGATAAATATGGATATTCATTTTTCCATACATCTTGGCTATTTTCTGTCATACCTCCTGAGCTACTATGAAATAAAGCATTAATCAATTTATTTTTATATGTCAAAACTAGAGATCTTGTGCTTCTAACAGCTCTTCTAGTTTTGTAAGTTCTTGACTCTAGGCCATTATAAACTTGATTTCTCTGGGTAGAATCTATGTCAAATAAATTATTTCCCTTATGCTTTAAAGCATAAGTTCTTGAAGCGATTGCTTGAGCTTTCAATGCTTCTATAGGCCATTTTGTTGGCATCTCAGAGCCTACTACGCTACTTAAATATTTCTCAATTCCTAGAACATTTACGACCAATATTTCTGAATCAAGAACAAAAAGATTCAACTTACCAGAAAATCTTTTCTGACCCACCCAGATACCTCTCCCATCAGAGGATCTAACTTGAAATTTTTGATTACTTTTTAAATCATATTTTTTTTGTTTATTCTTATCAAAATATAAAATTTTTCTATTTTTCTCATTTTTCAAAGTTAAACCTTTTATTTTTTTATTTGAGAAAAAATTTCCCTTTATGATTAGAGGAATTGATTTATCTGATCTAATTCTTATATTGTTATTTTTTGATATCAAAACCCTTATTATTGGCTCTTTCGAAGCAATAACTGTTTCATTTTGAAACACACAGAAAAATATAGTACTTATCAAACACGATTTACAAAAGATTTTTTTTAATTTTGGTATCACTTTGTTTGAAAAACAAATTCTTAATTTGCCTAAGTTTGACTAAAAGTCTAGATTTAATCTAGATATCAAAATAAAAATATCATAAATAAGTGAATATTACCTTCTTAGGAACAAGCTCAGGAGTTCCTTCTCTAACGAGAAATGTATCTTCCCTAGCGCTTAAGTTATCACAGTCATCAGAAGTTTGGCTTTTTGATTGTGGAGAGGGAACACAACATCAAATAATGAAGAGTAATATTAAATCTTCGCAAATCAAGAAGATATTTATTACCCATATGCATGGAGATCATGTTTATGGTTTACCTGGTCTATTGGCTACCCTAGGTTTATCAGGTAACTGTACGAGCATTGAAATTTATGGCCCTTCAGAACTACGAGGTTTTATAAATTCTGCACTTAAAAGTAGTTTTTGCAAGTTATCCTTCCCATTGCATTTTGTGGAAGTTGAAAATTTTGCTTCTGAAAAAAAAATCCTATTCGAAAATAACAAAATAAAAGTTAACTGCGCCTGTCTTAAACATAAAATACCTGCTTATGGTTATAGAGTTAGTGAAAAAGATAAACCAGGTATATTTGATATCAAAAAGGCAGAGACTTTCAAAATACCACCTGGGCCAATTTATTCTGAATTGCAACGAGGTAAAAAAGTCGTATTAGCAGATGGGAGGTCATTTGACGGAAAAGAATTCTGCGGACCTCCAAGAAAAGGTGAAAGTTTTGTATATTGCACAGATACTGTCTTTAGCGAATCAGCGGTGTCATTATCAAAAAATGCCGATTTACTTGTACATGAATCAACATTTTCTCAGGAGGATGAGAGCATGGCCTATGAAAAATTACATTCCACAACAATTATGGCTGCGAAAACAGCATTATTATCTAATACAAAAAAATTAATTATCACTCATTTAAGTCCAAGATACACTAATAAAAATTCAATTACACCAAGTGATCTGCTTAAAGAGGCGCAAAAAGTTTTCCCAAATACTCACCTTGCTAAAGATTTTCTAACTGCAGAAATTAAATAAACTGCAACAGTTCGTTAGCAGGAGCGTTGTAAATGACCAACCCATGAAATAATAGTCTTAGGTTTTTCTATTTGATGTCGATCGAAATGGTCTCTATTTTTTCATCACTACATAAGTCTTTTAAAAGACTACTTATTTTTCTTCCATTAATTATTGGGTTACTTATTAATCCAATATCTGCAAATGCACTCTATCCTAGTGATCCTTCATCAGTTGACGTTCTAAAAGATGATCTTCACGGTGCTGACCTTCATAATACTGAATATGTTAAATATGATTTATCTAATCAAGATTTAGGAGAAGCTAATCTTCAAGGTGCATATATGAGCGTGACGACTGCAAAAAACTCTAGTTTTAAAGGAGCCAATATGACCGACCTCATTGCATATGCTACACGCTTTGATAATGCCGATTTTACAGATGCAAATCTTACCAATGGTGAGCTAATGAAAAGTGTTTTTGATGGAGCAATTATTGATGGGGCAGACTTTACTGATGCAAATCTTGATCTCTCTCAGAGAAAATCTTTATGTGAAAGAGCTAGTGGAACTAACTCACAAACTGGAGTTAATACAATTGATAGTCTTGAATGCACTGGCTTAAAAGGTTACATGCCTCCAAAGCCAAAAGCATAATATTTAAAACTAACCAATTTCAGAAGGGAAGATATTACCAGGCTCTTTTGAGCCTGGTTTTTTGCTATACCACCATTCTTGTATATCAGAAGAAAATTTCTTTGAAAAAAGAGTTATAACTGTCTCAACAGGTTTTGATCCAGGCTCCAAAATCTGAACTGAGTAAGATGGGCATTTTCTTGAAGCCATATCAGCAACGAACCTAGACCCTATTCTTCTCCAACTAGGCTCCTTACTTCTCCAAGCAAGCCTTGAGCAGGGCCAAGGTAAATCTTCCCTATCATAAAGTCTGCAACATGGGCCAATCACCTTATAACTGTACTGACCTCCATAACTTGATTGAACACTACCAGTCTTGAAAAATTCAAATTTATCCATTAACAAAAAAAAGCCACCTTCATAGAGGGTGGCAGAGAAATAATCAATAATCAACTTAGAAAAGTTAAATTTTTATAATTAGTACAATTCTTCCTCAGCATGAGTTGTAATTGTTACGTCAGATGTTGGATAAGCAACACAAGTAAGAACAAAACCAGCCTCTAGTTGGTCGTCATCCAAGAAACTTTGATCAGACTGATCAACACTACCTGAAGTAACTTTTCCAGCACATGTTGAACATGCTCCAGCTCTGCAGGAATAAGGAAGGTCGATACCTTGTTCTTCAGCCGCATCGAGGATGTATTGGTCATCAGGTACTTCAATAGTTGAATTGAGGCCTTCACCTTCGCTGATGAGAGTAACTTTGTAAGAAGCCATTTAAATAAAAAATTGTTGGTAATTAATACCTATCAAATACATTTTTAACATCGATTAGGTCGATATGTGAGATTTTGAAGTAAAAAATGACACAATAAAATGTATGAAAGAGTATCTATAAGAAAAACTTATACTTAGGTTGGATTGCTGGCTTTTTGTGCAGAAACGCATGCCCAATCTTTTCTAGTTGATACATCCATTAATTTCAAGTCATTCTGGATTAATATTTTTATAATTTCATCTTTTTGTGAATTCAGAATTCCACTGAAAATGACTTTCCCATTATTAGTCAAACAATTATAAATATTAGGAATCATTTCTTTTATTACTTCAGCAAGAATATTGCATAAAACAAAATCAAATTGTGTGAGTTGATTTTTTAAAATTACCTCATTAAAAGATCCCAAATATGTATTTAAATTGTTTAAATTACCGAAATTCAGTTGAAAATTAGAGTTAGTTGAATTTATAGCTAAATAATCATTATCCACTGCACAAACCTCTTTAGCTCCAAGTAATCTTGCGGCGACACTCAAAATCCCGCTACCACTGCCAATATCTAGTACCTTTTTATCAGAAAATAAAATATTCTCCATTTTTTCCAAGCAAAGATAAGTCGAAGGATGACTTCCTGTACCAAAGGCTGCTCCAGGATCAATTTTAATGATTTGCTTATCTTTATACTTTTTATTTAGATTTATCCAACAAGGCAATATTAAAAAATGATTTCCTACTAATTCAGGAGCCCAATATTTCTTCCAGCTTGTCAACCAATCCTCCTCTTTAATAATACTCCAGTTAAAAAATTGATTCTTAGAGGGTTTAATATTTAGAAGTTTACTAATTATTTTTTCAAAATCACTTCTAGAACTCTCGCCCCAATCATCAATTGGAAGCCATATATTCACTTCTTTTTTATTTTCATTTTTAATTAAATATTCAAATGAAAAACTAAATATTCCCAGCTCATTTAATTTCCAAATAATAATTTCTTCAGAATCACTTTCTATCAGAAAAGTTAGTTTATACCAATCTTTAATTGCCATTAATAGATTAATCCATTTTATAGAGTAACTGGATTAGCGTTGGTAATTCCCTCTACTTCAATAATAGTGTCAAGCAACTTATTAGGAATTGGATCATCAATACTTAGAACCATAACAGCTTCCCCTCTAACAATTTTGCGCCCAACTTGCATTGAGGCAATATTTACATTGTTGCTACCCAATAAAGAACCAAGCTTACCAATAATACCGGGCATATCCCTATGCCTAGTAACAAGCATGTATCTACTTGGCGATACATTAACAGGATATTGATCAATACTAATAATTCTTAATTCCCCATCAGCAAAAATGCTTCCTGCTACGCTATGGTCGCCATTATCTCCAAAAGTGGTTAACTGAAGTGATCCACTAGCAAATTCAGGTCTTGCCTCATCTTTACTCTCGACTACTGAAATGCCTCTTGAATCTGCTTCTAGAGAAGCATTTACATAATTGATCCTATCACCTAAAGCTTTACTTAGAAGCCCTTTCAGACTAGCTATTATTAATGGCTGGGAAGGATGTTGAACAAATTCGCCTTGAAGCTTAACCTCTAATTTTTGGATTTGTCCACCTGAAAGCTGGCTTATAAGCAGACCCATTGTTTCAGCCAACTGCAAATGAGGTTTTAGACTATCCATAATATCAGGGCTCAAACCTGGTATGTTAACTGCAGTTCTCGCAGATAATCCAAGCAAGACATCACGGATTTGTTCGGCAACGTCAACAGCTACATTTTCTTGTGCTTCCCGAGTAGATGCTCCTAGGTGAGGGGTAAGAATAAGATTCTTTTCAACCTTCAAAAGTGGTGAATTAGATTCCAAAGGTTCTTTTGAAAAGACATCTATTGCAGCCCCTCCAATCAATGATTTATTTAAAGCTTCTGCTAATGCTTCTTCGTCAATCAAGCCTCCTCGAGCACAATTAATTAATTTTGCGCTACTTTTCATACTTTTAAGCACCTCCATATTTACTAAATTTTCTGTCTCTGGTGTACGAGGTAAATGTAAAGTTACATAATCGGATTGTTGGAATAAATCTTCTAGATCAGATAGTTTAACTTGGATTTGTTGAGCTCTTTCAGTTGAAACAAAGGGATCATATCCGCAAACTTCCATTCCTAATGCATTAGCAACTTTCGCTACATGAGCGCCAATTTTCCCTAAACCTACTACACCTAATTTTTTCTTATAAAGCTCATTCCCAACGAATTTCTTTCTCTCCCATTTACCTAGCAAAGTACTACTATTAGCAATTGGAATATGTCTAGATAAGGCCAACATCATAGCTATAGTATGTTCAGCCGCAGCTATTGTGTTACCCCCTGGAGAATTAACAACAAGGACTCCTTTTTGAGTAGCAGCCTTAACATCTACATTGTCGACTCCAACTCCTGCTCTCCCAATGATTCTCAGTTTACTTGAAGAGTTAATAATCTCTTCAGTCACTTGCGTACCAGAGCGAATCATTAAAGCATCATAATCCTTAATAATGGAAGCTAACTCAGTGTCTGAGATTCCTATCTTCTGATCAACCTGAGCAACTTGTGAAAGAATATCGATTCCTGTTTGATCAATTGGATCTGTAATGAGAACTTTTGTCATTTAAGATTGGTTCTTTAATCTTTTACTTTAACTTAATCTATAGTGTATGTATCTTATTTTATTAATTTGAATAACACACAAACATTTGAGGATTGAAATTTGACTAAAAGTATTGTGATATTTGAAGACATTGATAAATGTATCCAGCTATTTGATGTTTTCAAAGAAAAATCAGTAATGTTCTCTGAAGCTATTTTGATCCCACCAATAAGTGAGAAAATATCATCAGACGAAACAGAATTGCTCAATGCTAAAGCAAATATCTTATTCAAATCTCAAAATTTTGAAGAGATAAGAATCTTAAATCCTAAACTTGATAGAAAGATCAGACAACAAGATATGAGTAGATGGCTAATGCCATTTGGGTTTATAGCTGGAATAGCTTTTTCTAATATGACAAATTTATCTACCTTCAGTTTTCTTGGTTTAAATAACATCGGGGAATCATTAATTGGAGGTCTTTTAGGAATGGGTTCAGGATATTTAGGAAGCATTGTTTCTTCTGCAAGTATCAACATTAATAGAAATAAAGAGTTAAGATCGATTATTAATTTAAATAAAGAGGGTAAATGGCTTGTTCTACTTGAAAATCAAATTGGAGTTGAATTACCATGGTCTTTGATAAAACAATCAGAAGCAAAAGATATAATTTTTTTAGAAGGCTAAATGATTGACTTAAAAGAGATCTTAATAAATTCAAACTACAAAAAAGAAACTGAGGAATTAATAAATGTTGCTAACTTAGCCTATAAACACTGGGAAACTTATTGGACTGGGTTTAATTCAACTTATGTTTGCGAAGAGATTTTAAAAGATTTTGAAAATTTAAATGATTTCAAATTTTTTATTTATGGAGGATTCTCCTCGTCTCAAAGATCTAGGATAGCTTGCTTTAGAGGAGATAATATTCCTGAAGAGAATACGCTAAAAAGTAATTTTCCAGCTCAAGGAATAAAAATTAATGGAAATTTTTTATTTGATAATGCTACACAAGACGACTTTAGATCCCTCTTAATTGAAAATGGGGTAAATCAAATAAAAGTTGGAGATATATGGACTATTGGCGATAGGGGAGCACAAGGGATAATTGATAATTCAAATATTAAGAATCTAGATGAAAAGATTTTTTATTTAAGAGACGTAAAAGTAAAAGTTAATGTAGTAGGTATAGATGAATTACAAATACCTTCTGGAAGATCAAAAAAACTTGTCAATACAGTAGAAGCTTCAACAAGATTAGATGCTATAGCATCAGCTGGCTTTAGGGTATCACGAACCAAAATCATTGAAAGGATAGAAAATGGAATGCTCAGATTAAATGGAAGCAAAGTTAATAAGCCAACAATTAATCTAAAAATTGGCGACAAACTAGAACTTGAAAATAAAGGATTTATCGAAATTCTAAATTTAGAAATAACCAAAAGAGAGCGATGGAAAGTTAAATTACTTAGAAAATGAAACGCAACCTGCTATTTTCTTATAAGGGGGATTAAAAATTCCTCAATTGGGGCGATTAGCTCAGTGGTAGAGCACTACCTCGACACGGTAGTGGCCACTGGTTCGAATCCAGTATCGCCCATTAAAACCTTTGACGAACTAGGTTATATCCACAGAAAATAATTTCATTTTTTAGATTATTAAAAAAGATGAAACTTAATCAAATAATTAATCTACATAAGGGGCTCACTGCATTTGTAGTGGTAGGTCTTATGATTGTTTTTGATAATTTTACGATCGCTCCCTACGTTTATTTAGCTCTGCATGGTACTTATGGATTACTTTGGCTTCTAAAAGAAAAGATATTCCCAGATCCTTATTTTAAAGAAAAAATCAATTTTTTAACTTCAGTTACTGGTTTTATTTTCCTTGGAAGTTACTGGGTAGCTCCCTACATTCTTATCTCATCTCAAAAATCTGTTCCAAATATCGTAATAGCTGCATCTGTATCTATAAATATAATTGGTGTGTTTCTACACTTTGCTAGTGATGCCCAAAAATATTTTTCTCTCAAATTAAAAAAAGATCTAATTAAAGAAGGCTTTTTCAAAAATATAAGGAATACAAATTATCTTGGAGAAATACTGATTTATCTGTCATTCGCCATACTTTCAATGAGTTTAATACCATTAGTAATTCTTGCAATATTCTTCTCTATAGTTTTTCTACCAAGAATGATTAAAAAAGATAAATCGCTCTCAAAATATGATTCATTTGAAGAATACAAAAAGAAAAGTGGTCTTATATTGCCTAAATTAAATGCCTGATAACAACTTACCCAGTTGGAGGCAAGATTTAAAATCTTCTAGAAAAAAAGAGGGTAAATCACCTTCTAATAGATGGATACAGCTTGCAACAATCAGCGAAGAAAATGAGCCAAGATTAAGGACAGTTGTTTTTAGAGGATGGCATAAAGATAGCTCAATGATTATTTTTACAGATAGAAGAAGTGAAAAAATTGGGCATTTAAAATCTAACCCTAATGCAGAAATATTATGGTTCTTTTTGAAAACCAAATCACAATATAGATTCAAAGGAAAAATACATGAATTAAGTGATAACAAAAATTATTGGGATTTATTATCAGAAAAATCAAAATCTTCCTGGTTTTTGGGATCTCCTGGAGAGAAAATAAACCCAAAAGTCCAATCTAATTATGAAATATTATCCAATCTACCCAAGTCAGAAAATTTTGTAGTTCTAAATTTTGAAATCGATTCAGTAGATCTTCTTAAATTAGAACAGCCTGTTCATAAACGATATCTTTGGGAAAAGATTAAGAAATGGGAAAAAGTTGAAATTAATCCTTAAATATTTCTAAATTGTATATTTAGGTTGAAAAACAGATATTGATCAGTCAGTTTTAAAAAAGAAGTATTATTCGTATGAATTTCTCAGAAATTCCAGAAAACCCTTTTATTTTTTTATCTTGGGTAACAGCTATAGGGCTATTTATAAGTCTTTCTGAAGCAACAATTAAGATAAAACTTGAGAAGAGAAACAGTTATCGAAAAAGGTTAGAGCTAATCAATAACCTTTATCCTAAAAAGTTAGCTTGAAGTATCTGAGAGTATGTTCGCTTGCAAAAATTGAAATAAGCCACCTTTACTTGTTTCTTCTTTAACTTGAACTTGCTTGGAAGATTTTGCTTTTGTTGAAGGTAGAATTTCCTCCTCATCTTCTGATTTCAAAATTCTGATAATAACTTCATCTAAGGAGAAATTGCCTGGGCCTGTTAATGCAATTGAAGTTGCTGAAGCGAAATACAAGAGTAAAAGCTCTAGTAAGAAAATATTAAAACCTGAAGTAACAAGTGCATGATATATAGCTACAGAAATTGTTCCAACAATTGCTAAAGCTCCGAATCTTGTGGCTAAGCCAATTATTAGTAACCAACTACCACCTATTTCTGAGAATGCCGCTATGTATGATAAAAATATTGGGAATGGGAGATGTAATGGTCTTACAAAAGCATCAGCGAAATTTTCTATATTTGCTAATTTCTCATAACCGTGGTGAATAAGAACAGTTCCAGTTATTACTCTAAGAATTAATAAAGCAGTATCTTTGCTAAACGACTTGGTAAGAATTGTTGAAAGCACTATAAAAAAATTATCCTTAAGTAAAAATAACTAGTCATAGTATCCATCGTGGATTAAACCGCAAAAGTCGCGCCTAATTAAGTATTTATACTTAGTGACCCAATGAATTCTTTTTTCTGATTAGGAATTCAATTAAGTTAAATATTATTTTTTGAAAAATTTTCCAATATTCTCTGATTTATTTTTGGAATATTTTCTTTAAATTTAAAAAACCCTCTCTTAGCAAATTTCCAAGCAAATAAATCTTCATCCCTCACGAGATTAAAAATTTTTTTATGGTGTAAACTTTTAAACTCAGTTATGAAATCATAATTTTCTCCCACTCCAGGATAAATAATGTCTATTTCATTAGTATTTTTAAGAGTATTTTCCAGTGAATAAGGATCAATCTGTTCAACATTATCAAATTGCTCTACAAATTCAGAGATTAAATCTTGTTTGAATTTTAAAACAGATTCAGACAATTCAATTTGTCTTTGTTCATCTTTTAAAAGAATAATAAATACTTTTTTATAGCTTGGAAGTAAATTTTTAAGGGTTGCAAGGTGCAAATCATTTTCAAACATAATCAGATTATCTGATTTAGGATCCATATCATTTTTATAAATCTCATCTTCAAATGGGATTTGATTAGATTCTTCAAGAAAAATTTGTTGATTACTTATTTTTTCTACATTAAATCTATTATTTGAAAACTTTCTGAGGTTTGATGATGAAAAAAGATATTGTTTTCCCTTCGTTTGCAGTCCTCCGACCCATCTCCAGCTAAGGAGATTAGATGAAGCATCTCCATCAAAAAGATATTTAAAGAAAAACTTTGCTCCCAATTGCCATGGGAGGCCTAAATTAAATATCCAAGTACTTGCAAACCACATTCTTGTATGGTTATGCAAATAGTTGTAATGCTTTAATTCATGGACCCAAGCATTAAAAAAATCTAATTCCGTATTGCCATTAATTGCACTTTCATATAGCTCATAATCAAAATCGAGATTGTTTTCTGAAATAAAATTTCTCCAAACTTTAGGTCTATTTTCCATCCACCCTTTCCAGTAAACTCTCCAAAATATTTCTTCAACAAATTTAGTTGAATTTTTGATTTTGTACTTACTTTTAATATCATGGATCAGATCATATTCCGATAATATTCTATGAGTAATGAAAGGCGATAATTTTGAAACTGAACTTTCGTTATTTGGCCCAAAGTCAAAATTTCTTAATTTTGCATAATCATTAATTTTGTATTTGGCAAAATTTTCCCAGGTATTTTGAGCTTTTAATAAAAATGACATTTTCTCATAACTTTAAAAAATTTTTTTTTGTATTGATAGAAATTTTAAAAATTTGACTTCAAATTAATCCTTAAAATTTTCTATTTCACTTTTAAGTAAATATGTTTGATTGAAGTATTTAATTTAAACGCCTTATCCGTACATTTTATACTCTTAAATCGCTCTCTGCATAGGAGGATAATTAGTGGTCAATTACTTTTTAGATCTAATTTTAATTTTCAAATCTTTATTTAAATGATTTTTTCTAAAAGATTTTTTAAATATTTATCAGAATTATTATGAATAATTTAATAGTGAGAGATGTTAAGTATCTTGATGAACAATACAGAATAGGTGAAGGCATAATTTCGGATGATGCATTTAAGCAACTTGAGAAGCTCTTTATTCCTATTGATCCAAAGCCTGACTACTTTAATCAAAAAAATAATAAACTTTTGCCAAAATTAGCTAAAAAAAAATATAAAGAATTTTTGGAAAGTTTATTAACAAAAACAAGATTAAGCATTCAACCAAAAATTGATGGCTGTGCTATTGCAATTAGATATATAGATGGCAATTTTAATAAAGCTATTACAAAAAAAGGATTTGATGTCTCAAACAAAATTAAACAAATTAAAAATGTCCCCGATTGTATTCCTATCAAACGAGATTTTCAAATTAGAGGTGAACTATACGCTACAAACCAGGTTGCCGGCATTTCCCAAAGAATTACAAGAAAATACCTCAATGATAAGAAAGGGCTTGGAGAAAGTCTCCGCTTTTGCTGTTTCCAAATACTTAATGGAAGACTTAATCAATACGAAACCCTTAACTATCTTAAAAAATGTGGCTTCAGCACCCCTGACAGTTACTTTACAAATCATACAAGCGAAATCCAAATATATAAAAAAAATTGGTTAGAGAAAAAAATATTTGCAAAATATCCAACTAATGGGATAGTTATAAAAATAAATAGTAGGAAATTACAGTTACTTAGAGAGAAAAGTTTATCTCAAAATAACGAATGGCAATATGCAATTGAAAAATAATCTTGAATAGTACCTTCAATAAGAGCTCACGATACTGACTTCCAGTATTTACAGTGGATAAGTAATTAAATTTTGGTTAAATTCCAAAGCAATTTGCAGGATTACTAAATGACTGCCACTATTTCAAGACCAAAAATCTCTAACTGGGAAACATCTAATATTCCAAACTTTACAGGCAAAACAGCGCTAATTACTGGTGCGAATAGTGGTCTTGGATATTACACTGCAAAGGCCTTAGCAGAAAAAAATGCTCATGTTGTTATAGCTTGTAGATCGCTCGAAAAAGCTAATCAAACTATCAAAAAACTTAAAGGTCTTAATCCTGAAGGATTATTTACACCATTAGAATTAGATTTGTCAGATTTAAAAAATATTGTAGAAGTTCAGTCCAAAATTTTTGATAATTTTGAAAATTTGGATTTACTAATCAATAATGCAGGCATTATGCATCCGCCTAAAACTCTTAGTGCCCAGGGATATGAAATACAATTTGCAGTTAATCATCTAGCTCACATGCTTTTGACTCTAAAGTTACTTCCAATTATTGAAAAAAAAGAAGAATCTAGAATAGTGACGGTGACTTCCGGAGCACAATTTTTTGGCAAAGTTGGTTGGAAAAATCTGAAAGCCGAGAACTATTACAACAAATGGGAATCTTACTCCAATAGCAAATTAGCAAATGTAATGTTTGCTTTGGAACTAAATGAGAACTTAAAGCACAAAAATATACTTTCTTTAGCTGCTCACCCAGGAATTGCAAAAACAAATCTCTTTACTGCTCAAAAACCTAACCCTGGCCCATTAGAAACATTCTCATTGGAATTATTTAGTCCTATTTTTCAAACTGCTGAGATGGGTGCTTTACCTCAGCTTTTTGCAGCTACTTCACCAGATGCAAGAGGCGGTGATCATTATGGTCCTAGATTCAATTTCAGAGGTCATCCAAAACTATCGCCTACTTCTCCTTTCGCCATGAATAAAAAAGAAAGAAAAAATTTATGGGAAAAAAGCCTCGAAATACTTAATAACTTCTTATAAATTTTTCATTTTTACTAACTTTAGAAAATACTTCAAGATATGTAATTCACTCTCTGAGAGTTTCATAAATTCTGTTAGGGCATCATAATTTTTTTCATCAATTTTTTTTGACAATTGAATAAAACTATCATGGTTTTCATTAACAAAGCGCTCAGCAATCTGAGACGGAGTTAAACCCTGTTCAATTAATTCACCTGGAGCATTTTTCTCCCACTTTTCATAAAACCAAGAGAACCAATATTTTGCAGTATTATCTTCCATTAATTAACTTTTCTTGGGCGAATACTATAAATACTGAAGAAAAATCTCATGATTGAATTACCCTTTAAACACAATTAATATAAATGCAATTATAAATTTAATGATAGATAATCATTTAAGTAAAAGAAATATTAATCTTGTAATTGGATTAGGTAAATCTGGATTTTGGGCTGCCAAGTATTTGAAAAGCATCAATAAGAGAGTAATTGTTTGGGAAAGTAAAGATGGGATAGAATTCTTAGAAAGAAAATCAGCATTAGAAGAGCTTAATATCATAGTTTCTCTAAATAAAAAATTTGTATTTGAAGAAATTCAACCTTTTTTGAAAGAGATCGAATCTGTTGTTGTAAGTCCATCAATACCTTATGACCATATAACTGTTATTGAATTAAAAAAAAAGGGAATTAAAGTAATTGGAGAAATTAATGTTGCATGGGAAATTTTAAAAGACACAAATTGGATAGGTATTACTGGCACTAATGGCAAGACTACTGTTACTCATCTACTAAGCCATATACTCTGTGATACTGGATTATATGCTCCTTTTGCTGGAAATATTGGTACACCTTTATGTAAGTATGCTCACTCCAAAAAACATGAAAAAATTGATTGGGTTGTAGCTGAATTAAGCAGTTATCAAATAGAAATATCTCCAGAAGTAAAACCTAATATTGGGATATGGACAACCTTCACAGAAGATCATCTTGAAAGACATAAAACACTTGAAAACTATTTCAACATAAAAAAAAGCTTGTTAGAAAAATCTGATTTTAGAATTTATAATTATGACGATAAAAACCTAAGAAATCACTACAGTTCACTATCAAGAGGGGTTTGGATAACAACTAGTTTTGATCAATCAAATTTTATTCATTGCGATTATTGGATAGATGAACAAGCGTACATTGTTGAGAGAGGGAAGAAATTATTCAAACTTGAACATTTTTCTTTAAAAGGAATGCATAATCTTCAAAATCTTTTATTGGTAATTGCAGCAGCAAGAAAAGTTGGATTATCTGGTAAGAAGATTAAAGATTCTTTATCTAATTACAAACAATTACCCCATAGGATGGAAACAATTTATAAAAATAATGATCTGGAAATCATTAATGATAGTAAAGCTACAAATTTTGACTCATCTATTGCGGGAATAAGTTCAATTGAAGGTCAAATAATAATAATTGCTGGGGGTAGATTAAAAGGCAATGAATATAGTGAGTGGATAAAAGTTTTAAAGAAAAAAGTTAAATGTGTTTTCCTTTTTGGAGAAAGCTCAAAAGTCCTAAAAATGGCGCTTATTAATGAAGGATTTAAAAAAAATATTTTTGAATTTTCAGATCTAAAAGAGCTTATAAATTTTGTTTTCCATTATTTACAAAGTAATAGGGTTGGAACATTATTATTCTCACCTTCATGCTCTAGTTTTGATCAATTTAAAAATTATGAAGAGCGTGGAGATTATTTCAAGAAACTAATAAGTGAAAAATTATTGGTCAATAAATCCATTTTTTGTTCAAGTATCATTTCGTAATTTTCAGGTCGGTCATCACAACCGTTTACCCTCTAGCAAATATTCACTTAATTAGTTAGATTTTGTCTATAAATAATCCACTAGCAATGAGTGAATCTAACAATTTACCTCAAGCAATAAGTCATAAAAAATTAAGTTACTTGATGCTTAAGGCACAAAAGGATTCTCATTTTTCTGATGAATTAGCAGAAATAGAAAGCCCAGAAAAAAGAGAATTTGAAGAGTTAATCAACAATTGGGAAGCTTCAACTAAGAAAGTAGTTAATGAGTTATCAAAAAGAAAAGAGAATTTACTAAAAGATAAATCACCAAATTCATTAATTGCACTTGGTGCTATGGAAGTTCACCTTAACATGGCTTTGCAAGCCTTAAATGCATTTAATAAAGGAGTTGATGGTTAAAATAACAGATTAATTATAAGGAAGGCATCGAAAATAAGAGAAAATCTAAATTTTTTTCAGTGTCTATAGAAACATCATCATAATAATTAACTTCAAAACCCAACCCATCTCCAGATTCGAGAAATATATTTGAATTAGAGTCTTTACTTTTTAATAAAAGATTACCTTCTATTATCTGTATCCAATTATATTTATCGATTTTTAATGGCAATTTTTTTTCTTTAATTGGCTTATATTTACAACGCCATAAAGAGATACTTTGATTTAGAAAAAGCTTATTATTTTTACCGTCTTTGTAATTAAAAATAAGATTGTCCCACAACTTTTCATTTAATGAAATTTGATCATATCGAGGTTTGATATTTTCTTTTTGAGGGTATATCCAAATCTGGAACAACTTACAGTTCTCATTTTCTTCATTCTTCTCGCTATGAGAGATCCCAGTACCTGCAGACATAACTTGTACTTCATCTTTGTGAATTTTTCCAAGATTGTTTAAAGAGTCTCTATGAGTTATTGCTCCTTTTGTTACGACAGTAATTATTTCCATATTTTCATGAGAGTGTGTATTAAATCCTGCATTAGGAGAAATAATATCTTCGTTTATAACTCTAATTTTCCCAAAATTATCCCATTTTGGATCTCTATGCTCTGCGAAAGAAAATGAATGCATCGAATTTAGCCATTCTCTAGTCGATCTAAATCTTTCGTGCGATTTCCTTATTTTAATTATCTTCAAAGACATAAATACTAAGAAATAAATATGGTGTATTTGGGTAAATTAGATATTTTTGAAAATTATTATTTATAAATAAGTGGGTTTACTTTTATTTATTTGTTGATTTTACTTTGTGCTTTATTTGCTTTATTTATTATTTTTTTTGCTTCTTCTCTTGTAGAACATTTTTCTGCCTCAACATTCAAGTTTTTTAGTTTATTTAATTGCTTTGAAATTTTCATATTAGGTTAACTTAACAAATAGAAATTAACACATATTTAATGGAATAGCTAAAAATACTGGTTTGCATTTGAGCCTTACTACCTAAAATAAGATTGGAGGATGGAATAATCAGAACAATATAGAGGGTGTATTGGATTATCTTTGATTGTTTTCTTAATTAAAAGCGGTCCAAGAGGATTATCAAAATTATTTTTCCTTATTGAGTTATATTGCATTATTTTTTTTGATATTCTTTTATTTCTATTTAGAAATTTACCTTTGTTACCCCAACCTAACCATAAATCACAATTTTCACTTTCAGACCAGTGTTTTAAGTTTTTATAAATATGATTATTGTTTAGATAGCCCACAGGGTTTTTATGTTTAAAAAGTTTTTCTGGTTTGCTTGAAATAAGAGCAAATAGATTGATTAATTTTACTTTGCCGTAATTATTGTTTTTCGAAATTTTGATTATCTTTTTTGTTGTGTTGTCCAAGAAAACTTCGTCCGATAAGGAGGGATTTAAACCAATAAAAATAATTTCCTTTGCAGATTTAGAAATCTTATAACTTAAACTCCATCTATATAGTTTATTTGCGCTTATTAAACAATTTCTTTCTAGAAATAAATTATTCAACCTAAACCTACACCTCTAGCCATGAGAGTGGCAAAAAAAGGTATTGTTGCAAAGCCCACTAATTCAGTAGTAATGATTAGTCTGAACCTCTTGACTAGATTCTCAGATATTTCAGGTAATTTATTCTTACTTAATGGAATGGCCCATAAGATATAGGTTGCTGTTGGGTATAAAGAAAGTAATCCCACAAGAATATAGAGAGAAACCTTTATCCAAAACACAGGATTACCTGTATAAAAATCCCCTCCTTGACCAAAATACTTAACACGCAAAATCCCAGTAACTAATATCGCAACTCCTGCTAAACCATAAACCACATCTGCAATTATCATTGAGATCGTCTCATTTCTATTAAGACCTACTTTGAGAGTCAATCTTTCAAACAAAAGAGAACCGAAACACAATATTATTCCTAAATAATGAACATATGCTACTAATGCACTTTTAGCAATTTCACCTGTCAATAAAGTTCCTAATAACATTTTCTAGTCAAAATTTATACAATACTAACCACCAAATAAAGAATTTGTTTAGAAAATCAATTAAACAATAAAAAGCCAGGTATTGAATTTAGGACTCTAAAAACCTTTTTTGACCATCTTCAAAGAAATCCTTTTTATTCCATACTTCGATTACATCTGGGAAATGTTTTTCCATACAATTATCACAAACCCCATGGCTGAATCTAATATCACTAATTTTCGAAAGATATTTTTCTAAATGCATCCAATCTCCCTCCTTATTTTTCACTTCTCTACAATATGAACATACAGATAAAATCCCTTCCTGTTTATGCAAATTAGATAAAGCATCTAGCAAATTTAATGACTTTTTTCTAAGCTCTAAAAATGAAACTATTTGCTTGGATAATAATTCCATAATATTAAATTGTTGTGTAGTTAGATTTCCTGGCTTTCTGTCTATTACACAAAGAGTTCCAAGCTTATTACCATCACTATTTCTAAGGGGAAAACCTGCATAAAAACGAATCTTTGGATCTCCAGTTACCAATGGATTATTTATAAATCTTTCATCTTGGAAAGCATCATGAATAATTAATGGACTATTTTCTTTTATTGCATGTGTACAAAAAGACCAATCTCTTCTAGTTTCTGATATTTGAAGTCCTATTTTGGATTTAAACCATTGTTTATCTTTGTCTACCAAAGTCATCAAAGAAATAGGCACATTACAGGTTGTAGCAGCAATTTTTGTAATATCGTCATAACATGATTCTGGCTTGGTTCCCAAAATCCTATATTCTGCTAAAGCTTTTAATCTTCTTTCCTCTTCTTCTTTTTTTGATACAAGATTCTGCATTAATCTTCACCAATAATTAAAACTTTAAAATTAAAGTTTCTACAAAAAACTTTTTCCGTCTAATACTTAATAAAAAAAAGATAAACTTATTGAATTGTTACTTACTGATTTATTACTTATTAATTTATTATTGATTGATTTAACTTTGAGACTGCCATCCCAGCGATCCATCCACTTGTCCAACAATGTTGAAAATTAAATCCACCAGTGATCCCATCAACATCCAAAACTTCTCCAGAAAAAAATAAACCTGGACAAATTAAGCTCTCCATACTTTTAAAATTAACCTCATTAATTTTTACGCCTCCGGAAGTAACAAATTCCTCTCCAAATGGACCTTTGCCCGAAATTATATATTTATCCCTCATTAGAGTATTTATCATTTTCTCTCTTTCATCCGCCAGTAAATCAGCCCACTTTTTCTCTTTATCAATACTTATTTTCTTTAATAAAAAAATCCATAATCTTTTTGTTAATAGTGGAACAGGTCTACTATTAATAAGATTCACCTTGCCTTTATTTAATCTTAAATAATTAATTTTTTCTTTTAACTCCTCATAACTTAAAGAAGACCATTTAATGATTAAATTAAATTTATATTTTTGGCTATAAAGTTCCCTTGCTGCAATTGATGAAAGTTTTAGTACTGCTGGCCCACTAAACCCCCAATGCGTTATTAGTAAATCGCCTCTATTTTGAAAAGTCTTAGTGTTTAATTTAATTTCTATATCTATGCCCCTTATCGATACCCCACTACATTCATCCAAATTTGGTTCTTTTGTAGAAAAAGTAAAAAGCGATGGTACAGGTTTAACAATGGTGTGTCCAAGATTTTGAGCTAATTTATATCCGCTTGGATTGCCTCCAGTTGAAAGAATAATATTTTTTGCAATTACCTTTGCTTTTTTAAGACTAAAAATATTGAATATATTATCTGGAGTTTTTGAAATTTCTTTTACAAAAAATTTTGTTAGTATCTCTACGTTTTTTGATAAAGCACTTTTTCTCAAACAATCAATAACATCTGAAGAAGAATTAGAAACTGGGAATACTCTTAGATCTTCCTCAATTTTTAATTTTAACCCTTTTTTCTCAAACCAATCGTATACATCTCCAGCAGCAAAACGATTAAATGATTCCAAGAGCTGAATTCCACCTCTTGGGTAATTCTCAATTAGTTCATTCGGTATCCATGTCGCATTAGTGACGTTACATCTCCCTCCTCCACTAATCCTTACTTTCTCCATAAGTTTTGACGTTCCTTCAAGAATTATTATCCTTTTTACTCCATTTTCAGCAGCAGTTATTGCTGTCATAAAACCGGCTGCACCGCCTCCAACAACTGCTAAATCAAAAGGTTCCAAAAACTTATTATTTAATATGCTTCAATCTGATAATAGCAGGGAGTTATAAAGAAAAATTACTCTAAAAACCATAAAAAAATAAATATAAAACTTTAAAAATATATAATAAATAGCTGCAATTCACTAATTTTTAAATTTCTAAAAGAAATTAACGCAGTCGTTATTTTTATGCTTTAACTTTATTAAATGAGTCTAATATTTTCTTACGTTAAATATTCTGAGGCCAGTTTTCCTATGACTGGTCAATATACTGCTCTTCTTTTAACAACTTCTGTTATTTGGGTTCTACTTTGGTTTGGATATAGACAAAATAAGATTAATGATGAGATTAAGAAAAAAGAAAAAGAAGAAAGAATTAATGCGAAAGTTCAAAGAAGAAAGAAGTTAGAGAGTTTGTACCCTACTAATAAAAAAACTGTTTAAAATAACTAATTTAGAAACATGAAAAAAAATAATTTCAAATCACTAATTCAGTACTTACCGGGAATTTTGATTCTTATTTATGTATTCTTTTTAGCGTTTACTCAATTTATAAAATAAAATTTTTAAAAATTATTCGTTTTGATTGGAATCCTTTCTGCTTTTGGAGCTGCTACATCTTGGACATATGCGTGCTTTATTTGGCGCGCGCAAACTCAAAAATATAAATCAATAGATATTAATTTAATAAAAAATATAATAGCTTTTTTAATTTTTATACCTGCTTTTATCAATCTAAGTTCTACAACTGCATTAAAAAACATATTTATACTACTAATTAGTGGAATAATAGGCATTGGTTTAGGTGATACTTTCTATTTAAAGTCACTTCAAACAATTGGCACAAGAAAAACTTTATCTATAGAAACTCTTTCTCCGTTAATAGCAGCTTTGTCAGGGGAATTTTTTATTAATGAAAATTTAACAACTAAATCATGGGTTGGAATAATTATAGTAACGATTTCGCTATTCATAATTCTCAGAAAAGGTAACGATTTTAAAGAGGAAAACTCCTCTTTCTCAGAAAAAAATAACTTTAAGATTTTTGCTTTTCCTTTTTTATCAGTTTTATGTGCTGTTCTCGGAGGTCTTTTATCAAGGATGGTTTTCCTTCAAAGCAATTTATCTCCTTTCCTTACAACTGAAATAAGATTATTAGGTGCAATAATTTTTTTGATTAGTCTAAAAGGATTTAAGATTAATTTTTTCTTAAAAAACATCGACAAAAAACAACAAAAAAGATTTCTTATTTCAATACTTCTTGGAACAAATATAGGCATATTTCTACAACAAGTTGTTTTTAAAACCCTTCCCATAGCAGTAGGATGGGCCTTATTAAGCACATCTCCAGTAATTTCTTTATTTTTTGCTAAGAATGAGGAAAGAGAAATTACCAAAAAAATAATATTTTTTACTTGTTTTTTATTTTTTGGCTTGACATTAATTATTCTTTAATCTCTGAGTAAATGTAAAAAATACTCATGTTAATAAAAATGAAATTAAATAAAATTACCCTATAGACTCTCAAAATAATGAAAACATTAAAGAAAAAAAGACTAGGAACATTGGAAGTATATGTTATTTTTTTAAGCTGCATTTATGCAGGCTTTATAGGTTATAAATCTCTATTAAATTTTTTATTTACTTGGAATTAATTAATTCTTTCTAATGATTTAATCAACTTACCTCCATCTTGGTCATCATCATCATTTGAAGCAAAAAATAAAAAAAATATTCCTAGAGAAGCTATAGATAGCGAAATTGATAATACTGAAAGCTCATCCATAAATTAAAATTTTATTTATAATAAACGAAAAAAAATAAAAGACAGTAAAGAAATACACATTCTCGAAAATAAATATTTCTTTTATTCGTAAAATGAAAAACACATCCGAATTATTTCGTGAAAGTTCTAATATCTTCACCCTGTAATGCAAGCGTAATAATTCAGTATGGAATAAAAAGTTGGCCTATTTGGGAATGTGAGCCAAGCAAATTTCAATGGAATTACGATGTTAAGGAAATTTGCTTAATTATTGAAGGTCAAGCGAAAATAAGTACCCAAAACGGTGACATTTACGTCATTAAAGCTGGAGATCTAGTTGAGTTTCCTGCTGGACTTAACTGCGAATGGGAAGTAACCAAAAGTATTAAAAAACATTATCGATTGGGTAGCTAAATTTAAGAAAAAAGATTTTTTCTTCTTTACTGTTAAGTCAATGTAGATAAAATATGTTTAATAAATAATTTTCAAGAAAGGAACTAATATTATGTCTTTTACTGATCAAGAATATTTTGAGGTTATTGAAAAAAACGAAATAGTAAAAAAGGCATTTGAAAATATTAAGCAAATTTGCATTGATTTACAAAAACAAACAAATTGTCCTGAAGAGGATTTAAAAGATTTTCTTGAATTTATTTCTAAACAATGGAATAAGTAATAATTAATAAGCCTTTTAAATACTAAATTTAAAATTTCAATTTAGTTTTCTGACAGAATAAGTTCTAATCTAATTCCTTTTTTGGTTTTGTATTGATACTGGAAGTCCCCTTAGCAGCAGAAACGAAGAAAAAGAAGCCTACAATTCCTGATATGCCAAATATCGCAGCCAAAGGATCAAAAGTGAAAGAAAACATAGAATTTATAAAATCAAGATAAATAATAGTTTTTGAATCAAAATTGTACAATTATTGTTAAGTATAAAAAATAACAATTGCGCGATTCATTATGTCATTATTAGTTTCTCAGTAGGTTCAAGAAAATTATTATTCAAATTGATTTTGAAGAATAAAAATATCAATTCATACCAAAGATCTATTCGTGCGAAAAAGAAAAGTTTTTAAAAAATATTTATAGAAATATTGCATAAAACACTACTCAGAGGATCCACAATTGTTTTTTCTTTAGATTAAGATCAATTTATGACAGAATTTTACACAGCTTCTCCCTCAGTAAGTCCTTTTACAGCAATATTATGGTGTCTTTATCCAGTAGCTGTACTTGTTATTATTGAATTACTTCTGGGGGGTGGGTTTGATGATGACAATAATGACGATCAAGATGGAGGAATGCTAATACCTGCTTACTCTAGATCAGACATTTGATTTATTTAAATTTTTTAATTTGAAGACTCCTAAAGAATTTAGTTAAATTGGCCAACAATATTGATACAACTCATATTTCTCTAATTACACTTATTGTCCTTATAATTTCCTCTCTAACCTGGCTTGTCTTAAGAACCCTTAAGGAAGGTAGAAAAGCTCTAACAGAAATAAATAAGGATAGATAGTAAATATCTCAAAATACATTTAAAACATAGAATTCTCACTAAGTTTATAAAACTTTTAGATTTATAAGTTTACTAACTAAAAATATCTTCCTAATAAATAAAAATCTTACTTATGAAACTTTGAGAAAATCATAAAATACTTAAATAAATACTAGAATCTAAATTATTACTAAATTTAAAATTACCAAACCATTAATATATCTTTTTTTTGCTAAAAGCATTCTCTAAGTAATTACTTTGATAATTAAACATGCATCTAAATTCTTTACTTTATATTGTTTCTATACTTTTTTTCATTTACATAATGGCACTTTTTTGGAGAGACTTACCAAATCAAAAGAATAAATAATTAATATTAATTTTGTTGCCTATAAAAATAAATTGAGTTATTAATTTAATATTGTCTCTAATTTTTCTAAATAAATGCTGGAAGAGTCTTCAAAAAACCATAATAAAAATACATATGCAGAGACTGCAAATATTGCAAATAAGGAGATTATTTGCAAAGATGGATTTTGCTCATTACCAAATCAAAAAGAGATCTCAAAACAAGATAAAAACGATATTAATTTATTCGATCCTATTTAAAAAAGATTTACATTCTTTTAAATTGAAGATTAAATTAATTTTGTTTAATTCTTTGAATTTTAATAAATGGTTAAAGACTTTTTAAATGCATATCAAGAATTTTGGGTTAAGGCTACAGACTTCAAGGGATTTACATCGCGATCTGACTGGTGGTTTGTTCAACTAGCAAATCTAATAATTGCTTTAATAACTATCCCAATATTTTTACGGATTTATGGCTTCAACGTATATGGAGTTGTATGCATCATACCTCAAATAGCTATTGATATAAGGAGAATTAATGATTTTGGTAAGGATTGGAAATGGATCTTTATAAATTTAATACCCGTTTTCGGATGGATTTTGTGGTTTATCTGGTTAGGATTTGG
This sequence comes from Prochlorococcus sp. AG-418-F08, assembly GCA_003214295.1. GTDB lineage: Bacteria > Cyanobacteriota > Cyanobacteriia > PCC-6307 > Cyanobiaceae > Prochlorococcus_A. The sequence continues at coordinate 56,066 of QCLV01000003.1, forward strand.
TAAGACCGGTAATGGCGAAAGGAAATTTATCTGAAATTCCATAAGTTCCAGTAGAAAATCTAATAAAAAAATTCAGAATTGAGTTTTTTCCCAAATTTCATCTAAAACAATAAAAATCATTTATATTTCTAGAAAATTTTTTAAGGTGCGTTTTATATAAATTAACTTTTTATTTTTTTTTGAAAATCTACAAATCTTACTTTGCTCCTTAATGCTAGTTGCTTTTCAAGAATTTTAAAAACATGTAATTCGCATTCAGTTAATTTTAGAAATTGTTCTAATGTATCTTTATCTTCTTCATCAAAGCTATCGAAAACTTCTGAAATTGAAATCTCATTTTTAGAGATAAAATCCTCTGCAACATCTTCTGGATTTTTACCTAAGTCGAAATTCTCAAAAGCCTCATAAGAATTAAGTTCTCTAGTTAACCATTTAAACCATGGTTCACGTTTATTAAATTTTTTGTTTATAAATTTCTTCATAAAATAATTTTTTACTAATTTCATCATTATTGTTAATTACTTCTTTGGCAGCTGTAAAATTACTCATTTTATGAGTTGAATTAAAAATAAATACTAATTTAATTATTTTATGACATATTAAAACATCACCTTTTAAAAAGGTTCTCAGAATAGGTATTTTTCGCACTTAATTTGGTGTAAAAGATAGTTAAACTTAGTTTTTATTAAAGAACCTTGTCTATTCCATTTTATGACTTTCCTTCATCTCCAATTTTAATTATTGGTGCTCTGGGAATTACAGTAGCAATATTAGTATTTTTTGTTGCATATCAAAAATATTTCAATTCACCTATGAATAGAGAGCTTACTAAAAAGAAAAAAGCTTTAATTGAAGAACGAACAGAATTAAATGAAAGATTATTAAAAATAGAACAAGATTTAAAAAATTTATGAAATAAATAATTTTTAATTTTAAAAATTTATTAAAAGTAAAAATTTTAAAAAGTGATTGAATAATCTCGAATTCAAGATCTTAATTTTTTTTAGCAAAATTATGGTCTATAAGGGGTTATGGATAAAGAACATCTTATCGACTTGATTTCTAATAGCCTTCTCTATGAGAGTAAAGATTCCAACTCGAAAAACAATCTCAGTGAATTTAAGGATTATTTAATGAGATTAAATCTTGAGCAACTTAGAACTATGTCTAAAGAATTTATTCTCTAGTAGTTCATATAAAATAATTATTTTCTCTATTTAATAACCAATACTTTTTTTGTATTACTTTCATTAAATGAAATAACAAGATGACTCAAATAATAAATTGGTCATTTTTACTTCAATCCATCTATAAAACATTAATTTTAGTTTTTATCCAAATCATTTCTACCATAATCCAATTAAGTAAATCCTTAATTAAACCTTCTTCTTAATTTTCTTTTTAAAGGAATGCTGCTATACGCATGAGTACCAATAGATGGTGGTAAATCATTCTTTAAAGGATGCATAAAAGCATTTGCCATACTCTCTAACATTTTCGAAAGCCAATTAATTACAGAATTCATTTGAAAATCTAAAAGTTTGCCTTATTATCATCCAGCAAAATCTTTCAAAAGTAAATCAGTCTTTATGCTGATTTTTTTGAAAGATTCAATTATTTAAAATAATAAGTAAAAGAAGTAATATTATTTCCTTTAATCTTTTAGAGTTAGATTATTCCAGCCATTTTAAAAGTAAACGCAGCTCCATATTTACTTAGTAAATAATACTTATTTTTTCTAATTCACTTAATAAATTAAATTATTGAACATATATTCGTGCTATATCTCTATTCCAAATAAACCTAACAATATTATGAATGATTCATTTGTTTCTACCAACGAGAATACAGAAATAGATTCTATTAATTCATATTTTGAGTGTATTACTGAATGTAGTATTGTAGATGGCCATCAAGAATGTATTACTCGTTGTTTAGAAATTCATTTAAAGGGGGGTGATCAAAATGAATAAAAAAAATACCCCACAAAGGAAAACAACTTTAAAATGGAACACTAATGGAGAACTTTCGGAGATTGATATGTTAAGAATTTTAGATAAGCTATCATCTAATGATCTTAATCAATGTCAATTAACATGCGATTCTGATAAAGTTAAAAAAAAATATATCTAAAACTTTTAAATTATTAATTAAGCAAATAAATTTGAACCTTTTATACAAGTAAAAATATTTCTAATGATTCCTCTTAAAATTGAAAAAAACTCTATTAAAAAGCTTTTTTAATAGTCTTAAGTCAGACTAGATTACAAAAAAAAATTTTTTTTATATTTTGATCCATGCTTCTAATAAAAAGCATCTAAAGTAATTTTCATAAGATATTTATCTTTAATTTAGCTAGATTTTTATCAATATTTAAAATATTTTCAGAAAATCTTAGAGTTAACTCTAAAAAATTTTTAGATCTTTTTCCTTTTTTTTATGAATGTTTTACTAATTTCTTTTTTTGGTAGTTGAATCTGTTTTACTAAACCTAAATCACCATGAGTTGGACAATAATAGGTCATAAGCATCCACTTTTTTTCTTCATCCATAGATAACAATCCCTTAAATTAGTGTTGGTTAATTTTTTAGGACGAATTATGAAAAAATTCATGTTATTTAATCTTTTTTTCTTTTTTACTTAATACTTTATAAAATTTTCAATCTATTCTCAACCAAATAGATATAAATACGCATGACTTTTAAAAAAAATACTGCTATTTATTAATTAAATTAAAATTACTTATGTCTTTAGAATCTATATTGATGGTAGTTGCTCCCATATGTATTTTTACTGCGGGAGTTATTGTTTTACCTATTTTAGTAAAACCACGGAAACAATCTGGTCTACCAAAGAGGTATATACGCGGTCTTTAAATTAAATAAACTTAAGGAATAGCAAAGCCAAGTAGTGCAAAAAAATAGTTAGATAAATACAAAGCGATTGCCCTAAAAGGACAAATTCAATATGTGTGGCTCAAATTAATTAATTTGAGAATGAAATTTAACCAGATAAAATTTTATCTAATGAAAAATTATAAATTCTTTCATAAAAAGACACTGTGATGGATGATAGAGTATATGAATTAATTTAAATTTGACCAAATACTTACTAAACAAATTTTGAGTAATATAAAATTTTCAGGTCTTCATGGCCAAGCGCTTGAAGTAGAGAATAGTGATATTCCAAGCATAAAAGAATTTAAGGATGTTATCCCAGATCACTATTTTAAGTGTAATACCAAAATTTCTTTGAGGTATCTTTTACAATCAGCTTTAATTCAATTTTTAGTAGTAGTGATAGGTTTGTGTATTCCATTAACTACGAAAATGATCCCAATTTGGATCATTTACTCATTACTATCAGGGACCACTGCGATGGGATTTTGGGTCATTGCCCATGAATGTGGACATGGAGCATTTTCTAAAAACAAAACTTTGGAAACTATTATTGGATACCTACTGCATTCATTTCTACTAGTTCCTTATTTCTCCTGGCAGCGTTCTCATGCAGTGCATCATCGCTTCACAAATAATGTAACCAACGGAGAAACTCATGTTCCTTTAGTCATTAAAGGAAATGGGGTTACAGAAAAGGTAGGAGGAGAAAAAGAATTGCATTTTTCAAATTCCCTTGGTAAAAAAAATTACGGAATTCTGCAACTTATTTTACATCTAATATTTGGCTGGCCTGCTTATTTATTTACAGGAAGCACCGGAGGCGTTAAATATGGTAATTCAAATCATTTTTGGCCAATAAAACCATTTTCAAAGGCATTATGGCCATCAATATGGACTAAGAAAGTTTGGATATCAGATATTGGTGTGAGTTTAACATTAATGGGTATTTTTTATTTTGTTATTAAGTGTGGTTTATTTCCAGTGATTGTTTTTTATTTTGGTCCTTTATTAGTAGTTAATTGTTGGTTAGTAGTTTATACATGGCTTCATCATACAGATTCAGATGTACCTCACCTATCAAATACTGGATTTTCATTTATGAGAGGAGCATTTCTTTCTATTGACAGGCCTTATGGCAAAATACTTAATTTTCTTCATCATAATATAGGTTCTAGTCATGTCGTTCATCATGTCTGTCCAACCATCCCTCATTATTACGCTAAAAAAGCTACCGTCTTAATTAAAAGGAGATTTAAAAAAGCATATCTTTTTAATCCTGATCCTATCCACAAGGCTCTATGGAATGTTGCTATCAATTGCGTAGCGGTGAAATCAGAAATCAATAAAGGGTACTATGTCTGGCAATCTTCATATAATAAAAAAGCGTAAAATCATATATTTTTTTTATCACAGTAATTTACGCAAATCTGAAAAGAATATAAAAGAATAAACAATAATCAGATATTCATCTTAGAAATTAATTTAGAAAAAAAAATCACTATGAGTGGAGACAATTTACACGGTAATCAACCTATTAAATTTTATTCAGAGAAAATAACACTTACAAAAGTTGAATTATTAGAAAGACAGTTAAGTTTAGGAGAAAAAGTTTCAGATTTAGATGAGAAGCATAAAGAATGGAGTAGAAAACTCTCAGATTAATCAGTAAATTAAATAATGCTGAATAACTTATTAATATTTTAATAGGATTTAATTCACTAACTTTTTCTGTTAATTATTGAGTAATTATTAGTAGCATACAAATCATATCCTCTTAAAAAAACCATTTTTTAGCTTCAACAATTACTTCCTCAAGATTCCCAATACACCACAATTCATTTTTATTTTTAATATATGATCAAATAATTAATTAGGCTTGTATGCTTATTGCCGATTTTGAATAGCCCATAAAACATCAAAAATTGGCCCTTTTAGTGAAATTTTCCTGACTCTTTTAAAAGCTCAATCGTACAATTCCATTTTTCTACGTAAATCATATTTATAGAAAATATCCCTTGCAAAAAAATGTTTCAAATTCAATGGAATTTTCCCAGGGATTTTTTTCTACATCAAGCTTAAAAGGCTGAGGCATTTTCTTATTTAATTCTTCATAATCAATTCAAGAAATAATACTTTTTCTATGCAATAAATTTGGATCACTTGTTTGCCATACTTCGTCAGTAAAGCGTTTTTGAAAGACTACACCATGCTCACCGCTGCCGCTACCAATTTCTATATTGAACAATTTTTATTTATGACTTTTAAAAGTACATCCTCAATACTGTTTCTTTTAGTTGCAGAAAAAAAGCCTATTATCCAAAATTATATAATTTATGAATTATCGTAAAATTTAAAATTTTAAGATCTTTTTACTTTACTTTTCTCAATTTAGGAGTCTTAATAAACATTACTTTCAAGCTGAAGAATAATATAAATATAGTTAAGACAGGCAGTATATAAAGTATCAAATCAGAACTTACTAATGAAGGCAACCTAGCAAAAATCAAGTGCATGCAATAAGTCGAAATTGACATTTTTTTAATGTATCTAATGTATTAATAGCAATTTTTTAGCTTTAAAAACTATTTTTTAAAACAGAAATTAAAAAAGGGTTAGCCTGTATCCCTACTAGCCAACCCTTGCTTACATATTAATTTAAATTACCTCTAAATGAGGATTGACTCCAAAAAAAAGCTCATATCTCATAAATTTAGACTCACAAACATATAAATATTAGGATCAATAAAGCATAACTATAAGGATATAATTTGATACATTATTGTACCATTTCTGCTACTATTAATGCCTTTTATGCAATTTAAACCGATTTTCTTTACAAAACTAAATATATGTGTTATATTAATTAACAATTATAAAAAACAAATGACTCCTGAAGCAGAACGTTTTAATGGTTGGGCAGCTATGTTAGGTTTCGTTGCAGCTGTTGGTGCATACGTAACAACTGGCCAAATTATCCCCGGTTGGTTCTAATGAAAAATATTGCACCTCAAAAAGTAGAGAAAGAAAAAATTGTAGCTGAAAAGCTAAATGGTAGATTTGCCATGTTGGGTTTTATAGCACTTGTTGGCGCTTACTTAACTACAGGTCAGATCATCCCTGGTTTTATTTAATCAAAGAATTATATTTTTTTAAAGAATCAAATTTATTAAAATTTGATTCTTTTTTTTTGGTAACTTTCAATTAGATATTCAATTTTCCTTATTATTCTAATTTTTTGGATATGAAAAATTATATAAAATGTAAAAACCCTAAGAGGATCCTAAAAAATAAAATAAATCAGTGGAAAATTTTGTAAAAAAAGAGATTGAATAATTTAAATTAAATAATTCTGCAGATAAGTTAATTAATCTAGACTATTACCCTTTTGGTAAGATAAATTTATTTGCTATAAAAACTAAATTAAGAAGGACATTTTTATCTATGAGAGTAAAGCTTGAACCCGATACTGCATTTATAGGCAGAAAATTTGCATATATATTTCTTGGAATAATATTCAGCCTCAATGCAATTACTTTTATTTGGTTTTGTTTATTTTCAAAAATAAATTAAATAAAGTTGTTTTAATTTATTAATTTTTTTCAAAACAAATAAGGTAAATGAGACAAAAAACTTTTGAGAAATAGGTTATTTAAGAATTTAAAAAGTTATTAAAAAATTCCAGGTATAATTTGCCCTGTTGTTATGTAAGCACCTATAAGTGCAATAAAGCCAACCATAGCCCATCTGCCATTTACTTTTTCTGCGTTTTGAGGATAACCATCATAAGATACAGATTCATCTATATATGGTCTTGTTTCGGAAGGGAACATATTCTGTCTTCCACCTGATTCTGTTGTGACTTCTGAGTTTGACATTATTAAAAGCAAATATTTGTGAACTAATGTAACACAAATATTAATTTATGTAAATCAATAAATGGAATAATTTGCGGAAATTACCTAAAGCATAATTTTTAGATTCTTACGAAATTTTTAAAATATAAATAAGAATTCATTAATTTTCTTAATAGCACCTTTTACTAAATCATCTAAGTGAGCATTTATACTCACGATAAGTAATTTTACTTATTAAGATAATATAAGCATTTAGGAAGTGCTTAGCTGGTTAAAGTCAGAAGAAACTGAATTTAACTAAGTCGTCATGAGCTTGCCGGTGGGATACTTGCAAGCTCTTTTAAATTTGAAGCAAGAAATGCAATTACCATTAAATTAAGATTTGTTTATTAATAAAAATTTTAAAGCATTAGAAAAAGTCAAAATTTCATTTTTTTGCTAAATAGAAAAAAGATTTAATAAAAGATATGTCTTTTGATTTTATTCTCATTCCTTTTTGCATTTTCATTATTCTATTTCTTTTCAATAGAGAAAATAAAATCTACAAAAAATCTAAAAACTAATTAGATTAATAATTTTGAAAAGGAATTTATAGTAAAGTTAAAATCACTTTATAATCTATTAATAAAAAATTTGTTTAAATTTGCAGTCTTCAATTATTTTAAAATTTTAAAAAACTATGAAACTTCTTTACTTAAGATTATATTATCCCAATATAATCTTGAACTATTAATCTGACTTAATTTTCGTTGACAGTGTATGCACTTACATTTGTTTGATTGAAATTTATTTTTCATTTATTTTCTCTTTTTTTTAAGAAACCAAATTTCCATTACTAATGCAAGTTCAAATAATTGAAATTTAATTTATTTTGAGGGGATAATCATAAAAACATGTTATTCTCAACAAACAATTTCACATTGTTCTGGAAATCGTTGATATTTTATAATGCATCAAAAGACAGCACAAATTAAATAAATTCCTTTTGAAACTATCAAATCAATCACTAATAAAAAAAACCATAAATAAACTAAGTACTCCATGGTATGCCATACCCTTAATCGATAGATGGTTGTTAGGGCAATTAATACCCCCTATGTTATTTGCTATTTCTGCTTTTACTGTTATTTCATTATCAGTTGGGGTGATGTTTGATCTCATTAGAAAAGTAGTTGAATATGGTTTACCTTTATTTTTAGCTTTAAAGGTACTTTTTTTTAGCTTGCCAAGTTTTTTAGTTTTATCATTCCCAATGGCAGTTTTGCTATCTACATTGTTGGCTTATGGGAAATTATCAAGTAATTCTGAATTGTTAGCGTTGAAATCCTTAGGCATAAAAACTTCACGATTCATTGCACCAGCTATTGCTCTTTCAATATTCATGACAGGTTTGACTTTTTACTTTAATGATAATTTAGTTCCTAAAAGTAACAGATTAGCCGAAACAACATTAAGAGCAGGAATAGGTAGCTCTTTCGGAGAAGAAAAAGCAAGAGCGAATATTATGTTTTCAAGATATGGTTACAGGATAAATGCCTCAACTAAAAAACCAAGACAAAACAAATCTCTTACACATATTTTTTATGCTGCAAGATATAAAAATAAAATCATGAAAAACGTTACAGTTCTGGATTTTTCAAGAGAAGATTTTCAAAAAATATTAAAAGCAAAATCCGCACGATTTTATAAAAAAAACTCTTCTTGGATCTTCTATGACGGAAGTATTGTATCAATTAATCCAAACGGCCAAACAACAAATATTAAATTTAAAGAATACACATATCCTTTCATTGAGGGCCCAATAGAATTAGCTAAAGTGCCTAAAGATGCAAATGACATGACTTTGAAAGAAGCTTTACAAGCAGAAAAGATATATAAAAACACTGGAAATATCAAAGAAATAAGAAGAATCCAAGTCCGAATACAAGAGAAATTTACTTTACCTTGTGCATGCTTGGTATTTAGTCTAATAGGAAGCAGCTTGGGATCGAAATCTAATTTGAGATCTTCTAAAAGTCAGGGATTTGGATTAAGCGTGATCCTTATATTAATTTATTATGTTATGTCATTTGTATTTAGTTCATTTGGAGTAAAAGGTTTATTAGCTCCAATTTTTGCTGCCTGGTTGCCTGTCTTAATATCTTTGGGAGCTGGAGTTTATTTCTTAAGGAAATCAAGTTCTCTATAATCTTCTACGAAAAAAATAATATATAACTCAAAAATAATTTGAGAAATATTTTTTGAATAATATAGTCTGGATTTTTAAATCATATCAATTCTTTTATAACCATACCAATCAGGATAAAAAGTGTCTTCAACACAATTATTTTCTTGTTTTAATTCTATTTCCCAATTATCAATTTTTGAAATAATCTCACAATCATCATAAGTCCATAAATCATTTAGGGGAGTAATATCATCTTTATGCTTTTTTTTACAACCATTTAGCCATTTAGATTTAGCTTTATTTTTTGCCTCAATAGAGCTTGACGCTGCAACTAGACCAAATTCATGTTTTTCTTGCATAGAGTTTGAATCATATCCTCCAATGTTGACAAACCATAATTTGTGTTGAGGAATATTTTCTTTAAATAATTTATTATTTTTTAATTTATTATTTTCAATTTTTTTTAGATTAATTTTATAACCATCTACACAATTTATTTTTTTATAGCTGTCAATATGTAATCCATCAATATTGCCAAACCAATCTCTTCTTAGGTCATCAAATGTATCCTCAATTGTGGATCCTACAACCCATCTAACATCATGCAACTCTACATTAGCCTTTTTTGCTCTTCCCCCAAGAACTACTAGAAAAAGGTAGATCTTATTAATTTTTGCCATTATTACTATTTTTTATTTTTTGATGCACTTCACACAATAATTAAACCTAAGGTTATATTTGCAACTAAATCAAATAAAGTAAATAGTTGTTTAATTAAACCATCCTTTCTTCTTATTCTTAATTTCAGGAGATGTTTTAATCTTTGGGCTTTCGTCTGCCTTTCCCTTGATAATCATTAAAGGAACAATTGCCCACAAGGCTAAAAATAATATCCAGAAAAGGTAAATGTTCATTGTGCTATGTAGTAAAAATTTAATATTAGGATTAATTAAATTAATTCTGTGGGTTTCTTTTTAAAGTTATGATTTGAGTGTATAATTCGAGAATTTTTTTATTAGTTTTTAAAAAAATTACGATTTACGTTTAAAAAATTTATTAATAATCTTTGTCACAAAATATATGTAGTTAAAACTAGAAATATATTAATCTTTTGAAAATAACTGCACTCAACAAAACCACTGCTTTGCTTCAGAGTATGAGGAGTGCTTATCTATACTGACATGATAAAAAATAATTCGTGAATCTCGGATTATTAGGTGGATTAATTATTACTGCATTAATGCCATCTATATAAAATAGCTTAAATAGATAAACATAAATACCTATTTATTTTTCTCTCTTAATTCAGGGAAGCAATTTGCAATATGAATTAATTCATAAACCTCTTTATTATCATATTTTTTATTTGGAATTCCACTTCCTACCTCTATATCTTTCTCTTTCATCTTCTTTAATATCAATTCTTGTCTTTCAATACTAGACATAGACTTAAATAATTTTATTCTTTCTTTTTTATTCACTAGATCTTAATTTAGTTAAACTTTATTATTAAGGATATATCAATTAACGATTCATTATATAGGTAAGAAAACCAGTAAATGTAAGTAATTTAAATCCAATAAAAAAGGGTAAATATTTTTTGAACTTTTTGCCAACTAGCAATAATTTATTTATTGAATTCATTATGGTTTAAATTTTAGAACTAGTTCTTCCAAATATACTAACAAATTTTTTTCCTAGTTCGATTTGTATATTTTAAATATTAGATCTAAATTGGAGGGGTTACTTTCCTTTTTTTATGACTGATAAAGATACAATAATTTCATTATTAAATGAGTTTGCTAATCCAAAAAAAATGGCCTCATTTTTTGTCGGCAATGCAACTCCTGATTTTCTATTCATAAGACCGAGTGGTAATCCTATAGATGCGAAAGGGTTCGAACAAATGATTACTGGTGATATAGTTCAAGAAAAGGCAGAAATAACCAAAATTCACCGATTCGATTTTTTAAGCGAAAATATAGTAATGTGCATTTTTACACTAGGTTCAAAATTTACTTTTCAAGGGACACCTAATGATGACTTGCCAACAGTTACGTCAATTTTTAAAAAAGTAAATAATGTTTGGAAAATTCACTGGATGCAAAGATCTACAGGAAATTCTGATTTATCTTTATGGGATTAGCAAAGTTAATAGCTCTTTTAATGGTGCTACTACTTTTAGGAAGTTCTTTTATTGGTTTAATTTTTTATTTTATAAAATAAATAAATCAAGTAGAGAATACCCAGTAACTATTTCTTTTTTTTTTTTACAATTGCTTCTTTTATGCTAAGTAATTTGATTTTCAGATGAAAATAAAAACTTTTGACAGACTAACGCCTATATCTAAAGCCAATAAAGCAATAAGTAACTTACTCATTTTTTAGAACTCTCAACTATTTTTTTGTAAAGTTCCTCAGAAATAGGTTGCATAACCTTTTAAAAATCTAATTACAAATTAATTATTTTAAAAATAATTTCTCGTTACTAAATATACGAATATATGAATTTTTAAATAGGCAAAAAATATATTGACTATAAGTTCTTCTTATAAAGTATTAATAAATACTTAATCCAAAAACGTCAATAAATTTCAAAACTTTTTTAAAAAAGAAATTAAAAATCTTATTTCAAGTAAATAGATCCTCTATAAGTAAGCTTTATAATCTTTTCTTCTTGTTTTCTGCAATATACGAATGACTTTCCATTGAAATACATATTTACCATGATGCAGCTCCTAAACTTGCTCAAGTCCCCGTCCTATGGCTTGAGTCGTACTGCGGTCTATCAGATGGTAGATCGGACGATTTTGTAGTATTAACTACAATCTATTTATAAAGTATTTATACTTAGATGGCAACAATTAATAGAAACTAAACTTCAACTTAAAAGTAGATTCGGCTCTAATAAACTCCCTAACAAGAATATAGAACATATAACTACGAGTAACTCCCATAAAAACTGAAACAAATGCTAGAACTACACAAATAGGACAATGTGGGAATCCCATTATTCATTTTCCAATATAAATTTCAATTCAGTCTCTGCGTTACTAATGTCAATTCTTCTCTTGAGTAGTTTAAAAAATTTAATTATTTTTTTCAAAATTAAACCTTCTCTAGGCATCAATAATAATATTATTCTAAGAATGAATATATCAATGAGCAAAAATACTGAATCTATTGATATAACTTAATTTTTGTAGCAGAACTATACAATAAACAACCCCAACATATGCTCAGATACTTTTGATCAATTAACCCGTATATGCTTATTCAGAATAAATAGAATAATTGGTGATCTAGTTACCTTTCAGTACTATTTTTCTTTTGCTAAAAAAATAGAGCGGGCTTAAAGTTCAATACTCCAAGAGGATTTAGTCCGCTGCCTAAAGCCTGAGAGTGCAAATTTTCCTCTCCCAAAATAAAATTATGCTTTATGAGAAAAATATCTTGATTGCTTAATAAATTTATTTTGTATATTGCTATTACAAAAATTCTGAGTTTATTTAAATTAGTTACTAAATCCTCGTGAAGAAAGCTTTAGTAAATTTATTTTACTTGTTACTAATAAGATCAGCCGAATCTCATTTTGGAGAATCATTTTTATCTGTAGAATTTCCATCTAATTCAATCAAAAGTTTTTCTTGATTTTAGAAAGTTTTTAATACTTTAATTCTTAGCTTTCTGAACATTTAATAACTAATTTGAGTTAAGTTGGTTAATTATCTCTATTGCAAATAAAGATAAGATTGTTAATCTTGCACTTAAAGAAGAAAATTCATTTCTTAAACTGATGCAATTTGATCATTTAAATTTCAATGAAGATGATGGCCTCATGTCAATAGAAGATTTAAGGGCTTTACGTATTCGAAAAAAGAAAATTGAAACTGATAAAAAAGCTAGGCAGTATATCCTGGATATAAATCAAAGATATAGAAAAATGAGTAATCGCAAGAATAACAACTTTTTAAGGAATATGAATCCTTTTAAAAAGACCGCATAAATTGTTAATCTTGATTTTTTAATTTGTTTAACTTTGCAGCTTTCAGAGTAAGATTTTAATGGTGTTTCTTTGGAAGAGTTTCACCAAGAGGGGCCAATTTTTGGCCCCTTCTTTGCAGAGATATTTTTTAATTAAAACTCGTTCTAAAATAAAAAGTAATAGTTTCCTAGAAGGCGAAAGTGATGTAAATCTTTTGTTTAAAACTTTTGTATTACCACTTAATGAAAACTCTATATCTTCAACAAAAACCTCTTATTAAAAAACCAAAATTTTAGCTGATGGACCTTATACCAAAATTTATTGAATTTTTTCAACAATTATAAATTTTTTCATTTGCGATTTTTAAATGGCATCATCTACAAGTTGGAAATTCTACAAAGAAGTTGAAACTAAGATTTTATGGGTGAATATTTGTGCCCAAGATTTAGAAGGAGTATCTATTTCGATCAATATAATGGTGGGGAACAAGATATCCAGGATACAAAATCAGAATAGTTTCTAAAAAAGAATTTGAACTAGTAAAAATGCAATCTGAAAAAAGGAGCAATAAAATTTTTCTTTGGTAAATTTTGATGCTGAATATTTAATTTTTGCAGCTAACATAAGATTAATAAATTAAAAAACAAATGAACTCTGCATTTGCAAAAGTCTCAAATTTGAAAGTTAAAAAGAATTTTAAAATAGCTATTACTATCGCGTCGTCAACTTTCTTTTTGTATTCAATGGGTCAAGCCCCAATTTTTAAAAACATACTTGCAGGTGCCTTCTCTTGCTCTGGCTAAATAAAATTCTATTTTTTTAAGAGAAGCTAAAAAGCTAAAATAGACAGCGATTGGCAGTCGATCAACACTTAGAGAGATAAACCCCTCTTTTTTAATGTTCATAGATTTATGGATAAAAAGATAATTACTCTTTTTATTTCTCTTTTCAACTGATGAATATTTCCCCGCACCTATTAATTGATGCTTTGATATTAAGCTCTGCCCTTACGATAACTTTGGTATTAAGAGCAAAAGGTAATGCTGCCAGAAAACAAAAAGAAAATAAATGATTACTAAAGAAGAAGAAAAAGTATTTAAAAAAAGTAAATTATATAGATTTTGGAACTTTCTTATTTATGGAAGTTCCATTGCTATTGGAGTTTTCTTAGTTTATTTATATTCTGCTTATGTCTTTATAAATAAATGATATACAAGTACGGCATAGCGATTACTTATGGGGTTGTGAGCCTTTTATTGCTTGGTGGATTTGCATACTTTACTTTTAAAATGTAGCGCTAATTTTTATGTCCTCTTCAATGAAAGATTTCTTAGATAAATTTTTTGATTTATGTAGAGAATATCAAAAAGAAATTCCACCTCAGAAGATGGCTGAGATTTTAAGAGAATATGCAGATAGATTAGATTAATGATAGATACTGACAGAACTAAGAAGGTATCAAGAGAATATAATTTCTAGCAAAATTTACACAAAATTTTTAAAGGTGGAATAAATTTTTGAGGATATTTTCCTTGCAATTATTCATAATTTGATATTTTGTTTTTCATACTTTCAATCTTATTGATTAATTCATCTAACCATTCTGTATTATTTTGCTCTTGTCTTTTATGGCTTTGGCTTTTTTGAGTACTCATAAATTTCTTACTTTTATAGTTTATTTAATATATCTTCAGAAATTAAAGGAATCAATAAGCAATATTACCAAATCGATTAATAAAACAAGCTTTAGTAGTTTTTCATACAAACCTAACCATCACAAACTAACTTAGAAAATCTAAATCTCTTTAGTTAAGTATTTTCTACGATGTTTTTATTTGAAATTCTGATTTGAATTAGTAAAGGTATAGATGTTCCTATGGAAAAATCATTTCTGAATTTTATTTATTGGATCTTATTAAAGTCAGCAGAAAGTTACTACGGAGATTCATTAAAAACAGAAGTACCTTATACTCCTTATTTTTAGTTTTGGTGGGCCTTAACTTTTAAGATAAGATCTCTATTTTGAGAGTTATTAGTGTCGAATTAATTTATTAAAAAACACAATATGGGTTACTTATAGATTCACTACAAAATAACCTGCAGTTAGTACCTTTTTGATATGAAACTTGAGTCGATTTCAGTTGCCGGTAAAGATGCAAATCAATTAGGTGTTGGTAAAAAGTTTTTAATAATATCCATTTCTATCACAGTATTATTAAATCTTTCAATCGCGATTTGGTTTTTCATGAATGATATGGGTAGATTTTTAATTAAATGAAAAAAATACTAATGCCAGTAATAGTAACCACAGGGATTATTTATGGCCTTGGATTATTTTGGGTACTTTGGCATTACTAAAGGAATAAATTGAATGACTAATAAATGGAATGATGAATCTTGGCAAAAAGATTTCTTGAACATGAAGTCACATTCACCTGCTGATGCAAAGCTATTAATGGGAGGTGTAAAAGGATTGAAAGATGCTTGGCGTCTAGGTGTTCTGCACGTTGAATATGAAAAACTAAAGAAAATACAAGATCAAAAGCAACAATAAGCTCAATAAAAAGAGGTAAAGAATTTATTTTTTACAAAAAATTCAATTCGAACCTCATTCGAACTCTTAATGTAAAACTTATCATTAAAACCACATAAATTTCTTCTGCAAAAAAGCCAGCCTGTATTACTACTAGCTGACTCAAAGAAAATATTGGTTGAAAAAAATCAAATAATTCCGGGTACAATTTGACCAGTCGTTATGTATGCTCCCACAAGAGCAACTAGACCCACAAGAGCAAATCTGCCATTTAAATTCTCTGCTCTTATTTTTGAGGATCAATACTTCTTGATTGATTTTTATTTTCCATTAAAAAACACCAGGGATAAGTTGACCAGTTGTTAAATATGTTCCCACTAAGATCATGAAAGCCATCATTGCTGGTCTTCCTATGGCTCGGTTGAGAATATCTTTATTTGAGTCCATTAAGGTTAAGAATTAATATTAAAATATTACTTAATGTAAAGCGACATCGATCAATGGCTGTATAAAATGATTCATCCTATACATAAATGTAGTAAGAATGTAGCAATTTATAGTTTTTAAAAACTACATATCGACATTCTTAAAATTTTCAGACGTAACTTTATTGCTTTTTGAAATTGCATTTTGATTAGTCAACCAAAATAATAAAAAAAAGGAATGATAATAATGCTCCAGAAAGGATTGCAATAAATAAGAATTCTGTTGTTAATTCTGAATCAAAAAATATAAATACATTTATATTTCTCAGTGAATATGTTCTGCTTCATTATGGTTTTGATGATTGTGACCATGAGCAATACCTAATTCATGCATCCTTGCATGCTCTTTAATTGTGTCTCTTAACTTATATGATGATGGTCCAACTGTTATATAAACTCCATATCCGATTGACCCAAATAGTAAAATTCCAACACTACTAAAAAGTAGAAATAAAGTTGGATCTTTGATTGTTCCCAACATGTTCTTTAAATTTAATTACTAAATAACCATAAATATTATTAAAGATTAATTCAAGTTCAAAATTTATAGAATAAGGGAGAAAAAAGCATAATTAAATATAAAGATTAAAAGAGCAGATTGTAATTAAAAAGACGCATATCAAAATTAATTATCACAAAAATAATCCTTTAAGAATATTTTCCATAGTAAAATAAATAACACTTTTAGGTTATTAATTATTTAAATAGATTGATACTAAAGAATTTTATATTTTGAATTTGATTGCACTTAATTTACCGTTGGTTGTATTATTTGATGTTGATTAAAATTAGACCTCTAAACTAATTTGGATTTAATTAAATGGTATTTGCAAATGGAAGTTTTGCTTTTTGCACTTTTTTTTATAAGTGCACTTATTTTCTTTATTGCAGGCAAAGATGATTTTGGAAGAACCGAAAATAAATTACTCATAAAGGAAAAGGTTAAAGAAGAGGAAAACATCGAACTAGCTTTGGGCGACAAAAAACAAGCATAATAAAAAGCAAATTAATAAAAATTACTTATGATTTATGGTTTTGCCTATCTAGGAATGGTTCTGGCTATTAGTGCAGGTTGGATTTTTCTTGCAGTCTTAAAAAAACCTGATTTTATTGAAAAGCCACTTAGTGAACTGAAGAACAAAATAAGACCTTTTCTAAATTCAAAAGACGATCAATGAAATTTGTTCTGATTTCATTTTTTTTAATTGGATTTATCGTAAAAATTAATCTTATAAATGTTCTGCCTATATTTGGAGAAATATATACTGAGAAAAAAATAGCCAATAATTATTTAGCTAATAAATATTGTGATTCTTTAAAAAAAAATCTTTTTAAAGGTCTTGATAAAGAATCAACCTTGAAATATGAATATTTCTTCTCATCTATTCCTGATAATTATATAAAAGACGAGAATAAATTTTTAGAAATTTTCAAATCTGATGTTAAATCAATTTGTTCATATGATATTTCGAAATCTAATGAAAAAGAATTTAAATCTTTTTTAGACAATTATTTTAAAACCAGAAGTAGTACTCCAAAAACTAAAGTTGAAGCGATAAATCCCACACCAATTAATCCTGCAATGATTCCTGTATTAAGATAAACCTTCACAGTAGCTAATTCTTTTCCTTCTTTTTTAGTCATAATTTTTTACCTGAATAAGCACATCCAAGCTACCAATAAGAACATCAATAGAGCAAGGCTAAAAATACTTTTACTTTTACTATTAGCTTTGCCTTTTTATTAGTTAATTTAAAAGGGATTAGAGCTATAACACTCAATAAAACAGAATTACTTCATGTTTTTTTTATTTATCAAGAAATTTTTATACGTGAATATGTATTAGTTAAATAGCAAAGTTGTCCAAAATTTTCAGTAACTCTCATACTTTCAATATTAGAAACTTTAGTGGATAATAAAAATATAAATAAAATTCTGATTCTAGCAAAATCCTAGCAAATCAATCCCTCCAAATCCATTGATATGAATGAAGAAAAGTTTTGGCTAATGAAAAGTGCATGAGATGCATTTTGCTAGTCATAGCGGGGGTTTTATTTTTTACCAAAAATTCTGTTCGAACCTCATTCGAACTTTCTAATATAAATTTATCGCTAAGATTAAATAAATAATTTAATTAAAAAAGCCAACCTTTATCCCTATGAGCTGACTTTCATGATGATCTTAAATTAAAAATTTAAACGAATGTATTTGTTGTAGTAGTGATACTTAGAATTACTGCACAAAAGAAGATGTAAGGAACTGCTTTTAGAGGAACGTATCCCTGACTTTTAGAAATGAAATCCATTTTATACAAAACCTGGAATGATTTGACCTGTTGTTAGATAAGCACCAACTAGAGCAATAAAGCCCATCATTGCAAATCTTCCATTGAGCTTCTCAGCCACAACCTTTTCCTTCTCAACTGTTTTTGTTTCTTTCATTTGACCGATTGTTATTTATTTAAGACGCTTTCCAATGCAATCTTGAAATCAATCTAATACCAAGAAATAGATAGCGTGAGTATAATTACTTACTCTCATACCCCCTATAAGCTCTGCTTATGAATTCCAAACTAGTGATTTAAATTAAATTTTAAACTCTCTCTTTTAATGATTTTTAAAAAGAGTGTTTATTTTTTTGAAGTAGTTTTCTTAAGATATTCAGGGATGTAACTATATGAAACTAATTTCTCATCAGCATTATGAAAGTAGTTTTCAAATTCATTAAAGTACTTCTGGGGTAGAGTGAGGGTTTTTTTATTCTTCATTTTTTCCTCCTAATTAGTAATGAAAATAAGGAATTTCTTCTAATTTTTTTGGAGTAAAATTACATATGCCAAATTGCATACATTCCATTTGATCATCAGTTAAAGCTCTCAAGTTTAAATTCCGATCTGATAATGTATCTAGAAAAAAATGTATTGCATTTTGAATCTTATGTTTATAAGGATTTCCGCAAGACATGATTAACCTCCTTTGTTTCTTGAAAATTTTTAAACCCTATTATTCAATAATGCAATAGGGGTCACTTTGTGATTTGCTGCAAAAAATAGTTTTGCGTAAATAGGCTTTTTCATATTTTCTATAAATACTTTGAGTCATGAAAACTCCAAAATAAAGAAGCATTACAGTCAATATGAGTAGCTCTAATCCTAAGTTGGTCATTTGATTAACCTCCTTTGATTTAAGTGTTATTTAGTACGTTTGATATATAAAAATCAAGCGTATGAATACCTAAAAAAATATCAAGCAATTATTTTAATTAACTTCGAAACTAAAAATAAGAATTTATTTTAAATACTAAGTTTCAAATAAATCAGCATATCTACGCATATACAAAAAAATTTATCCGTACTAGCTTCCTATTAATTAAACGGAGGGATTAGAAATGATCGATAGTCCACCAGAGAAGTTCATTAGATTGGTTTAAGCATCCAACAACATTAACAACAAGGATCAATGATTTAGGTGCGTTGTTAATTTATTCCGACACATAACTAAGTGAAAGAGATTGTTTCCTAAAGGCGGGAGTCAATCTCTTTTTATTGCTTTGCCTCGGGATCTAAATTTTTTTAAACTTAAAATTAATTCTTTTGAAGATATTGGGCTGGTCATTATTTTCAATTTGAGAGTCTTTTTTGATCCTTAATCCGTACAATTTTGTTCCTCTAACCGCACACATAAAACTTGAGATTAACTATTCAAATGAATTAGAACATAACTGTAGTCAATAGGTAAGTCTTATGGCACTAAACGACACATTTACCATCCAAGAGATGGACATGGATAAAAAAGACCTTTCATACGATATTAAGGCGAAAGAACTTGAAGCTTACTGGAATAAAGAATGCGAAAAGCAAACTAGTAATAACCATTGCAAAATTTTTTGCGATTAATACTCGAACTTTTTAAGTATTCTTACGCTTGATTTTTATATATCATCCGTACTAAAGCATAGTCAGATAGAAAGGAGGAAAAGCAGATGACTAATTTAACTATAGAGATTCTATTTTGGGTAATTTTAGTTTCTTATCTAGGATTAAGATTTTCTAAAACCCTTGATGGCTTCAAAAAACAGTATTAATTAGGAGGGAAAAATGAAACTTCAAACACAATTCACAGTTCCAAACAAAGGTCTGCGAGATCTTGATTATGTCAATAAAGTAGAAGTTTTAGAAGAAACTTTTAAGAGAGAATGTCAAGATTACCCAACTAAAGAAGATTGTTTAGTTTGTTGTAACTGACTATTTATTAATCGGTTTTCATAGCTTATAAATTTTCAAAATATTTATAAATTTTTAAGGAGAGGCTTAACTATGAAATTAAAATTCATGCCAACAACAATTTTTAGAGAGACTCCAAAAGTGATATTCTTTGATGCAGGATTGGGGGCATCTAATGGTTGCGATGTGGTAATTCATTCTGAAGAAGCTATATCTCCTCCAGATGATTTTAAAGATGAACAATATTACGTTCACAATCATCAAATTGATCACAACTTAGTTATTACTGGGGAAAGAAAATTTGTTTTAATAAATCCTGCATGGGATGAACCTCATCATGTGATTTATTTAAATAGATCTATGGGAGCATTAGAAATTCCTGTTGGAACTTATCACAGATCAATCTCAGGCAAAGAAGGTAGTATTGTTTTAAATCAACCCAAAAGAGATAAATTTTTTGATCCAGCTAAAGAATTTATCCCACAAAAATTAGACCAAATAAGTTTAATAAAGGCAAGAAAAACTCCACCTGTTTATTGGGTTTGGGAAAATGATCAAATTAAGAGAGTTGGGTTTAATCCCCTAGAACGAAAAATTAAGACACCTGCTTAATATGAACAAAACACAAAAAGTTATTTCAACCAAAATAAATAATTCAAAAAATCTGAATTTAATTATTAATTCTGATACATATAAATTGGCTCATGAAGATATTGGTTTGCTCAACAGAAACGAAATGCGCGGAGTCAGAATGCTGCTTGAAATTACTAAACCAGATTTAATCCTAGAAGAAAATAAAATTCTTTCAACCATAATAATTTTTGGAGGCGCAAGTATTGCAGAAGAATCAAAAACAAAAGAGAAAATTGACGATATAAAAAAGTTAATTAAAAAAAATCCTTCATCGGTTTTGCTTAAACGAAATTTAAATAGATTAGAAAATTTGCTATTAATGAGTCACTATTATCAATCCGCAAGGGAGTTTTCTAAACTTGCTTCAATTAATAATCAAAGTAAATCCTGTAATTCTCATGTGATTGTGACGGGTGGGGGTCCAGGGATTATGGAAGCTGCTAATAGAGGTGCGTTTGAAGCAAATTGTAAATCTATAGGGTTAAATATCAGTCTTCCCAATGAACAAATCCCCAATGCTTTTATAACTCCAGGTCTATGCTTTAAATTTAATTATTTTGCATTAAGAAAGATCCATTTCGTCATGCGATCAATAGGAGCTGTATTTTTTCCTGGGGGTTTTGGAACATTAGATGAATTATTTGAACTATTAACACTGCGTCAAACAGGAATGAAAAACAAAATCCCAATAATACTTTTTGGAAGAGAATATTGGGATAAGATAATTAACTTCGAATATCTATCTGATCTTGGATTAATTTCAGATGAGCACCTAAATCTTTTTGAATATGCAGACACTGCATCCGAAGCATGGGAAATTATCAATTCATCTAATATCTCAGATTAGGATAGGTATCCAAAAAATAATGAAGTTTCCAATAACAACAATAACTTTCCTACATAGGAACTTTCTTGGACTAATATTGTTCGATAAACTAAATCAAATGCTTTGAATTTGGCTGACTTAAGAAAAAAGTTAACAGAATGCCATACCAGCACCATACCAGCAGCCCTTTTTTGCCCAAAATATAGATTATGACTGAACCTAACTACTGGCTAATGAAAAGTGAGCCTGATGCTTACAGCATAGATACTTTAAAAAATGATGGGGAGACTTTATGGGATGGTATAAGAAATTTTCAAGCTCGAAATTTCATGAGAGATATGAAAAAAGGAGATAAAGTTTTCTTCTATCATTCAAACTGCAAACCTCCAGGGATTGTTGGACTTATGGAGGTGATAGATTTAAAGATTGTTGATCCAACTCAATTTGATAAAGATTCAAAGTATTTTGATCCTAAATCAAAACCTGAAAATCCAAGATGGGATTGTGTAAAAGTAAAATATATTTCCAAATCAGAAAAAATACTAAGTTTACCTCAATTAAAAAATTTATTTAATGGAGATGAGTTATTAGTTGTTAAAAAAGGTAATAGGTTGTCCATTGTACCTATCAAAAATGAAGTAGCAAAAATAATACTAGAAAAAATATAAAAAATTTAGTCCTTAAAATTCATTGAAAACATATTTCCAAGATAAAGTCTCGTTAAATGCCTATTATGGAATCCCTTTTGCATCAAAAATCCTGAAATAGCAGCTTGTAATATCCTGTATTGATCCCAATTGGGATGTTCCTCGACAAATTCCTTCATAGCTTTTTGAAGATTTTCTTGAAGTTCACACTTGAAACTAATTACATCATCTTTTTGATTTAAAACTTTTAAATTTTCATCGAAATTTAATTCTTGCATATCCAAATAATCTGGTGAAATTTTTAAACTTACGATATTAAGTTTTCTTGAAAATTACTTAAACGTCAACAAGTATTATTTAAAAGCAGTCTCAGTTAATAGATTAATGAGAACTACGGCTAGAAAAGGGATTTCGGGAAAATCAATTTTCAAAAAATAAATGCTTTTGAAATATAAAGAAATTTATAAGATTAAAAGTTTTCCACATACTTTAGTTCAATATTAATTTTAAAAAAATTAACTGTGGAAAAGTTGTGTAAAATTTTTTTTGAAGCGGGGAAACATTTTCTAAAATTTCCAATTTTATTTATCTTTTAATCCATTGATTCCCACATTTTTTTTATTTCAAAAAATAAATTTTGTGCTATTGGTATCGGCCAATACATTTCAAAAGATCTTGTTTGGTCTTTACTTTCAAAAACAAACCTCAAACTCCATTCATTCTTCTTGCCTTCTAATTCTATAAACCAAGGCAGTTGTTCTAATTCTAAAGTAATGAATTCTTCATCCATTAATTCATCCTTAATATCTGATAGTTGTTTATTAATTTTTAGAAGTAAAAAATATAGTGAGTTAAATTCACTTTTTTGCAATTCAATTGACCAATTATCAACTCCTATCAAAAAACAAAATTTACCTTTTTTATAATCTCTACATAATCTCCATCTTTTTTTCTCTTCTAACAAGATTAACCAGGAAGTAAATCTGGTTGGTCTTGTTCATCACTTAATTCAATAATTGACCTTTGAACAGGTTTAATAGTTGACTCCTCTAGTAGCCCATCAAAATCATCAAAACGTCTCTGCTTAGCTCTGAAAGCAATTTTTACTGTAGTTAAGTATCTATTAGTTGATTTTCTTATTAAACTTTCACCTCTTTTAGCCAGATCATTAGAATCGACTCCCGCACTATTTGATATGTTCATTAAAAAATTTTTTTCTATATTTCTATCTTACAATCAAATGAACCATTTCAAAAAATAAATTACAAAACGAATCAAAAAGATTAAAAAAACTGATATGGAAAAAAATTTATATGGAACTCTTGCTATTGATTTAGGGAATACTAATACTGTAGTAGCTTTTCAAGATCAAGAAAATACAAATTCCATTTTAGTTGAGATACCTAATATCACCTCATCTCCTGGAGTTATCCCTACTGCAGTTTGGTTTGAAGAAAAATCAAAAATTCTAAAAATTGGTACTGGTGCTTTTAAGATGAGAGATAAAACTAATTCAGATTTATATTTTCATTCAAATTTTAAAAGATTAATTGGCAATCCAATTGAAAAAATTAACCAAAAAAATATTTTAAGCCCTACTGAATGTGGCGAAAAATTTTTTAAATCTTTATGGGCTAACATTCCTCAAAAATATGAAATCACACGACTTGTTTTAACTGCCCCTATTGAAACGTACAAAGGTTACAGAGAATGGTTAGTAAACCTTTGTGGCGAACTATCTGTAGATGAAATAGCATTAGTTGATGAGCCTACTGCTGCAAGCCTAGGAATTGATATACCTTTTGGATCAAAAATAATGACCATAGATATTGGAGGTAGCACAATAGATATGAATATAGTCAAAATAGAAGGCGGAGAGGGGAAATCTGGCCCAATAGCTGAACTATTAAAATTTAAAGGAAAAGACGTTAGCTCAATTTCAAAACAAAAAATAAGATGTGCTGAAATAATAGGTAAAATAGGCTCAAAAATTGGTGGTAAGGATATTGATCAATGGATCGTCAATTACTTTATTTCAGACAATAAATATGCTTCTAATCTTTTAAAGGCAGAAGATATAAAATGTAAACTAAGTTCATCGGTAATAAAATATGAAAATAAATATAAATTAAGATTGTTAACTAACAACAATCAAGAAAAAGATTT
Source organism: Prochlorococcus sp. AG-418-F08 (assembly GCA_003214295.1). Taxonomy (GTDB): domain Bacteria; phylum Cyanobacteriota; class Cyanobacteriia; order PCC-6307; family Cyanobiaceae; genus Prochlorococcus_A. Next base: position 80,485 of record QCLV01000003.1, read on the forward strand.
TTATCTTAGTAAAAAATTGCTGGAGGAAATACTTAGTGAAAATAATCTTATTAATCACCTTAACTCCTTACTTAAAGATTTATTAAATCAAGCAAGAGGTAAATTTTGTACAGTAGATAACTTAAGTGCAATTATTTTAGTTGGAGGAGGTACTCAAATACCCTTACTTAAAGAATGGATAACAGAAAAAATTCCAAAGATTCAAATCAAGTCTCCCCCTCCCATTGAATCTATAGCTTTGGGAGCCTTAGCAATGACTCCAGGCGTAAAAATAAAAGATATATTAAACAAAGGATTATCAATAAGATTATTTAATAGGAGAGAACAAAGACACTTCTGGCATCCCATTTTTTGCAAAGGGCAAACATGGCCAACCGAAAACCCATATCAATTGATACTTCAAGCCAGTAAAAATAATCAGAAAATATTTGAAATAATTATTGGAGAGACAAAAAAAGAAAGAGAGTATGATGTAATTTTTGAAAATGGATTACCAAAATTATCAGAGATTCAAAGTGAAGAAGAAATTGAAAAATGGAATCAAAAACAAATCAAAATTGAATTAGCAAACCAATCTAATCTTGGAGAAGACAACTTAAAACTTTTCTTCAAAATTACAAAAAAAGCTGATTTATTAGTTAATTGTTTTGATATTAAAGATAAATTTTTAGGAGAATATAACTTAGGAAATATCTTCTGAAAAAAAAGTATGTTCTAGAAAAACACCTTCTTCATTATCAACATGATTTAGACGTAAATTAATACTTTCATTTTGATTAGTTGGAACTTTTTTTCCGCAAAAATCCGGCTGAATAGGTAATTCTCTATGACCTCTATCTACCATCACTAGTAACATCACTTTTTGAGGCCTACCCCACGAATATAAAGCATCTATTGCAGCTCTAATTGTTCTACCTGTGTAAATAACATCATCTATCAAAAGAATTTCTTTTCTTTCAATAGGTATTGGAATATCAGTTGCCTTAATTAGACGAGTGCCAACTCGATTTTGATCATCTCTATAAAAAGTTGGATCAATTATTCCTTTTCTTATTTTTAAACCTGTCTTCAAGAATAATTCTTTTTCTAAAACTTCGGCCAGAGCAATTCCTCTAGTAGGAATACCAACCAAAAGAAGTTTGTCCAAGTTTTTTACTTTTTTAATAATTTCAGAAGTTAAACGCGAAAGTGTTTTCTTAAGTTCTAATTCAGTAAGTATTACTATCCTTTTTGTTTTGTTGGACATGATCTATTAATGAATAAAATTAGCTTAGTATTTTTATAAATTAGCAAAAGCTAACTATATGAAATATAAATTGTAAAAAAGCGGCTTTTACAGCTAAATTTAAGGTTGGATCACTTAACAATTAATTTGATCTAAATATGTCAAAGATTAGCAGCAAAAATATTAACAGTTTAAGTGTTCCTCAGAGCCCTGTAGTTCTTGCCATTTTAGATGGATGGGGACATAGAGAAGATAAAAACGATAATGCTATAAAAAATGCCCGCACACCAATCATGGACTCACTGTGGCATGCATATCCCCACACTTTAATAAGCGCTAGTGGGGCTGATGTTGGCCTTCCAAATGGGCAAATGGGGAATTCAGAGGTAGGGCACCTCACCATAGGTTCAGGAAGAGTAATCCAACAAGAGCTTGTAAGGATTTCAAATGTTGTAAAAAATAATCAGTTGGGTATGGTTCCTGAGTTAAAAGAAATGGCTGTTTCATTGAAGAAAAAAAATTCCACTTTGCACATTATGGGATTATGTTCTGATGGAGGAGTACATAGTCATATTGATCATTTATTAGGTTTAATAAAATGGGCATCAGAAAATGACATCAAAAAAGTAGCAATACATATTATTACTGATGGAAGAGACACTCCAGCAAAAAGTGCATCTAAATACCTAAATCAAATAGATTCAGTCATAAAAAAATTCAATACAGGTGAGATAGCATCTGTGTGCGGAAGATACTGGGTGATGGATAGAAATCTTTTATGGGACAGAACGGCAAAAGCTTATACGAATTTAACTGATCCAGATATGAAAGTAACAAATATTTCCCCTCAGGATTACATAAAAAAAAGTTATGAAAAAAATATAACCGATGAATTTATTGAGCCCATACGAATCTCTGATAACTATCTGAAAGATGGAGATAGTTTGATTTGCTTTAACTTCCGTCCAGATAGAGCGAGACAAATAATCAAATCCCTTTCAGAAAAGGAGTTTTTGGAATTTGAAAGAAAAATTTTTCCAAATCTAGATCTAATTACATTTACTCAATATGACACAAACTTTCGCGTTAAAGTTGCGTTTCCTCCTGAATCTCTCAATAATTTTATAGGTCAAATAATTTCAGAAAATGGACTTAAACAATATAGAACTGCTGAAACAGAAAAATATCCTCACGTAACATATTTCTTTAATGGAGGAGTAGAAATTCCTTTACCTGGAGAAGAGAGACATCTAATTCCATCTCCAAGAGTCGCAACTTATGATATGAAACCTGAAATGTCCGCTGAAGAATTAACTACTAGTTGCTCTAAAGCAATAAAAAGTGGAAACTATGCCTTTGTAGTAATCAATTTCGCTAATCCTGATATGGTTGGGCATACAGGTAATATGAATGCGACAATTAAAGCGATAGAAACAGTAGATAAATGTATAGGTCAAATTGTTAATGCTACTGGAAAAATGGGTGGAAGCATTCTTATAACAGCTGATCATGGTAATGCAGAAGTTATGAAAGGGACTTCAGGAGAACCATGGACAGCACACACTACAAATAAAGTTCCATTAATTTTTATTGAGGGTGAAAAAAGAAAAATACCGCATATGGGAAATGAGATATATTTAAGAGACAATGCTGGGTTGGCAGATATTGCACCAACTCTATTGCAATTATTAAATCTCCCAATTCCTAAAGAAATGACTGGAAAATCTCTAATTAAAGAAGTCGAACTGAAAGGGTATAATAAAGTAGTACAACACGTCTGAATTTTATACGAGCATATTCAAGCAATGACTCAAATTTTTAGTTGGATATGGGTAATTTCTGGAGTTTTTCTAATACTTTTAGTTTTACTTCATAGTCCCAAAGGTGATGGGATGGGAGGAATAGCAGCTAGTGGTAGCTCTATGTTCAATAGTGCTAGCAGTGCAGAAGCATCTCTCAATAAAATAACTTGGACTTTTTTAGTTATATTTTTGTCTCTGGCAATTATTCTTAGCGCTGGCTGGATTTCATAAAAGTTTAAATAAAAAAAAGGGATCGTTTTGAATGATCCCTTCTTTTTAAAAGTTAATTATTTATTAAATTTTATTTAATTAATAATCAAAGTCACCACCCATGCCAGGAGCACCTGCTGGAGAAGCTGAATCTTTTTTCTCTGGTAAATCTGCAACTATGCATTCTGTGGTAAGAACCATTCCTGCTATTGAAGCTGCATTTTGTAATCCAGAACGTGTAACTTTTGCAGGATCAACTATACCGGCTGAGGACATATCAACGTACTCTCCAGTAGCAGCGTTAAATCCATCATTAAATGGCTTTGATTTCACATTTTCAGCAATCACAGCTCCATTAGAACCTGCATTCTCTGCAATTCTCATAAGAGGAGCAGTCAAAGAGGCTTCTACAATATTAGCTCCAATTAACTCCTCTCCTTCTAAATTTTTGTCAGCCCAATCTTTTAGGATTGGAGACAAATGAGCGAGAGTTGTTCCCCCTCCAGGTACGATTCCTTCTTCAACAGCTGCTTTTGTTGCGTTAATAGCATCTTCAAGACGAAGCTTTTTATCCTTCATCTCAGTTTCAGTAGCAGCACCAACCTTAATTACTGCAACTCCCCCAGCTAATTTAGCTAAACGTTCTTGAAGCTTTTCCTTATCGTATGAGGAATCCGTTTCATCCATTTGCTTTTTAATTTGATCACATCTAGCTTTAACTGCTTGCTCATTACCTTCTGCAACGATAGTTGTTGTTTCTTTGTTGATAGTTATTCTTCTACCAGTTCCAAGCATATCTAAAGTAGCATTCTCTAATTTCAAGCCAGCATCTTCAGTAATAAGTTGTCCATTAGTTAAAACTGCCATATCTTCGAGCATAGCTTTTCTTCTATCACCAAATCCAGGAGCTTTAACTGCCGCAACGTTTAAAACACCTCGTAATCTATTGACAACAAGAGTTGCTAAAGCCTCTTTTTCGATATCTTCTGCGATGATAACAAGTGGTTTCCCAGTTTTAGCTATTTGTTCCAAAACGGGGACTAAATCTTGTACTAGAGCAATTTTTTTATCAGTCAGAAGGATATATGGTTCATCTAAGACAGCCTCCATTCTCTCTGTATCTGTTGCGAAATAAGGTGAAATGTAGCCTTTATCAAAACGCATACCCTCAGTAACTTCTAGTTCAGTAGTCATTGATTTTCCTTCTTCCAAGGAAATAACACCTTCTTTACCAACTTTATCCATTGCATTGGCTATCATTTGACCGACTTCTTCGTCGTTTCCAGCAGCAATAGTTCCACATTGAGCAATAGCATTACTATCACTTATAGGCTTGGAGTTCTCCTGAATTTTACCAACTAAAAATTCAGTAGCTTTGTCGATTCCTTTTTTTAAAGTGATCGCATTAGCTCCTGCAGCGACATTTCTCAACCCTGCTTTAACCATTGCATGTGCCAAAACAGTAGCTGTTGTTGTTCCATCTCCAGCTGCATCATTAGTTTTTGAAGCAGCTTGTCTAATTAGAGCAACCCCTGTGTTTTCGATGTGATCCTCTAATTCGATTTCTTTAGCGATTGTGACACCATCATTAATAATTTGTGGTGCACCAAATTTTTTCTCTAAAACAACATTTCTTCCTTTTGGTCCAAGCGTTACAGCAACAGACTCAGCAAGGATATCAATTCCTCTCTCGAGCGCTCTACGAGCTTGCTCATTGTAAATAATTCTTTTAGCCATGTTTAGGCAGTAATTTAGTAATAAGTTTTAATAATTTTTGAAACAAATAATTTAGCCTACTACAGCTAAAATATCTTTTTCAGAGAGCAAGACATATTCATCTCCTCCCAATTTAATGTCTGTTCCAGCATACTTGCTGTATAAGACTTTATCGCCAATACTCACTTCTGGAGTTTGTCGAGAACCATCGTCATTAAGCTTCCCAGGACCTACCTGAGCAACTTCTCCAACCTGTGGTTTTTCTTTAGCTGAATCAGGCAAAAGAATGCCCCCAGCAGTTTTTTCCTCAGATGCGGAAACTTTAATAAATATTCTATCTCCCAGTGGTTTTACTGTAGAGACTGTAAGTGAAACAGCTGCCATAGATTAATGGAGGATCATGATTGAGACGCTTTGCGTCATAAAAGTGGAAAGAGAAATTCTCTATCCGTATCATCAACAACATAATCTGCGAAGAGGCAATTAAACCATACTTAAACTGTGCGGGTGGCCGAACCCATTTAACGAATCTACCCATGAGGTGGTAGTATTTTCGGATTATGTGCTGACTAAAATCAGCTATCCACCACCTAATTAATAAAAAATGGTAGCAACTCCATCAACTTCTTCACAAACAAAAGGCGTAGTTCGTCAGGTAATTGGCCCTGTTCTAGATGTAGAATTCCCAGCCGGACAATTGCCCAAAATATTAAATGCTTTAAGAATCGAAGCAAAAAATCCTGCTGGACAGGAAATAGCGCTTACTGCAGAGGTGCAACAGCTGTTAGGAGACCACAGAGTCAGAGCGGTGGCAATGAGTGGCACAGACGGTCTTGTGAGAGGCATGGAAGCAATAGATACAGGGGCGCCTATATCTGTACCCGTAGGAGAAGCAACACTAGGAAGAATATTCAACGTCTTAGGTGAACCTGTAGACGAACAAGGTCCAGTTAATACTAAAGATACTGCTCCAATTCATAGATCTGCTCCAAAATTAACGGACCTAGAAACTAAGCCAAAAGTTTTTGAAACTGGGATTAAAGTTATAGACCTTTTAGCTCCCTACAGACAAGGTGGAAAAGTCGGCTTATTTGGAGGTGCTGGTGTTGGTAAGACTGTTCTTATACAAGAGTTAATTAATAATATCGCAAAGGAACATGGTGGGGTTTCTGTTTTTGGAGGTGTAGGAGAAAGAACCAGAGAAGGGAACGACTTATACGAAGAATTTAAAGAATCAGGGGTTATCAATGCAGATGATTTAACTCAATCAAAAGTTGCATTATGTTTTGGGCAGATGAATGAGCCACCTGGTGCAAGAATGAGAGTAGGCCTATCAGCACTAACAATGGCTGAACATTTTAGAGATGTAAATAAACAAGATGTACTACTTTTTGTTGATAACATTTTTAGATTTGTTCAAGCTGGCTCTGAAGTATCAGCTTTGCTTGGAAGAATGCCTTCTGCAGTTGGATACCAACCTACTCTTGGTACTGATGTTGGTGAATTACAAGAAAGAATTACATCTACATTAGAAGGATCAATAACATCAATTCAAGCTGTTTATGTACCTGCAGATGACCTAACTGACCCCGCTCCAGCAACTACCTTTGCCCATTTAGATGCGACTACTGTGCTTGCCAGAGCCCTTGCCGCAAAGGGAATCTATCCAGCAGTTGACCCGTTAGACTCAACAAGTACTATGCTGCAACCATCAGTTGTTGGTGATGAGCATTACAAAACCGCTAGGGCTGTTCAATCAACTTTGCAAAGATACAAGGAACTACAAGACATTATTGCTATTCTTGGTTTAGATGAGCTTTCAGAAGAAGATAGATTAACGGTCGACAGGGCTAGAAAAATCGAAAAATTCCTTTCTCAACCTTTCTTCGTAGCAGAAATATTTACAGGAATGTCTGGGAAATATGTAAAATTGGAAGAAACCATAGCTGGTTTCAACATGATTTTGTCAGGTGAATTAGATGATTTACCCGAGCAAGCATTTTACTTAGTTGGGAACATCGATGAAGTAAAAGCAAAGGCTGAAAAAATAAAGTCAGAAAAATAAATATCTATTTATATTTAACCTTCAATAACTTAAATTAATGGCAATTTCTCTTAAAGTTTTAGCTCCTAATAAAAATATTTATCAAGGCGAAGCTGAAGAAGTAATTCTTCCCAGTACAACGGGTCAAATTGGTGTACTTCCAGGACATATTTCTTTAGTTACTGCTATAGATATTGGCGTTTTAAGGCTAAGAATGAATTCTCAGTGGAAATCAATAGCTTTAATGGGGGGCTTCGCTGAAATTGAATCTGATGAAGTAATAGTGTTGGTAAACAATGGAGAAATTGGATCAGAAATTAATGTTCAAAATGCTGAACAAGATCTAAAAGAAGCAAAATTAGCAATTAGCAAATTCTCTGAAAATGAAAAAAATGCACAAAAAATTAAAGCCTTGAAAGAAATTTCCAAGGCGGAAGCTAGGATACAAGCTGCAAAGAACTAATTTTCAAGCAGTTCCACAAAAAGTTACTTCTGGAAACTTTAATTTAGCTTCTTCTAATTTTTTTGTTTTACCTTCTTCCTGCCAATAATTGATTACTTCTGTGGCTTTGTTCAATATTTCAACTCTTTCATTATCAGTAATCCAAGATTTATTCTCTAGTTCACTTTTTAATTTTTCCCAAGCATCATCCCTTGGCCAAAAATAGTAAGCTGTTAGAGGACTTGGCCCTCCACCTACTATTTGATCAACAGCTAAAGCGACATTATCAGTTAACCACAACACTTTGATGATAAACCTGCCTTCATCAGGTTTAGGGGTATAACCAGTAGGTACACCATCTTCATCGATTGTTGCAGCTGCCAAAACAGCCGAAGCACCCATCATTCCCGAATTAGGAGAAGAATTTTTAGATTTTTGGGAATCACTGTCTTTTTCTTGTTTTTCTATTGAATTTTGATTTAACTTATCTGATGAGGTCATTCACTTATTTATGTCCAATAAATAATTTATCAGTTCATGGTCACATTTTGATTGATTTTCCCAAAATTTCTTGATTTAAGTTATTGCTACTTTTTAAACATTATTTTTATCTATCACTAGAAACCTGATAAAAATCATAAATTGTAGCTTCTAAAGAATCCCAAAGATCTTTAGGGATATCGTTTTCTTCTGCAAACATTCCAAGCTGACTTGCCAAGCCTCTTGCTTGAGAGAGTTTGGCATCATATGAATCTGACTTATTCATTTTTTAACTTTAAACTTTATAAAAATAAATCTATTAACTAGATAAGTCAAATTTTAAAATTCTAAATCAGAAATTTCTTTAAGTGCCGCAATACTTAAAACTTCTGGGTTCGCATCTTTAACCAGGATATCATCTTCTATTCTTATCCCAATACCTTTCCATTTTTCATCAATTTTTGGTTGTCCCTCCGGAACAGGGATCCTGTCACTTATATATATTCCAGGTTCTACAGTGAGAATCATTCCATTCTGTAATGGCACTTCATAATCTCCCATTCTATATGCTCCAACATCATGAACATCTAATCCAAGCCAATGTCCAGTTCTATGCATGTATAGATGTTTATATGATTGGTTCTCAATTATCTCTTCAGTACTGCCCGATAATAAGCCAATTTCCTTTAATCCTTCTATCAGAATTATTAAAGCAACATTATGCACAGTACTAGAATTTGATCCAGTTACGGCACTTTTAATTGCATTTTTCTGCGCACTTAATACAATTTCGTAAATAACTCTTTGCTCTTTGGAAAATTTTCCACCTATTGGGATGGTTCTTGTTATGTCTCCATTGTAATAATCAGTTAATGAGCAGCCAGCATCTACCAACAATAAATCTTCTTTCTTTAATGGTGAGTTATTTGAAGTGTAATGCAGAATACAGGCATTATCTCCTGAAGCGACAATAGAATTATATGCAGGTCCTCTTGCCCCTTTTTCCAAAAAGAATCCCTCTAGAAGACCCTGAATTTGCCTTTCATTTTTCTTTGATGAGATAGATTCTCTTACTAGTTCATGCGCTTCTGCTGAAATTTGTATAGCCTCTCTCATTCTGTTGATTTCAAATTCACTTTTAATTAATCTCATCTCATTTAAATAAATTTCTGGAGATTTTATAGAATTTGCACCAATCCCTAATCTTGATCGATTTTCAAGTTGTTGTGAAAATATCTCGAGGACTATTTTCTCAATTAATGGAAACTTACCTATTGAAAAAACAAGTTCATCCGAACCATTTATATAACCTGGAAGTAAATCTCTTAATTCGGTTATAGAGTGAGCCTTATCAGCCTTAAACTCTTTTTCTGCACCTTCTAAACCCCATCGAAAGCCATGCCAGACTTCACTAATGACATCTTTGGGAGCGACAAACATA
>QCLV01000004.1 GCA_003214295.1 Prochlorococcus sp. AG-418-F08
GATTTTAAAGAGGAAATTTCAGCAATGCCTGGAACTTACAGATGGGATATTAATAGCTTAATAAAGGAGGTTGCTAGGGCATGGGAATTGGGAATAAGGTGTGTGGTTCTTTTCCCAAAAATTAACGATAGCTTAAAGACTGAAGATGGAGGAGAATGTTTTAATGAAGACGGTTTAATACCTAAAGCTATTCGAATATTAAAAAAAGAGATTCCAGAAATGTCAATAATGACAGATGTTGCCTTGGACCCATACTCTTGTGATGGTCATGATGGAATAGTTGATGAAACTGGAAAAATATTGAACGATGAAACAATCGAAATTTTAAAAAAACAAGCTTTAACACAAGCAAGAGCTGGAGCAGATTTTATTGGCCCTAGTGACATGATGGATGGGAGAGTTGGAGCAATAAGAGCTGCTCTTGATAGTCAAGGATTTAGTGATGTAGGAATTATAAGTTACACAGCAAAATATTCATCTGCTTACTATGGTCCATTTAGAACTGCTTTAGATTCTGCTCCTAGAGAGAATAGTAAAAAAATAATTCCAGACAATAAGTCTACATATCAAATGGACCCTGCCAATTCAAGAGAGGCTTTAATTGAATCTGCATTGGATCAGTATGAAGGAGCTGATATTTTAATGGTAAAACCAGGAATTTCATACTTGGATATTGTTTATAGATTAAGCACTTTTTCAAATAAACCGATAGCTGCATACAACGTTAGTGGGGAGTATTCCATGGTAAAGTCTGCTGCTATGAAGAACTGGATTAACGAAAAAGATATTGTATTAGAAACATTGCTTAGTTTTAAAAGAGCAGGAGCAAAATTAATACTCACTTATCATGCTTGTGATGCATCTCAATGGTTGCAGGATACTTAAAAACTCATTATTAACAAAAATTTGGTTTATTCTTAAATTAATGAAAAAATTAACTGCTTTGTTTTGAAGTTTTCACATGGAGTAAATAGGATTGGTCACATTGCACTTAGAGTAGAGAATCTCGAAAGGGCAAAATCCTTTTATATTAAGCTGGGTATGCATTTAGTTTGGGACGATAAAGATTGGTCTTATTTAGAAGCTGGTAAAGGTAAAGATGGACTTGCGTTGTTAAGCCCTAGCTACAAAGCTGCAGGACCTCACTTTGCTTTTCATTTTGAAAATAAAAAAGAAGTGGAAAATATTCAAAATGATTTAAAGAATTCTGGTGTAAAAGTTGGTCCTTTACATGAGCATAGAGATGGAACAGCATCTTTTTATATGAAGGATACTGAAGGAAACTGGCTCGAGATGATTTATGTTCCTCCTGAAGGGATTCAATCGAATGTTTGATTCTTTTTTTGTATGTCAGAGAAAAGTTATTCTAAAAAATCATATTCAGATAATACCTTAGAAGAAGAATCTTTAAGCCTTTTAGAGTGGGATTCATTAAAAATGCATTTATCTTCATTCGCCTCAACGGACATGGGTAAACGAGCAATTTTAAGTTTTGGTATTCCTTCAGAATACGAAGACTCTAAAAGACTTTTGAATGAAACTATTGAAATAAATGAACTAGAAAATAATTTAGATAAATCAATTAGTTTTTCTGGTGTTTTTGATATTAGTAGAAATATTGAAATTTGTTCCAAGGGAGGTGTAATTTCATCTTCTGAATTATTAGAAATAGCGAAAACAATAGCTGCAGCGAGAAATTTAAAAAAAATCTTATTAGATTTTGAACAAAGGCCTTATATTTCATCATTCACAAAAAATTTAATTGACCATCAGAATATCGAAACGATTTTTAAAAAAGGTATTGAATCTAATGGAAGGATTTCAGACAATGCGAGTAATGAATTGTCTATTCTCAGAAAAGAATTATTATCTAAGAAACTTGAAAGAAAAATATTAGTTGAGAAATTTATCCAAAAGAATTTAGCTTATTTGCAAGATACAACTATTGGAGATCGATATGGTAGGCCTGTTTTAGCAGTGAAAGTTAATTATGTAGATAAATTTAAAGGCATAATTCATGACTCTTCATCTTCAGGAAATACAGTGTATTTTGAGCCTGATAGTGTAGTAACTAAAGGTAATAAGATTGCTTCTTTGGAGGCTAGAATCACAGCAGAAGAATTTAAATTACTTAAGAAATGGGCCCAAGTTGTTAGTGATAATTCAGAAAATCTTATTGAAATGGCATCCATTTTATTGAGATTAGAAAATGCTCTAACTCGTTCAAGATATTCGAAATGGATTGGAGGTAGAAATCCTAAGTTTGAGAAAAATCCTATTATTTCTTTAATTGGTTTTTCTCATCCATTATTAATTTGGGAACATAAGAAAAAAGGAGCTCCTCCCCCAGTGGCTATAGATTTTCATATAAATAGAAATATTAAGGTTGTAGCTATTACAGGTCCAAACACTGGAGGTAAAACGGCCGCTTTAAAAGGATTAGGTTTATCTTTACTTATGGCTAGAGCAGGATTATTGATACCCTCAACGCATAATCCTATTATCCCTTTTTGTCCAAATATATATGTGGATATAGGAGATAATCAATCATTAGAAGAAAATTTATCTACCTTCAGTGGGCATATATCCCGTATAAAAGAGATATTAAATTCACTTGATAATAAGAGAGGAATGTCAGTTGTTTTGTTAGATGAGATTGGATCAGGTACAGATCCTCTTGAAGGAAGTGCTCTTGCGATGGCTTTACTAAAAGAATTTGCAAATAAATCTGATATCACTTTAGCAACTACACATTATGGAGATATAAAGGCTTTAAAATATAATGACTCAAGATTTGAAAATGTATCAGTTGCCTTTGATGAGGATTCTTTGAAGCCAAAATATATACTCAACTGGGGTATTCCTGGGAGAAGTAATGCCTTGTCAATTTCAAAGAGAATTGGTCTCGATGAAAGTATACTCATTGAAGCTGCAGATTATCTAAAGCCAAAAGATGTTGATAACATTAACACTATTATAAAAGGACTTGAGGAAGAGAGGATTAAACAACAAAATTATGCAGAAGCCGCTGCAGAACTCATTGCCAGGACTGAAATATTACATGATGAACTGAAGAGAAATTATGAATATCAAAAAACAAATGCTGAAAAAATCCAGGAAATTGAAAGATCTAAATTATCAAAACATATTGTCTCCGCTAAAAAAGAGGTAATAGATTTGATTAAAAAATTAAGAGATAAAAATGTTAATGGAGAAGATACGAGAATTATAGGAAAAAGATTAAAGGAAATTGAGACGGAACATCTCACCCAAAAAAAATTTGAAAAGTCAATATCATGGGATCCTAAGGTAGGCGATTTTGTAAAAATTAAAAGTCTAAATAGTACAGGACAAATTGTAGATTTAGATAGAAAGGGTGGTTTTTACGAAGTTAAATGCGGTTCATTCAGAAGCACATTATCTGTAAATGACTTTGAAGGTATTAATGGAGAAAAGCCTAATTTCAAAATGTCAAAAATTGAGATCAAGTCTAAAAGAGAAGATTTTTCTTTTTCTAAAATTAGAACTAGTAAAAATACAATTGACGTAAGAGGACTAAGAGTTCATGAAGCAGAAATAATTATTGAGGAGAAAATTCGAAAATTTCATGGACCACTATGGATTGTTCATGGAATTGGCACAGGGAAATTAAAAAAAGGACTAAGAAATTGGTTATCAGGTTTAAATTATGTTGATAAGATTGAAGATGCAGCCAACAACGAGGGTGGACCTGGTTGCAGTATTGCGTGGATAAAATAAAATTTAAAATACCTAGAAAAAAATTTAATAACAGTATTAAGTGCAATTTATTGATCAAGCAAAAATTATTCTTAAAGCTGGAAAAGGTGGAAATGGAATAGTTTCATTTAGAAGAGAAAAGTTTGTTCCTGCTGGAGGACCTTCGGGGGGAAATGGTGGTAGAGGGGGTTCAATTATTTTGATGGCTGATAATAATCTTCAAACATTATTAGATTTTAAATTCAAACGTGAAATAATTGCTGAAGATGGATGCAAAGGAGGTCCCAATAAGAGATCAGGTGCTTCAGGTGAGGATACAATCCTTAAAGTTCCCTGCGGTACAGAAATAAGGGATTCTAAAACCGGCATTATTTTAGGAGACTTAACTAAAGATAAACAGAGTTTAACTATTGCCATTGGAGGAAGAGGTGGACATGGTAATGCTTATTATTTAAGTAATCAAAATAGAGCTCCAGAATCATTCACTGAAGGAAAAGATGGTGAGATATGGGAGGTTCAATTAGAACTAAAACTTCTTGCAGAGGTTGGAATTATAGGCCTTCCAAATGCTGGGAAAAGCACTTTGATTTCTGTTGTATCATCTGCACGTCCGAAAATCGCAAATTATCCTTTCACAACTCTAATACCTAACTTAGGTGTAGTAAGAAAAATTGATGGGAATGGTTGCCTTTTTGCGGATATTCCTGGATTAATATCAGGGGCAGCTGATGGAGTAGGTTTAGGGCATGATTTTTTAAGGCACATCCAAAGAACGAAGATACTTGTTCACTTAATTGATGCAATTGCAGAAAATCCTTTACATGATTTTGAGATAATTGAGCAGGAATTAAAAAAATATGGGAAAGGTCTTTTAGATAAAGAGAGGATAATAGTATTGAATAAAATGGAGCTAGTGGATGATGATTATTTGAAAATAATTTCAAAAAAGTTAGAAGATTTATCTAAAAAGAAAGTTTTAGTTATTTCTTCATCTTTAAAAAAAGGTTTATCTTCACTGCTTTCTGAAGTATGGAAAAGGATCTAACTTAAATTAAAAATTGTTTTGTAAAAAAAAATACTTGATTTAATAATGAAAATTAGTCATAAATAAGATACTTCTTTCAACAAAATATGAATTTCTATACTTGCTTTGATCAACAAGGAAAAATAATAGCTAGATGTCAAACCATTCAAGATATTGAGGTTTTGAAGAAAATGGGAAGACCAATTGTAGAAGTCAAGGAAATGAAAAATGAGGAGTCGGTTGTATGCTCCCTTACAGGAAGTCCATCCGACTTTAATAGAGATTATTAATAGAATTAACAAACAAAAAAAGGGCTCTTAAAGCCCTTTTTTTTCATTAATCTATAAAAGAAAACTTAATCATCATAAACAAGACATTCTGGTTCATCCGGGTTGGCATCACAGAATAGTTCCAAAGCATTAGGGTCATGTTTATCATCTGGATGATGATCCTTATATTCTTCGAGTTCTTTAAGCTCTTCAGTTAAGTGTCTGACCTTTGGAAGATTGCCCTCTGCTTTTGCAGATTCGATTTCCGATTGATCTTTTTGGATGTGTTCGTCAATGGATTTCATTTTAAGCTTTTCGTACTTTAGTAGACATACATAACATAGTTAATTTCTAATGAAATTGCATTATCTATGAACTAAATAAGTGTTCATTACAACATCATTTTTTTTTAAAATTTATTTATGTATTTTTTAGTACTCTAATCTCATTATTTCCTCTAACGTTGGTAAAACTGGGATTAGTTGATTTGGGTTTAATGGGAATAAAGCTTTGTAGTAATCTTTTTTCCATTCATTGTCGAAGCATGTCCTTTTTACGTTAGATAATTTAAAGAATTTTAATCTCCATTCAATAATCTTTTCAAAACTTGATAGCTCTTGTTCAGTACATTTGAAAAGTTTGCTATAAATCAATTCCCATCTTATAAGCGTTGGAAAAAGGTAAATATCTGCGTAGGTTAACTCTTCTCCAAATATCCAGTCCCCTTTATTTTTCTGTAGTGAATTTTCAATTTCATTTATGGCTGCGAAAAGATTTTTACTTGCTTTATCGTAAGCTGACTGGTTTCTGGCGAAACCACATTTATAAACGCCATCATTAATGCTGTTATTAATTAAATCTAAAAATTTTTGATTACAGTCATTTATAGTGCGTATCTGATATTTTGATTCAATTTTTATCGAATTGAGTAGTCTTATAATCTGAGAACTTTCATTAGAAAGTATATTTACTTCATCTTTTACAAAGCTAATTAAAAGAGGTAATGTAGCTCTAAAAATAGTCTTTTTATTAGCTTTTTTGTATAGGTCTGAAAGTCTCATACATCCCCTAATCTTGGTATTGAAAATCCATTCGCTATGCTCAACATCTGCCTTTAAAAAAATTACTTTAACTTTTTTAGATAAATCTTTTATTTCGTGAACGAGTAAAGTTCTTTGACACCATGGACAAGAATGACCTAATAATAAATAGATTTGTCCATTCTCATTATTAATATCGTATTCACTATTGATGGTTATACCTTTAGGCCTTTTATAATTACCATGTAAATCTGATGGTGCGAAGCCATTCATTAATTGGGTCCAAAACCAAAACCAGAATTTTCTGGAGGCCTTTATAAGGTATTTATTTTGCATAAAATTTTATTTTTAAAGAAAAAATGACTGTTCAAAGAATACTTATCGTTTCAGGCACTCATGGAAATGAAATTAATCCTGTTTGGGCGGTTAAACAATTTAGTAAAGAGGAAAATAGTTTAAATCATGGTATTGAGTATGAGTACATAATAGGTAATCCTATTGCATATGAAAAAGGATGCCGATATATAGATGTTGATTTAAATAGATCTTTTAAAGAAAGTGAGAATTTTGATCAACATAAGAATAGCTTTTATGAAATAAATAGAGCCAATTTTTTAGTAGATCAATTTGGAATTGACGGATCTCAACCCTGTCAAATTGCAATCGATTTGCATACTACTACTGCAAATATGGGAACTAGCATTGTTTTGTATGGGAGGAGATTCAAAGATTTTTGTTTAGCTGCATTACTGCAGAACAAATTTGGATTGCCTATTTATTTACACGAAAAAGATAAAGCTCAAACAGGCTTTCTTGTAGAAGCTTGGCCATGTGGACTAGTTATTGAAATAGGAGCTGTAGCACAAAATTTTTATGATCCAAAAATCATAGATAGATTTTTGATAATAATTAGATCCCTAAGGGAAGAGATAGATAAATTAAAAAATAACCTTATAGAACTTCCAAAGGAATTAGTGGTTCACGTTCATCAAGGGAGTATAGATTATCCAAGAGATGAAAACGGAGATATTGATGGCATAATTCATCCTGAGAGAATAAGCCAAGATTGGAAAATGATTAAAAAAGGAGATCCATTATTTCTGGATAGCCAAGGAATAATCCACAAATATGAACGGGACCATTTGATTTGGCCTGTTTTTATTGGAGAAGTTGCTTATAAGGAAAAAAAAATTGCCATGAGCTACACAAAAAAAGAAGTGATTTTTTCCAAAAAACAATGGGTTCAAGAATTTGAAAGTTTTTAAATTAAGAAAACGGAACAATAAATCGTTGAAAACTAATAAGGATTTTTTATTTTATAGATAAGTTTATTTAATATTTAATATTTTTATTTTTTTTTCTAATTTTTAAACCTTTAAAAACTAAATTCTTTCACTCCAATAAATAACAGCTCCAAAAGCCTCTAATTGCAGTCTTCTATGCTTAGCCTCTCTTAAGGAAACTACCTCTCTAGATCTTTTTCCGTTAAGAAGCCATTCGATTATTACCAAGTTGAATCCTCAATAACAAAGAAAATCTTAAGACATGGAAGTTCTTTTCTCCTGTTTCCCAAAAAATAAGTTTACTTAAAGAAAAAATATTTACACATTTTTAGCGATTTTGGTCTAAAATCTTCGAAGCGGAATTTATTTTCCGTTTTTATTTACACGTCTCACTTTAGAGACATACTTTACGAACTCATGACAACTATTCAGCAGCAGCGTTCTTCGCTGTTAAAAGGTTGGCCACAGTTTTGTGAGTGGGTAACATCAACTAACAACAGAATTTATGTTGGTTGGTTCGGCGTCTTAATGATTCCATGCCTTCTTACAGCAGCGGCTTGCTTCATCGTTGCATTCATCGCAGCACCACCAGTAGACATCGACGGAATTAGAGAGCCAGTTGCTGGTTCATTCCTATATGGAAACAACATCATCTCAGGTGCAGTTGTTCCTTCATCTAACGCTATTGGTCTACACTTCTACCCAATTTGGGAAGCAGCTACTGTAGATGAGTGGTTATACAACGGTGGTCCTTACCAGCTTGTAATTTTCCACTTCCTAATTGGTATCTCAGCATACATGGGAAGACAGTGGGAGCTTTCATACCGTTTAGGTATGCGTCCATGGATCTGTGTTGCATACTCTGCACCAGTTTCAGCAGCTTTCGCAGTATTCCTTGTATACCCATTCGGTCAAGGTTCATTCTCTGACGGAATGCCTCTAGGTATCTCTGGTACATTTAACTTCATGTTTGTTTTCCAGGCAGAGCACAACATTCTTATGCACCCATTCCATATGGCTGGTGTTGCTGGTATGTTCGGAGGATCTTTATTCTCAGCTATGCACGGTTCACTTGTTACTTCATCTCTAATCAGAGAAACAACTGAGACAGAGTCTCAGAACTATGGTTACAAGTTCGGACAAGAAGAAGAAACATATAACATCGTTGCAGCTCATGGCTACTTCGGTCGTTTGATCTTCCAATATGCAAGTTTCAACAACAGCAGAAGTCTTCACTTCTTCCTAGCTGTATTCCCAGTTGTTTGTGTATGGTTAACTTCAATGGGTATCTGCACAATGGCATTCAACCTTAACGGTTTCAACTTCAACCAGTCAGTTGTTGATGCAAACGGTAAGATTGTTCCTACATGGGGTGACGTTCTTAACAGAGCAAACCTAGGTATGGAAGTAATGCACGAGCGTAATGCTCACAACTTCCCACTTGATCTAGCAGCAGCTGAGTCTACAACAGTAGCTCTTTCAGCTCCAGCTATCGGTTAAGCTTAAAGTTCTTAAATTTACCAGCCCCCTTTTGGGGGCTTTTTTTGTTTAATTTTCAATTGGTTTCATATAATGTTTATATATAGATAAAACATTTGATATTTCTATGAGTAGTAGTTTTGGAAAAATTTTTCGTGTTAGTACTTTTGGAGAATCACATGGTGGTGCAGTAGGCGTTATCCTTGATGGATGTCCACCTAAGTTAAAAATAGATATAAATCTGATACAAAATGAATTAGATAGGCGCAGACCTGGCCAAAGTGACATTACAACACCCAGAAATGAAGAAGATAAAATTGAAATATTAAGTGGGATAAAGGAAGGGTTAACACTTGGAACTCCAATAGCAATGTTGGTAAGAAATAAGGATCAAAGACCAGGAGATTATAATAATTTGGAGCAGGTATTTAGACCTTCTCATGCAGATGGTACATATCATCTGAAATATGGAATTCAGGCAAGTTCTGGCGGTGGAAGAGCCTCTGCTAGAGAAACAATTGGGAGAGTAGCTGCTGGTTCTATAGCGAAACAATTATTAAAAACCTTCTCTAACACTGAAATACTATCTTGGGTAAAGCGTATACATGATATTGATTCTGATATAAATAAAGAGAAGATTTCTCTCAAAAAAATAGATTCTAATATTGTTAGATGTCCCGATGAAAAGGTATCAAAAGAAATGATCGAGAGAATTAAGGAATTAAAGCGACAAGGAGACTCTTGCGGTGGTGTTATTGAATGTCTAGTAAGAAATGTTCCCTCTGGTCTTGGAATGCCCGTTTTTGATAAATTAGAAGCTGATTTAGCAAAGGCTTTAATGTCTTTGCCTGCCACGAAAGGCTTTGAAATAGGTTCAGGTTTCTCTGGAACTTATTTAAAAGGAAGCGAACATAATGATGGCTTCATCAAGTCTGATGATATTAGTAAGTTAAGAACAATATCAAACAATTCAGGAGGTATACAGGGCGGAATAAGTAATGGTGAAAATATCGAAATGAAGATAGCTTTTAAACCTACAGCAACCATCGGGAAAGAACAGAAAACAGTAAATGCTGAAGGTAAAGAAGTACTTATGAAAGCAAAAGGGAGACACGATCCATGCGTTCTACCAAGAGCAGTTCCCATGGTTGATGCTATGGTAGCTTTAGTACTTGCTGATCATTTGCTTCTAAATCATGCTCAATGTGACTTAATAAATAAGTAGTAGTTTTGTTGAATAAATTATATTTATCCTTAACTTAATTATTTTTGAGCCATTCATATATTTTTGGATCAAATTTTTTATTTTTGATAGCTTTATCTCCAATTACAACTGCTTTGTACCCTAAAGATTTATAAGTTGTTAATTCATTGATTGATATTCCTCCAGCAGCAATGAAATCAATATTTTTATAGTTGAGTATATTTATCGAACTATCTTTACTTTTTATTGGGTAAATTTTGATAATGTTGCAATTTAAATCTATCGCTTCCTTAAGATCTTTTAAATTATTAATTCCAGGAATTAATAAATAATTTTTTGACTGCGCATAATTGAAAAGATCTTTATCCCAAAATTTCATCATCGAAAAATTTAATCCAATTTTTAAAGAATCTTCTATTGATTGCTTATTAACTATTGAGGCAGAGCCTAAATTAATTCTTGGATATTTAATTTTGATATCGGATACAAAATCGAACCAATTTTCGTTGTGAGACCAACTTATTTCAATATTCTTTAATCCTAATTTTACTAAGTTTTCTAATTCTTCAAAAAATGAATTTCTTATAGAGGTATTTGAGTAAATATTGTCTGCAGGTTTTATAAGTAAAAAAAAAGACTCAATTTTCAGGTCCTCCGAAAAAGAATCTTCTTTATTATTCATTAAAAATTTAAAATTCCGCGTTAAATATAGTTTGCGACTTTTACTTCTGAGCGGTTGAGCAAATCTTGGATATCTTCAGTATCTATAGTTTCTCTTTCGATTAGCATTTGAGCCATTTCGTCAAGAACAGTTCTGTTGTCTATTAATACTTTTGTAGCTCTCTTATAGGCAACATCAACAAGTTCTGAAACCTCTACATCAATTGTTGCGGCTGTGTCTTCAGAAAAGTCTCTTGTAGAACTCATATCTCTTCCGAGAAACATCCCACCTTGTGATTGACCTAGAGCGACTGGACCTATTTTGTCACTCATACCGAATTTAGTGATCATTTGTCTTGCTACATTGGCAACTTGTTGTAAATCATTTGAAGCTCCGGTTGTTACCTCTTCTTCGCCATATACTATTTCTTCGGCAACTCTTCCACCAAGAGCTACAGCCATTTGATTTTGAAGGTAAGAACGAGAGTAAAGACCTGATTCCATTCTTTCTTCACTTGGAGTAAAGAAGGTTAGCCCGCCGGCTTGACCTCTTGGAATGATTGAGACTTTTGCTACTGGATCATAATCAGGCATTAATGCTCCAACGAGTGCATGACCGGCTTCGTGATAAGCAACTAATTCTTTTTTCTTATCACTGATGACTCTATCTTTCTTTTCTGGGCCAGCCATAACTCTTTCAATGGCATCACCGACTTCATCGTTACTTACTTTATCTAAATCTTTTCTAGCTGCTAGTATTGCTGCTTCATTTAAAAGATTAGCTAAATCTGCACCAGTAAATCCTGGTGTTCTTCTCGCAACTTTATCTAAATCAACGTCCTTTGAAAGAGTTTTATCTTTCGCATGAACATTTAATATCTGCAATCTTCCAGCATAATCTGGACGGTCAACTGTTACCTGTCTATCGAATCTTCCAGGACGCATTAAAGCTGAATCTAAGACATCTGGTCTGTTGGTTGCAGCAACTATTATTATTCCTGAATTACCTTCAAAACCATCCATTTCGGTTAAGAGTTGATTTAATGTTTGTTCTCTTTCATCATTTCCTCCGCCCATACCAGCTCCTCTTTGTCTTCCAACTGCATCTATTTCGTCAATAAACACAATACAAGGAGCATTCTTTTTAGCTTGTTCAAAAAGATCTCTAACTCTACTAGCTCCAACCCCAACAAACATTTCTACAAATTCTGAACCAGATATTGAGAAAAAAGGTACACCTGCTTCTCCAGCTACTGCTTTAGCTAACAATGTTTTTCCAGTACCAGGAGGACCAACTAGAAGAACTCCTTTTGGAATTTTTGCTCCGACTGCAGTAAATCTATCTGGGCTCTTAAGAAAATCTACAACTTCCGTGAGTTCTAATTTTGCACCTTCTACACCAGCAACATCTGAAAAGGTTACTTGTGTAGATGGTTCCATCTGAAGTCTAGCTTTGCTCTTGCCAAAACTCATGGCTGGGTTACCACCTCCTGCATTACCACTTTGGGATCTTCTGAAAAGAAAAAATAGGCCTCCAATCAAAAGTACTGGGAAGATTAAGCTACTTAAAGCCTGTTGCCATGGATTGGCCAATTTTGTAGGAGTTACAGCGATATCTACATTATTCTCAGTCAGAATTTTTAATAAATCTTTGTCAGGGGCCAAATTAACCTCAGACCTGCTCCCATCATTTTCAACAACTTGAGCTGTGGCATTATCTGGAGATATTAAGACTCTACTGATTTCTTTATCTTGAACTGCCTCTATAAAATCACTATATCTCAAAGTCTTTGTAGAACTTTCAGTACTAGGTTTATCAAAAACTGAAGTACCAATGAAAATTACAGTAATGACAGCTAGGACATAAAGTCCTACGTTTCTCCAACGTTTGTTCACGATAAAAAATCTTTAATAATTCTATAATACTAATAATAAAACAATATTAAGAGCGTCTTAGAACATCTACTACACTTTTAAATGCAAACCATTCAGGAATTGGTTCGCCATTCCTCAATTTCTTTCTAAATTCAGTACCACTAAGTTTCATAATTTCATAATTAAATTCTTTGGCTTCTTCAGCTGTTATGTATCCTTTTTCCTTCGTATAAACTAAATTTTTTGAAGGAACAGTTTGCATCATCAATTCATCTGAACACTTATTCGCAAAATTTTGGGCATCATATGGACCATAAAAATCTTCACCAGTTGACGACGACTTACAACCAGCCATATCTCTACCAATAATGAAGTGGGTGCAGCCATAATTTCTTCTTATTATCATATGTTGAAGGGCTTCTCTTGGCCCTGCCATATGCATTGAATAAGGTAAAAAAGCCCATTTTATTCTTTCATCAGATATTTCCTCTTCTAATTCTTTGTAGGTCAAATATCTAACTTTTCCAGGAATATCATCTTGTTGAGTTGGCCCACAAGTTGGATGAACTAAAACAACTGAGTTGGAGGAGACATTATCTGAAAGTAAGGCATTAGTAAATAATTCATAATGT
This sequence comes from Prochlorococcus sp. AG-418-F08, assembly GCA_003214295.1. Taxonomy (GTDB): domain Bacteria; phylum Cyanobacteriota; class Cyanobacteriia; order PCC-6307; family Cyanobiaceae; genus Prochlorococcus_A. The sequence continues at coordinate 13,205 of QCLV01000004.1, forward strand.
GCTCTATGAATTGGATTTCTGCATTGAAATGCGACTACATCATGATTTGATGGCAGTGAAGACCTAACTTCTTCAGGGGTTTTGCAGGGGAATTCTCTTATTGGAAGTTCGAAACCATAAACTCTTCCTCCTATATAAAATCTACCTCTCTCGTTAAAAATCATCTTAACAGCAGGATGATCTAAAGAATTAGTACCATAACAAAGTTCAGCTTCTAAGGATTTGTCAGGCTCCCATTTAGAGCTAACTTCTAAAACTGCTATTTTTTGTTTTTTATAGGTAAGTAATATTGTTTCTCCAGTTTTTACTTTTTCATTATTTGAATCAAATACAATAGGCAAGCCAAAAAGCAACCCGCTTGTATTTCTATTATTTTTAATGACCGAATTGTAGTTATTTTCATCCATAAAACCTTCCAATGGAGAAAAAGCACCAACCATCAAAAGTTCTACATCACATGCATTTCTCTCGCTACATTCAAACTCATAAGTAGCTTTAGAAATAAGTTCATTTTTAAAGTTTTTATCTTTGATAATTAAATTTTTTAGTTCCCCTCCATAAGGCGGTATTAGTCCATTAGTATCTGTTTTAGTTTTTTGTTGTAATTCCATTTTTAAAATTGATAAAGAAAAATTTTAAAAAAAAAAGAGGGGTTTAACCCCCTTTTTCTCTTGAGTAGGATTTATGCCTTTCTTCCGTAAAGCTCCCCAATTATTTTTACGTCAAGTGGATCCTTTGAACCCATATCTGTATCTGAAGGTTGGATTGCTTCAAAAGTACCAGCAAATTCGTCTGTGTCAGAATCTACATTGTTGATTGAAAGAGTAATAACGCCAGTACCGTTTACATCGACTTTAATATTTTCTTTTGCAAGTTCTTCGTCATCACCTCCTAATGCAACTAAGCCTTGAGCATATTCAACACCAGTATTTTTAGCTCTTGCCTTAGGATCTAGAAAGTCACCAGTTCTGTAGTTAGGTGTAAATGTTGAACCACTAACCTCAGTGCCTGGCTCAATTGATGAAGGTAAATCAGCTGTGAGATCTTTTGCTGAGAATGCAAATGGCACTTCTAAACCACCAGGAGTTAATACAGTAATAAGTTGAAAATCAATACCACCTTTTTCAGTGAAAGTTCCTGAATCTATATCTCCATAAACTTCTGTCACTGTGGTGTTATTTCTAGGACTAATAATTTTTGTAGAAACAAATTCTGCAGCTTTTCGTTTTGTCCCTGGTACTTTTACATAAACTTCTGTTGGATGCATGCATATTCCTTTAAGGCTATCTCCATTCCCTAGAGATATTGATCCGACAAGAGATGAGTCTAATGTAGGGCAATCATTAGCTTTTCCTGTGTTAACAACATCTGTGAATTGTGCATTTCCTCTTTCAGAAAAAGCAAATGTTTTAACAGGTACGAAAGCAAAAGTTATACAAATTGAAATAACAAAAGCTAAGAAAGAACGAATTCTCATAATTAAAGTTGCAGTAAAGTTCTGTGACGATAGATTAAAGGTCATCTAATAAGTTCAGTACGGATATTACAAGGGAAAGGACCATAAAAGATAGGACTATTAAATCCTCGAAATAACCCGTAGCTTTTTAGATTTATAAAAACTGGAATTATTGTAAGCTATCACATTATTTTTAATGATTAAGATTACAAAAAAATACAAATTAAGAAATTTTTTTTTTTTTTTATGAAATGATTTGAGTTATTAATTTATTTGCTAAATCAATTTTTGATGTTTTATTAATATGGTGTTCCATATTTTTTGTATCAAATAGCCAACCTTCATTTTGTGCCAAAAAGCCAAATCCTTGGCCTTCAAGATCAATTGGATTTGCGAATAGATAATCACAACCTTTTTGGATAATCTTTTCTTTAATTGTTATTCGAGCTTCTTCAATAGACCCTGTAAAAGCGGAAAAGCCTACAAAAACTTGGTTTTCTTTTTTTGATTTGCTAATTGTTTTTAAAATATCTGGAACAAGTTCAAAATTTTTGTTCAAATGATCATTAATTTTATTTTTGGGAACTTTAGCTGAAGTATTAGAAGTTAACTTGAAATCAGATACTGCCGCATTCATGAAAAAATAATCACAATTTGATACCTCATTATTAAGTGCCCTAATTAAATCAACACTAGTTTCAACTTCATATCTTTTGATTCCATCAGTAAGATTTTTATCTATTTTTAAGGGTCCATGGACATATTTTACTTGTGCGCCTCTAAACCTTGCTACTTGAGAAAGTAGTAGCCCCATAGCTCCAGAACTTTTGTTAGTAATGTGTCGCGCCGTATCAATTTTCTCTGAGGTGCACCCTCCAGTTATTAAAATTTCTTTATTAAGTAAATCTTTGCGATATGCTTTTTGTTTGTGTAAAGCTATAAATTCAAGAGCTAATTGAATTAGATCATTTGGAGGTATTTTACCGATTCCAATAGCATCACATGCTAGGAGGCCCTCACTTGGGTGCAAAGATAATACGTTGTCGTAACTCTGTAAATTCTCATAATTTTTTTGAACAGCTTTATTGAGCCACATTTGTGTATTCATTGCTGGGGCAACAATAATTGGCTTAATATTTGCCATTAGAATGCTTGGAATCAATCCATCTGCATTCCCAGTTACCCATTTTGATAGTGTTGTCGCCGTTAAAGGTGCAATGATTAAGACATCAGCCCAATTGCATAGTTCTATGTGCAAAGGTGATGATTGAATACACGACCATTGATCTTCTTCTAAAATGCAAGGGTTTCTACTTAAGATAGAAAGAGAAAGCGGTTTTATTAATTTTTCTGCATTTTTTGTTAAAACGCATTTTATTTCATAATTTTCTTTAGCTAATTGACTTACTAATAATGGAATTTTTACAGCTGCAATACTTCCTGTTATTAATAAAAGAACTTTAATTTTAACGTCCGTATTTTTAGTTTTCATCGAAAGGTTCCTGATCAAGAAGATGTATATAGTTAGAAGTTAATTCTGGTCTATTGATTGCAAGAGCTCTGAGCAAGTGCCAGTCTCTTAAACCATCAAATGGTGTCATATAATTATCTTCCTCTAGCCTTTTTGCAAGCTCAAAGGTCATTTCTTCATCAAATGAATTTACAAGATCCTCACTTATTTTATTTTCAGAAGTAAATTCCATATTGAATAAAGTCAATATATTTTAATAATAAAGCCTCAAGTAATTTTTTAAAATTCATGGCAGTATTAATTGAATATTTTCAGTAATATCGATTTTTTAAAATTATTAACTGTTTAGATTGTTATAAAGTCATTTATCTTCATTTTCAGTTATAAATATGAAAATTCTCCTTATCAAAAATATTCTTTCTTAAAATGTTTTTGTTAAAAATTAATTATGTCTCAAACCAAAAGAGAGCAAGTCACTAGTCACATACGCTATTTAAGACAAGAACTAAGAGAAATGCATTTAGGAATAAAAGATGATGGTCTTTTTCCTGAACCCGGCGAATTAAGAGGAATAATGGCTCAGCTAGAGGCACTACTTGAATTAGTGGAGGGAAATACTAAAATTCAATCAAACTCGGAAGCTGCTTAATTAAAGGCAAAATGGTTGTTAGACCTCAAAAAACAAAATTCCAACTGAAGATTGTAGAAAATATTCAAACATTAAGTATTTGGGCTAAAAATCCATGGAGAAGATATTCAATATCATTAATCACACTTTTAATTGGCTATTTTTTGGGAAGTTCTCTTGGTATGGTCAGTGCAGTTGTGGAACTTATGGATCCTGTCGCTGCTTTCTTATCAGTAGTTTTTATTGAAACTTTAATAGTTCTAAGAAGAAACTTTCGATCAGAAAAGAAGAAGAAATTTTTATTACTTTTATTAGATTCTTTAAGATTAGGATTATTTTATGGTTTCTTTACAGAGAGTCTTAAGCTGTTATAAATTTATTTGTTGTATTTATGTAATAAATAAAGTAAAGCCATTCTTATCGGGATTCCATTTGCAACTTGATTATTGATTAAGCAATTAGGATAATCATCTACTATTTTACTACTTATTTCAATATCGCGATTAATCGGTCCAGGATGAAGAATAGGAATTTCTTTACTATTTAAAGATAATTTATCTGGGGTTAAGCCATAATCCAAACTATATGAATCAATGCTGCTTAGTAAATTTTCCATCATTCTCTCTTTCTGCAGCCTTAAAACAATAATTGCATCTGCAATTTTTATTGATTCTTCCAATGATCTAGAAATTGTTATTGAGCCTCTTGACTTAACAGGATCATCTATTTGATTTGGCGCAGGGGTTTTAAAAAAATTTATAAATTCTTCAGGTATTAAAGTTTTGGGACCACATAAGATTATGTCTGCGCCGAATGCACTCAGCGCCCAAAGATTTGATCTTGCAACCCTTGAATGATTAACATCTCCAATAATTAATATTTTTTTGGAATTTAAAATCTCTGGATTTAGTGATTTTGTTGAAAAGAATTTTACTAATGTATACATGTCAAGTAATCCTTGGCTAGGGTGACTATGTAATCCGTCTCCTGCATTAAGAATAGAAGTCTTGGAATTTATTGCATCAAGTTTGTTTGCGATCTCAAAGGTTATATAACTTGATGAATGTCTTATTACTAATGTATCTGCGCCCATAGCAGAATAAGTTATGGCCGTATCAATTATTGTTTCACCTTTTGTTAATGAACTTGAGGATGGTGCAAACGTTTGTACATCTGCAGATAACCTTTTTGCTGCGAGTTCAAAGCTATTTTTTGTTCTTGTACTAGCTTCAAAAAATAAAGATGTTACCAAAGTTCCTTGTAAGGCTGGTATCTTTTTCGTTCCTGCATTCTTTAGTGCATCAAATCTATTAGCTAATTCAAATACTGACTTATAATCTTGAATTGAAAAATTAGCAAGAGTGTGGATATGTTTATGAGGCCAAATTTGCATTACGCTTAAAAAAATAAATGATTATTTAAAGTTAGGTTTTCTGTCACCTTTTAATCTTTTGCTCACACTCCTACTATTTTTGAGATACCAACGCCATTTTATATTTTTTGCCTTTGATATGCCAATTCTTGTGGTTTGAATTAAATCTTTTGTATTTAGAGCTTTATCTCTTTGAGAAATCCATAAAGATTTATTGTTAAGAACTTCAAGTGAGTTAAATGATAAGTCTACTCCTAACGCCCTAGTCACTAGACCGGGTCCTGAAGCTAATCTTTCATTACTCTTCGAGATAAAAACTGCCCTGATTAATACACCACTTGCAAAATTTTCTTTATCAGTAACTATGTTTAAGCAATGATGAATACCATAAGATTTGTAAATATAAAATGTCCCAGGTTTTCCAAATAATGATTTATTTGATTTAGTTATTGTGCGGTAGCCATGACAGGCTTCTTCTTCCTGTGAATATGCTTCAGTTTCAACAATAAGGCCTTTAACTCGATCGTTCTTATTATTTTTTTTTATGAGGTAACAGCCTATTAAATCAGGGGCAACAAGTTTAGAATGCCGATAAAAAAATTTTTTTGGAAGTAGGTTTTCTTTTATTTTTCAAAATTTAACTACCATTATCTTTAGCTAAGAAAGATACATAAGGCTATGATTTGATACTGTTTTTCAAGAAGAAAGCATTTTTTCTTTTTATAATTATTTGAAATTCAAAGGATTTATTAATGTAATATTCTTAATAAAGTACTATTTAATAAGAAAACATTAAAAGCATGATTAAAATAACTAAAGGTGAAGTTAAAAAAGTCGCTCACTTAGCCAGGTTGGAACTTAACGAGGATGAAGTTAATAAGCACGCAGAGCAATTAGAAAAAATATTGGAATATATAAAACAACTTGAAAAAATTGATACATTTGATGTGCCATGTACGACAAGAGCGATAGAGGTTATAAATGCATTTAGAAAAGATGAAAAGAAAAATTATGATTCCACTGAGGAAATTTTAGAATTGGGTCCTTCAATTGAAGATAAATATTTTAAAGTACCAAAAATTTTATAAATGTATGAGTTAGTTGCTACCTATAAAAGTTTTGTTCACGATCCTTAGAAAAAATTTTTTTATTTTATAACCTGGATATAAATTTATGATTTTTCTAATCTTCCCTCTCCTTTTGCTATGACTTCTTATACCGATGAATAAATCATATATGAAGTTAAAAATATCTTCTTTACTTTCAAAAATCCCAACCCTTTGAGGAGAGCCTTTCATATCTAATAATGGCTTAGTTTTTTCATAAGCAACTTTGTATTCAAACCAAGGGATAGAAGGCCAAAGATGATGAATGAGGTGGTAATTTTGACCCATTATTAATAAATTCATAAATTTGCTCGGATAAACACGAGAATTTATCCATTTGTTTCTTGATCGAAAAGGTCTATGAGGTAGATAATCAAAAAATATTCCTAGAGTGACCCCCACCATTAATGCTGGTCCAAACCATAAATTATAGATTAGATTCATAAAGTCGAATTTTATCCCTGCCAATATTATTGTTATAAAAATAGATCTTTCAATTCCCCATTGAAGTAATTCATATTTTCTCCATAGTTTTCTTTGAAAGAAAAATACTTCATGATAAAAAAATCTTGGAGCAATTAGCCAAATAGGGCCAAAAGTACTGACAATATGATCTGGATCATTTTTGGGGTGATTTACATGAATATGATGCTGTAGATGTACTCTTGTGAAAACTGGGAAACTAAATCCTAAAAGAATTGCTGACCCATGCCCCATTGCTTGATTTATCCAAGGAATAGGGTGAGCAGCTTTATGACAAGCATCATGAATAACAGTACCTTCAATGTGTAAAGCTAAGAAGGCTGTTGCTACTAGTAAAGGTAGAGGCCAAACACCTCTGTACCATTGCCAAATGCTAAGAAAAGCGAGAAAATAACCACCAAAAAAAAGACCTAATGTTGGATTCCAAAAACTTGGCGGATCTACGAAGTTTTTGATCTCTTTTTGCCAGTTAAATGTCCTTGAAGAATTAGTAATTTTTGTTGTTTTTTTATTGGTTAAGTTTGAAATCGTTTCTTATATTCTGCAATTAATATAACTGATATTTTTATATGATTGCATGTTCCTACCAAAAAAAAATTCATTTAATAGATATTTAATTTAATTTAATGTGTCAAATTAATCATCTTAAGAAAAAAAATTTTTAAAATAAACCTCTTTCATTTATTATTTTATTTGAGCGGTCGTGGCGGAATTGGTAGACGCGCGAGTTTTAGGTACTCGTATCTTCGGGTGTGGGAGTTCAAGTCTCCCCGACCGCACTTAACGGAATTCTGAAAGATAATTTGTTTATTTATTCTAACTTCTTATACTTAAATTGAGTAATTAATTAAATGATCAGTTTTATATTTTGTTTGGGAATTTTTTATATCGTAATTGGGGCAATTTTTTTATCTGTACCGATAATTTATCTTGAGCTCGGCAAACCAAAGGACTTAATAAAAGCTTTTTTTAATTTATTGATAGGTTTGTTATTAATAATTAAAAATAAAACATTAGATCAATCATTTTTTGTAATTATCCTGTTTTTAACAGTACTAGTTATTTTTTATCTAGCAGAGCTTTTTTTATCTAGATGGCACCAATTGACGGATCATGAAAAGAAAAAATTAATTACCTTTTTGGAATTTAAAAATAACTTTTCGAGAATATTAGAAGCTATTAATCTGGGATTTGATAATTTTACGAAACCTTCAAATTTTTTTAATTTTGTAAGTGATAATAAAAATAAAAACCCAAAAAAGTGGGTAAGAAATGATAAAAATGATAATATAAAAGTCTGAAATTAAATAAATTAGTTATTAGAAATATCTCAAAAAAACTACAGGTCAATTAAGAAAGAATATAATGGATTAGATTTATTTAAAAAATTCTTTTGATCACCAATATTTTTTATATCGTCGTATGAAATCTCAAAAAAGTAAAGAACAAAAATCAGATTTTTCTTATAAAGAAACTTTAAATTTACTTAAAACTGACTTCTCAATGCGTGCTAACTCAGTTGTAAGAGAACCTGAGATACAGAATTTTTGGGCTAATAATAATATTGATTTTCAATTAGGTTCAAGCAATTCAGGCGAAATTTTTACATTACATGATGGTCCTCCTTATGCAAATGGAGCGCTTCATATGGGTCATGCCCTTAATAAAGTATTAAAAGACATAATTAACAAGTACAAAACCTTAAGAGGATTTAGGGTACATTATGTTCCCGGTTGGGACTGCCATGGATTACCTATTGAATTAAAAGTTCTTCAGAATCTAAAATCTGATGAAAGAAAGAATCTTGACACTCTAAAACTGCGAAAAAAAGCAACTGATTATGCCCACATCCAAATTAATAATCAAATGGAGGGTTTCAAAAGATGGGGCATATGGGGAGATTGGGATAACCCTTACTTAACTCTTAAGAAAAGTTATGAATCTGCTCAGATTGGAGTATTTGGGAAAATGTTTTTAAATGGCTATATATACCGAGGTCTCAAACCTGTGCACTGGAGTCCAAGTTCTAGGACTGCACTTGCAGAAGCAGAATTAGAATATCCCGATGAACATTATTCAAAAAGTATTTATGTTTCTTTGAAAATCATAAAAATAACTGAGGAAATTCTATTAAATATCAATCAAGAAAATCTTAATATCAAAAAAGATTTTTTTCAAAATAATTCTTTCATAACTATTTGGACCACTACTCCTTGGACAATACCTGCAAACGAAGCAGTTGCAGTAAATCCAAAAATAAATTACGTTTTTGCAATCGATGAAGAGAAACGAATTTATCTTTTTGCAAAAGATTTATCTTCTGAAATAAGTAAGAAATTTAATAAAGATTTCAAGGTCCTTTTAGAGGTAAAAGGCTCGAAATTGGAAAATATTGAATATCAACATCCTACAAAAAAGAAAAATTGCAGAATTGTGATTGGAGGAGACTATATTACTACAGAATCAGGTACTGGAATTGTTCATACTGCCCCTGGTCATGGGATAGATGATTTTAATGTTGGTCAGAAATATGATTTACCAATAACATGTGTTGTTGATGAAAAAGGGAACTTAAATGAATATTCTGGTCAATTCCAAGGCTCAAATGTCCTCAAGGATGCAAATGATTTAATTATTGAATACTTAAAAGGAAATAATTTGCTTATATTACAAGAAAATTACAAGCATAGATATCCGTATGATTGGAGAACCAAAAAACCAACTATTTTTAGGGCAACAGAACAATGGTTTGCATCTGTAAATGGCTTTAGATCATCTGCATTAAAGGCAATAGAAGATGTTGAATGGATGCCAGCAACTGGAAAGAAAAGAATTTATTCAATGGTTGTTGGTAGAGGAGATTGGTGTATTTCCAGACAAAGATCATGGGGAGTTCCAATTCCAGTCTTTTATAAAAAAAATGGTAATGATATACTCCTGAACAGCGAGATAATTAATCATATTCAAGAACTTTTTAATGAATATGGAGCAGATATTTGGTGGGATTGGGATGTTAATAATCTATTGCCAGAAAAGTACGCAAAAGAATCGGATCTATGGAAAAAAGGGACAGATACAATGGATGTATGGTTTGATTCAGGATCTAGCTGGGCCGCAGTTTGTGAACTAAGAAGTGAATTAAAGTATCCAGCCGATCTTTATTTAGAGGGCTCAGATCAACATCGAGGTTGGTTCCAGTCTTCTTTACTCACATCTGTTGCAGTTAATAATAAACCTCCATATAAGAAAGTTTTAACTCATGGCTTTGCACTTGATGAAAATGGAAGGAAAATGAGTAAATCCTTAGGTAACGTTGTTGACCCAAATATTATTATTAATGGAGGTAACAATAAAAAAACTGAACCTGCTTATGGGGCTGATGTTCTAAGGCTCTGGGTAAGCTCTGTAGATTATTCAGTAGATGTTCCAATTGGTTCCAATATACTCAAGCAACTATCAGATGTATATAGAAAAGTTCGAAATACTGCAAGATATCTTTTAGGAAATATCCATGATTATGACCCTAACGTTGATAGTTTTGAAATTGATCAATTGCCGCTATTAGATCAATGGATGTTAGGCAGATTAGTTGAGGTTAAAGATCAAATAACAAATGCTTATGAAAATTATGAATTTTCAAAATTTTTTCAAATCTTACAAAGTTTTTGTGTTGTAGATCTATCAAATTTTTATTTGGATATTGCAAAAGATAGATTATATGTAAGTTCTAAATCACAATTCAGGAGAAGATCATGCCAGTTTGTAATGTCTAAAGTTGTTGAAAATTTAGCAGTTCTTATCTCTCCAGTACTTTGCCATATGGCCGAGGATATTTGGCAAAATATACCATATTCAATTAAAGAAAAATCAGTATTTCAACGAGGATGGCCAATTTTCTCGCAGTCATGGAAAAATGAAAGTCTTGATGAGCACATTGCAAATTTAAGAAATTTGAGAGTTGAAATTAACAAAGCTATAGAAGGATGTAGAAACAAACAAATAATTGGAGCAGCTTTAGAAACAGAAGTAAATTATTTACCTGAAGATAAAGTTGTGAAAGATTCTTTAACTTGGCTGAAAAAAAATGGTAATGAAGAAGTAGATTTATTTAGGGATTGGCTTATAGTTTCAAATTTTCAAGTCGTATCTGATTTAGCCGAGAATTCTCTAATTGTTGATAACAACGAATTTGGAAAAATTCAAATCTTAAAAGCTCGTGGTAAGAAATGTGATAGGTGTTGGCATTATCAAAACGAAACTTTTAGCGGAATCCAAAATACAAAATTATGCAAGCGATGTTTTAATATCATTGACTTTGCAGTTACTTAAATCCAGTTTTTTTGATTCAAAAAGAAAACTGAGTCTTTATTTTCTCTTATAAAGTTATCGTTGGTTCCTTTTAATGGTGACTTAAAGAGTTTAAAGTTTGTAAGTATATATTTAAACTCCATAACATTTTTTTCTAAATCTATTTCAATTGGATGTGTAGTAGAGCTACTGATACCTTTAAAAATAATTATTTCTAAGTGTTCTTTTTGATTTTCTTTTAAGATGAAACCCTCTACTTTAAGGATTCTATTAGGTATGAAGGAACTTATTTTTTCTAGTTTATTTAATAAATCAATTTCTTTCATTTTCAGAGAAGCAAGAGTTTCTTCCATTTTTGGGTAATTTAATCATTGACCACTGAATTAAGCCCAAAGTATAGATTAATAATGCAAATAATCCTAAAAATTTTGCTACGGGCTGAGTAAAGTTAGCTCCGAAAAAGAAATTGAATAAATTTTTGATGATAATATAGAAATTTGTAGAAGGCTGAAGCCATATTTCGCATGCACCCGAATTAATAAAAGAAACACAGGTAAAGTTTTTTAAGCTTTGAATTAAGAAATTGAGAGATACAAAAGTTATCGACCATCTCCATACTTTTGTAGTCGTTGTTAGGGAGTAGGATAAATCATATTCTCTTAATTCATCATTAATATCGTTCCAAAACCAAACTGAAATTGTGATTAGTATTAATGAAATATTTGTAATTAACAAAGCATAATTAAACTTACCAATTAAGAGAAAAAGGCTTATAAAAAATAAAAGAGATACTTTCCAATATATAGATAGGAGCTTATTAACAGCTTTGTTTCTCCTTTTGATTGACCAAATTAATAATGTGATAGGAATTCCAATAAAGAAAATTATTGAAAGTTGAAAAGATAGCCAAACTGAAAGTTGATTAAGAACGTTCAAAACATTTTCTTTTACATACATAATAATTAAACATAAAATTGTTACTTTTTAAATTATTGTTGTCATAGTTGTGAATATTACACATATTTAATAAGCACAGATTAATCAATCAATAATTTGATGAGACAGCATGTTAATCCTCTCAGTAAAAATTTCGATGAAATTGAGAAATTTCCCCCTTTGATTGAAATGTTTGAGGATTCTAAATTAAATCTTCATCTTGATATCGGTTGTGCTGCGGGGGAGTATTTATTCGATCTGGCTTTAGAAAATACCAATTGGAATTATATAGGAATTGAAATCCGTGAGAGATTGGTAAACACAGCTAAATTAAAAGTGCGAGACAAAGAAATTAAAAATTTGTTTTTTGTATTTGGAAATGCTCATAACATATTAAATAATTACCATAATAAATTTTTAATTAAAAATTTGAAGAGTATTTCCTTTAATTTTCCCGATCCATGGTTTAAAAATAGACATCATAAAAGGCGTGTAATTCAGCCAGAGTTTATAAATTTTCTCTCAAATTTAATGAAAAAAGGATCCATTATTTATATCAAAACTGATGTAAAAGATTTATTCGAATATATGGATTGCACTATATCAAGTGATTTAAATTTTGAAAGAATAGAGAAAAAGGATTTCAATTATTCCGAAAGTTTTAATCCAAATAAAGTTCAAACTAGTAGGGAAAAATATGTTCTTGGAAGTGCACTTGAAATTTTTGAGAATATTTATATAAAAACCTGATTCATATTAATTAATTGTCTTATTAATTTCCAAACTTAGTTTGTTTGTTATTTCTCTAGATAAAGAATTAACATGACTCTCATTTTCAGCCTCCACAAGTACTCTAATTAGGGGTTCGGTACCGCTAGGTCTTATATAAACTCTATAACTGTCGGAATAATTATCCTTTATATTATCAATAGTTTGATTTATTACGCTGCTAACTTTTTCTCTTATTTCATTTACATTAAAATCTAAATTAATGTTTGTAAGTTTCTGAGGGTATGGTTTGAAACTACTTTTAAGCCAATCATTTAATTTAATATTTTTCTTTTTACATTGTTTAGAAATTTGAAGTGCAGTTAATATTCCATCTCCACAAAAGTTATTAATTTTTGAAAGTATATGACCTGATTGCTCACCTCCTAAAATTGCTTTTTTTTCTTTAATTGCCTCATAAATAAATTTATCTCCAACATCAGTTCTATATAAAATTCCACCAATTTTTTCCCAAGCCTTTTCAAAACCTAAATTTGCCATTTGAGTTGAAATAAGTAAATTATTTGTGAGAATCTTTTGTTCCATAAGTTCTCTCCCCCAAAGAAAAAGGATATGATCACCATCTAATTTATTACCTTTAGAATCAATACCTATTACTCTATCTGCATCACCATCGAAGCTAAAACCCATATCAGCATCAATCTCGTATAAAGCTTTTTTTAATGGTTCAAGGTATGTTGAACCACAATTCATATTAATTTTTAAACCATTTTTTGAGTTATTGATTACTTTTACATCAGCGCCAAGATTCTTGAAAATTTTTTTTGCGCAGGTTGTCGCAGATCCATAACATGTATCTAATATTATTTTCATACCACTTAGATTCTCTTCCCCCATTGTTTTGAGAAGGCTTTGGATATAAATATCCATAAGCTCTTTATTTTCTTTTATAGAAATCATTTTTGTAGAAATTAAATTATTTGTATTTATATCTTCAATTAATTCCTGGATTTTATTTTCAAGATTAGCTGTAATTTTTTGTCCATTATGATCAAAAATTTTTATGCCATTATATTCTGGAGGATTATGACTAGCAGATATCATTAATCCACTACTCAGTTTTTCATGTCTAATTAAAAAAGGAATAGCTGGAGTAGGACAGATTCCGAGATTTATGAATTTTTTGCCACTTGCTTTTATACCTGATGTGATTGCTTGAAGCAGAATATCTCCACTTACTCTAGTATCTTTACCAATTAAAATAGGATTTTTATTTTCTAAAATCAAACCTAACGCATAACCAACTTTATACGCTAAAGAATAAGTTATTTCTTTATTAAACCTTCCTCTTATTCCATCAGTTCCAAAGATTGATTGCATAATTAATTTTTAGGAACTAAAGATATTTTAGTATTGTTAAGTACTTACTCTATCAGTTGATTAAAAGGAAAAAGACTAGCATTCTCTTTATTTCTTTAACTTATTTAATATAGTTAAAGAGATTAATTATTTATAATGCAATCTGAGACTAGAGAACAAATTTTAAATAAAGACTTGAAAAAAATTATTGTTCTGTTAATTACTATTCTTATTATTACTTTAATTTTATTTAGAAATAGTTTTTTTCAATCAACTTATCTTCTTAAGAGTTTTGGAGAATCATCTGTAGATCCTGCTGTCGCTTTTGAAAATAATAAGCCAACTTTCCTTGAATTTTATGCTGAATGGTGTGAAGTCTGCAAAGAGATGGCTCCTAAAGTATCTTCTTTAAAAGAGGAATATGAAAAAGATATTAATTTTGTTTTTTTAAATGTTGATAATCAAAAATGGGATAGTTACATCCGAAAATTCAATGTAAATGGGATTCCTCAAGTTAATCTTTTTGATAGTAACGGTAATTTAGTATCTACTTTTAAAGGCAAACAAGAAGAATTAAAAATAAGAGATTCTATTGATAAACTGGAGAGTGAAACAAAATCTCGTGAAGATATTCTTAATGCTGAATTTTCAGTAATCAAAGAAAATAAAAATAATAACCTTAAGCCTCGTAGTCATGGATAATTTTACCAATCTAAAGATTTGGATACGATAGGAAAACTTTGTTTAAAAATAGACTTGCAATTTTGGGCAATAGACTTATGTTCTTCTTGAGTACCATGAGCTGACCTTAAATGAATGTAATGTATCCATGATCTGCATGATCCAGACATATAAATTCTTGTTGGAGTTGCTAATGGTAAAACAAATCTCGCACATTCTTTAGCTATTCCTTCAGCAAGTAAATCTTCATATAATTCTGAAGCAGCCTTAAAATGTGAAGCAATTCTTGCTCTAAATTTTTTTTGTAACTCATCAGGTAGGTCAGGAATGGAATTTTGCCTATTTTTAGAATCTTGTCTTCTCAACTCTGGTAAAGGAATATTCCCCAATTGGGAGCTATCTGCATATCTCTGAGAAAATTCCTGGAAAGTAAATGATCTATGTCTTAATATTTGAGCTGCAATACCTCTGTTCGTCTCTATTTGTAAAGTCATAAATGATTGTTCGAAAACACTCCAATGTTCATTTTTAATACAATAGCTCAATAATTTTGAATAATCTTCATTTTTCTGATTGCTTGGATTGCTAACTCTTGCAATGTAAGCCATTGTTTTTTCAGCGTCAGGCGTAAGAGATATAAGTTCAACTTTACTCATTTTAAATCTTTGCTAAAGTTACTTTCTCTGGTTGATTTTGATATTTACCCCTTCTATCTTGATATGTCGTTGAGCAAGGATCACCTTCAAAAAAAAGTAGTTGACAAATACCCTCATTAGCATAAATTCTGCAATCTGCACCTGAACTATTACTAAATTCTAAAGTTAGGTGACCCTCCCATCCAGCTTCTGCAGGCGTTGTATTAACTATAATTCCTAGTCTTGCGTAAGTGCTTTTGCCAATACAGATTACAGTTATATTTTCTGGTACTTTCATCTTTTCTAAAGCAACCCCTAAACCATAGGAGTGTGCAGGAAGAATAAAAAATTCTCCATCATCATCATTGTGAAGAGCAGTTTTTTCTAAATTTTCGGGATTAAACTTTTTGGGATTCATCACAGTACCTGGAATATGTTTAAAGATTAAAAATTCTTTTGATGAAAGTCTTAAATCATAACCATAAGAGGAACATCCGTAACTCAAAACTGGCTTTTGTTGGCTATCAGGCTCGAGATGCCGTACTAAATTTGATTGGAAGGGATTAATCATTCCTTCAGAGGCTTGTTGATTTATCCAGAGATCATTTTTAAGCATTGTTTTATGAGCGAAGTTCGGTAATTTGGTTGGCCATTAATGATAAATCTTTAGGAATACCTGTACCAGTAAGGATTACATCTCCAGATATAAATCGGTTTTCAAGTGTTGAAATCAAATCATCCTTATCGATAATTTTCATCTCCAAAGCAAGAAAAATTTCATCAAGTATGATTTGATCATATTCACCTAACAATAATTCTTTCTTGCAAAAATCCCACAATTCGTAAGTAGATTCATTAATAGAGTTTCTTAAATCCTTATTATTTTCAATTTCTTCAGAATCATATTGATCAAATGAATGCGCGGATCGTATCCAAGTTAGATTACCGCAAAGCTTTATTGCATTAGAAATACCTTGTTTAACTCCTCCTTTCATGAATTGTACTAAAAGTACTTTTCTGCCTAGAGCGGCATTTCTTAGACAATCCCTAATGATGAAGGAATAACTACCTCTGTACGGAGATTGATAGATTTGAATTTCTCCATTTTGAGTAAATCTTTTTGTTTTTAATTTGTTAGCAGTATTGATTTCTACAACTTCATTATTACTTTTGAAATAACTATTAGATGAACTAATTACCATTAGTTTGAATTTTTCTATATACAGTATAATTTCAATTCAACTACGCTGCATTTAGTGTAATTTTACTTAAAAAAAGCGTTGAGCAAATTACAACAAAACGAAAGAAGTTCATGTAGAAGGAAATAAGAATTGAAAACTGTTACTGTTGATACAAGAAATTTTAAGGGCTCTTCTTAAATTTTTAATATTAAAAATATCTATGATACCTTCTTCTCGAGGATTCACCCGCTTTAATTCGCCAAAATCCGGACAAAGTAAAATTAACGCTGTGGGAGAACGCTTCCCAATTAATAGGACTTTAATGGAAGTAATTAAAGGACTTGAAGGTGCTAGCACAGAGATGGTTGAGAGATCTAAAACTATATTTTTCCCAGGAGATCCTGCTGAGAGGGTTTATTTGATAAGAAGAGGAGCAGTAAGGTTGTCTAGAGTTTACGAATCAGGCGAAGAAATAACTGTTGCTCTTCTTAGAGAGAATAGTCTTTTTGGTGTTTTATCTCTTCTGACAGGCCATAGATCTGATCGTTTTTATCACGCTATAGCATTTACAAGAGTTGAAATGATAACGGCTCCAGCTAATTCTGTCTTAAGAGCAATAGAGGAAGATGCATCAGTAGGACTTTTATTATTGCAAGGTCTTTCAAGCAGGATCTTACAGACAGAAACGATGATAGAAACTCTTACTCATCGAGATATGTCTTCTCGTTTAGTAAGCTTCTTGATGGTCTTATGTAGAGACTTTGGAGTTGCTAGTGAAAAAGGTATCACAATAGATTTAAGACTTTCACATCAAGCTATTGCTGAAGCTATTGGTTCAACAAGAGTAACAATTACAAGATTATTAGGAGATTTAAAGGATTCTGGGCTACTCACAATTGAAAGAAAAAAGATTACAGTATTTGACCCAATAGCTCTTGCAAAAAGATTTAATTGATTCATATTAACTATGATGTGAAGAGAAAGTGAAAGAGAGTGGCCTGGATTTTAATTGTTTTTTTAATATTACTAGGAGGTTTAATAGCACCATTTGGAGATTTGCTTGGTTCAAAAATTGGTAAAGCAAGATTTAGCATCTTAAAATTAAGACCAAAGAAAACAGCGACAATCGTCACTATATTAACTGGAGGCTTTATTAGTTCAATATCTATAGGCTTATTGCTTTTAGTTAGTCAAGAATTTAGGCAAAGACTTTTTGTAGATATTCCTTTTTTACAGAAAACTTTAGCTGAAAGCAAAAGGGCTCTCGTTCCTCTCCAGGAAGAAAGGAGGAAGCTTGAAGATACTATTAAAAATAAGGAAATACAATTAAATAAACTTAAAACTGATGTTAAAGAATTTAGGAGTGGAAATGTAGTTATTAAAAGAGGTCAAACTTTATTTATTGCAGATATTACTTCTAATCCAAATATAAAATCTGATTTAAGAAAAATTTATAATAGTGCAGATAAATATGTTCAGAAAATTGTAATACCTAATAAAAAAGAAATAAAAAATATTCTTTTGTGGAGAACTAGTGATATTTCTAAAATTGAAGGAGTTACAAAAAAAGGAGGAGACTGGATCTTACTTATTAAATCAGCAATTAATGTTTTAAAAGGAGATAATTTTGTTTTTGTATTCCCAGAGTTGCTCCAGAACAAAATTATAGTAAGAAAAGGAGAAGTTATTACCAGCGAAATTATTGGAGAAAACGATCTTGATTATAAAAACGTTAATTTAAAAATTAAAACTTTATTGAGAAAAACTAGAGATAATATTAAGTCAAGAGGATCTATTGTTAACGAAATTACTACAAGAGGCGACTTTATAAAAAAAATTAGAGATGCTTTAAAGGTGAATGAAAATAATAAATATAGATTAGATGTTGTATCTCTAAAAGATAGTAAAACAGCTGAATCGATAATAGTTGAGTTGAATATTACTAAATTTTAGTGTTCTATGGTTAAAGTATTATCTATTGATCCTGGTAAATATAAATGCGGATTAGTTTTCGCTGAAATAAGTGATCAAAAAGTTTATAAAGCCATCGTTCTTAAAAGCGACATATTGGATGATTTTGTTAAAAATCTAAATAGCGTTGAAGATATATCGAAAATTATTATTGGAAATGGAACATCTAGTAGTGAGATTAAAAAAAAACTAGATTTTTTAAAACAAGAAATAATAACTTTTGACGAAAAAAATACTACTTATAGAGCAAAAGAAAGATATTTCGAACTTTTTCCAATTAGAGGTTTCAAGTTTTTAATTCCTAGAGAGATTTTTATTTTTAATAAAAATCTTGATGCGATATCAGCTTTGATAATTTTAGAGGATTATTGCAAAATAAAGTTTACTTTGGATCAAAATTTAGACCTTAAAACTTGGCTGAAATAGTAAATTTATATTCATTACCGGCTTCTAGCTCATAATCTTTTTTCAATAAAAATCTTAATAAAGCATCTTCAATTAATGCTCTTCCTAGAGGTGGATTAACGAATAATAAACCTTTATTAAAAGACCATGTAAACGTCCATTTAAATTGACTAGCTTCAACAACTCCCTTAATTTGCTTTTTTGAAAAACAATATTCTTTAACACTTACATTTGCTACGGTTTCTGGTTTTGCACGCATTTGCTAAATTTTGTCTTTATCGAAAGAGTTTAATTCATTTATTATGATTTCTTCTTTTTCAGTATTTAATTTTTCCAGGGATTTTATTACATGTTCATATACTTTATCTAATATTGATTTTTCTTCTTGAGAAATATTCCCTAACACATGTGAAATAGTATTGAAATCACTTATTCCTTGCATTGATGAAGGTGAACCAATACCAATCCTTATTCTATTGAAATTTTGAGTTTGCAATTTTTCAATGATGCTTTTAAGCCCATTATGCCCACCTGAGCTCCCTTTTTTTCTAAATCTTATTTTACCAAGAGGAAGATCTTTATCATCGAGTATTATAAAAAGCTGATCTAAATTAATTTTGTACCAATCTACAATTGCTCGGACAGCATCACCACTATTATTCATAAACGTATTTGGTAAAAATAACCTGTAAGTGGAATCTTTAATTTTAAATTCTGAGTAGGAACTTTTCAGTTTATCTTTTAATAAAAAATTTGAATTATGTTTTTTTGAGAGATTTTCAAGTAGTAAGAATCCAATATTATGCCTGTTTTTTGAATATCTTTTACCAGGATTTCCTAATCCAATTAAATATATTTCATTCATGATGTATTTCTAAAGCTTTCTCATTAAAAATATACAAACAAACTATAACCAGAAAAATAAAAATCCCTAAGAAGTTTATCTAGGGATTTTGAAATTAAGAATTTTAAAGGTTTTCAGGAATTTAGTTTCCGTTCCAATCCACTGAAAAACCCTGAAGTAATAAGGACTGATTATATATTTGTAGGAGAATAACTAAAAAGACTAAAAGCAGTAAACCTATTACTGTCATCACAGGAACTGCGCCCCAGCCAGGAACAACTTTCCCTTGACCTGAATTACCGATCGCTTTTAAAAGACTTCCTAATGCTGTTTTTTGGCCCATGTTGAATTCACTAAATCGAATATTATTTCGCTATTGTATAAGAACTTATACATAAATTGTTTACAAACTTAGCAAAATTGATGCAAACTTTATCATCGGCACCAGATCCTGCAGTTTCTATAGCAGTATCAATACTCGCAATATTATTAGCTCTAACGGGCTTTGGTCTTTGGACCGCTTTTGGACCAAGAGCTGCAAAGCTTACAGATCCATGGGATGATCATGATGATTAAGCTCTTTTAAAGTATTTCAAAATTTTCCAAAAATACAAAAAGTAAACCTTTTACCATAATTTAAATATAAATTTAATAGGATATAAATCTGTCAGCACTTGTAATTCCATGCTTGCCCTAAAAATTTCTGTATACACAATCGTCTTTTTCTTCGTTGGAATCTTTCTCTTCGGATTTTTAGCAAGTGACCCAACTAGGACACCTAATAGAAAAGACTTGGAAAGTCCTCAGGATTAATTATTTCTGGGTTATGAAAATTTTGTAAAAAATAAATTTATAAAAATATTCTTATAACTTTTAGAATTCCCTATTTAATAACTTTAAACTCCTAACTAAATTTTATATATGGGAGATCTTTAAATTTCCTTTCTACTAGCGAAGAGTTTTTGAGTAATGTAGCTGTAGCATCCCATTCACCGGTTAAAAACATATTTTTTGAGCTATCTTTAATCTCAAGATTAAAATTCAAATCTTCCGATTTTGCTGAGGAATTTTTCAAATCAATTTCTAAAAATAATTTCTTATTGAAATTATATTTTTGAATATCTTGTATTGATTTTTTAGGAAGTGTAAAACATGGAATTCCAATTGCAATACAGTTGCTATAAAAAATTTCAGCAAAACTCTCACCTATTATTGCCCTTATACCCCAACGAATTAAGGCTTGAGGAGCATGTTCTCTACTAGAGCCACAACCAAAATTACTATTAACGATAAGAATAGAAGAATCTTGATTTTCTTTTAGATCGAAGGGATGTCTGCCTTTCAAAGTTTTTCTATCGTCTTCAAAAACAGATTTGCCTAATAAATCAAAACTAACGCACTTTAAGAAACGCGCAGGAATAATTCGATCGGTATCAATGTCGTTACCAATCAATGAAATGCATTTTCCACTTATTTGGGAAATTTTTCCAATTGGTGGGGTAAATTCCGATTTCATTAGTGCATGTACTCACGAACGTCACTTACTTTGCCATTTATTGCAGCAGCAGCTACCATTGCTGGACTCATTAGAAGAGTTCTTCCGCTAGGAGAGCCTTGTCTACCCTTAAAGTTTCTATTACTAGAACTTGCACTAACTTGATTTCCTATTAGCTTATCTGAATTCATTGCTAAACACATTGAGCAGCCTGGCTCTCTCCATTGAAACCCAGAATCCTTAAAAATCTTATCAAGACCTTCTTGTTTTGCTTCATTGGCTACTTTTTCTGAACCTGGCACTACAAATGCTTTTATATTTCTAGATACTTTTTTATCTTTTAATACTTGAGCAGCAACTCTTAAGTCACTGATTCTTCCATTGGTGCAACTACCTATGAAACAAACATCTACAGGAGTATTTTTTATTGATTGCCCTGGTTTGAAACCCATATATTCATAAGCTTCTTCAGCAATTAATTGGTCATTTAGGGACAATTCTTCTAAAAGAGGGATCTGTTGATTGACGCCTATACTTTGACCAGGAGTAATTCCCCAGGTTACGGTTGGTTCTACTTTTGAAGCATCAAATTTAATCACATCATCATAAATAGAATTTGCATCGCTTTTTAAAGATTTCCACCATAAGAGCGCTTCATCCCAATTCTCATTTTTGGGTGCACATGTTTTATTTTTAATGTAATTAAAAGTCTTTTCGTCAGGGTTTACATAGCCACATCTCGCGCCTCCTTCAATTGACATATTGCATATTGTCATTCTTTCTTCCATTGATAATGCATTGATCGCAGGGCCTGCGAATTCATACGCGAAACCTACTCCTGCCTTTACACCAAGTTCATTAATAATATGAAGGACTAGATCCTTAGCATAAACCCCATGAGATAATTTATTTTCACACCAAATTTGCCTTACTTTTAATTTGTTCATGGCTATTGTTTGGGTAGCAAGAACATCTCTAACTTGGCTTGTACCTATACCAAAAGCAATTGAGCCAAAGGCTCCATGAGTTGAAGTATGGGAATCTCCACAAGCGATAGTCATGCCTGGCTGCGTTAGTCCCAATTCTGGAGCTACAACATGTACTATTCCTTGATTTCCACTACCGATATTAAAAAATCTTATTTTATGTTGTAAACAATTCTTTTCAAGTGTTTTGATCATTTGCTCTGCAAGATTATCTTTGAAAGGTCTGCTTTGATTATCTGTTGGCACAATATGATCCACTGTAGCGATAGTTCTACTAGGGAATTTTACTTTTAAATTTTTGTCTTTTAAAGCCCCAAATGCTTGAGGACTTGTTACTTCATGTATAAGGTGAAGACCAATAAAAATTTGATCTGAGCCACCAGGAAGACTGGAAACTTTGTGTAAATCCCAAACTTTATCAAATAAGGTATCCTGACTCAATTTGTAAAAAAAGCTACTTACTATCCGATAATAGGATTAATCTGAGGCTGTTCAAACAGACATTTACACTTAGTGTTTGAATTTCAATTCTATTTCGGGTTGAGTTAAATAGTTTTTTTATATTAGTTAGATGATTATTCGGTCCTGAAATTGAAATATAGACAAGTCCAACCGGTTTATCTTGACTGCCTCCATTAGGGCCAGCTATTCCACTAATTGCTATTGCCCAATCTGCTCCTAATTTCTCTTTTATATTAATTGCCATGTCCTCACAAACTTCTTCAGAAACAGCTCCAAATTTTGTAAGCTTTTCTTCAGAAATATTTAATAATGAATTTTTGAGTTCATTACTATAAGAAACAATACTACCTTGAAAAACTTGAGATGAGCCTGATATTGATGTTAGTGATGAAGATAAAAGGCCTCCGGTACAGGATTCAGCAAAAACAATAGTTTGGTTTCTCTTGCTTAATTCTTTTATTAAAACGCTAGGAAGTGTATCATTATCTTCTCCAAAAATGAACTGTGAAAAATCTTTTTTTATTTTTTCTTTTACAGGTTTAATAATATTCTTTGCTCCCACTTCATTCTTTGCCCTGGCGGTGATTCTTAGTTTAACTTCTCCTAAGTTTGCATATGGAGCAACAGTCGGGTTTTGAAGCTTTAATAGATCGTCTATTTTTTCAGCAACACTAGATTCTCCAATGCCTGCAAATTTAAGAGTATTTGAAAAAAAGGAATAACTATCTGAGAATTTGGTTTTAATGAAATTATAGGCCGTCTCTTCCCACATAGTTTTCATTTCACTGGGTACTCCAGGGAAAGTAAGAATAGTAAATCCTTTTATTGGTTCCCATATCATTCCTGGGGCAGTGCCCCTAGGGTTATTAATTATTTGAGCATTTTTTGGGAAGAAACATTGTTTCCTTAAGCTAGATGAATCGTCTTGGAGCTTTGAGTTTGAAAGTTTTTGTTTAATCTCATCCCACAAGTGCGTTCTTTCAAAAAGAGATTCATTAAAAGATTTAGCTATTGCTTCAGTTGTTAAGTCATCTGGGGTGGGTCCCAAGCCACCCGTTGTAATTAGAAGATTACTTCTTTTCGATATTTCTTGAATTACTTTTATAATTCGATCACAATTATCACCAACAGTTGATTGCCTAAAGTGATTTAAGCCTAATTGCGATAACTGTTCAGAAATCCATTGAGCATTTGTATTAATGATATTTCCTAAAAGTAGCTCTGTTCCAATAGAAAGAATTTCAACTCCCTTGGAATTAGGACTCATTTGATAGATGCTTCAAGTTTGCCTTCATAAAGAGGAAAACGATTACATAAATTTAAAACTCTTTCTTTACATTGATTTTCAATCAGTGAATTGTTTGAATTAAGTAATCTATCAGCAATAATTTCGCCAACTTCAGAGAAAGCATTCTCATTAAATCCTCTTGTAGTTAAAGCAGCAGTACCCAACCTTAGACCGCTCGTCACAAAAGGTGATTCAGGGTCAAATGGAACAGTATTTTTGTTTGCAGTTATATTAACTTCACTTACTAGCAAGTCAGCAACTTTACCAGTCATGTTGATACTTCTTAAATCGAGTAAAACAATATGATTATCAGTACCTCCACTAACGATATCAATACCTCTATTTATAAGAGTTGAAGCTAGAACTTTGGCATTATTTATTACTTTTTGGGAATAATTAACGAAATCTGGTTGTAAGGCTTCTCCAAATGCAACTGCTTTAGCGGCAATAATATGTTCTAGGGGTCCACCTTGAGTTCCAGGGAAAACAGATTTATCAAATTTCTTTCCAAATTCTGCATCTTTACACAATATAAGCCCCCCTCTTGGCCCTCTTAATGTTTTATGAGTAGTTGTAGTTACTACATCACAATAAGGTATTGGATTTGGGTGAAGTTTACTTGCTACAAGACCAGCGATATGTGCAATATCAGCCATTAAGAATGCACCAACTTCATCTGCAATATTTCTAAATGATTCAAAATCGATTGTTCTTGGGTAAGCAGAATATCCGCATATGATCAATTTTGGTTTTGTTTCAAGTGCTATCTTTCTTATCTCATCAAAATTTAATTCACTAGTTTCTTTATTTACGCCATAGTGAACTGCATTGAACCACTTTCCACTCATATTTACTGGAGATCCATGAGTTAGGTGTCCGCCATGAGATAAATCCATCCCCATGATTGTGTCGCCAGGTTTAAGTAGACTTAGGAAAACAGCAGCATTTGCCTGTGCACCACTATGAGGTTGAACATTGGCCCAATTTGCATTAAATAATTTTTTTGCTCTCTGAATAGCTAATTCTTCGATTTCATCAACAAATTCACATCCCCCGTAGTATCTTTTATTCGGTAATCCCTCTGCATATTTATTTGTGAGGACTGATCCTTGAGCCTGCATGACGGCAATTGATGCAAAATTTTCACTTGCTATTAATTCAAGATGAGTTTCCTGTCTGTTTTTTTCAGAGTTGATAAAATTGGATATCACTGGATCACTTTCTTTAAGATTTTCAAGAATATTCATTGAATTTGATTAAGCAATACCCATAATATAAACGATATTTTTTAGAAAAATATAAAAAGAATGTTTCATAATTTAAAACGCGCCTGGAGAGATTCGAACTCCCGACACCCTGATCCGTAGTCAGGTGCTCTAATCCACTGAGCTACAGGCGCATAATTATGTAATATCTCTGTTTCAGGGCCTCTTAGTCAACTAGATTTCGGGTAAGATATCTATTATTTACAATCTAATTATTGATATGCCTATAAAGTGGTACGGAAATGGTGATTTAGAAGATCCCATCTACAAGCATTTTTCAAGAATAGTAAACTTTGTTATTCACTGCATGATATTTACTGCGATTATTAGTGGTACTTGGCTTTTAAAGGAAATTAAATATGAAATCGCTTTTTTTAATAATTTTGCAATTTTTTGGTCAGTTCTTTTAGCCTCTCATTTGCTTTTTGTAATTATAAAAAAACCTAAAGATACTTCAAAACAACCAACTTAAATCAATTTTTAATTTATGGACTCTCAGATACAAATAAGTGATCTAGAAAATATTATTTCAGAAAAGGTTTTTATAAAAATAGAAAAGTGGAATTTATATCTTGGAGATGCTGGCCTAGCTAGAAAACTCGCTATCGAATGTATAAGTAATAAGGATAAAGGCCCATTTGAGGCTGCAAAAATAAGTTTGAAAGCACTAAATGTAAAAGTAGGGGATGGTGTTAATAGTATTCCACTTATTAATTTAATCACTAACTCACAAATTCTAGAATTAGAAGAGATTTTAGAAAGTTTTTTTTATAACTAAATCTTTTTTTGGTAGATTTTAAATCTATTTACTTTTAAGAATTTAGTAATTAAAAAATAAATAATAAAAAAAGTTGATGACTCAAATATTAAAACAAAAAGTTTTTCAATAAACGATTTGAGTTGAGGCACAATTTGGAAAATTGAAAAACAAGTATAGCCTGTTATTACAGCTGAGAAAGAAATCAAGATAATCTTTACGAATAAAAGGGAAAAAGGTAAACGGAGGTTGTTGTTTTTTAAATTGTTAGAAAGAATACAACAAATGATAAAATTTACTACTGCTGAAGATAAAATTATTCCTTCAATTTCTAAGTTGTAAGGTCCCAAAACTCTTATCAAAATCCAATCAAAAAAGATATTCAGCAAAATTCCCAAGAGAGACAATTTGGAAGGTAATTTAGCTTTTTCAATTGAATAATAAGTTCTTACTAATAGGTCTCTGTAAAGATAAAAAGGGATACCAACTGAATATGCAATTAAAATCTTTCTAACTTCGTTAACTGCTTTGAAATCAAAAGCTCCTCTTTGAAAGACTAATTCTACTATTTGATTATTGAAAGTTATAAAAAAGGCAGTTAGAAAAATAGTTGTTAAAAAACAATACTCTATTCCTATAGTCAAATTTTTACCTAACTCCACATACTTTTTATCTGCTTTTAACTTTGAAAATTTTGTTAATAAGGGCAAGATTAAAGAGTTTGATAAGATGCCGAGTGGTGCTTGTATCAGAAAGTTGCCATATGCTAATCCAGATGCTGCTCCTTGAAAGCTTGAAGCGAAATACATATCTACGTATACATTGATTTGACCAAGGCCAGAAGAAATACATGCAGGCAGAATTAGATTAAGTATTCTTTTTTCTTCTTTAATAAAGTAATCAAAATTGCGATTAAGTCTTAATAAGCCAATTTTATTTATTATCCATATTTGAACAAAAAATTGTATGGATGTTCCGACTAATGTTGCAGAAGCAAGTAAAGTGGAAGATGGAAGAAAACTTGAATTATTTTTATTTGAAATCCAATTTAATAAAATAAAAAAAATAATTGTAACGCTTATGATAGCTGGACTAATGCTTGAGATTAAAAATTTTTTTCTAGAATTTAGAGCCCCAAAACTCAAACCTATAAAACCAGATAAAGGAATACAAGGAGTAAGTATTCTTAATTGAAAAGTTGCGATAGATTTTGCTTCAATACTTAAATTTGGAGCTATTAAATTAATTAAAAAACTAGCGTAAAAGTAAATAAACAATCCCAATAAAATTAATATTAGAGTTAGTTTTATGCTTACTTGTGTTAAAACAACCCTTCCAGCTTTTTTGTTGAGGGGAGTAAGAACTGCTACTACTGCGTTATGTAAAGGACCATTAATGCCCCCAATAATTATTAAAAAGAAGCCAGGAATAATATAGGCATAATTAAATGCGTCATATGTAATTCCTATGCCAAAAGCGGCAGCAATAAATGCTTCTCTCGTAAAACCAACTAATTTACTAAGACCAGTGCCAAAAGAAATTGAAAAAACATTATTTTTAAAATATGAATTCATTTACTGTTTTTTTTAAAACATTCTTTAATAAGATTAAATTATATTTGTTTTTTAACTAATTACAATTTTATGAAAGAGAGGATAATTGAATTTGATCCATTGATAGAAGGGGTTTTAGTTAAGAGGTATAAAAGGTTTCTAGCAGATATTAAATTAGAAAGTGGAGAGGTAGTTACTGCACATTGTGCTAACACAGGACCAATGAAGGGACTTTTGAATGAGGGGGCAAAAGTGAGAATAAGTGTTTCCCCTTCTCCCAAAAGAAAATTACCATTTACATGGGAACAAATATGTGTTTTAAATTCAAAAAATGAGGAGGTTTGGGTAGGTATTAATACACTATTTGCAAATAAGCTAATTAAGAAGGTTATTGAGAAAAATTTGCTAAATGACATTATTGGAGAAATAGGCACAATTAAATCTGAAGTTCCTTATGGAAAAGATAAAAAAAGCAGGATTGACTTTTTTTTAACTCCAAAATCTTCAAATCCTGATAAACGTAACATTTACATAGAAGTTAAAAATACCACTTGGATTAAAAAGAATATAGCTCTATTCCCAGATACAGTAACGAAAAGAGGCCAAAAACACCTCAGGGAATTAAAGGAATTAATTCCTGAAAGCAAAAGTGTTTTAGTACTTTGTATTACAAGAAAAGACGCTTGTTTTTTTGCCCCTGGAGATGAGGCAGATCCCTTATATGGCAATCTTTTTAGAGAATCTTTAAGTGCAGGAATGATATCTATACCATGTTCGTTCGAATTTCACAAAGACCACGTTACATGGAATGGAATTAAACCTTTGAAATAAATAAAAAAAACTAATTTTTTGAATTTAAAAAAAAATAATTTTCTAATTTAACAAAATATTTTTGAGATGCAACTATAAAATTAGTATCAACGACTACTAGACACTAATAAGTTTTTTGAGCAAAATTAAATATGAAAGGAAACAGCACAAACTGTTTTTTTGCAGATCTAATTTTTTTTTATGACCACTGCTTTGCAAACGCCTCAAAGGCGCTCTAGGTCCAAGTTACAAGATGCAAGTCTTGTTAATGGACCTATGCTCCTTTTGAGGAGTATTCGAGGATTTAGTTCAAACCGCTCTATGTTGTGGCTTGCAACTGTTCCTTTAGCTTTGTTTGGTTTAGGTATTTTTAACCTTTCAGCTCATGCAGCTGATTTACCTGAGTTGAATGCAGCTTTTCTTGCTAACAATTTATGGCTTTTGATCGCTACTATCTTAGTGATCTTCATGAACGCTGGTTTCGCTATGGTTGAGGCAGGTATGTGCCGTTCTAAGAACGCAGTAAACATCCTTGCTAAAAACCTATTCGTATTTGCTCTAGCTGTAACCTCATATTGGTTTATTGGCTATTCATTAATGTACGGAGGTAGTGTTGCTGACGGATGGCTTTATTTTGGAGGCTTATTTTTTGATCCAACAGTTACTGCAGATATGGTAACTGATGCTGGATTAGTCCCAACAGTTGATTTCTTGTTCCAGTCTGCATTCGCAGGAACTGCGGCAACTATCGTATCCGGTCTTGTTGCTGAAAGAGTTAAATTTGGAGAATTTGTTGTTTTTGCTATTGTATTAACTGCATTTATATATCCAATTGCTGGTAGCTGGAAATGGAATGGTGGTTGGCTTGATTCATTAGGTTTCGTTGATTTTGCTGGTTCTTCAATTGTCCACTCAGTTGGAGCATGGGCAGGTCTTGTAGGAGCTATGCTTTTAGGACCAAGAATTGGCAAATACTCTGATGGAAAACCTCAAGCTATGCCAGGTCACAATATGGCTATAGCCACTTTAGGTGCATTAGTTCTATGGATAGGTTGGTATGGATTTAACCCAGGTTCTCAACTTGCTATGGATCAATGGGTTCCATATGTTGCTGTAACAACTACTTTGGCAGCAGCAGCTGGCGCTATTGGAGCAACTGTTGTCTCAACATTAACTTCAGGCAAGCCTGATCTTACAATGATTATTAACGGAATTCTTGCTGGTTTGGTTAGTATCACTGCTGGTTGTGGTGATATGACACTTGCTGGAGCCTGGTTCGCAGGACTAGTTGGTGGAATTATTGTTGTATTTTCTGTTGCAGCTCTTGATGCTGCTGAGATCGATGATCCTGTAGGTGCATTCTCTGTTCACGGAGTTTGTGGTGTATGGGGTACTGTAGTTATCGGTCTTTGGGGTACAGCTGTTCAGGGCGATGGAGCAGGCATGGGATTGTTCAATGGTGGAGGTATTAATCTTTTACTAGTTCAAGCTCTTGGTGCTGCAGCTTATGCTATCTGGACGTTAGTCACTTGTTGGATTGCTTGGTCAGTAATTGGAGGATTATTCGGAGGAATCCGTGTATCTGAAGAGGAAGAGACTCAAGGTCTTGATATAGGAGAGCATGGAATGGAAGCATATCCAGACTTTGCATCTGCTAAATAATCTAACTTAAATTTAATTCTAGAAACCTGACATATGTCAGGTTTCTTTTTTTTACAAAAAATTATTTGAAATGTAGTACTATCAAAGGATGGATACACAAGCTTTTAGAAGATCTCTTCATCATTCTGATAGATATAATAGAAGGGGCTTCGATTCTCCAACAAAAAGAGCTCAAGCGTTAGAAGAAGCTTACCAAAGTGATTTGATAAGTTCTATTAGAGATAATGGTTTTACTTACACTAAAGGTAGACTGAATATTAAGTTGGCTCAAGCATTTGGTTTTTGCTGGGGAGTTGAAAGAGCTGTAGCTATGGCTTATGAGACTAGAAGACATTACCCTGATGAGAATATATGGATAACAAACGAGATAATTCATAATCCCTCAGTTAATGACCATTTGAGAAAAATGAATGTAAAATTCATTTCGGCTAAAAATGGAATTAAAGATTTTTCGTTAGTTTCTAACGGTGATGTAGTTATACTTCCAGCTTTCGGAGCCACTGTTCAAGAAATGAAACTCCTTCATGAGAAAGGTTGTCATATTATTGATACAACTTGTCCATGGGTTTCAAAGGTTTGGCATACCGTAGAGAAACATAAAAAACATGTTTTTACATCTATTATTCATGGAAAATTTAAGCATGAAGAAACTCTTGCTACTAGTTCTTTCGCAGGTAAATATTTAGTTGTACTTGATCTAGAAGAAGCAAATTATGTATCTGAATACATTATGGGTAGAGGTAATAAGAATGAATTTATGAATAAATTCTCTAAAGCTTGTTCTAATGGATTTGATCCTGATAAAGATTTAGATAGAGTCGGAGTTGCTAATCAGACAACTATGCTTAAAAGTGAGACCGAAGAAATAGGAAAAGTTTTTGAAAGAACGATGTTAAAAAAATTCGGACCGGAAAACTTAAATAGCCACTTCTTAGCTTTTAATACTATTTGTGATGCAACTGAAGAAAGACAAGATGCAATGTTCTCTTTGGTTGATGAAGATCTTGATATTCTTGTGGTTATAGGAGGATTCAATTCTTCCAATACTACTCACTTACAAGAAATAGCAATCACTAAAAATATTTCTTCTTTTCACATAGATACTCCAGAGAGGATATCAGTTGAAGAAAACTCAATATTTCACAAGCCACTAGGGTCAGATTTAGAACTTAAAAATAATTTTTTACCTAGTGGGAAAATTAATGTTGGAATTACCTCAGGCGCATCAACTCCTGATAAGGTTGTTGCAGATGTTATTGAAAAGTTAATTGATATTGCTTCCTGAATTTGTTATATATTTATAAATTTGCTTAGTTTTTTTAATTTATTATTCAGATAATTCCAAAAGATCTACTTTATTAACTAGAATGTTGAAAAAAATGAAGTATGGAAGACAAAGCACAAACTAATCAGGTTCAAACTGCAAGTATGAATAGAACTAAAGCTCCGCAAAAAGTTGAAGTTGTGGTTGCCAATTCAACTTCAGGTTCAGAAGTAAATATCCTTGGAGAACTATCGATTTTTGTTTTAAGAATTGGTTTTTGTGCTTTGATGATTCACCATGGCCTTGAGAAACTTCAGGATCCGCAAGGTTTTGCTGAGTTTGTAGTTGGCAAATACTTTCCATTTTTGCCAGGTGATCCTGTTATTTGGACTTTTGGAGCAGCAATTACTCAATTGGTTTGCCCAGTAGGATTGGCTTTGGGTATTTTTGCGAGGCTTTCTTCTCTTGGTCTATTTTCTACCATGGCATTTGCAGTTTATTTTCATCTCCTTGATACTGGACTAGAAGGTTTTCCTCTGGCAGTTGTTGAAGGTCATAATTATGCTTTCGAATTGTCTTTTATATATGGGGCTATTTCTCTTTACTTTCTATGTGCAGGTCCAGGCAGGCTATCTTTATTCAGAAAAACTAACAAGATTACATATTATCCAAAATCAACATAATTTAATGTAAGAAGTGCCTTTTTTGCGTAAATACCATTGAGATTCCTTTTGAATTACACATGTCAATGCTTTCTTGGTCTCTTAAACTTCCTCCGGGTTGAATAATAGCTTTTATTCCATATTCGTTTGCTAGTTCTACAGTATCTGCGAATGGGAAAAATCCATCGCTAGCTAAGACAGCATCGGAACATAGCCTCCCAGCTGCTTTTAATGCAATTTCTGCTGCTCCAACTCTATTCATTTGTCCAGCTCCAATACCAATAGTTTTTTGGTCTTTTGCAATAACAATGGCATTAGATTTAACATGTTTACAAATTTTCCATGCAAAATCTAGATCTAAGTTAATTTGATTACTCGGATTTTTATTAGTTACTGAAATCCAATTTTCAGTTTTTTCTTCACTATCATCATTATCTTGAACTAGTAATCCTCCCATTATTGATTTAGTAGAAGTTTGATTCTTTTTTGGAAGTAGATCTTTTGAAAACTTTAAAATTCTTAAATTCTTTTTTACTTTTAAAATTTCTAAAGCTTCCTCATCAAAAGATGGAGCTACGACACACTCTAAGAAAATATCTTTGAGGTGTATCGCGGTTTCACTATCAACATTTGAATTAAATGCAACTATTCCTCCAAATGCACTAATAGAGTCACATTCCAAAGCATTCAAAAATGATTGAGAAGCTGAATTACTTATAGAGGCACCACAAGGATTATTGTGTTTTAAAATAACAGAAGCAAAAATGTCGGTTGAAAGTTTATTTTTTTCTGTATAGCCAAATTCTAAAACTGTTGAGAGTGCTGACTCTAGATCCAATAGATTGTTATAACTTAAGTCTTTACCTTGTAATTGTTCTGCTGAGTTCCACCCAATGTTGTTTAAACCATACCAAAAAGCTTTTTGATGTGGGTTCTCCCCATATCTTAAGGTTTTGATTAGGGGATAGGATTCAATATATTTGGAAGATTGTAAACCTCTTTCTTTTCTTATCCAATTAGATATTGCAGTGTCATAGTCTGCTGTATGTTGAAAAGCTTCAAGGGCTAATTTTGCTTTATATGAGTCCTTTAATTTACCTTTTTTACTTTCTTCAAGAAAATTTTGATACTGACTAGGATCCACTAAAACGGAAACTTCCTTATGATTTTTAGCTGCAGAACGAATCATTGATGGCCCTCCGATATCGATATTTTCAATAGCATCTTCCCATGTAGCTCCCTGATTTACGGTTTTTTTAAAAGGATATAAATTGACAACTACTAAGTCAATTAACTCAAGATTGTTAGCTTCTATATCTTTTTTATGTTTCTCGTCAGTTCTTTTAGCTAATATTCCCCCGTGTATTTTTGGATGTAAAGTTTTAACTCTTCCTTCAAGAATTTCTGGAGAATTAGTAAAATCTGCAACTTTAATAACTGGAATGTTTGCTTCTGTAAGATGTTTGGCAGTTCCTCCACTTGATAGAATTTTATAATTAAATTGCTCTACCAATTCCTTACAAAATGTAATTATATCTTTTTTATCAGAGACACTTACTAAAGCTAATGGTGACATTATGGGAAAGTTTACTTACTTAAGAATATAAACATGAAATATGCAATCAATCATGAATTTGTCTCGATTAGCTCTCAATCCGCAACTTATAGAATTATTTTGATGCATGGTTGGGGAGCTGATTCAGATGACCTTTTAACATTTGGAAAGGAAATGATTGAAAAAATAAATCTTGATTTTGAGGTAATTTCTTTAAGGGCCCCTGGATTACATCCAAGTGGTCAGGGTAGACAGTGGTATGGATTATATCCTCATGATTGGAATGGAGCTGAGATGGAAGTAAATAAACTTTTAGTTACATTAAAAAAATTTGATACTAATCAAATTCCACTAAGAAAAACAATTTTGTTGGGGTTCTCTCAGGGTGCTGCAATGGCAATTGATGCAGGCCTTAAATTAAATTTTGGATTAATAGTTGCTTGTAGTGGTTATCCCCATCCCAACTGGGCCCCGGGAGAAAACTGCTCGCCATTGATTATTAGTCATGGCTTATTTGATGACGTCGTGCCTATAGATGCCTCAAGGATTATTTATGAAAAGGTAAAGAGTAAGTCTTCTAAATTTTGTGAAATATTAGAATTCGATGGATTTCATCAAATTGATTCAAATTTAATTAATTTTATCAGCTCAAATATAAGTAAAATTTTTTAAACAAAAGCATATTCGTATTCTTCAATCTCTTCCCAATCATCTGCAGTAAGTTCTAGGCCCTCAAATATTTTTTCTTCACCAATTCCTTCAACTACAACTTTTAGTGATGGAAATAGAAAATGATTTTCTTCAGCATATTGGGCGCTAAATAACCCTTTTTCTCCCCAGAAAAACCTATCGGTAGTATGTTCATTTCTTCTGACATTGAAAACTGAAGGTGCAGAAAGACCATTTTCAGCTATGAATCTTCTTGCAGCTGTAACTGGTTTATGTTTGCCAGTTTCGATATGATAAATAGGTACATGTGCCATTACTCTTTGGCCAGCCAATCTTCTTCTGCTGATTCTTTTTCTTTTTTTGGACATTGATTGGTACTCCTGAAATTATTAATGAGATTAGTCTTATTTTTTTTACTAATCTTATATATGTGATTTAAAATTCACTTCAATTACATAGAGGACCCATCAACCCCTGATGTAGCTTAAAATATGATTAAATGTTCATATTTAAGGCTGGCTAAAGTCAGACCTCTTTATATATCTTAATACTTTTTTCATATTTTACAAGCCCTTTTCAAGTTTTTTTTTAAAAAAATTTCTCAAAATTTTATTAATTATGAATCTTTCAAAAAAATTTGAAGAACTAATTATTAAACAGCTAGAAAGTTTTGGTTGCTCAATGGGCGTGACTAATTTAGTTATGTATCTTGCTTCAGCTAAGCAAGGAACTAAAGCATCTTTTGAAATGATTGGTCAATGGCCACAAATTGATAGGCTTCTTATATCAATAGAAGATGATCCCTCTCTAAAAGTTTCATCGCCTAATAGAAGATGGTACCCGCTTCAAGAAAACGATATTCTACTTGGTGTCCTTAGAGTAGAAACTGATTTAAAAGGGGGAAATTGGCCAGTATCTCTTGATTCTAGATTAAAAGCGCTTTCAATATCTTTAGCAAAATGCGTCTCTATTGAATTAGAGCGTCAAAATAAAA
Organism: Prochlorococcus sp. AG-418-F08; assembly: GCA_003214295.1. Classification (GTDB taxonomy): domain Bacteria; phylum Cyanobacteriota; class Cyanobacteriia; order PCC-6307; family Cyanobiaceae; genus Prochlorococcus_A. The sequence goes on from QCLV01000004.1 coordinate 48,192, forward strand.
ATGAAGAAATCAATTATTTGAAAAATCAGGTCAATGTAATAATCCATCAATTAAGGAACCCATTGGCTGCTATTAGGACATATGCAAAATTACTAATAAAAAGACTTGGTTCAGATGATGACTCTATTGAAATAGTCGAACGCATGATAATAGAGCAAAAACAAATTAATCAATATATGGATTCTTTTGCGCAATTAAATTCACCTATTCAACTTCCTCTAGGAATTGGAGAGGAAAGATTATTATTACCACCAAATTTAGATAACAAAAAGGTAATAACTGTTCAGAGTTTATTGAGGCCAATATTAGAAAGGGGTAAAGCTAATGCGGACTTAGATAATAGAGATTGGACTGAACCCTCTCTTTGGCCAGATTGGACTTTATCGCCATTAAAGGCAAAATATGCTGTAATTGCCGAAATTGTGGCAAATTTATTAGAAAATGCCTTTAAATATGCCCAAAAAGATGCTGAAATTGGACTCGCAATTACAAGTAATGGACTATGTATATTTGATGATGGTAAAAAAATAACCAAAAATGAAAACGAGAAAATTTTTGAAAAAGGTTTTAGAGGATCTGCTGCTAAGAAGAAGGACGGCACTGGTGTAGGACTTTTTTTGGCTAGGAAATTAGCAAAACAAATTGGAGGAGAATTGAGATTGCTGAAAAATAACTCGAATGATAATACTGAGAAATTAAAAAATCTTAAGAAGAAAAATATTTTCTTTTTAGAACTTCCTATAAAAGAATTGCATGCATAAACAACATTGTAGTTTCAACTAGTACAACACTTGCACCGCATGCATCTCCATTGAAGCCTCCAATTTTATTCCCCAGTATATTTGGGACAGAATAGCTTAGAAAAATACCAATCAAAATAAGAATTAAAAATTTAATTAATATTGCCTGGGATGTAATTGAAAATAATTGGTTGGCAATGAAAATTAAAAGAAAAATAATGGAGATCAAAGATTCTTTTTTAAATCCATTCCAAAACTTTTTGTGACTAATAGATTTTTTTTTATAACTTATATATTTAAACTTTTCTATAAAAAATAAATTTGAAAATCTTCCCCAAAATAAGCATATAGGTAAAACAACTATTATTAGGTTTTGAATTTTCAGTATGCAAGCAATTTGAATTAAAGTTATAAAAACTAAAGCTTGAACGCCAAATGCTCCAACTTTACTGTCTTTCATGGCTTTTAAACGTTTCTTTTTACCCGCAAAAATTCCATCGAAAGTATCCATTAAACCATCAAGGTGTAGACCACCAGTAATTAAATATCCTGAAGCCAAACAAATTAATGTAGATCCATAAATTGACCAAGAGTTTGTTCTTAAAAAAAGAAAAATATAACTCTGTATTGTTCCAATAAAAAATCCTAAAGGAGGCGCAAATTGTGCAATATTTTTAAATTCGGGATTAATTAAAGGTATCTTTGGAAATGTCGTATAGAAAATCCAAGATCCTGCCAAATTTTTTATTAAATATTTTGTGATGAGATAATAATAGATTCAATATTAAATAATAGGCTAGATTAATGAAAAAGGATCAAAAAATTTTATAAATTATCGTGTTTGAATTTGAAATTACTTCGAATTGCAGTAATACAGAGGCAAGAACTGGTATTTTTCATACACCAAATGGTCAGGTAAATACACCAAAATTTATGCCTGTTGGTACTTTGGCAACAGTTAAAGGAATCTCATCTAATCAGTTAACCTCTACAGGGTCAGAAATGATTCTCTCAAATACCTTTCATCTTCATTTACAACCTGGAGAAAAACTAGTTAAAGAATCTGGCGGAATACATAAATTCATGAATTGGCCTAAGCCTATTCTTACTGATTCAGGAGGATATCAAGTTTTTAGTTTGGCCAAATTAAATAATATTTCTGATAAAGGTGTGGAATTTAAAAATCCAAGAGATGGTAGTCATGTATTTTTATCACCTGAAAAAGTAATTCAGATTCAAATGGATCTTGGATCAGATGTTGCTATGGCTTTTGATCATTGTCCTCCGCATACAGCTAACGAAAATGATATTAGGGACTCTTTACAAAGAACTCATTCATGGTTGCAAAAATGTGTTGAAACTCATCAGAAATCCAATCAAGCATTATTCGGCATAGTTCAAGGTGGTAAGTATCCGAGATTGAGAGAATATAGCGCAAAATATACAAGTTCTTTTGACCTGCCTGGAATAGCAGTGGGAGGTGTGAGTGTTGGCGAGGCAGTAGAAGAAATACATAGTGTAATTAATTACGTCCCGAAATTCTTACCAATAAATAAACCAAGATATTTAATGGGAATTGGCTCTTTAAGAGAAATTTCTTTAGCTGTTGCTAATGGATTCGATATATTTGACTGTGTTTTACCTACAAGACTAGGAAGACATGGGACTGCATTTTTTAATGATGAAAGATTGAATTTGCGAAATGCTCGATTTAAAAATGACTTTTCTCCGATCGACAAAACTTGTAAATGCGAGACCTGTACATCCTATTCTCGAGCATATTTGCATCATCTAATTAGAAATGACGAAATATTAGGCCTAACTCTAATAAGTTTGCATAATATTTCTCACTTAATAAGATTCACAAATGCAATTGCTACTGCAATTAGAGATAATTGTTTTACAAATGATTTCGCTCCTTGGAAAACATCCTCTATTGCTCACCATACGTGGTAACGTCTTATCATAATTAACTAAATTATTAAAAAGGTGCTCATTCTATTTAATACATTCGCTGAATTGCCCGAGGCTTACAAGGCCTTTGCCCCAACTGTTGATGTTCTTCCACTGATTCCTTTATTTTTCTTTTTATTGGTATTTGTTTGGCAAGCTGCAGTTGGATTTAAATAAAATTCTTTTAATTTAGATTTTTAGTATTTAGAAGGGATTTTCTAGTAAAATTGCATCTCCAGAATTATCTACAGCACTCTCTATAAAATCAGCAATTTTTAATGCTCTTGAGGCTTGCTCACCATCTACCTCAGGAGTTTCTTTGCCTTGAACGCATTTTAGAAAATGTTCCAGTTCTGCATAAAGTGGTTCAATGGAGGTTGTGCTAACTTCTTCGACATATCCATCATTTCTATAAACTAATTCTCCATGCTCTGCTGTGTATGATTCATGTGACTTTCGATGGATTTGTAAAGAATGATTTAAGAAATCAGTTTCTACAAGGCCATTTTGGCAGTGAGCACTTAAATTTCTAATTTTTTTATGACTCATTTTGCTAGCAGTTAAGCTTGCAATAACATTATTTTCAAAAACTAAAGTAGCATTAACATAATCTATTAATCCTTCGCTATTTCTTCCTCCAACAGCTGCTAATTTTTGTATTTTTGAATTTACAAGCTCTAATATAAGATCAATATCATGAATCATTAAATCCATTACTACAGATACATCATTTGCTCTGTCTGCATGGGGACTATGCCTCCTCGCTTCTAAAACAACAATTTTTTCATTATTTACTATTTTATTTAATTCTCTAAAAGCAGGATTAAATCTTTCAATATGCCCAACTTGTAATAGACATTTACTTGCATTTGCTGCCTCTATTAACGATTTTGCCTCCAACTCATTAGCTGCGATTGGTTTCTCAATGAGAACGTTATTTCCTCCATTAAGACAATCTAGTCCTACCTTATGATGAAGTAGTGTAGGAACAGCAATACAAATAGCATCAACTTTTGGAATTAAGTCCTTATAATTTTTGAACCATTCACATTGAAATTGTTCAATAGCTAATTTACCTCTCTCTTCATTTGGATCTGCTACTCCAATCAGATCTGCATCTTTGAGTAAACTTAGTACTCGAGCATGATGCCAGCCCATATTCCCTATACCTATGACTCCAACCTTTACTGGTGATGAGGTTGGTTGCATAATTTCAAATCCATTTATTTATTATCATTATCCTCCATGGGGAGCCACATTTAGCTTTTAGGAAGTATTATTTTAACACGATCAATTTTTGGACCTGACATAGAAATAACTTCAAATTTAATATTATTAAAATCTAAAACGTCCCCAATTTTTGGAACCATTTGAAATTTATCTAGCATAAATCCAGCTAGAGTATGATAATCTGCGCTTTCCGAAATGGAACATCCTAACTTTTTATTGATATCAATAATTTCTGATTTACCAGCTATTGACCATTTTCTAGAAAAATTATCTAACATTCTCATGTCTGAATAAATTCTATTGTTGAGCATTTTTTCTCCAACTATTTCGCCATTTAGATCAGCTGCAGTTATAAGTCCCTCTGTTCCACCGTGTTCATCAACTACTAGTAAGAAAGGATTGTAGTCTCTTACTATTGGAAATATTTCTGCTAGTGAACATGTTTCTATTATTTTTGTTACTGGTAAAAGGAATGGCTCTAATAATGTATTAGCTTCCATTTGACCTTTTGATATTGGCTTAGCTAGATAACGCAAATCTAATACACCTAATACATCATCTAAAGAATCGCCAATCACAAAGAAGCGGGCATGCCGAGTTTTATCTACTTGTTTCATAAGTTCTGAAAAGGTTATATTTTTTGGCAAAGTTACCATCTCAGATCTAGGAATCATCACTTCTTTAACCTGTGTATCTTTTAAGGCAAAAACTCCTTCAAGAATATTCTTTTCATCTGGCTTTAAACCTGTGACATTATCAGTTTCTATAAGGGTTTCTAATTCACCAGCGGATAAACCTGAATTTAAGGAATCCCATTTGTTGTTTAAATTGAATAAACCTAAACAGGCACTTGCAAAGAATTCGATGATCTTGACTATAGGCTGCATCCCTTTTCTTACGGCATCGAATATTGTGGTTAACCTTAATGCAGCAGATTCTGGATTGTTAATTACTAAAGCTTTTGGAATTAGTCCAGAAACAAGAGTAACAACTAAAACAACAAATAAAAAGAATAAAAGATCATAAAATCTATTTGATAAAATATTGCTTTTCCAATAATCATTAGCCAGGTTATTGCTGAGCCATCCAATTGCAATTAATGAAATTGTTACTCCAAATTGAGAAGCAATTAATGAAGATCTAAATCGTTTTTGAATTTTTAAGATTGAAAATGCTCCTTTCTTTTTTTCTTCAATTAACCTTAAAACTTTACTTGGCCTTATTAATAAAAAAGAAAGCTCACTCGCTGCGAAAAAAGCTGGTAAAAATAAAAGAAATAAAAGTAGAGTTATTTTCATTCAATGACAAATGAATAATGGGGGTGGCGAGGATCGAACTCGCCTTAGCCAAATTATGAGTTTGGTGCATTCACCAGATTGCTACACCCCCAAGGGAGTTTATGTAATTTTAATTACATTGAATTTCAATATACAATATAAAAATAATATTTCAAAAAACACCTCATTAGGAAGTTTTTGTGAGATTTCTTTTTTTTCTTCTAATCTTTAAGTATAAATTTAACTTTTACTAATGGGTAATTTTTCTGAAAAGTATTACTTAAATAAAGCAAAATTGTTAAAACAGTTAATTGAAAAATCTTATAAGAGAGGAAACTTCATTTTATCTTCAGGGAAAAAAAGTAGTCATTACTTGAATTGTAAACCAGTATCATTGAATGGCGAAGGCCTAAACTTAATAAGTGATTTATTTTTTGATTTAAAAGACTCAAGGTCAAAAGCTGTGGCAGGAATGACATTAGGTGCTGATCCTCTTGTTAGTGGATTAATCGTCAAAGCAGCTTCGCAAGGTCAATACCTTAATGGCTTAATAATTAGAAAAGAAATCAAAAGTTACGGCACTAAGGCTGGAATAGAGGGCCCTCAATTAGAAAAAGGAACTTTGGTATCTGTTTTAGAGGATGTAGTTACTACTGCTGGTTCAGTAATAAAAGCCATAAAAAAGTTAAGAGAAAATAATTATGTTGTTGAGGAAGTTTTGTCTATAGTTGATAGGCAAGAAGGGGGATTAGAAGCCCTTAAAGATGAAAATGTTAAATTAAAGAGTCTTTTTACAATAAAAGACTTTTTATAATTATTTCATAATGCAAGATATAAAAAAAAAGTTTTGGCTTGAAAAATTTGATTGTTTTTCAATTACTGGAAAAGATGCCAGAAAATTTTTGAATGGAATAACAACTGGTAATATTCTTAATTCAGAAAATAAAGTTATCAAAACTTGTTGGTTAACTCCAAATGGAGTTCTAAGGTCATTAATTGAAATTATTTTTTTAGAAAGAAGCTTAGAAGTAATTATCTTGGCGGGTAAAACAAATGAAATAATTGATTACTTTAATCAAATTATTTTTCCAGCGGACGATGTACTTCTGAGTGAACCTTCCTTGATAAATAGAATTCAGGAAATTGATGAATCTAGTTCATGGAGAAGTTACCAGCCTATTTTCTTCAAAACAGAAGATAAAGAATTTGAAATATATAAAAATAAACTAAATTTACTAAATCCAAATGATTTAAAACTTTGGAAGATTAATCAGGCAATACCCTCATTAGAAATGGAAATAAACGGAAAAAATAATCCTCTTGAGCTTGGATTACAAGATCTTATAGATTTTAATAAAGGTTGTTATTTAGGACAAGAAACAATGTCAAAAATAAAAAATGTTTCTTCTTTAAAACAGGAAATAAGAATTTGGAAATCAATTGAATCTAATTTGAATTTAGACTTAGAAGATAAAAATTTATATATAAATTCTGACAAGGATATTTCTGTAGGCAAAATCACTAGTTTTTTTAAATCAGATTTTCAAATAAAAGGTTTAGCTATGATAAAAAGAAAATATTTAGAGGAAGAAAGTTATTTTTTTTCAGAAATTTTTGGAAAAATTATAATAAACAAATCTGTAGGATCAATTTTTCTATAATCGATTTTTGATTAAATATTCTGCAATTTTTAGAGTAGCAAAACAATCATCTTTGTTATATTGGATAATTTTCTTTAAAAATATTTGGTTTGCTGTAATTTGATATTGAATCCACCAATAAAGTACTTTCGAGCCACTTACATTTTTCTGCACCCATTCAAATCCAAGCCAATTAGAAACAGTTTTTAAACCATAGTTTTTTAATGGTAATATCCAAGACTTTCTTATTAAGGCATGTAAGTCAATAAATCTGGAGGAAAGTGAATCAATTTCTTCAAAGCTAAAATTTAGTTCTTTAGCAATATTAATTATTGATATTTTTTCAGTTTCTCCGTAATGCAAAACTGGCCATTCCTTGTGTGAAAAAAGCATTTCAATAATTTGCCTGTAAGATTCTCCTTTATTGTTTTTAAGATTTAAGATTGGTTCATAAATAAGATCTTCTTTTTTTATAGACAAATTATTTACTTTTAAAAATCCATATAAAAAATCATGCTTTTCATCTGGATTTGACTCAATATCAAATATATAAAATCCCGAATATATTTTTTCTAATAGATCTTCCTTATCATTTTTATTAGAAATGAAATATGGTTCTCCAGAGATATATGCTTTTGCTTGCTTTACAAATATGGATGCTTTTTCATACTTCTTATCTTTGAATTTAAATAATTTCTCTCCAAGTTGTTTTTCGCTATACGAAGCTAATGTTTGGGTATTAGTGATTCCGTTTGCTTTGAGTAATGAGGCCGTTTTGGAACCTATTCCATCTATATCTGTTAGATATCCATTTTCTTTTGCTTCTTTGTCACAAAATTTTTGCCATGAACATATAGTACATTTTTTTCTATCTTGAGTAATTTCTGGTATAGATCCCTCCAAGCATTCATCCAAATTTAATAAAACATTCAAAACTTTTTTTCTTAATTTATTATTTAAATAAATTTCTTCAACTTTAACTTTTTTATAAAAAGTTGAAATTACTAATCCTTTCTCAATTTTAGATTCTTGAAAAGATTCCAAAAGCATAGAACAAAAAGCTAAGTCGAATATATGTTCTTTAGTTGTTTTGTGGCCTAACTTATAAACAGCAGGTAAATATTTATATTGTCCCCATTTACTTTTACCTTTAGTCTTTAAAAGTAATTGTGGAAGTATCTCTGCGTTAATATTTTGGAAAATATTCCCTTTGATTTTTAATCCAATTACCCCTTGATATCCATTTTCACAGGCTTTTAATCCTTTATATATTTCACCATTACAAAATTCAGAGAAAATTTGAAACTGTTTAATTTTATCTATAGCTTTATGGGGAGACCAAACTTCATAAGATTTTTTACCCTTAAAATCGAGCCATGCTTTTCTTTTGCATCTTGTAAAACTTTTTAAATGGAGAGAATTCAAATTATTTTTTAAGGGCGGTTTTAAAATTTACTAATATAAATTAGTATAGATAATTAAAAGAAATCAAGGAAATTTGAAATTTGAGAGTTAATAAATTAGATAAGATAAAATTTGGGACTGATGGTTGGAGAGGAATTATTGGTTTTGACTTTAACCTGTCCAATCTTTCAAGAGTTGTTGTCTCTGCATGTCAGGAGTTGCATTATCAATACTATAAAGAAGTTAATTCAAAGAAAATTATTATTGGATATGATCGTAGATTTATGGCTTGTGAATTCGCCAAGCAAATAGTGCCTTTTGTAAGAGGATGTGGTTTCGAACCGCTCTTATCTGATAGCTTTGTTACAACACCCTCTTGTAGTTTCTATGCCAAAGAAGTCGGTTGTCTTGGAGCGTTAGTAATTACAGCAAGTCATAATCCATATAATTGGCTAGGTCTGAAAATAAAAAGCTTTAATGGATGTTCTGTTGACGAATCTTTTACAAGTGAAGTTGAAAAAAGATTAATGCTTGGAAATTCAATTGAAAAAATAGATGGTATTAATCAATTGGTAGATATTAAGAAATTTCATTTAGATAGAATTAAATCCCTTTTTGATATTGACTATATTTCCAAGAGATTAAAAAAAATGAAATTGAGAATTTTTGTAGATTCTATGCATGGTTCAGCTGCAAATTGTATGGCTGAGATTTTTGCTTCTAATGATTTAGAAATTATTTCAGAAATCAGGAAAGATGCTGATCCTTTTTTTGGAGGAAAACCTCCTGAACCTCTTTTGAATTATGCAGATGATCTAAAACAAACACTAATGAAAAATTCAACAAATGAAGTGAAAACTTTAGGAATTATATTTGATGGTGATGGTGACAGAATTGCGGCAATTGATGAAAAAGGAAGATACTCTAGTACTCAAGATTTACTCCCATACTTTATTAGCTATTTGGGCGAAATTAAAAATAATTCTTATCCAGTTTTAAAGACTGTTAGTGGTTCAGATATTATTAAAAATATATCAGAGAGTCAAAATAGAGATGTTTTTGAACTTCCAGTTGGCTTTAAATATATTGCTGAAAAAATGATTAAAGAAAAAATATTTATTGGAGGAGAGGAATCTGGGGGAGTTGGTTTTGGTGACTTTATGCCTGAAAGAGATGCTCTATATGCAGCGATGGTTTTATTAAATGGAATTGCTGAAAAATCTCAATATTTATATGAAACCTTAGATGAAATTCAAGAAGATTTTGGGCCAAGTTTTTATAAAAGAATTGATATTAAATTTCCAAATCAGTCAGAAAAAAATAACGTAAAAGAATTTATCATAGATAATATTCCTGAGAATATTAATAATCACAAGTTAAAAAGTATCTCAAAGATCGATGGAATTAAGTTGAGAATTGATAAAAATTTTTGGGTTCTTTTTAGGTTTTCAGGGACGGAACCTCTTTTAAGGTTATATTGTGAAGCACCAAAAGAATCTTATCTAATTGAGGTTTTAGAGTGGGGTCAAGAATTTATAAATTTGGCAGGAAAATAAGGATGAAAAATTTATATTTAGCGAGTAAGAATAAAGGTAAAATTGAAGAATATAAGAAATTGCTTGCTGGAGTTAATTGTATATTGTTACTCCAGCCAGAATCATTAGAAGTTGAAGAGGATGGAATGACATTTAGAGATAATGCAATTAAAAAAGCGAGTGAAGTTTCGAGAAAAACGAATAATTTTTCAATAGCAGATGATTCAGGAATTTGTATTGAAGCATTAGACGGTAATCCTGGCATTTATTCATCTAGATATGCAGAAAATGATCAGAAGAGAATTGAACGAGTTTTAAGAGAACTTGATGGAGTTCAAAATAGAAGTGCTTTCTTTATTGCTAATATTTGTGTTTGTTCCCCAAATGGTGAAGTAATTATTGAATCTGAGGCAAAATGTCATGGCAATATCATTTTAAACCCCAGAGGAAAAAGTGGTTTTGGGTATGACCCAATTTTTGAGGAGAGTTCTACTAGATTAACTTTCGCAGAAATGAATAATGATATTAAAGACTTTTGTAGTCATAGAGGTAAAGCATTGAAAAAAATTATTCCAGATTTAATTGAAATTTTTTCTTAAATTCAATTAACCCAAGATCCATGAAGGCCATGTGGAATTGAAATGGGTAATTCATAAACAGCTAATTCGTGTAAGTCTTTTGCGTCTAATATCACTAAATCGCTTCCTCTTCTTTCTCCGTTCCATATAATTATAAATAAAAATCCATCATCTTCTTTTGAAGAGTTTTCTGATGGAACCATAATTGGTTCACTAACAAATCCACTTGGACCTGCTGACCAAGAAATCTCTTCCTTAGAAGTTAAATTTATTTTTTTTATTGCTTGAAGTGGAGCGTTCCCCAGCTTTTGAGATGTGCTTGCCATCCAACTAAAAATTGCTTTTAATCCTAAGTTTTTAGGATTAACGACTGCAAATTCACAACATTGTTCACTGAAAGTTTCAAGTTCACAAGTTTTTGTCTTTAGATCGATAATTGATCTTTTCAGTTTGCCTTCTGGATATTTATCAAAGTCAATATCCCTAAAATTCTCATCTGGACCAACTGATGGGAAATCATCATAAAAAATACTATCTAATACGATTTTAGAATCTTTTTCAAATGCGTTTACATGATGAAAAACGAATCCTTCTGGAGCATCTATTGTTAAAGGAGGCTGTCCTCTAAATAATCCACTTTCTCTGGGAATGATAAAAAACTTCGCCTTTTTATTTGGGTTTGACTTTAGACATTGTGCTGCTCCTCTTTGACCCATTACAAATGGAAGAGGATTGAAATCAATAGCATTCTGTAAAAATATTGCCCAATTAGTTGTAATTGCGAAATCATGAAGGAATGCAAAGCCATTAAAGGTATCTTTTCTGTCAAAAATTAGCTCTCCAGAATTTCTACCAGCATTATCAAATTCCATTAATCTAATGGTACTTTTTGGCCCGGTTTGTACTCCAAAAGTGACTAAAAGTTCTGAAGATGCATTTGAGTTTAGGTCTGTTTTGGGATGAGCACTGAATGCTTCGTTAGGCTTGAGTACTCCTTTTAATGTTGTTAAACCAATAGTGTCAAGACTATCAAGATCCATTGCATGTGGACCTGCTGCTTCCCATAATGCGAGAATTTCATCTCCTAATTTAATGACATGTGTATTAGCGATATTCTTAAATTTTAGATCTAATGCATTATTTAAAATTCCTCCATTTTTTTGTGTTCCAAAAACACCTCTATAAATAAATTTATCTATTTTTTCTTCTTCTAAATAGCCTTTAGTTTTAACAAATCTATTTGTTAAGAATGGCTGACCATTTTCGAATTTTATGGATGTTATCATCCCATCACCATCAAATGGATGATGAACCCATTGCCCACCTCTCTCTAATATTCCTGGTCCATTTCTTAATAATGTTCCATTTAAATTTTTAATATTATTACCTTTGCTAATTTTTAGAGGCTCTTTAGTTAGCTCCTTTTCTACATTTTGATAAGCACTTGACCAATCTTCTTTTTTGAAAATATTAAATTTATCAATTTTTTTATCTTGTAAATTAGTCACAACAAAATAATCTCTTAATCTATCTTCGCCAAAAATCAACTGAATTGTGGCTGATTCGAAAAAATTCCTATTTTATTGTTTTTCTAACATCCCTTTACTGCTAGGAATTGAATCAGATCTTCTTGGATCTATCTCGGTAGCCATTCTCATTGATCTTGAAAAAGCTTTAAAGCACGCCTCAACTATGTGATGTGAATTACTTCCTCGTATTTGATTAATATGCAGAGTAATACCGCTGTTATTTACAAAGGCAATAAAAAACTCTCTTACTAGTTCAGTATCATAATTACCTATTCTAGGGGCTTTTAATTGAAGATCATAAGATAGATGCGGTCTACCGGAGCAGTCTAAAGTGACTTGAACTAATGCTTCATCTAATGGGGCAAAGAAATGTCCAAATCTACTTATTCCTTTTCTTTCTCCCAAGGCTTTTGAAAATGCTTTGCCTAAAGCGATTCCTACATCTTCATTTGTATGATGATCATCAATATGGGTATCTCCAATTGCGTTTATTTTTAAATCGAATAAACCATGACTGGATATTTGATGAAGCATGTGATCTAAGAATGGTATCCCGGTATCAATCTCAGAAATTCCATTTCCATCTAAGTTTATAAATACAGAAATATCTGTTTCATTCGTTTTTCTTTTTATTTCAGATTGCCTTAGAGATGACATTTTTATGCAAAAAACTTAGTTTACATTCCATTAATGCAGTAACCCGCATCAACATAAATTGTTTGGCCTGAAATGCCGCTAGAGAGATCACTTAATAAAAAAGCAGCTGTATTACCTACTTCTGTTTGAGTGACTGTTCTGCGTAAAGGAGCCTTTTCTTCAACATTGTGAATCATATCTAAAATGCCACCTATAGCAGAACTCGCAAGTGTTCTTATAGGCCCAGCACTTATTGCGTTAACTCTGACTTGTTTTTCGGGACCAAGTTCTGCAGAAAGATATCTTACTGAAGCTTCTAAAGCTGCTTTTGCAACTCCCATCACGTTATAGTTAGGAATCGCCCTTTCTGAACCTAAATAAGTTAATGAGACAACTCCAGCACCATCACTAAAAAGTGGTTTTGCTGCTTTACATAATGGTGCTAACGAATACGCACTTATATTAAGAGCCCTATCAAAACCCTTTGAAGTGGTAGCACTATAATCTCCAATCAATTCATCGCGTCCTGCAAATGCTAGGCAGTGAACTAATCCGTCAATTTGCCCCCATTTGTCTTTTATATTTTTAAAGATTTCTTCAATTTGAGCTGGATTTTGAACATCAAGAGGCAAAAATAACGATGGGTTTAAAGGTTCAGTTAGTTCTCTAACTTTAGACTCGAATCTTCCCTTATCATCGGGCAAATATGTGATTCCAAGTTCTGCGCCAGCTTTTGAAAGTTGTTGAGCGATACCCCATGCTATTGAACGATTGTTGGCAATTCCAGTAACAAGAATTTTTTTGCCAGTTAGATTTAGAAGCATTTTGTTTATTATTTATATTATTCTCCTATATAAAAGTACCTATCTTTACGCATTACGGCAAAATATACAATAATTTTCAAATATCAAATAATTTTTAACTTGAACATGGTAAGTACAAATTCTATGGTTTTGGAATTAGGTTTTCAATTACCGAATTTCAAAATGTTAAATGCTAATTCTTCAAAAAATGAATATTTTAATTCTCATAATCTAGATAATCGGCACTTACTTTTAATGTTTATTTGTGCTCATTGCCCATTTGTTAAATATATTGAGAATCAAATTTTCACCTTAAGTAAAGAAATTGAAAATACAGTTCAAACAATTGCAATTTCTAGTAATGATATTGTTACTCATCCTTCAGATTCTCCTAAAAATTTGAGATTACAAGCTCAAACACAGGGATGGAGTTTTCCTTATCTATTTGATGAAAATCAAAATTTTGCTAAGAAATTAAAAGCGGCTTGCACCCCAGATTTTTATCTTTTTTCAAATGAAGGAGATTGTGATTTTTTATTGTATTATCATGGCCAATTAGACGATAGTAGACCAGGTAATAATATCCCACTATCTGGAAAAGATTTGCGCTCTGCTGTAAAAGATTTGAATCAAAATAATTCTTATCCTTCAAATCAGATGCCTTCTTTAGGTTGCAATATAAAATGGACTCCTGGTAAAGAACCAAGTTGGTTTAAATGAATTAAAATTTTTTTTTACCCATAGAAATATGGTTTAGGGTTAATATATTTACTATGCAGATACCTCCATTTACTTTAGATAGGCAGTTCCAAGAAATTGGCTCTGAAATTGAGAGTGAGGTTTCTAAAGTTTTAAAAGGGGGCCAGTACATTGGAGGACAAGAAATTGCTAAATTTGAGGAGAGTTTTTCAAATCTTATAGGTGTTGAAAATACTATTGGATGTAATAGTGGAACTGATGCTTTAGTATTAGCTTTGCGCGCATTAGATATTGGTGTGGGTGATGAAGTTATTACCTCATCATTTAGCTTTTTTGCAACTGCAGAGGCTATTAGTGCAGTTGGTGCTAATCCTGTTTTGGTAGATATAGATCCAGAAACATATCTCATTAATACTGAACTAATAGAACAAGAAATAAATTCTAATACCAAGGCAATTATGCCAGTTCATCTATTTGGTAATGCAGTGAATATGACCTTAATAAAATCTTTGGCCAACAAATATGACTTAAAAGTAATCGAAGATTGTGCTCAGGCAACATGCACAATGTGGGAAAATTCCAAAGTTGGTAGTATCGGTGATATAGGTTGTTTTAGCTTTTTCCCAACTAAAAATTTAGGAGCTGCTGGAGATGGTGGAGCAGTAACAACTTCAGATCACAAGATTGCAAAAAAAATTAGAGAACTGGCTGTTCATGGCAGCCCAATAAGATATCATCATACCGAAATTGGATATAACAGCAGACTTGATACCATTCAAGCTGCCATATTAAATATTAAAATTAAATATATTTCCAAGTGGATTAATAATCGCCAAAAAATTGCTAATAATTATTTTGATTTATTAGAAAAAAATCCATTTATTAGTTTTCCAAAAATTAGCTCTGATTCAATTTCCCATTCTTGGAATCAATTTGTAATCAAATTAAGAAACGATAAATATTTTTTAAAAGAAGATTCTTCAAATTTATTTGATACTGATTGCAAAAAATACTATTCCTTAAGAAATTTGGTTAAACAACAACTTTTTGAAAAAGGTATTAATTCAATTATTTATTATCCAATTCCAATACATGCACAAATAGCTTACAAAAATAAAAATTTTTCTAGAACAAAACTCATTAATACAGAGAGAATTTGTACAGAAGTTCTTAGTCTTCCAATGTTTCCTGAAATGTCTTATGAAGAGCAAGTTTATGTAGCAGAAAATTTAAATAAAGTTTTAAAGAATTGTATAGAGGAAATTCAAATTTCAGCATAAAGTGATTTAAATAATCTTTGTTGTATGTTGTGATTGACAATAGGGCTTGAATAATTATTTTTTTCTAAATTAGATATCTCCCCATTTAATAATTCTGAATTTGACACTTTAGATAATTCAGGAATCCAATATTTTATATATTCGCAAATAGGATCAAATTTTTTTGCTTGGGTATATGGATTAAAAATTCTAAGTGGTTTTGGATCCATACCGCTACTGGCGCTCCACTGCCATCCCCCATTATTTGCAGCTAAGTCTCCATCAACCAAAGTCTCCATAAATTTTTGCTCACCCATTTGCCAATTGCATATAAGATCTTTTACCAGAAATGAAGCGACTATCATCCTACATCTGTTATGCATCCAGCCAGTACTATTTAGTTGACGCATTGAAGCATCAACTATAGGTACTCCCGTCTCTCCGTTGCTCCAATGTTGAAACCATTCATTATTGTTTTGCCATGGAAAGTGATCCCATTTTTTTCTATATGGACCTTTCTCTAACTCTGGGAAATGGAATAAGCAATGTTGATAAAACTCACGCCAAACGAGTTCTTTTTGCCAAGTTTCAATTGATAGGTAATTTTCTTGATTTGCAAAATCTGAATTTAAATTTAATGTGGCGTTCCAAACTTTTCTAATGCTGATGGTGCCGAATCTGAGAGATGCACTTAGAAATGATGTCCCATTATTGGAAGGAAAATCTCTTGCAGAATTGTAAGAATATATTTTTTTTTCGTTAATAAAGTTTTCTAATAATGTTTCAGCAGCATTCTCTCCAGGTCTACATGGACAAATATTCGAACCAGAAAATTTGATGTTTTTGAGAAATTTCTTTAGAACCGAATCTGATGAATTTATTGTCTTATTTTCTTTGAGTTTATTATCTATATCTTTAAACTGGAAAATAACTTTTTCTTGATCATATACATCTAATAAATTCATTTTTGATTTAAGGTTTTTATAAAAAGGTCCATAAACGGAATAAGGTTTATTATTCCCTGAAAATATTTTTGAGGGTTCTACTAATATGTGATCCCAAGATTCAATAACTTGAATATTTTTTTCTTTTAAATTATTTTTTATTTCTAAATCTCGATTAATCTCATAAGGTTCAATTGATTTATTCCAAAAAACAAACTTAGCATCTATTGTTTTTGCTAATTGAGGGATTATTAATACCGGATCTCCCTCTTCTAAAACTAGCCTGCTTCCAAGCTTTTTCCAATTATTTCCTAATTCTTGAAGCGAATTTCCTAGAAACCAAGCTCTTGAACTTGCATTAAAATCGTGTGAGTAATTTTTATCTAAAATATAAGTTGAAGTAATAGCATTTGATAATGAAAATGCTTTTATTAAAGCTTGATTATCAAATATTCTTAAATCCCTTCTATGCCAAAAAAGTATTCTAGGTTTATTCATAATTTATCTAAAAATTGTTTAGCTCTAAACCAAGCCGTCACGGTTTTTGCGTCAAGAATTTCATCCCTGCTAGAAATAAGATTATCTAGTTGGTCTGGATCTAAAATTAATACTTCTATATCTTCATCTAAATCTCCTTTAACCTCGGAATTGAGTTTGTTCAAATCACGAGCTAAAAATAAATAAATTTCTTCATCTGCATAACCTGGAGCAGGGACAAGAGTTCCTAATTCATCCCATTTGTTTGCACTGAATCCAGTCTCTTCTTGTATTTCTCTTTGAATTGAATTAAGAGGTGTTTCACCTATTTCTAATGTACCTGCTGGAAATTCTAATAAATACCTTGAAATAGCAAATCTATATTGGCGAAGAATAATAACTTTATTGTCTTTTGTAATAGGTACGGCTAATGCTGCCCCAGGATGCTTGATGTATCCATATTCACCTTCATGTCCATTTGGAAGCTCAATTCTATTTATTTCGAAACTAAATTTTTTTGACTTTAACTCAGATATTTTTTCTTTAAAAATGGATCTTTTTATAAGGTTTTTGTTGCCCATAATTTTGAAATAAAAATAGCCTAACAGTTATTTTTAGGTTTTGTAAATCATTTATATAGTCCATTTTGGGACATCAAATTTTGTAATTTTTTGGCTTCTACTTAAGATTTCAGATAGTGGTGTAATAACGAAATTCCGATTCATGAATCTAGGGTGAGGTAATGTTAATTCCTCGTCAATCGTATAAAAATCTTCCCACCAAAGAATATCTAAATCGAGACATCTTGATAGCCATTTCTTACCCTTTGGCGTCTCTTCTCGTCCGAAAAATCTCTCTAACTTTTTTAGCTCTTTTAAAAGTAATTTCGCGTTTTTATTTGATGGTTTAGGGAAAGAATTACTTTTTATAAGTAAAAGAGTATTTAAATAATTTGGCTGCTCATTTTCAACACCATGGGGTAATGTCTCATAAATTGAAGACCAAAAAAAGTTTGCATGAAATTTGCTTTTCTTTTCTTTTCTTTTGTTAAAACTATCTCCCCACTCATTTATTATTTCCTCTATTTTTGGTTTGCAAATTAATAGTGACTCAAGAGGGCTTCCGAATTTACTATCAATATTTGCTCCTAGGGATATACATAATCCATTTTTGATATTAAGATTTGATAATTCCACTACAAAAAACAAAGTTATTAGATAAATTCTATATCAGGCATTTTTAAAGTGATTTTGAACCCCGAGTTAAAAGAAAAAGGAAAAATAAAAGATTTAATGAACTCAAAGGATTCTTTTAGAGCTTTTCCTTTGGCGGCAATTACGGGTCATAGCTTATTGAAATTATCTTTGCTTTTGGCAGCAGTTGATCCGAGTTTAGGAGGAGTGATTATCGCTGGCGGAAGAGGTACTGGTAAGTCAGTATTAGCAAGGGGTTTGCATACTTTACTCCCTCCTGTAGAAGTATTAGATAATGAATCAATACTTGAAACATTATCTAAGAGAAATAGTAATACTTCATTAAGACCTATTGGTAGGAACCTAGATCCACATAAACCAGAGGAATGGGATACTAGTACTAATAAATTGTTAGAAGAGCTAATTGGACGTGATTATCTGAATCAAATTGATGAAATTCCAAAAAAAGTAAAAGAGGCACCATTTATTCAAGTTCCAATTGGTATAACTGAAGATAGACTTGTTGGATCAATTGATGTCGCTGCCTCATTAAGTTCGGGAGAACAAGTGTTTCAGCCTGGAATTTTAGCAGAAGCTCATAGAGGTGTTCTGTATGTAGACGATATAAATTTATTGGATGATGGAATTGTAAATTTAATTCTTGAAGCTATAGGTAGAGAGCAAAATAATATTGAACGAGATGGTTTGAGCCTCTCTCATCCTTGCAAATCCCTTTTAATAGCAACTTATAATCCTGAAGAAGGTGCTTTAAGGGATCATGTTTTGGATCGTTTTGCTATTGTGCTTTCCGCAGATCAATCTATTGATAATGCTCAAAGAGTTGAGATTACCAAATCTGTTTTATCACACGCAGAAAATAATATTAAATTCTCAGAAAAATGGTCGGAAGAATCTGATAATTTATCTACTCAATTAATTTTGGCAAGGCAATGGTTAAAGGATGTCAAGATAACAAAAGAGCAAATAACATATTTAGTGAATGAAGCTCTTAGAGGAGGAGTGGAAGGGCACAGGTCAGAATTATTTGCAGTAAAAGTAGCAAAGGCTAATGCCGCTCTTAGAGGCGATGAGAATGTAAATTCTGAAGACCTAAAAGTCGCAGTAAGATTAGTTATTCTTCCACGAGCAATGCAAATACCTCCAG
This sequence comes from Prochlorococcus sp. AG-418-F08, assembly GCA_003214295.1. Classification (GTDB taxonomy): domain Bacteria; phylum Cyanobacteriota; class Cyanobacteriia; order PCC-6307; family Cyanobiaceae; genus Prochlorococcus_A. The sequence goes on from QCLV01000004.1 coordinate 67,254, forward strand.
AAGATGAAGAAATTCAACCACCCCCACCAGAGGATCAGAGTCCACCACCCCCACCTCAATCAAACAATGAAGAGTCTGAACCTGAGAGTAGTGAAAATGATAATCAGCAAGACCAAGAACAAGAAGAAGATAATTCTGATGGAGAAGAAGAATCTACGCCCGAAATACCTGAAGAATTTATATTAGACCCTGAGGCATGTATGGTTGATCCTGATTTATTGCTTTTCTCATCTGCTAAAGCTAAAGCAGGGAATAGCGGGAGTAGATCAGTCATATTTAGTGATAGTAGAGGAAGATACGTAAAACCTATTATTCCAAGAGGTAAAGTAAAAAGAATTGCAGTAGATGCTACCCTCCGAGCTGCTGCTCCTTATCAAAAATCGAGAAGATTAAGGAGCCCTAATAAATCAATAGTTATTGAAGAAAATGATTTTAGGGCAAAGCTTCTTCAAAAAAAGGCAGGGGCTTTAGTAATTTTTCTGGTTGATGCTAGTGGCTCTATGGCTTTAAATAGAATGCAAAGTGCCAAAGGCGCTGTAATAAGACTTTTAACAGAGGCATATGAGAATAGGGATGAAGTAGCTCTTATTCCTTTTAGAGGTAATCAGGCTGAAGTGCTTTTGCCTCCAACAAGATCAATAACTGCTGCAAAAAGAAGGTTGGAAACAATGCCTTGTGGTGGAGGATCTCCTTTGGCACATGGACTAACACAATCAGCAAAAGTAGCAAAAAATGCTCTTTCAACAGGAGATATAGGTCAAGTTATTGTTGTGGGGATTACTGATGGAAGAGGAAACGTTCCATTAGGATTATCTTTAGGACAAAATGAGGTTCAAGAAAAAGATAATGATAATGTTGATTTAAAGCAAGAGGTGCTTGATATTGCTGCAAAATATCCCATGCTTGGTATAAAACTATTGATAATTGATACCGAGAGAAAATTTATTGCGAGCGGATTTGGTAAAGAATTAGCAGAGGCTGCCAGTGGAAAATACGTCCAACTACCTAAAGCTACAGACAAAGCAATAGCAGCGATGGCTTTAAATGCTATTAATGAATTATAAGTATTTCTTATGGATAAATTTCATTTAGGAATTTAGAAAGTCCAATAGTTAAATCTCTTATTGATTTAGTTAATTCTTTATCTCTAGTTAATTTTTCAAAATCATCACTCATATCATCTATTTTGCTAGAGATAGATCTTGCAGCATTAATTGTTAATTTAATGTCATTAAGGGTCTCTTTGTTATTTATAGTTGACAAAATATCATTCAAATTATTGGCAGCTATAGTGATTTCATTTATTAAAGGTTTAACTCTAAGGATTTCTTGTTTAGATAAATAAATTAATTCATCAAGGTTTTCTTGTGTGCTATCAAATTGGTCAATTGATTTGATAAGGTTTTCAATTAAGTTTTCTTGATTTGATTCTTTTAAAAGTTGACTTATTTTATTAGTTATATTTGAAAGACTTGATAGTTGTTTGCCGGTGATAATATCTCCCTGACAAATAATTAATTTACTATTGCATTTTTCTGATGTAGGTATTGAGATGTTTTTAGGGATTGTTTTTTCACTACTTTCTAAAGCGACTTGCACATCTCCACCAAGGAAAGAATTTGTTACTACTCTCGCAAATGCTGGCTTAGGAAGAATAATTTCTGAATTATTTAAAACTATTTTTGCTTTAATTGATTCATTAGTAAATAGAATATCTTCTATTGATCCTACAAGAATTCCTCTATAGGTTACTGGAGACTTTTTTGATAAACCGCTTGCGTTGCTAAATTCAGCAAAGAAGTGCCAATTCTTTGAGGATAATCTTATTCCTCTCAGCCAAAAAGAAAAAAATGTGAATATTAAAATTCCTCCTAATAAGGAAAAACCAACTATTGAATCTCGTAAGCTTCTACGCATAATCTCTAAATGTCCTTGGGTTGCATTGGACCGTCAAGTTTTCCATTCCTAAATTGAAATACAAAGGGGTCATTGCTCGCTTTGAATTCATCAATTGAACCTGCCCATCTAAATTTGCCTCCGTAGAGCATTAAAACTTTATTGGAAGTCCTCTCTATAGTACTAAGAACATGGCTAACCACAATAGATGATGCGCTGGTTTTATCAATTGTTTTATTAATTAAATCTTCAATTCTTGATGAGGCAATTGGATCAAGACCTGCAGTTGGTTCATCAAAAAGTAATAATGGTTTGGTATTTGTATTAAGAGTTTGATCTGTAATTAAAGCGCGAGCAAAACTTACTCTTTTTTGCATTCCTCCGCTTAATTCATTTGGAAGTTTATTCTCAACATTAAATAATCCTACCTCAGCTAAGCATTCACATACGATTTCATTGATTGACTTTTTTGATAGTTTTTTATTTCTATTCAGTAAAAAACCTACATTTTCTTCAATAGTTAAAGATCCTAATAATGCTGGGTTTTGAAAAACAAGTCTTACATCAGGAGGATTATTTTGGTCTAATCTTAAAAATGTTTGTTTCTCCCCAAATATTCTTAATTCTCCCTTAGTAGGTAAAATCAGTCCTGCTAGTATTTTTAATATGGTTGATTTACCAGAGCCTGAAGGGCCTACAATAGCTAATTTTTCTCCATAGTTCAGTTCAAAATTTATTTGATTAAGCACATTAACTTCTCCCCAGCTTATTGAGAGATTATTTGTCTCAACTGCATGCTTAGATTTTTTCAAAACTTCTTCAAAGAAAACTTACCTTCTATTACATATTGCATATTTTTAGAAATAAAAAAAGGATGTTTGAATTTGATTTATAATAAATCTATATAGTTTTTAAATTTGAGAAAAAATAATATAAGGCATTTTTAATGATTAATCGTAAAAAGAGAGTAAGAAAGCATTATAAAAATTTTAAAAGGTCTAATTTTGCCTTATTAAACAAATTTTTAAGAATATTGAGTTGGCTTTTACCAGGGCTGGTAATAAAAAGATGGATGTTTACATCTGCTATAGGATTTTTGACTGCATTGTTAGGCCTGGCAATTTGGACAAATTTAAGGCCACTTTATTGGCTTATTGAAATATTTTTTTGGTTAATGACAGGACTTACAAGTATTTTGCCTATTTCATTATTAGGGCCATTAATTTTTGTGATTGGAATTTTATTGATAGGAATTGGACAAAATAGAAGTATTAATTCTATTCAAAAAGCCCTTGTTCCAGAGAAAAATACATTTTTAGTTGATGCATTAAGAGTTAAGAGTAAATTAAATAGAGGCCCAAATATCGTTGCAATTGGTGGAGGAACAGGTTTATCTACTTTATTAAAAGGCTTAAAAAATTACAGCAATAATATTACAGCAATAGTCACCGTATCTGACGATGGTGGAAGTAGTGGAATTCTTAGAAAACAATTAGGTGTTCAACCTCCGGGAGATATTAGAAATTGTTTAGCTGCCTTATCTAACGAAGAACCTACTTTAACCAGATTATTTCAATATAGATTTTCAGGTGGCAGTGATCTAGAGGGTCATAGTTTTGGCAATCTATTTTTGTCAGCTTTAACAACAATTACAGGTAGTCTTGAAAAGGCGGTACAGGCCTCTAGTAAGGTTTTAGCTGTACAAGGCCAAGTTTTACCAGCAACAAATATTGATGTAATGTTATGGGCCGAATTAGAGAATGGTGAAAAAATTTTTGGAGAAAGTAATATTAGCAAATCTAAAAAATTAATTTCAAGGATTGGTTATCTTCCAGAAAATCCTTCTGCTCTTCCAAGCGCTCTCGAATCTATAAAAGAGGCTGATTTAATTGTTCTCGGGCCAGGCAGTCTATATACTTCTTTATTGCCAAACTTATTAGTACCAGAAATAGTAGATGCTTTATTGCATAGTAATGCACCCACAATATATATAAGTAATTTGATGACTCAGCCAGGCGAAACTGATGGACTTGATGTTTATCAACATATCAAATCAATAGAAAAACAATTGTCTAATTTTGGAGTTAATACTCGCATTTTTAACTCAATTTTATCTCAGGCCCAATTTGAAAAGTCTCCATTGGTTGATTATTACGAAAGTAGAGGTGCAGAACCTGTTATTTGTAATAAAGAAAAATTATTATCTGAGGGTTATTATGTTTTACAGGCGCCATTATTTTCAAAAAGAATAACTCCAACGCTTAGACATGATCCAAGAAAATTAGCTAGAGCAGTTATGTTTATGTACCGCAAATTAAAGAAATTAAACTAATAGGCATCTTGAAGTTCATAGAAGTCAGGCTGAATATAATCTTTTCGCAATGGCCAACCTCTCCAATCTTCAGGCATTAAAAGTCTTTTTGGATTTGGATGATCAATGAAATTAATCCCATACATGTCGAAAGTTTCTCTTTCTTGCCAGTCACTTCCTTTAAAAATTTCATACAAACTAGGGATTGATAAATCAGAATCTCTTTTTAGGAAAACTTTTAATCTTACTTCTTTAATATTTTCAATTTTTTGTAAATCATCAACAGTTATAAAATGGTAGAAACTCACGAGATTTTTCCCTGGTCCCTCATCATATCCTCCTTGACATTGGAGATAATTGAAACCGTAATTTTTTAAGGCAGATACTGCTGCATATAATTTGTTAGGTTCCACAGAAATGTTTTCAATTCCTATGTGATCATCAGGTAAAGATTGATTTGGAATTCCATCTTTAGATAAAGACTGACTTATCAATCCTTCTCTCTCTATTGAATTATCCGAGGATTTAGCTAAACCGTCTTTTTCCATTAATCTTGTACATCATTGATAATTTTGGCTGTTTCGCTATTCTCATCTAGTTCAGTTATTTGTTGTTTGTTTGAGGCAGGAATGATATTCTTCGATGTTTTGTTTAGATATTCACCAGTATTTTCAGAGAAAACGAGATTCATTTGGTGATCGCTTGTTATGTACCTATGGGTTTGTTCAGTTTTTGTGCGCTCTAAAATTGATTCGTTACCTACTTTTTTTCTTAATTTGATTACGGCATCAAAAATTGCTTCTGGTCTTGGTGGGCATCCTGGAAGGTATAAATCAACTGGTATCAATTTATCAACGCCTCTTACAGCAGTTGTAGAATCTGCGCTGAACATTCCCCCTGTGATTGTGCAAGCTCCCATCGCAATAACATATTTTGGTTCAGGCATTTGTTCATAAAGTCTCACAAGGGCTGGAGCCATTTTCATCGTTACTGTTCCTGCAACTATTAGCAAATCTGCTTGCCTTGGCGAGCTTCTGGGGACTAACCCAAATCTATCAAAATCAAATCTAGATCCGATCAAGGCAGCAAATTCTATAAAACAACAAGCTGTTCCATACAAGAGAGGCCAGAGACTGCTTAATCTAGCCCAATTGTGAAGATCGTCTAAACTTGTCAATATGATGTTTTCGCTTAAATCTGTAGTAACTTGAGGTGCACCAAGAGGATTGCAAGTTCCTTCTCGAATTTCTCTTATTGCTTTTGGGGATAGTTGTGGATTCAATTTTTTAACTCCATTCTAAAGCACCTTTTCTCCATGCGTATGCCAGGGCAATAACAAGTATTGCAATGAAGATTAAAGCTTCAATAAAAGCTAGTAAGCCTAATCTATTGAAAGCTACAGCCCAAGGATAAAGGAATACTGTCTCAACATCAAATATAACGAAAACCAAGGCAAACATGTAATAACGAATATTAAATTGAATCCATGCTCCACCAATAGGCTCCATTCCAGATTCATAAGTAAGTTTTCTTTCCCCTGTTCTGCCTTTTGGGGCAACGATGAGATTTGTAACTAGAGCTAATATTGGAACAGCTGCTGCAATTAGAAGGAAACCTAAAAAATATTCATAGCCAGTTAATAAAAACATCTTAAAAAATTAATTTTGAATAAAAGTCGCTTAATTAAGCAAAATCTTTTAAAGTTCTTAAAGAACAATAATAAACCGTGAGTGAAAACATTCAACCAGCCTCTGAGGAAAACAAAATAGTTGAAGACTTTAAGAAAGAGAAACTTTCTGAAAAATCTTCAGGAGCAAATGTTGAACAATCTGCTCTTAATCTAGAACAAAATAGATTCGAATGTAGAAGTTGTGGATATATATATGATCCATCTGAAGGTAATAAAAAATTAAACATACCTAAAAATACCCCTTTTTCTGATTTGGATGGGAATACCTTCGCTTGCCCTGTTTGTCGAGCTGGTAAAAATTTTTATAAGGATATAGGTCCTAAATCTAAACCTAGTGGTTTTGAAGAAAATTTAGTTTATGGGTTTGGTTTTAATAGTTTACCTCCTGGACAAAAAAACATATTGATTTTTGGAGGGCTGGCTTTTGCTGCTGCTATGTTCCTCTCTTTGTACTCTTTGCATTAATATATATAAATGAAAAAAATTATTACCAGCATTCCCAATCTTCTTTTATCAGTTCTTCTTTGTTTTGTATTGAGCAGTTGTTCATCTACAGGAGTAAAGATGAGTAATAGCAGCCCTTGGAAAACAATTCAGTTTGAGGACCAGGCTAATGCTTTAGATGTTGATTTTATAGATGATAAAAATGGATTTTTAGTAGGTTCTAATAGACTTATTATGGAATCTAATGATGGAGGAGAAACTTGGGAGAAAAGAAATTTAGGTTTACCAAGTGAAGAGAACTTTCGTCTGCTTGATATTGACTTTAAAGGTGAGGAGGGATGGTTAATAGGACAGCCGTCATTAGTTATGCATACAATTGATGCGGGAAAAAATTGGACTCGCTTATCTTTAGGCAACAAATTACCAGGTCAACCATTCCTAATATCGACTGTCGATACTGGGATTGCTGAATTGGCTACTACTGCAGGGGCAATCTATGAAACATCGGATAATGGGGAATCCTGGAACGCAAAAGTTGTAGACGCATCTGGTTCTGGTGGTGTAAGGGATTTAAGAAGAACTTCTAAAGGGGACTATGTCAGCGTAAGTAGTCTCGGTAATTTCTTTTCTACTTTAGAAAAGGATAGCGATACATGGGTAGCTCATCAAAGAGCAAGCAGCAAAAGAGTTCAAAGTATTGGTTTCAATCCAGAAGGGAGTTTATGGATGCTTTCTAGAGGAGCTGAAATTAGATTTAATGAAGATACTAACGATCTCGAAAACTGGTCAAAACCTATCATACCCATTCTTAACGGATACAATTATTTAGATATGGGATGGGATCCAAATGGTGATATTTGGGCTGGCGGTGGTAATGGCACTTTGATTGTAAGTAAAGATCAAGGTAAAACTTGGAATAAAGATCCTATTGCTTCTGAATTGCCAACAAATTACATCAAAATAGTTTTTCTTGATAAGGAAGGTTTAGATAATCAAAAGGGATTTGTTCTTGGCGAACGTGGCTATATCTTAAAATGGAATAGTTAAGTTTGAATAACTTGCTTGATTGAATAGTAAAAAAAAACTTAATTTTTTATGGATTTAGCAACTGTCTGTAACCAAGCTGTTAATTTCTTCGCGAACTTATGATTTTACACTGTAAGATCATAGAGTAAACATTTGTGATTATGGCCGCAGGTTCAACGGGTGAACGCCCATTTTTTGAAATAATCACCAGTATCAGGTACTGGATTATTCATGCAGTAACATTACCAGCTATCTTTATAGCAGGCTTCTTATTCGTATATACAGGTTTAGCCTATGATGCTTTTGGAACTCCTCGTCCAGATAGCTATTTCCAATCATCTGAATCTAAGGCGCCTGTCGTAACACAAAGGTATGAAGCTAAATCCCAACTAGATTTAAGAACAAAATAACAATGACTAATTCTCAAGCTCCAATGCAGGCTGCGGAGATCCGCGTCTATCCTATATTCACTGTCCGTTGGCTAGCGGTTCACGCTTTAGCTATTCCATCAGTATTCTTTTTGGGTTCTATTGCTGCTATGCAATTCGTAGCCCGATAATTTAACTATCATGCAAGTAAACGAAAATCCTAATAAAGTTCCAGTTGAACTTAATCGTACAAGCCTTTATTTAGGCTTATTATCAGTCTTTGTATTGGGAATTTTATTTTCCAGCTACTTTTTCAATTAAATTAAAATTATGAGTAAATTAAAAGGACCTGATGGAAGAATTCCAGATCGACTTCCCGACGGTAGACCAGCAGTCGCATGGGAAAGAAGATGGACTGAAGGAACTCTTCCACTATGGCTTGTTGCTACAGCAGGTGGAATTGCTGTTATCTTCGTTTTAGGAATATTTTTCTATGGCTCATATCAAGGAGTTGGAGGTGGAGGCTAACAATTCCTTACCGTAACCTGACAATCACCAAATTCTATTAAAGCTAATAAGAATCCGTAAATATCCTTAGTTTCTCTCTTGTGGAACTTGGGATATTTTCTTTTTGGGTTATCAATCCATCTTTTAGTGAAAAATGAGACTTACTTTTTGGTCTTTCTTTTTCAATTAATTTAGCTACTTCAAATATTATTTTATTAGCCACCTCAGTATTTGATCTTAGATTGTTCAAAACCATCTCTACAGAAACTTCTTGATGAGTTTGATGCCAGCAATCATAATCAGTAACCATAGACAAGGAGGAGTAAGCTATTTCAGCTTCTTTAGCTAATCTTGCTTCTGTGTGGTTCGTCATTCCAATTATTGAACATCCCCAACTTCTATATAAATTAGATTCTGCTCTAGTTGAGAAAGCGGGACCTTCCATTGCTAGATAGGTACCCCCTCTATGCAATTGTCTACCGTCAGGAATATTTTTTTCTCCGATTTCACTTAATAGACATGACAAATTTGTGCAGAAGGGATCTCCCATATTAACGTGAGCAACAGCTCCCTCGTTAAAAAAGGTTGCAGGTCTATTTTTTGTCCGGTCTATAAATTGATCTGGAACCACTATATCAAGCGGCCTTATCTGTTCTTGTAATGAGCCAACTGCTGATGGAGCAATAATCCATCTTACTCCTATTGATCTAAGAGCCCAAATATTCGCTTTGTAAGGAATTTCAGAAGGATTCAAACTATGAGTTCTGCCATGTCTAGGAATGAATGCTATCTCTAGGTTTCCAAGATTATATACTTTTATTGAATCAGAAGGTTTACCATAGGGAGTATTGATTTCTAGTTCTCTTAAGTAATCTATTTGATCCATTGAATAAAATCCACTTCCACCAATCACTCCTAATCTTGATTTTTCAATTGGTAATAAATGTTCTTTATTCATAGTGATGTAAATGACTTTTAATCATCTGGTACTAATTGGAGGAGGACACTCAAATGTTCTTTTATTGAAGAAATGGTTAATGTTTCCGAAATTAATGCCAGAAATTCCTGTTTCAATTATATCTAGAGATTCTCATTTGGTTTATTCGGCGAGATTCCCATCGGTGATTTCAAAATCAATCACTTTAGAAGAGAGTTTAATTGATATAAAATCTTTAGCAAAAAATGCAAAAGTATCTTTCATAGAAGAAGAAGTAAAGGATATTGATTTCAATTTAAAGAAAATTATTTTAAGTAATAGACCTTCAATTAATTATTCGAAGTTGGTGCTTAATTATGGAAGTCAAACAATAATTCCAAAAGAATTTAAATCATTAGTAAAAAATCGTAATGCTTTTTCAATTAAACCTTTTTTAAATGCTTATGACTCAATACAAAAAGAGGACATTTTTGATTCAGTTAATGAACTTCCATTTGTAATTGTTGGGAGTGGCCTGGCTGCAATTGAAATATCATATGCTTTGAGAAAAAGATGGAGAGATAGACCTTTAAAACTTTTATGTCATTCAAGAAAAATTAATTATAAAATTCTAAAAAGTTTACGGAATTCCAATATTCATGTAGTTGAAAACCTTAATTTCGATTTTGGAAAGATTCTTTTATGTACAGGGAATAAATCTCCTTTATGGGCACAAAAAAATTTTTTATATTCCGATTCTCACGGCAGATTAATTACAAATCGGAATTTGCAGTTGAAAAGTTTTCTCGGAATTTTTGCTGCTGGTGATTGTGCAGTTGTAGATTCAGCAAAAAGACCAGCATCGGGAGTTTTTGCAGTAAAAGTTGTAAATACATTAGTCCAAAATCTAAAAAAGGATATAGAAGGGGAATCATTAAAAAAGTGGTTTCCTCAAAGGATCGGATTGCAAATAGTTAATACATTTCCAAGTCATCATTCAAAGGCTTTTGCTATTTATCGCAATTTTGTTTTTGGCCCTTCTTTTCTTTTTTGGATTTTAAAGCATAACGTTGATCTGAAATTTATAAACAAATTTAGATCAAAAAGGCTAATTATGAAAAGTAGTGAAAAAAATATTTCATTGAATGATTGCAGAGGATGTGCAGCTAAAATTCCTCAGTTTGTTTTGAATAAATCATTAATAAAATCTAATTTAAATTCTTTTGCCTCATCACCTGAAGATTCAGTTGAGATATATCAAAATGGTCAAGATATTATCTTGCAAAGTGTTGATGGATTCCCTGCTTTGGTAAGTGATCCTTGGCTTAATGCCAAAATTACTACTTTGCACGCTTGCTCAGATTTGTGGGCATGCGGAGCAAAACTTTCATCCGCGCAGGCTTTAATTTCATTACCAAAAGTTGAAAGGGAATTTCAGAGTTACCTCTTTTCTCAATCCCTTCAAGGTATTAAATCAACAGTTGAAGATCATGGAGGTGAATTACTTGGAGGCCATACTTTCGAGGCCAGAAGTTTAGTGAATAAACCTTATTCATTGGGAATAGATATTTCTTTAACAGTTCAAGGCATTTTAAAAAATGGAGCAAAACCATGGCTTAAATCTGGAATGAATGATGGAGATATTCTTATGATGTCTAGACCTCTGGGCGTTGGGATTTACTTTGCCGGTCAAATGCAAAATATTAATACTCTAGGTAGTTCTTCTGAAATAATTAATAATTTAGTAAAAAGTCAGCAATATTTGATTGATGAAATTTATCTTTTTCAAAATCAATTTAAAGAATCATTAGTCAATGCTGCGACTGACATTACTGGTTATGGATTTATTGGACATCTTAAAGAGATGATTGAATCATCTAATTTATATAGACAAAGCAATAATCTTGAGCCACTAAAAGTTTTATTAGATTTATTTGCATTTAAAGCTTATCCTGGAGTATTTGATTTAATAAGAAAAGATGTTAAAAGTACTTTTTTTGAATCTAATAAAGAAATTTTTGACAAAATTTATAAAGGAAATAAGCAAAAAAGAATAATTAATTTTTTAAACGAAAATTCATTCGATCAAAAAACTTTTAACGAGAGAATATCTTTACTATTAGATCCTCAAACATGTGGCCCCTTGTTGATTAGTTGCAATCGTAAATATGAAAATGCTCTTAAAGATAAATGGTACAAGGTTGGAGAAGTTGTAAAAATGTAATTAATTTCAATTTAATTTGTCAATTTCCAAATATCTTAATCTTTTGATTTCCTTTCCCATTGCCTTCCCTGGATCCCATCCTTCTTTTTTTAATGTTTCCCCATCTTTTTTTGATTTTATGAATTTGTAAATAAATAACCACTTAAAAAGCTTCCGCCAGT
>QCLV01000005.1 GCA_003214295.1 Prochlorococcus sp. AG-418-F08
TGAAATTGGCTCTCTTGTTAAATGTTATTGATCCAAGAATTGGAGGAGTGATGATAATGGGTGATAGAGGGACTGGAAAGTCTACTACAATCAGAGCCTTAGCTGATTTGTTACCTGCAATCGATGTTGTTAAAGACGATCCATATAATAGTTCACTTGTCGATCCTGATTTACAAAGTAAAGAAGTTTTGGAAAAAATTACTCAAGGAGAAAATTTAGAGAGCATTCAAAAACAAGTACCTATGGTTGACTTGCCTTTAGGGGCTACTGAAGACAGGCTTTGTGGAACCATTGATATTGAGAAGGCTTTGAGCGAAGGTGTTAAGGCATTCGAACCAGGTCTATTGGCCAAAGCTAATAGGGGTTTACTATACGTTGATGAAGTGAATTTACTTGATGATCATTTAGTTGATGTACTTTTAGATTCAGCCGCTTCCGGATGGAATACAGTTGAAAGGGAGGGGGTCTCAGTTCGACATCCTGCGAGATTTGTCCTTATTGGTTCAGGAAATCCAGAAGAAGGTGAATTAAGGCCTCAACTATTGGACAGGTTTGGAATGAGTGTTGAAGTTAAGACAGTTAGAGATGCTGAATTAAGAGTTCAAGTAGTTGATCAAAGAACTTCTTTTGATGATAATCCTGATGAGTTTTCATTGAGTGTTGAGAAGCAACAGGATGAACTTCAACAAAAAGTTATTAAAGCACAAGAAATATTAAATTCTGTTCAAATGGACGATGACTTAAGATTGAATATTTCTGCAATCTGCGGAGAACTAGATGTTGATGGCTTACGGGGAGATATTGTTACAAATAGGTCTGCAAGGGCAATCGCAGCATTTGAGGGCAGAACTGAAGTGCAAGAAGATGACATAGCAAGGGTTATTTCTTGTTCTTTAAGACATAGACTTAGAAAAGATCCCTTAGAACAAGTTGATTCTGGTGAAAGAGTTATTCAAGCTTTTTGTAAAGTATTTGATTTAGATGAAAAAGAAAATCTTTCAAAATTTCAATTGTCTGCTGAAGCATAATAACAGTGAGAATAATTGGGATTGACCCCGGATTAGCTAGAGTTGGTTATGGAATAATTGAGATAGAAAATGAAAGAAAGATATTATTAGATTGCGGTGTTATTGAGACAGGTAAAGATAAAAAAGAAGAAGATAGACTTTATGAGATATTCCAAGATCTTAATGAATTAATAAATCACTGGAGTCCAACTGTAGCGGCAGTAGAAAAATTTTTCTTTTACAGGTCAAGCACTACCATTAGTGTGGTACAGGCCAGAGGCGTGATTATGATGGTATTGGCCTCTAAAAAAATTCATGTTAGTGAGTACTCACCTGCTCAGATAAAATTAACAATTGCTGGTTCTGGAAAGGCATCTAAGAAAGATATTCTTGATGCTGTTATGTATAACTTAGATCTTGACAAACCTCCAAAACCTGATGATTCAGCAGATGCATTGGCTATAGCACTCACAAAACTAAATGAGGATGGCTTTAACTAAAAATTTAATATGACGATCTTTGAAAATAAGAAATTTGAGAGGGATAGGTTTAGAAAGCTAAGAGATGGGATTTCTCTTAATCAAAGAGAAAATGTTGAAAAAAATGTAAGATTATATATTGATTCATTTATTAAGGGATATAAAAATATTGGTTATATAGCCATATATTGGCCTCTAAAAAATGAAGTTGATATTAGAAGTCTTAAGAAAAAATTTACTTTAGCTTTGCCTAGATGTGAAGGTAAAAAAGAGTTGTTATTTTATCCATGGGACGAAAAACCTCTTACCAAAGACTTTGAGGGGATACTAAGTCCAAATAACTCTTGCCCATTAAGTCATATGGAGATAAGAATGATATTTGTACCATGTCTTTCCGTTGATAAAAATTTAACAAGATTAGGTTACGGAGGAGGTTATTTTGATAAATTAAGGAGAGATAATGCTTGGAGAAATGTTCCATGCATTGGAGTATTAACTTCTAATTGTGTAAGTACTGTTCCATTAACCAAAGCTGAGTGGGATGTTCCTTTATCGGGCTTTATCACAGAAAAAGAAATATTTGTATAATAGAAGATTCATAAAGTGATTAATTTATAGTTTTAAAATATGGAAAATCAAGAAAAATATAATAATTTATCAAAATTAGTAGAAAAGTTGAATAAATCAGAAGATCCAAAAAGAAAATATGAATATATTTTGTGGTTAGGCAAAAAATTAAAAGAACCAGATAGTGAAATCCTTGTTGAAGAAAATAAAGTTAAGGGATGCGTTTCAGAAGTCTTTGTTAAGGCAACTATTAAAGCCGGTAAATTATTTTGGGAAGGATATTCTGATGCTCTAATAACGAAGGGTTTATTGGCCTTTCTAATAAGTGGATTAAATGAGTTGACACCAAATGAAGTTGTTGAAATAGATAAGAAATTTATAGAAGATACTGGTTTGAAATCAAGCTTAACTCCTTCTAGGTCAAATGGTTTTTTAAACATTTTATTGAAAATGCAGTCTCAAGCAAATGAATTTTTGTAGGCCTAATAATATAAAATTAAACTCAAAGTCAAAAGAAATAAAAAATGAGAAAATGCAAAATTGGGATTGTAGGTTTTGGAACTGTAGGTTCAGGGATTTATAAAATATTAAATTCTGAAGTTGATTCACATCCAATTCTAAAAGAAATAGAAATTGCAAAAATAGCAGTTAAAGATCTTAATAAAAAAAGGGATGTTGAGCTAGATTATAATTTATTAACTGATGATCCATTTAAATTAATTAATGACCCATCTATAGATGTAGTTGTTGAAGTAATGGGTGGGGTTGATTTGGCGAAAGATATTATTCTGCAATCATTAAAATTAGGTAAATCTGTTGTTACAGCAAATAAAGCAGTCATTGCAAGATATGGAGATGAAATATATAAAACTGCATCTAAAGAAGGACTTTATATATTGTCAGAGGCGGCAGTTTGCGGGGGGATTCCAATAATTGAACCCTTAAAAAGATCACTAAAAAGTAACAGCATAAAAAAAATGGTTGGGATAATAAATGGCACAACAAATTTTATTCTTTCAAAGATGACAAATGAAAAAGCTGATTATAAGGAGACCTTAAAATTGGCCCAAAGCCTTGGTTATGCAGAATTTGATCCAACTGCAGATGTTGAGGGCCATGATGCAGCTGATAAGATTTCAATTCTTAGTGAACTTGCATTTGGAGGGAAAATTAAAAGAGAGGAGATTCATTCTGAGGGCATTAGTAAAATTAATCTAAAGGATATCGAATATGCCAATAAATTAGGGTTTGAAATAAAACTTTTAGCGCTCTCCGAAAGGGGACAAATTAATAGTAATGATTCACTCGCTTTAAATATTTGGGTAGGACCTTCTTTGATTCCAAAATCTCATCCATTGTCAACAGTTAAGGGAGTAAATAATGCCTTATTGATTGAAGCTGATCCTCTTGGAGAAATAATGTTATATGGTCCAGGTGCCGGGAGTGGCCCAACTGCAGCGTCAGTAGTATCAGATATATTAAATCTGCATGCCGCCAAAGTAAAAAATAATAATTCAATCGATCCATTATTATCTTTTGATTTCTGGAGAAACTGCCATATAATAAGTTCTTCACAAATAAATAAAAAAAATTACCTTAGAATTATTTGTCTTGATAGTCCAGGTGTCATAGGAAAGATTGGAGATATTTTTGGAAAGAATAATGTATCAATCGAATCAATTGTTCAACTTGATGCTAGTGAGGACAAAGCTGAAATTGTCGTTATTACTCATGAGGTGAATAATGGAGATTTTGAGAGATCGAAAGATGAAATAAATTCGCTAAA
Organism: Prochlorococcus sp. AG-418-F08; assembly: GCA_003214295.1. Taxonomy (GTDB): domain Bacteria; phylum Cyanobacteriota; class Cyanobacteriia; order PCC-6307; family Cyanobiaceae; genus Prochlorococcus_A. The sequence goes on from QCLV01000005.1 coordinate 3,840, forward strand.
TGAAGTCAAAATTATTGCAAGTCAATTAAGTTGTATTTAAAAAAATAGTTTGCAAATTTCTTCATAGCTTGGTAAACCGAAGAAAGTAAGTGTTTGGTTTTAGCACCTTAATGATTCATTCAAAACTATTAGATAATAATAATGAAAATAATAATTTAATTTTTTCTGAAAACCTTTATAAAGGTGCTTGTGTAAAAATTAAAAATAGCAATAAGACTTTTCAAGTAATTGGTTTAAATAGAGGGAAAGAAATTTGTTGGGTGAGAGAGTGGCCTTTTGCTTGTAATTCTAAAAAAACATTTGCTTTAGAAATTAGTCAAATAACATTACAAATTTTCTGCTCAAATAATTCTTCAGAATAATTAAGAACTAAGGAAATATGAAAAAAAAAATTGTTTTATCAATATTTATAATTTTAATTTCTTTTTTACAGAATTCTTGCGGCTCAAAAAGAATATCTAAAAAAATCATAGTAGCAAGTTCTGGAAAAATTGAATCTTTAGATCCAGCTAGAGCAAATACTCTTAAAGCAATTCAATTAATCAGTTCTCTTGGAGATACATTATATGAATTAAATTCTAAGGGAGAATTAATACCTGAATTGGCCTCGGGGATGCCAGTTATTTCAAAGGATAGACTTCAAATAACTATCAATTTAAGAAAGAATGTTTTTTTTCACGACGGAACTTCATTTAACTCAAATGCTATGAAGTTTACCTTTGATAGATTCAAAAGAATTGGAACGATGAACTATATTTTAGGAAATAAGATTAAATCAATAGAAACGCCAAGTGAATATTCAGTCATAATAAATTTGAATAAACCATCAAGTTCTATAAATGGTTTACTCACATCAGTAAATTTAACTCCAATATCTCCCACATTTTACAAACAATATTCTGATAAGTTTCTAAATGAAAAATTTGTTGGTACTGGCAAGTATGTACTGACCAGTTTTTCTAATGAAGTTCAATCAATTGATCCAAATTTGAATTATTGGGGTGAAAAGCCCTTCAATAAGGGCGTTAATTTTGTGGGCTATTCAAATTCATCCTCTCTTTTTGGGGCTTTAAAAAGTAAACAAATTGACGTGCTTTTATCAAATTCAATTGATGATAGTCAGAGAAAAAGTTTAAATGATTTAAGCAAAAATAAACAGTTTAATGAAGGTAATAGCCCTTTCAATGAATTAAGTTTTATAAGCCTCAAAACTAGTTCTTATCCCTTAAGTAATCTTAATTTAAGATTGGCTTTGGCAAAAAGTCTTGATAGAAAATTGATTAGTGAGAAAGTAAGTTATGGATTAAGGAAGCCATCTAGATCAATTATTCCTCCGATATTAAAAAAAGATAATCAAGAACTGTGGCCTAAATATGATTATTTAGAAGCAAGAAGGTTATTGAAAAAAGAAAATTATTGCAATGGAAATATTCTAAAAATACCCCTTACTTATAGATCGAATGTACCAGCTGACAAGCTTATTGCTCTGACTTGGCAAGAAGAAATTAAAAATTCTTTGAAAGATTGTATTGATATTGAACTCAATGGGGTTGAATCTACAACAGTTTATAAGAATCTAAGTTTAGGAATTTATACGGCAGTTCTTCTCGATTGGACTGGGGCTTATTCTGATCCAGAGGCTTATCTTACCCCTCTTTTAAGTTGTAATGAAATAGTTGACGGCATATGTAAAAAAGGAGAATCAGTTTACAGCGGGAGTTTTTGGGGATCTAATAAAGTGGAAAGTTTATTTCTTGAGAGTGAAAAAATAAGTGGAATTAAAAGATTAGAAAAACTTGTTGAAATTGAAAAAATAGCAGCAAGTTCAATACCCTATATTCCTATTTGGATCTCCTCTCAAAAAGCATGGTCACAAAATAAAATATCTAAACCTATTTTTAATGGCGCAGGAATAATTTCATTGAGTGATCTTGAGTTAATTAATGAGTAGAAATTTAAATAAACTACTAAATTATTCCTTATCAAAAATTTTATTTATACCGATAATGTTATGGATAATTTCTTCATTAGTTTTTATTTTATTAAGAGTTGCTCCCGGCGATCCTGTGGATGCCATACTTGGATCTGGAGCAGATGAGGTTTCTAGGGAATTTCTAAGAAATAAATTGGGACTAAATGAACCTTTAATAAATCAATATTTTTTATATATTAAAAATATATTGCACTTAGATTTGGGCCAATCTCTTAGTACCCAAGAGCCTGTCCTTAATATTATTATAAAGTCATTGCCTGCAAGTCTTGAGCTTGGATTCTTTTCAATATTAAGTGCCATACTAATAGGATTTCCATTAGGATTAATTGGTTTAAGAAATAGAGGGAAAAAGACTGATTATATTGCGAGAATATTAGGAATTGCTACATATGCGATCCCTCCTTTTTGGGGTGCAATGTTAGCTCAATTATTATTTTCTGTATTTTTTAATATTTCCCCAATAGGAGGAAGATTTCCTATATTTCAGCAAAAACCACAAATTACAGGTTTTCTAGTTTTAGATAGTATTCTTTCAAATAATATTATTGCCTTGAAAGATAGTCTTCATCATCTCGCACTTCCTTCGATTACCCTTGGCTTTTTATTAAGTGGTATATTCAGCCGCTCATTAAGAGTAAATTTGGATAAGACATTAAAAAGTGATTATGTAAATGCTGCTATTTGTAGAGGAATATCGAGGAAAAAAATATTTTTAAACCATGCATTGCCTAATGCTCTTTTGCCAATTGTCACTATTTCTGGCTTGACTATGGCCTCTTTAGCAGGAGGTGCTCTGTTGTTCGAGGTGACTTTCTCATGGCCAGGTATAGCTTTAAGATTACATGAAGCTATTTCTCAAAGAGACTATACCTTGGTTCAAGGAATTGTAATTTTTACCTCTATGATAATAGTCTCTCTAAATCTCTTCGTGGATATTTTAATCGCATATTTAGATCCACGAATAGAGTACTAATTTTCGGAAATTTCTTTTATCGTTTCAAGATCTAAAAGATGGAATTCAAGTCCCAAATCTCTTTGGTTTTTAATTACATTAGGCATCTTTTGGTCTTTAATATTTTTTAAAAATTCAATTATAAATTTAGTAGATAAATCTTGTACTAATATTGGCTCTGAACCAATAAAAGATTCACTTATTTTGAAGAGGTCATTATTTTCTTCATAGCTTTTATTAATTCTTATTGGAGAGAAATGACTTGCTCCTTCAATAATTAGAAATCTATTTGATGGATTATCTAAAGCATAAAAAACTCTAAATTGTTCATTCATTAACGGTGTAATAAGGTCATAAGTACCACCTATTAGAAGAGTTGGTGCTTTAATGCCTGTACTATTTTCTTTTGGCCATACTAGACTTCCAAATGAATTAAAACCTACTATGGCACTTGCCTTATTAGTATTATTTTTCTTAGGGAATGGTATTTCACTCAACTGACATTGAAGTAATTTTGATAAATTTGTTACCGCAAAGTCTTTTAATGCCGAATCACATTTTTCCTCTAGTTGATCAGTCGGTTTCTTGCCTTCATATAAAAGTGCTATTAAAGCACCAAGTGAATGCCCCATTAAAATATAAGAATTATTAGGTAAACCAAATTCCCCATTTTCATGAGCTTTCAATACAGCCTCTAAATCTTTAATTCTATTTAAGAAAAAGTCTGCACTTCCTGGTATTGTTTCCTTACCATCGAGTACGTCTATGAATGATTCTAAATTACTCCCTCTATGATCTATGAATAATATTGGCCAACCTCTTCTAGCCAATTCGTTACCTATCCATTTGAAATTATTAATTTCGCCTCCAAGTCCTGGCATAAATATTATCAATTCTTTATCAAAATTTGTTTTATTGCTTTTCCATATTTCAATTTCAAAAGGTTTCACTCGGTGAGGAGCATAAATTTTTTTTTGAATTTTTATTAGATCTTTAGTTGATTTTTTTTCAGTATTTTTAAAGGCATTTTGTTTAGTACTTTCAAGTTTATTTAATTTGTACAACAGTTCTTGTTGCATTGATAATTCATTTTTCCAAGATGAAATTATTAAAATTAGATTATCAATATCTAGTGAAATTTCTTCTGATGGTAATGCCTTTATGATGTCTAAAGTTGAAACTTCTTTTTTTTGATCTAATAAATTTTCTATAGTGTTGTAAATTTCTGTTCCATTAGTGTCATTTGGAACTTTTATGCTTTTGCTTAGTTCTGTAAGAATTTTACGCCCTGTCCAACTTCTTAATATTTCTCTATTTAATCCCTCTTCTTTGAAAACTGGAAATTCTAAAAATTTTGATAATTCAAAAACTCTTATAAATCCATTTTTTTTTAACCAATCTATTAATTCTGTTGAATCATCTTTGTATTTTTCTAATTTTGATAATTGTTCTATAGTAAGAGGGATTTCCATCTCTTCAAACTTAATATTTATCTTTTCAGCAGCCCTTAAACCATTATTAAAAAATAAACCATAAAAACTAAAAAAAATTATAAAAATGTATTTCACTAGTGATTAGTCCAAATAGTTTACAAATTAGCAAAAATTGGTGGATTCAATTTCCTTATCATTTGAGGTTAATAACCAAGATAAGATTTTTCGCTGCATTTGGAGCAGGAGGTGTTATTTATTTAACATCACTTATTTTTAATAACCTAGGATTATCGGCGACAGATATTGGCCTGGGATTTACCATTTCAGCAATAATTGGAACCGTAACGAGACTCTTTACAGGTAATTATCTTAATAAAACGGGAAAAATACAATTTCCGATAATTACTTCTTCAATACTAAGTATTGCCGCTAGCTTATGCCTCATTTTTTCAAGAGATACTTTTTTGTACATAATTGGACAATCACTCGTTGGGGCTGCTGCAGGAATATATTGGCCTGCTGCCGAGTTTGGGGTGCCCTATTTTTGTCATCCTATCGAAACACGTAAAGCTTATGCCCTTGTTAGAAGTTCGGAAGCTTTAGGAATATTTCTAGGGGTATTCTTAGGGGGTTATATGACGAATTTTTTGTATTCTAAATCAATATTTATAAATGATATATTTTGCATGTTAGTTATCACGTATTTAATATCTAGAAATAGTTCTTCTATAAAAAGAAACTTAGAAAATTTTCAAAAAAAATTAGTTGATCCAATTAATCAGGGACAATTGAAATGGAATAAAAATTCAACAATAATAATTTTATCTATTTTATTGATAACTACCTCTTTAGCCTTGATACAAGTAACTTTGCCTCTGGATCTTGTTAAAGGTGGAGTATATCGCAATGCATTAAGCAAAGAAATTATTAGTCTTATAATTTCTTTTCAGTTAATTTTATTGTTGTTTTTACAATGGCCTGTCGGTTCTTGGATATCAAAGAAAGAAAGATTATTTGGCTTGAAATTTAGTTTAATAAATTTCTCTTTCGCTTCATTTTTATTATTTATTTCTAGTTATTTAAATATCCCAGCGTTTTATTTAATTTCTTTGGCATTGATTTTAGTAAGTTTAGGGACTGCTTCATTTCTTCCAACATCAACAGATGTAGTTTTCAGACTAGCTCCTTCAAATAAAAAAGGTTTTGCACTCGCTCTACTATCACAATGTTTCGCTATGGGTTATTTTTTTGGACCATTTATTTCAGGACGCATATTAGATCTATTTGGTTATGCTTCAATAATCTGGCTTTCAATTTCTTGTTGTTGCTTTATTGCATTTACAATTCTATTTAAGAGATTATTTTAATTAATCTTTTCTAATTCAATAATTCTTCTCTCTCTTAGAAATAAGAAAAAAGGTGCAGAGAATGCGAAGGCTATAAGAAAAGTTCCAATGTATACAACCCACATATTCTTCATGTTTAGTTTTTTTGATTCATTTACTATCCATATAAAAATAGCGCTTGCACCTACTAATAAGTCTCTAGAAATTGACTGAGCTGCAGGGTTTGCATTCGCTAAAGAAATGAAGTTATTTATATCAAAGCTGTTTCCATATTCCCTAGCAAATTCGAAATTTGCCAACATTGGCAGAACAGCCCCCAAAATTGATAGAAAAAGGTAAAGAAAAGATAGTATCTGTTTATTATCTTTTAAAATGTTAAATGAATTCACTTGTCAAAAATATTTCTTTTAATAATAGTATTTAAAAGCTTATGGTTGTTGAAAAGAATAATAAAGTTGAAGACTATAAATTTAAAAAAGGAAATTTAAATTTTGCTGTCGTTGGTCATGTTGAGTGGATAAATTTTTTAAAGGTTGATCAATTACCAAAACCCGGAGTCATTTCACATTCTGAAAAGTCCCTTGATTATCCTGCTGGTGGGGGATCTATTATCGCGAAAATACTTTCTGATTTATCTTTAAACCAAATTCATTTTTTTACGTCATTAGGAAATGATGATTATGGAGATAAGTGTTTCAAGATTCTCTCAAATATGGGAATTAAGTTACATGTAGCTTGGCGTGATAAACCAACTAGAAGAGGGTTTAGTTTAATTGACTCTCAAGGTGAAAGAGCAATAACAGTTATTGGAGAAAGGTTAGCTCCAACTCATAAAGACAATTTAGAATGGAACATTTTAAAAAAAATGGACGGAATTTTTATTACTGCATCTGATTCAGAGATTTTTAAAATGGCTAGATCGGCTTCAATACTGTGTACAACACCAAGGGTAGGATTAAATACAATTAATAATTCAAATGTTCTTTTAGATGGATTAATAGGCAGTAACCTTGATCCCGGAGAAGTTTTTACTTTTTCTGAATTATTGTTAAAACCCAAATATACTATTAAAACCGAGGGAGACAAGGGAGGCATAATATTCCCAGGAGGAAGATATAAGGCTCTTAAAAACAAAAAATTAAAGGTTGATTCTTATGGATGTGGTGATTCTTTTGCTGCGGGTATTCTTTATGGAATGGCATCTAAATGGGATATAGATAAAAGTTTAAATCTTGCTAAAGTAATGGGAAGAGACGCTAGTGAATTTTTCGGACCATATGCAAATAATGATGAAAAATAATTGAATTAACACTTACATGAGCAATCTAGATGATAAAAATAAAAATATTCTTGTAGAAAATATTATTGTTTTCTTTTTATTTACTGTTTTTTTGGTTTTTAAATCTTTGAAAACTTTATCTAGAATTTTTACTTATGGAATCTTAAGAAAAGAAATATTAACTACTAAAAGTAACTTAGGCGTAGATATTAAAATAAAAATTAAATAATTAATGAATATATTTTTATTTTTTCTAATTTTAGGAGTTATTTTTTTGGTATACAAAAAAATTAAATCAAAAAAACCAAAGAACTTAAAATTAAATAAATTTAAAAATAAACTTCAAAGCACGCAAACAAATATTGAAAGAATTTTTTTAAGAGAGGAAGAAAAAACCTTTTCAAACCCTAATATAAATATCTATATTGGGAGTTATGATAACGAAGAAAATATTAATAGGAAATCTAATATTCACAGAGCAAGGCTTTCAAAATTTAAGAAATCCAAATTAAATGGTGAAATGATATTTCAAGATGATAAACAAAGGATTTATAAATTTAATAATGGTAAGAAAGTTTATTTATAATAATTTTACTTATAGTTTTTGTCCTAACTACACTCAAGACTTTCTCTGGTTGAAACGCCTGTTGTTGGATTGATCCCATCAGCAATTTCACAAAGATTTCTTTGATCTTCGCTGTCAAGAATAGCGTAAGAAAAATCTGCTCCTTCTATTTGAGCTCCTGCAAAACTGCTACCTGATGCGATCATATTTATTAAAACAGCATTTCTAAGATCTGTTTTTTGGAAATTAACTCGATCAGAAAGAGTATCGGTCAGGTCGATTCCATTTAAATTAGAACCTTTTAAATCAGAAAGGGTTAAGGTTGTCCCATGTAAATCAACGTCACTAAAATCTGCATCTCTCGCAACTGCTCCAGCTATAGATGACAAATGAAGATCCTCTCCATGGAAATCAAATCCTGTAATATTAGATCTTACATAACTTGGAACTTCATCTCCCTCTCCCTTAACAGCTACATTTGCCCCAGCAAAAACTGGAGAGGATAAAACTAAGAAAGAAAAAGTTATGCATAAAAGATATTTTAAAAATCTGAAAAATTTCATACTAGAGAATTTGAATATTATTATTTTATAACAATTAGATAATTTTTTAAATCGATGAATAAATTTAGAATCCCTTTTTAAGATTATTTAACACTATAAATTTTAAATTTAGGCTCTAAATTAGATATACAATCTAGAAGTTTTTTATTATCTTTGCTATTGGTAACTTTGAATTCAGATTCAACTGAACCGCCTTCATCTCTAATTGCTTGATTTAAAACTATGGAACCGTTTTCGTCAGATACCGATCTATGAAAAGTTCCTCTAGGTATCCTTAAAATATATCCGCAAGATTCTAATCTAACTTTATAAAAAGGATAATCCCACCCAAAATTTACAAGAAAAAATGTTCTACCCCCAGAGATAGCTAATAGATTATCTTCTTGTTTGTGATGTATATAAAATTGCCAATTATTAAAATCTTCATCATTTGGAGGGCTAACTGCAGGACCACTGTGAATAACCAGATCTCTATAATTTGATTCACTAACACTAATATCAAAAAATCTTACATCTTTTGTATCGCGAAATTTTTCATAACTTATCAATTCAAACATTTTTGATTTATTTGATTTGATAACTGGAATTTCTAAACTTGAGTTCAATTTTCTTTAAAGATTAAACAAATGAAAACAGATATATTCATCTAAGAACGTATCAATTAACACTAAAAAAGAAACATATTATTATTTATATTTTTCATCATTTAAAAGATTAAAAATTTAGTCTTTATTTAATCTCAAGTGGTTTGATTTCCCAAGATAAAGTATTTTCTAGATTATTTTTTCCTATGAAGTTTCCTGTAATTACAGAGGTTAAATTAGATTTTGAAGATGATACTAATGTTAAATATCTATCATCTATTAATCCTTTCCCGCTTGGATCAAAACCTCTCCAACCAGCACCTGGAATATATAATTCAGCCCAAGCGTGTAAATCCAACTCAGATGGTAACGGATCTTCAAAATGATAACCACTTACAAACCTGCTAGGGATACCTATAGACCTGCAAGCTTCAACCATCAGCATTGCTAAATCTCTGCATGAACCTATACGTTCTCTAAGTGTTCTGCTAGCCGGCCATGCTGGACCTGTATGTCTTTTGGTATATTTAACCCGATCTTGAATAATCTCTATTAACTGGTAAGTAAATGATAATGCGTTATTAATGCTTCCTGCTAAGGCTTCTTGGGCAAGTTCTACAGCAGAGGGGTCGTGTTGTCCATTAGGCATCCATCCCTCTAATGCTCCCTGCAAATCTCTGTTAATAATACTTCTACAAAAAGGTAATGTTAAATCTCTATTTTTAACTCCATCAATAATGTTTGGATGTTTAATAGTTTCAACTTCACTGATTGATTCAATAATTAAGTTATCTGTTAATCCATTGAATCTGATTCTATTAATCTCTTCTCCGCTGGCAGCAAGTAATGGATAAATAATTTCTGGTTCTGGGGTTATTTTTAATTCAAAATTCTTTAGCTTTTGGAATCCATTTGACCTTGGCTTTATACATAATCTATGTTCACCTAATTGAACAGGGTCTTCGTATTTATATTCAAGTTTGTGAATGTATTTAATTCTCATTAATAAACTTATTAATTAATAAAATATTTTTCTTGAATGAGATCATTTAATTTATTTAAATCCATTTGCAATGAATCGATTGCCTCATGTAAACCATCATTAATTATATCTTCAATTCTGATATAACTCCACTTTGCTTTAAGCAAACCTCTCATGCATTCTAATTCTGAAGGATTTTCAGTACTTGGAGAGGTATCTATTGTTTTAAGAGTATTGCTTATCCCATCAAGACAGTATCTTACTGATCTAGGGAAAATTGGATCAAGTAAAAGAAATCTCGCAACTGAATTAGGCTTTATAGAATTCTGCACTGCTTTCCTAAACATTTGATAAGCTCCAGCTGAACGTAAAAGTGCGATCCATTGCAGCTCATCAAGAACTCCTCCAAGTTCATCTAAGCTGGGTAGGAGTAAATAATATTTAACATCTAAAATTCTTGATGTTTTGTCAGCTCTTTCGATTAATCTTCCAAGAATGCTAAATCTCCAGGCAAGATCTTTGCTTAGAGTTGCATCTGTAATTCCATAAAAAAGCTGACATTCTCTCCTTATTTCACTTAATTGTTCTTGTCTTGGTTTATTCCATATTGCCTCTCCTTCTTGCATATTCCAATATAAAATATTAATCTGTTCCCACATTTCTGTGGTCATGACATCTCTTATTTGTCTTGCATTTTCTCTTGCCATTTGAATGCAAGAAATTATACTATTTGGGTTTAAACGATCTCTTATTAAAAAATTAATAACGTCATCTGGTTTTTTCTCTGGGAATCTCTTATCAAAAGATTCTCTGTCACTCGAAGCATCAATTAAAGGTAGCCAAGGTTCGGCACTTCCTGGTGGACAATCTAATGACATAGCTTCGCTTACTTCCACGAAACGAGATATGTTTTCCGCACGTTCTAAATAACGATTGATCCAATAAAGAGATTCTGCTACACGACTCAAAAGCATATTATTTACCCACAACCCATGTATCTTTGCATCCTCCACCTTGAGAAGAATTAACGACTAATGATCCTTTTTTTAATGCTACTCTCGTAAGCCCGCCTGGGCTAACCCATGAATCTTTTCCTCTTAAGATATATGGTCTTAAATCAACATGACATGGATATAATTCTCCATCACATAACGATGGCACAGTAGATAATTCTAATGTTGGTTGTGCTATAAAATTTCTAGGATTATTTTTAATTTTATTAGCGAATTCTTCTATCTCACTCGTTGTTGAGTGAGGGCCAATTAACATTCCATAACCACCAGCTTCTGCGACAGACTTAACGACAAGTTTTGATAAATTTTCTAGAACATATTCTCGATCCTTTTGATAATGACAAAGATAAGTTTCTACATTTTTAATAATAATTTCTTCATCAAGATAATATTTAATCATTTTTGGAACAAAAGAATAAATCATTTTGTCATCTGCTATTCCAGTCCCAGGTGCATTTGCTAAAGCAACATGACCTGCCTTAAAAACATCAAGTAATCCGCTAACACCAAGGTAGGAATCTTTTCTGAAATTAAGTGGATCTAAGAAATCATCATCAATTCGCCTGTAAATGACATCTACTCTTTTTAATCCAGAGGTAGTTTTTAAATATACATAATCATCACTACAAACTAAGTCATGACCCTGAACTAGTTGTATGCCCATTTCTTGAGCTAAATAACTATGTTCAAAATAAGCACTATTAAAAATTCCTGGAGTTAGTAGAACTATCTTTGGAGTGTCAGTCCAAACAGCTAGTTCTTGAAGAGTCTTTAAAAGATATGATGGATATTCATCAATTGGTTTAACTATTCTTCCTGAGAAAAGATTAGGAAAAATATTCTTCATGACTAATCTATTTTCTAAAAAATAAGCAACACCAGAAGGGCACCTTAAATTATCTTCTAAAACATGCCAATCTCCTTTTCTATCTCTTATTAAATCAAGTCCTGAAATTTGACACCATTTATTTAGTGGAGGTTTGAAACCTATCATCTGAGGTCTCCAACCTTCTGAACTCTCTATTAATTCTCTTGGAATGATTCCATCATTAATTATTTTTTGAGAATTATAAATATCATCTAGGAATAAATCAATTGCCTCAAGCCTTTGTTTTAGTCCTTTTTCTAACGTTATCCAATCATCTTTACTAATTATTCTAGGAAGTGGATCAAAAGGTAATATTCTCTCAGTACCTTTTAACCCAGTATCGTTTAATCTAAAAGTTGCGCCATGTCTTAGTAATAATTTCTTAGCTGAAGAATGATTCCTGTTTAATTCTTCAAGACCCATATTATCTAATGAGGAAAGAAGTGGAATTAATATTTCTCTAGCAGAATTAACATTATCCTTAAAGTATTCATCAAAACTATTTTTAGGCCGATAACTTGAAAACATATTTTTCATCATTTAGTAATTTTTACTTTAGCTTTATATCTTTATTCGTATTTATGGCTACCAAAAATAATATCTCTTGACTCGATCTATATCATTATTTTGATCATTGGAGTATATTTCTTAAAAATCTAAAAGGTATGAGTTCTAGTAATTGGCAATTTGTATTTTTTAGATATTTCGCAAGCTTTCTTTTTATTCTATCTCATAGTTTGCTGGTTCTTGATCATTTGCCCGTGGGGGCGGCACTTCACGGACTTGGAGAAGTTTTTATTGCTCCTTGGGCTTTTAAGGAAAGAGCATGGGATCTTGTTGTTATTGCAGTTTTATTTTTCTTTTTTGATATCTGGGGACTTATAAACACTCCATGGAATTAATTGATATTATTTATTTATTATTTCTGGGAAATTATACTAAAAATGAAGTTTAATTTTTATCAAATTTATAAAATAATTTTTCTTTTATTACTTACGAATATTTCCAATTTATATGCACATAATTTATTTAATGGTGGTTGCAAAGATCATTGTGGGCAAGAAGTTAAAGTGATAAGTAATAAAAACAAATTAAAAAATTTTGATGATCAAATAAATATTGAGAGTAAAAATTCTTGTTTAAATAAATCACTCTGTAGAGGTTGACCTCTCTAGACTTTTAAATTGTTTTATGAGATTCTCTCTTTGATAATTACCATAAAAGTACTATTTGCTTGATAATTTTTATTAGGAGGATTTATTTGATTTTTAATTAAAAAAATAAAAGTATATATTAACGGTAAAAGTAATGATGAGGCGGCAACCAAAGCAATTATCTGGTTCAACCTAATAAATGGTTTTTTCACAAGATCCTCTCCGCACAAGCCACAAATCAAAGTACCTTTTGAGGATTGTTTTTGAAATTGATATTTAGGATTGCAATATGGGCAATAATATCTAACCATTTTTAAAATTTATTGTTTTAATCATTATCTATAAAACTAGAAGAAAGTCATCTTATTAAAAAAAAGAGGGCTTAAAAAGCCCTCTTTTATCTCTTACTTATAATTTTTTACTGAAGTTAATAACGCACCTAAATCATGGATCCTTGTTGCTAACTTCTATTAAGCTAATGCTCACCAAAATTAACTAATTGTCTTTAACTGGGGCAAAAACTCTAGAATTAAGCTTGTTTCTTAAAGGGCACCTAAACGACGCAGAAGAAGGAAGCTTAGACATTAATAAAAAATAATTGGAGCAGTTAATTAAATTAGTTGCGGGTTATTCCGAAATTTCAGGCAGGCTATCGATCATTTTGAAAGACCTCCTAGAACTCAACAATATAAAATTAGGAAAATATTTCTCTAAAGACAATCCGTTTTTATACGCATTGCTTTTTAATTAAAAATGTCCGAGAGTAGAAATCAATCGCGTTAATTTTTTTTAGATATTTTTAGTAAGTTTTGCTTATTTCTTTTGATATTTAATTCGACTATCTTAATTTTAAATAATTGAGGAAATCTTTTATGGGTCATTCGAAAGAAGTTAGTAAAACTGATAAATCAAATCCTATAGACGAATATTTTCAATGTCTCTCATATTGCGATATTCACCCAAAAGGGATTGATAATGACTGTGAGGTCATTTGTATGGAAAGACATTTAAAAGATAACTATTGGTAATTAATAAATTTCTACATTTTATTTAAATCCCTTTGAAAAAAGGTTAGTACGAACTTTAAATTCCCATACATTAACAACACCTTTTGCATTAACTGCTGCAAGTGCACAATCATCAGGTCTCCAACTTATTGCCCCTACTAAATCTCCTGCGAATGCAGCCCCAACTGGATCTCCATTGCCGTCATTTTTTAGAAAACTAGCGACAACAGAACCATCCCTAGATCCTGAGGCTACAAGCATACCTTTATTTGAAAATGCCAGGCTCGAAATGGGTTCTGTATGGTGAAATAGCTCTCCTGGCATAGTCCCCTCTGGACCATTTCCTATAAAGCTCCATACTGTAATTCTTTCACTGCCACTAGTTGCTAGTAATTTTCCACTGTCATCAAAAGAGAGGTGACTTGGTTTGCCAGGGTATCCCGTCATCTCTGCATCCATTCCTGTTGATCTTCTCCAAAAATGAACTGAATTGTCTTGACTACCGCAGGCAACTATATCTCCATCAGGACTTAATTCCATAGATACCAATGATCCTTGCCATTCGAGTTTTTGATTCGTTTTATTATTAACTATGTCAAAGAATGTAACTCTTCCATAGCAAGCAGTTGCTAGCTCATTTTTATTTGACCATGTTATTGCACTTACTGTGCTTGGATGGTCTTCTGAGATCCATTTTTCTTCACCAATTTCATTAAAAACAGATACTTTTTTTGAGGAAGCTATCGCCAAAAATAAACCGTCATTAGACCACTTGAGGTGTTCTACCCAACCTTTGCCAAGATCAAGTGTTTTAATAACTTTACCTTCATGGCAATTACAAATTTGAACATTTCCATCCTGACCTGATGTTGCAAAAATTTCACCCTCTGGATGAATTGCAATTGCTAGTAGACCACCAGAGTGAGTATTTTCTTTTTTCCAAATAATTTTTCCAGTATCTCCCTCGAATGCAAAAATTCCACCTGCCACGTCACCAACAATAAATTGTTTCCCTTTAAGAGCCCAGCCACATGCTATGGCATAATCGCTAACTTCAGCTGTCCATCCCTCGTGGAACATACCTCTTGGGCTAAATGATTCTATATCAGGCATTTATCAAAGCCTTCTTGCATCTCTTTCTCGTTTAGATTTCTACCGATAAAAACAAGTTGATTTCTACGAGGTTCATTACCCCATTCTTTATCAGGTTGTGCAGTAAATAACATATGTACTCCCTGGAAAACTATTCGCCTTGGGTTACCTGAGTAACTTATGAAACCTTTGGTTCTGAATATATCTACCCCTTTTTCTGATAGAAGCCTTCCCATCCAAGTATTTAGTTTTTCTGGGTCAACATCTCCAAAACGCTCTATAGCAATTGAGCCTACCTCATCATCATGTTCATGCTCTGCTTGCCAGAACCTTTCATTATTAAATGGAATCTCATTATTTTCGTCACTTTTAATGACTTTCATATTAAATTCTTCAGCAGTGTGCTGTGTAAACAAACCTATTTTTGTTGGCTTTTCTATGTTCAGGATAAAGGATTTATTTCCTTTATCCTCCAATTTGAGATTTATATGTTCTCCATATGGGATAGTATTTCCAGGCTCTAAAGTATTAGCTTTTTCTGCATAAAGTCTCACGGAGCATTCAGCACCATCTTTAAGTTCCTCCTCACTCTCACCTTGGTTAGCGAGAGCTACTAATGACATTTCTGGATCTGGTCCTTCTTCTAGCATTAATTCATATTTACCTGCATCAAGATCGTAAACACCCGTCCATTCGAAAGGATATTCTGGTTCAAGGAATGTTGGCCTGCGTTTAAGGATCTGATCAAGATCAAATGCACTTAGATTTAAGACTGTTTCAATTGGTACTTTGGCATTCTCGGCTCTAATAATTCGGGTCATTCGGTTCATATCTCTCAATCTCGATTCAAGAGTATCTAGTGCATCATCAGAGACTAAATCAGTTTTATTAAGGACGAGAACATCTGCAAATGCCACTTGTTCTGAACTTTCATCACTCCTGCCTAGCTGCTGATCAATGTGGGCAGCATCAACTAAAGTTACAATTCCATCAAGAGTGAATTCAGAACTTATCTCTTCATCCATGAAAAATGTCTGAGCAACTGGTCCAGGATCTGCTAATCCTGTCGTTTCTACTAAAACATAGTCAAACTTATCTCTTCTTTTCATAAGGTTGCCAAGGACTCTTATTAAATCACCGCGAACAGTACAACAAATGCACCCGTTTGACATCTCAAACACTTCTTCATCGGCATTAATTACGAGCCCTTGATCTATACCTACTTCACCGTATTCATTCTCAATTACGGCTATTCTTTTTCCGTGCTCTTCACTTAATATTCTATTAAGCAAAGTAGTCTTCCCTGAACCTAAGAATCCAGTGAGGATGGTTACGGGAACTTTATCTTTGATGCTCATTTACTGACTTTTACTAAATAAACATTACTCTAATAATACTAATAATAAGAAATGAAAACCGTTTTTATTAGAAAAATTTAATCTGAAAGTTTGTACCATTCAGACTCAAGATTGGAGCCGGATTCTTTATCACAGCTTCCACCTAATGAATCAACAATTGTACAAGTATTGTGAACAGCTACTGAAACCGTATTACCATCCATCATCAATCCATCAACGAATATTTGATTAGAAGCTAAAGGAACTGAACTTTGTCTACTTAAGTTCCTTAATAACTTAGATGCTGGAATTTGTTCAGGAAATATTGCCTGAACTTTCTCTTCATCTAACATTTTTAAAGTAGAACTTATGTTGTCTGGCCTCAGGCTTGAGGAGTCTCCAAGAAAGTCAAGTAAACTAATGGTTTCAAAACCAAATGCATCCCCGTAGTATTCCAATGCTTTGTGTTTAGAGACAATTACTCTGTTTTTCTTAGGAATAGAGCTTACTTGTTCGACGATCCAACTATCTAAGCCTTCTAAGAGAGAATCAGCTTTTTCGAATCTTTCATTAATTAGTTTTCTGTCACCTCTATTAAAAACTGAAATATCTTTCTTTAAACTTTTGCTTATAAGATCTCCCATTTTTATGATGTTATGCGGATCATGCCATACATGTGGATCTAGACCTCCATGGTCATGATGATGATGACCCTCTCCTTCGTCTGGAACTTGTGCTATTGGTTCTACATCACTATTTGAAACGTCTTTAAAAAAGTGTTGAGTTGCTTCAAACTCAAAAGGCATGTGTTCAGTAAAAAATATATATTGACCATCTTCTTTGATATCAACTTTAAAAACAGTACTTTCTTTTCTTTGATCAAAGTTAAGAACAAAAGCTTTATTACTTGCTATCAAAGTACCATCATTTTTTCTGCTTATTGAGTCTTTAGATCCTAATAATTCTTTGGCTAAATCTTCAGACCCTTCTATGTCATTAGATTTGAGAATCACCATCTTCATTTTAGGATCTGCATATTCGCCATCGACTTTTTCAAATGACCATTTGTAAGAACCCTTAGAAAGTTGAAATTTGCCTGCCCATTCGAAAGCACCTTCTGCATGATCATCATGTCCTCCATGGTCTGAATGATCATCATGACCTCCATGATCAGAATGATCATCTACTTTAGCTGAATGTTCAGAATGATCGTCATGTCCACCATGGTCTGAGTGATCATCATGACCCCCATGATCAGAATGATCATCTACTTTAGCTGAATGTTCAGAATGATCGTCATGTCCACCATGGTCTGAGTGATCATCATGACCCCCATGATCAGAATGATCATCTACGTCTATTGCACTAACACCTACAACAACAGTATTCTTTTTATTTTCCCAATTTCTCATACTTGGAGTCATTTCTTTGCCAAGAGTAAATACTTTATCTGCGCTATTTAGTAATTGAGCTTGCCTTGGATTGATCTTTAAGTCATGAACATCTTGTTTCCTATTTACTAAGCATGTAACTTCGTCAGATGGTAATGCAATTGATTTAACTAAATCACAAACTAGTGGTTCTACCGCTACATATGACTTTCCTTTAGCCATAACATCCTGCCCAAAACCAGAAAATATAATCGTTCCAGCGATTACGGAATTTTTAATAATTGACTTACTCGAACCTTTTTTATTTGTTAAAAGTCTTTTAAAAATTGACATGAAAAATAATTTAATACTTAAAAATGATAATCATTTTCATTATGTCTGACAAGTAAAGGTATCAAATGTTATTAAAATAATACGCAACTTGTATTATTGGTAAGCTTGTAAAGTGACTTTTTTTAAATATTAATTAATGGCTACTTTAGTCGCTGAAAATTTAACCTTTGCATACGCAAAAAAAAGTAAGCCAGTTTTGAATAAGGTATCGGTTGAGATTAAACCTGGAACTCTAACAGCGTTAGTTGGCCCAAACGGCGCAGGTAAATCAACTCTTTTGAGAATTTTGCAAGGACAAAATACTCCAGATAAAGGCGAAATAAAAATTGACGGTGAAAATTTATATAGATCTAGAGCTCTTGTGGCACTTATGCCTCAAAGAAGTTCTATGAATTGGAAGTTCCCCATTACAGTTGAAAAATTGGTATCTCTTGGTCAAATAAAGTATTCAAAATCAAAAAGTAATAATCCATTTCAAATTAAGACTCTCCTAGCATATCCTAATTCTTGGATTAATAAATGTTGTGAACTAGAGGCGACAATGCAGAGAGTAGGCATTGCAAGTTTGGCTAATAGAAGACTCGATTCTCTTTCAGGAGGACAGCAGCAAAGAGCTCTATTAGCAAAAACTCTTATGTCCCCCGCAAAAATATTTCTTTTAGATGAACCTTGTGCAGCTTTGGACCCACCTGCAAAGGAGGATTTTCTTAAAATTGTTCGTCAACTTGCGGATGCGGGACTTTCTTTACTCGTAAGTAGCCATGATTGGGGCGATTCTTTAAATAACTATGATCAAGTAATTGTTCTTGATAAAAGTGTTTTGGCAGTTGGTAGTCCTGACCAAATAAAAGATAAATTAGAGGCAATAAACATTAGCTCTATAAACGAAAATAATTTCTGTGATTAGAGAATGTTCCTTTTTAATTTTGAGCTTGATAACAGTTTTGGCAAAGCCCGAAATACTCGAGGGTATGAAACAACAATTGGAATTTCTTTGGATTTGTTTTGGGTGTATGAATATCTTTTACCGGGCATCCTTCCATTTTCGATGTCTCACCACATTGAACACAGGTCAAATGATGAATATCTCTATCTACGGGAGTGTACAGAACCTCTCCAGTTGGGAGATGTCTAGAACGTATTAAGCCATGCTTTATCAGAACTTGAAGATTCCTGTAAACAGTCGTCAGTCCCATAGCCTTTCCGCTTTCTATCAATTGTCTATGCAACTCTTGACCAGTCAATTCATCCTCGCATTTATTAAGTTCTTCAAGAAGTTGTTCTTGTCTTTTGGTAATGTCAGACTTAGTTACCATTGTTTCCGAAATCTTTTTTTGTCCCGTATTTTTGATCATACCGAATCATTCGAATAATGTCTTTTATTAATAACTGGTGGCTGGTTCCATTAATAATAACTATATTCTCCGGGATTTTATGCCCAGCTATGGGAACTGTATTAATCACTCATAAGAGATTATTACAAGTTAATTTAATCTCTCATTGTGTGTTGCCTGGACTTGCTCTCGCATTAGCGCTTGGAATTCACCCCTCAATTGGTGGTGTTATAAGTGGTCTTCTGGGCTCAGTAATTGCGGAAAGTTTAACTAACAGAAAAAGTGAAAATTATGAAGCAGTTATGAATACTATTCTCTCTGGAATGCTTGGGTTTGGGGTCCTTATAATCCCTTTACTCGGAATAAGGATTGATTTGGAGGCAGTATTATTTGGCGATTTATTGACAGCAAATTTTGGAGATTTACTTAGAACAATAATTGCTTTTTTAGTATTTATATTTTTAATGACTTTTGGATATGAAAAGGTAGTTTATGTTGGATTAGATCCAGAAGGTGCATCAGCAAGCGGTATAAACGTTTCTTTGTTAAATCTTACTTTGAGTTTTACGACGGCATTAGTAATTGTTAGTTCAATGTCAGCAGTGGGAGTAATTCTTGTAATTGCTCTTCTTTCTACGCCAACTTTGTTAGGTCTAAATAAGGCTCATAGTTTAAGAATTGCAATGATGAGGTCTTCATTTTTTGGATTATGCATCTCACTTCTGGGATTTATTCTCTCTATAGTCTTTAATCTTTCGCCTGGACCTGCAATTAGTGTTATTTGTGTTGCATCTCTTTTGATTCCTAAGCTTCGCAAATAATTAAATCTTAAATGTCCAATCAGAGTTTAATGCTTGAGCTTCTGGATTGTTTTTTAAAGCTACTTCCATAGCCTCTTTTTTATTATTAGCTATAACAACTTCATCAAATTCCTTACCATTTTTTTTGAGACTTACTTTGAAACGCATAAAAATTTTTTAATTAATCAAAAGTTAACCACTAAGCAACTAGATTTAAATACTTTTAAAAGTTAATTGATGAAATAGAAACTTTAGTTATTTTGAAGTTTTTCTACTACAGATTTTCTCTCAATCTTTGTTACATCCTTTAATCCATTAGCATCAAACCAAGGAGCGTTTTCCCAATTAAATCCTTCCCCAAAAGTATTATCGGGAGCAGCTACGTACCAGTGACATGATGAATCGGGAACATCCACAGCACATTTTGACCAGTCAGCTTCCCATTGTGGAACTTGTACCCACATTAAAGATGCTAATAAAAAAGAAAAAATAAAATTCATAATTATCGGTTAGCAAAATTTTGAAAGATTTTTTTCACATTCTTTCTTTCTTTTCTTCCAATAATTCTCAAGTATTTGATATTTATGCTTATTTTTAAATTGACTTAAATGAAGATTATTCTGATTAAGAACTGAAGTATTTTTACTTTTCATGACTCAAACTGTCTATGTAGAACATATTTAAGACACTTTATAGATTTTTTGAAGTGAATTTATACTTAATTTTTTTCTTATTTTTGTAAAGGTAAGTATTTTTCGGGATTATTTTCAATATAAGTTAGCGAATATTTAACAACACCCACTATTACTGAAAAAAGAGCAATTGCCGAAATAATAAAAATGATTTTTTTGTAAATGCTTTTCATGAATTTTTTATGTTTTTGATTATTTATTTCATCAATGCCCAATTTTTCTGAAAGATTTAAATAATTAGTAATTTATACTGTAGCCTTTTAAATTACTTAAGGAGTACATTAAATAAATCAGAAACTCCTCACACACTTTTTTCTGATAACTTTAAAAGTACTCGACCGCAATGTTCGAGTACTTTTTGAATTTTTGCGATGTGACAGTTAAGATAGAGGTCTATTAGGCATTACATATTTTAAATTTAGGTGTGATAGTAAGTTTGTGTGTAGGAGGAATTGATTTATCTCAGTGGAAACAAGGAAACACTTGATATAAATCAATTTTTAAAAAGATCTCTCTTAGAGAGGTCTTTTTTTTTTTGATTTTTAGAAATACATATTAAATTCTGAATATAAAAACATATATTCTTTCTTCCAAAATAATTAGATATGTCATTACAAATCAGTAATTTAATTCGTTAGATTATAGTTCGTTAAGCTCTTCTGTTAATGAAAATACTTTTTTTAGCGATTTTAATTTGTTCAAGCTTTTTATTTCCTCCTTCATCATTTGCCTCACACGTAGAACTAAAACCATGTGTAGAGATTGCTCATTGTGTACTAGAAGAATGGGAGGTTAACAATATTGAGAAACCTTTTGAAGAGATTAAAACATTTATCGAAAACACTCCAAGAACTGAGATAGTAGAAATTGATGGCGATTATCTTCATGCCGAGGCTACCAGTAAATGGATGAAGTATGTAGACGACCTAGAAGTATCCTTTCTGCCTGAATCCAACATCTTATCAATAAGATCAGAATCAAGAGTTGGAGAAAGTGATTTGGGAGTGAATCAAAAAAGAGTTGATTTACTAAAATCGAAAATGTTTTAAGAAAAAAAAGTAAAAATATTAATTTGTTTTTATTGTTTTTTGTATAACTTTTCCATTTTTAAAAAAAATTAGCAGATAAAAAAGTGATAATTGTCATCATGCCCTTTTAATGGCAAATTTATTAGATTTTCTCTAAAAAGATGATCATAAATTTTATATATATATTGTCATCTAGTTTTGTTCTTTTCTGGTTTTATATAAACATTAAAAAAAATGGAATTAAATGGATAATCAAAGGTCTTTTTCAAATTGGAATATTGGTATTATTCATTGGAGGGTTTTTCAAAATATTTTTTACCTTACCCCCTAATTTATTTATAAAAATATTTTTTCTCATTATTTATACATGGTGCACTGTTGGAATAAATGTAAATTTTATGATTCCATTAATTAGTTTGATTGACCAAAAAATAGTAAAAAAATAAAACTAAAGAATACCTTAATTGTTAGTACAAAAATAAATCTATTTTCTTAATATTCAATATTAAAATTTCTAAGATTTATTTTTTTCTTTTGAAAGTCTTTTTCTTGTATACCTAGTCTTTAATGCCAAGTCTGTAATTATATATATTCCAAATAAAAGAATGACTATTCCAATAAAGTATTTCATTATTTTTTATGAAATTACTATATTTGAGATTTATTCATGATGCCAACTAATTTTAATATCTATTTCTTGAGATAAATTTCTTGTGACTGGACATTCTTTGGAGGCCTTCTTCAAAAAAACAATAGTTTCATAAGAAGTGCTATCTGGAATAAAAATATCTATTATTATTTCTTTTATCTTCCTCTCGCTATTTTGTGTCATTAGTTTTTCAATATTTAAATATATACCTTTCAAATCAAATCCTTTCGATTTAGCTTTGATTGCCATAATGGTTAACAGGCAGGTACCTAAAGATGTTGCTAATAAATCAGTTGGGGAAAAACTTTCACCTTTACCAAAGTGATCTAAAGGTGCATCCGTTCTAATAAGACTTCCAGATTGTAGATGAATAGCTTCACAGTTTAAATTACCTAAATAAGAACATTTCACTTTAGTCATTTTAAAAAAAATTAGGAAAATATTATTAATAAAAAATTATGGAACATAACAAGATCATTGATGAGAAATTTTATTTGCATATTAGTGAAATATTAAAGAAATTCATTAATCAAGTTTTGAAATCAGTT
This sequence comes from Prochlorococcus sp. AG-418-F08, assembly GCA_003214295.1. Lineage (GTDB taxonomy): Bacteria > Cyanobacteriota > Cyanobacteriia > PCC-6307 > Cyanobiaceae > Prochlorococcus_A. The sequence continues at coordinate 26,783 of QCLV01000005.1, forward strand.
TTTATCTCCATATTTATCTATGCAAAACTCAATTAATTCAATTGATTTATTAAGAGTTCTTTTGTTTTTATTTTCTAGATCGAAGCATTCATTTAAAACACGTATAGATTCATTTAAAATTGATTCTTCTTTGTTTTTTAAATCTTTAACTTGATTTATATAAATTAATTTTTTAATCCCAATAAGGGAAATGATTATTGATATTGTAAAAATTGCTATTTTGACTTTATTCATGTGATTAATTAATACAAATATTTTAATTTATTTAATATCTAAAAACTTTACATAGCAGATAGAACTAAGTAATTACATATGTAGCTGCTGTTATTGTGACAGCTGCAAGAGAAATGAAGATGTATGGAACAACCTTTAAAGGTATATATAGATTATTTTTTGACATAACTATAACTTTTAGAAAATTCTTACATTCCTTTTAAACTTTATAAGTCTTCAAATATACAAATTAATTTTATCCGCAAAAATTCAATCCTTTTAAAGGATTAACAAATTTATATTCATTGAATTTTCATTAAATAAAGTATCTCTAAATCCTGTCTTGAGTCCGATATTTTTCTTTTTAAAAAGATTAATTCTTCTTGGCTCATTTTTGATTCTTTTATTATCAATTCTGCTTGTTCAATGGCATGTTCTATGTTTCTAATTTTAATTTCTCTTATTGAGGGATCATCTTTACATGCTTTTTTAGTATTCGCATCTAACATATTTACGAAAAAATCAGCTTGAATATAATCTAAATTAAAACTTCATTATGCTACAACCGCAAATTTAGTTAAAATTAATTATTATCTACATAAGAACTTTAACCTTAGCTAACCCTCTCTTCAATTGATCGAGTGGGTTTTTTTTATGGTGTAATATACTCCTAGCATTTACTACTAATTTGGAAGATTCAAAACTTAATCCTGAGGAAAATAATTCAATCGAATCGGTCCCCAATTTTAATGAAGAGAATAAAGATCTTAATGAGAGGGATAAAAAAGAAGAAAATGTTAAGGCATTTACTGAATTTCTAGAGAAAGCTAGTAATCAAGATTCTTCAGATGAAAAAGTAAAACTTGATTCTGAGCAACAAAAACTAAAAATTGACAAATCACTTTTTAAGAGATTTCTTAATAATGGATTTGATGGCATTTCAACTAATCCTAACTACAAAATGTTGGCATTACTAATAATCCTTTTAATTAATTTGTCTCTATTTTTTGTAATTGGCAATATGGGTAAAGCTTTTCTAAGAAATGCAGGAATTATGGGTTAGAAATTATTTATTTCTTTTTGGATATTCATCTTTACAATTTTGATTCTTCAAATGAAACTGTGATATTTTCTTTTCAAATTAATATTTAAATAAAATTTGGATAATAAAGAGCCAGAAAATCCAGTAGTTTATCTTTCTAATTTAGTCAAGAAATTAGATGTTAAAAACAGAAATGGTTTAGTAGCCTTAGCAATAGTAAACCTTTTAGTGATTCTTTTATTTAAATTTTATTTGAAAGGATCTGGATTATTATCTTGAATACACCTGCTGGTAGTATTATTCAGCATTTTCAAATTGCTTTGCTAATCTAAATGCCTTCTTAATTATCAGAAAGCCACCATAAGCTCCTGCCAGTAAAGGTAATACTATTAAGGGGTTAGGGGAATAATCTGAATAATTTTTCACACCCTCAACATATTTATAACCTGAACATTTAAGAAAGATAAAGCTAAAAAATGTGATACTCCAACCAATGATTGATAAAAAACCACCTTTTTTATCTCCTTCGTAGAATCTGTCTAGACCTAAGCCCCAACCTCCTATTAAGAATATACCTCTAACAACTGAATTTTTTTCTTGATTTCTAAGCATAATAAAAAAATGTTCACTCCGAACATAACCTATTTGTATTCAAGATGTGAAATGTTTCTATTAATTAATCTTTAAATAAATTTTGGCTGGATTTATTACATAAATTACTAAAAATATTAGTCATTCTTTGAATTAATCACTAGAGATTGTATTTGAATTCAACAAGGAAATTGAAGGCCTTATATAAATAAAAATAGACCCATACATATCCTGCATAATTCTCATGTCTTCGTCTAAATATACAATTGAAACCTGGCAATTTGGCGATTCTTTATTCCAAGGTAACTTATTCCATACCTCTTTAACTGGATACCATCTATCCATAAGTAATTCACTAAATAATGGAATCTTATTAAGTCCATCAACTTTGGAAACTTTTGTCTTTTGTAAGTTCATATCAAGCAAATTATTTTCTAAAACTAAATCACTTGCTAGGGTTATTACTCTTCCGCCAAAAGTAGGCAATAGTTTGAACCAACCTAAGATAGGAATTGTTGTGAGCCCAAATATTGTAGTGTCAAAAGTAGATATAAATTCTTTTTTGTCAAAATCAATCTTTTGAGCAATTCTCCCAATAGTTGATATGCCAAATGATCCTACTTGCAATTGATGTAATTTAAAAAAAAGATTACTTTTAAATTCATCGTTTAATGCCTTTTCAATAGCAAGGAAGAATGGAGAGCTTCGAAATAATTCAACATTAGAAAAAATCAATTCCCACTCTCCAGATAATGATTTTTCTGATATTTCAAAACTAAAGTCTTTAAGATCCTTAATCAATTCATTCATTTCATTAGCTTTTTCCTCATACATAAGAGAAATTAATTTATTTAATCTTTGCCCTCTATCTGTGACAGCAGCTATTTTATATATATTTGACTTTATCTCTCCAATTTCTTTCATAACTCCAATACAAGAAATATTAATTAATCTTAGGAATTTAAATTGAAGTTGATGGCAATTTTAATAATGCTGGTAATAAAATCAATTAATATTCTCCCCACCTTTTACCAATATCAAAACCCCATTCAGTGGTTAATCTAATTACTTCATCATGATTCTTGCATTTTGAAAGAGATAATTTTTTACTGGGATTATTTTTTATTAGCTCAGCAATTTGATTAAGTTGCTCTATTTTTTTTAGAAAATTACTTAGATCTTTATCTGACATTTATCTAGGAAGTAAATTTTTGATCATAAGTAAATATGTAATAAAGAACCCAGGCAACACCAATAATCAGAACTGCAATCATTATATTTACTGACCAAACTACTTCTATCATGTAATTTTTTTCTATATTTCATTATATCCAAAATTTTAACTAAATTAACCGTTAATAATTTAAATCAAGAACAATACACTACTTTTTCTAAATGTATAAAATAGTCTTAAATAGTTTAAAAAATTATGGGAGAAGCTAAGAGAAGGGAAGAGTTAGGCTTACCACCTAGAGAAAAGAAAAAGGAAAAACAAACATCGAAAAATCAACTAAACAAAATTTTAAATAAATATCCTTATTTACCTTTCATTTTAGGTTTTTCATTATTAGCAATATTAATAATCGATTTAGTTAATTACTACAAATAGATATATAAAAAAGGGGATACTTTTAGCAGAAGAGAAGATTATCTTCGCAATTGTAAAATTATTTTTCCATAATAAAGGTAAAACTTATGAAACCGATTAACACTTCATGCGCCTTAATTATAGGAGTACTAACTTTGTTTTCAATATCTAATGCAAATGCAGGTGGTTGCAGTTCTCATACTGAGAAGAAGGCAGAGATTGAATGCTTGTCTGATGATAAAAAATGTATAGAAGCGAAAGAAAAAGAATCACTATACAAAGTTGAGGCCTAAATGTTTGATAATCTTGGAACTGCTTTAGTACAGGCATTAGGCTTTTTTGCTGTTTTTGGTTTTTTTGTATATCAAACTTTATTCGCAGATAGAAAACTCAAAAAATCAAAATCAAATCCTAATAAAACAAAGATTTCCGACACAAAAGAATCAATTAAAAAAGAACCTAAAAAAGGCTTATTTAACAGAAAATCTAAACCTGTTGAAGAAAATTTACCAGTCCAAAAAAAGGGATTATTTGGGAGGAAAAAAGAAGTTACTAAAAAAGAAATTAAACCAAAGAAAAAAGGTTGGTTTAAATAGGTAAAGCTACTTAAACTTTATTTTGGTATCTTTTATACAAAAAATATTTTTAGTAACTTTATAATTTATAGAATATATAATTTAAAATGAACCATAGAGAAATCACAAAAAAATATAGTGAGTTACTTAACAAGGCTGAATTTGCCACTGGACGTAAGGAAGTTGTAGGTCTTTTAAAAAAAGCTGCCAAATTGAAATCTCAGATTGAAATCAATTATTAGATCTTAAAATTAGTTTAATTCTAAATGTAAAAAATTTTTTTTAAATAAGTTTTTACATGAGATAATTTGCTTAGACTATTTTTCTTATGAATAAAAAAGGTTATACAACCGAAAGCGGTGGTAGACAAAATGGTTTTGCAATTGAACCAGATATTAACCCCATATCAGAAGGCGAATCAAAGAAATCCATATTTTTATTTATTGGAATATTATTACCTTTTCTAGTAGGCGGTTTTTATTATTTAAGGACTCTGAATATATTCTGATATTTTATAAGCCATTTTTAGCAATATATTCTTCTGAGCTAACTATATCTTGCATTAAGCTCTCTGATGAAGGATTAAATCCATTTTGCTCTAAAAAAGATTTAACCTTTTCAAATTTTTGCTGAATTTTTTTTGTATATGGAGTTGTCATTAAATAATCGTCCTTTTCTGTTGAATAGTTCATTTGATTAACGGATTACTTTTACAATTAAATTTTGCAAAGTATGCTATTGCTAGTGAAGTTATAAATATTACATAAATAATTTATTAGTAATAAATACTTATAAGTTGTTTGTGTGAGATCGCTATTGGTGGATTTTTTAAAGAGTACTTATAGTAACTAGTTCCATTAAATCTCTGGACTGCAGATATTTTTGAAATACTTCAGAATAAAATGCTTTTTTTGCAGCAAATTTTGATTCGAATTCTATTACTAACCCAAGCTGGCCTCCGTCCCATTCATTTGAGGTTGATTCTTGTATCAAATCTCTTTTTACTATTACTCCTCCCACAGATTTGATCCAAGGTAATACTGTCCTTATATATTCCAGAAATAAATCAGCATTTGGAATTGAAATTTTCTTTAGCCAATAGCTCTTTGTCATCAAACCAACATATTCTGGGTAGAATATAGCACATGGAGGTGAGTATTTATCCTTAGCTATATACTCAGCAGTTATTAAATGGAATCTGAAGATGATTTATTAAATTTACTTCTTAAATCTCCAAATTCTAAAAGTATACAGACTATTGCCGAACAACTTGAAATTGATCATAATTTTTTCTTTAGCAAAGATAGAAATGATTTACAGGGTGTTTGGGAGCTTAGGTGGAGTAGTTCTAATAGTCCCTTTTTAAAATATTCTCCTTTTATTGATAATCTTCAAATTCTTGATCCCTTAAATTTAACTGGTCTTAATTTACTTAAACCTAGAGGAATAAAATCAATTATTGGTACTGGTATTTTAATAAGACTTAGTTACATAAATGAAAAAAAAATTGGGGTCAAATTTACATATGCTGGTGTTATTGGTCCTAAATTCGGAAGAAAAAATATAAAGGCTATGAAAGAAATAAATAATGAACAATTAGGGTGGTTAGAGATAACTTATTTAAGTAATAAGCTTAGAATCTGCAGAGGTGATAAAGGAACTTTATTTATTTTAAGAAAAATAAATTCACCGACTTTATTCAAGAATTTTAAGGAATTTATTAAAATCTATTGAAAATATAAATTAATTCTTTATCCAAATAGACTTTAATACGAAATAAATTGGTAAATATTTAAAAGATTCTTTAGGTATTTCATAACTTAAGAATTTTAATGCTTCTTCTAACCAGTAACCAATATCAAATCCTAAAAGAATTTTTTCTACAACAAACCAAAATTCTCTATCAAATATAATTCTGAAGTTTAAGTAAATATATTCCCAATGAAAGGTATTCCAATATTGGGTTAAAAATGAGGATAAAATAAGCCAAAGTGATATAAATATAAAACTTTTAAGAAATTTATAAAATTTTTTCATATACCAGCAACAGTCTTATTTAATTTCAAATATCCTTTATTATTATTAGGATCAAATTTTATTTCCATGAAATATATCCAAAAAGATATAAAAATTTTGAGAAAATCGTAAATTTTCGTGGAATTAATAATCTATTTTTCTTTTTTTAGATTCTGTGCCTTTAGATTTTTTTTCTTAAGAAAAAATCCTAAAAACAGAAAAGCAAAATATATTAGTAAACTTACAGCAAAAATTAAAACTATCTTAGAAATATCCATAAAAGATTTTTAACATAAATTACAGCATTTTTTGCAAAGTTTTATCTATGGTAATGATTTTTCATTAATCACGATAACGGGCTTCAATTATTAAGCTAATAATATTATTTAAATCATATGCAAGTAGCTTTTGCCTGGAGCCTTTGTCTATCAGTTGGTGTTGTTTTATTATCAATTATTCCATTAACTATTGGGCGAGTTAAAGCGGGATATTCCGTTGAAAATATGTCTGCTCCAAGGGCTTTATTCGATGAATTACCTTCTTTTGGAAAAAGAGCAGTTTGGTGTCATCAAAATTGTTGGGAAAGTATATCCCTACATGCACCCGCATGTCTTCTTTGTTTGATTACTTTAACTGACTCTAATATTGCAATAATTGCGGCATTGATTCATCCTATTTTTCGTTTTTTATACATTGGTGCATATGTATTTAATATCCCATCTGCTAGAGGTTTAATGTGGGCTTCAGGAATTTTTACAACACTTTTGCTTTACAAAGAAGGCTTAACACAATTGATATAAGCTATTTAAACAATAAACTTTTCTAAATCTTTTAATTGATATTCATTGATTAGTTCTACTTTATTTGATTTTGCTAGTTGATGAGCAGACTTTGTAAAGCCAGATTTTGAGACTATTATTGCATGTGTACCTTTCCAAAATAATTTACCAGCTGAAATCTCCTGAACTGCTTTATTCCCAATGGCTTTTTCATGATCTTTGCATTGAATACATATTCTCAAATCATTTATTGATGCAATTAAGTCAACCCCTTGATCTCCTGTATTAGGAGTTTCTTTTACTTCCCAGCCATTTTGTTTGAGGATTTCCATACAATGATTTTCAAATCTAATTCCTTTTTTGTAGTTTTCCTTGTTTTTACTTGAGTAGTTTTTTTCTACTAATTTTAAGCATGATTTCTCTATTTGACTTGCTATAAATACGAACCAATCTTCAGTCTCTAGCTTTCTAATAGATCCAATTATCTCATCATCAATAGTAGGATTTTCATTACAATATGATCTCCACTTTTCGAAAAATAATTCCATACTGCCAAATTTTTTTAAAATTACTTTTTCCCAGAAGTATGGTATACCCTCTTTAAATCGCCTGGATCCATTTAATATATTTTTCTCAATAGCTTTTTCATCAAGAGGTGGATTGCCAATCCATTTTTTATAATCCTCGTTACCGTAGGCATCTATTTCCCTTAATCTGATCCTCTCCTCTAACAAGTTGTATTTGTTTTCTTCTATCAAATTATTAATTGTTTGAATAAAGAAATTGGAATTTAAGGCATTATTTAATTTAAACTTTTTCTTTTTAATTTGATAATCACTTGCAATTATAAAAATTAAAAAAATGATAAAAATAATTAAAATAAAAAAAATTTTCATCTACAATTTTATTTTTGATCTAAAAAGTTTTTGTTTTTCTAATAACAAAATTATTTTTTGTTATTACTGAAGATTCATTTACTTCAAACCCATTAATTGCTGATATTTCTCCTTTTATGCCTTCTAATGTTAATTGCTCGATAATCCCCTTTATTACTTCATCCTCGACCAATTTTCTATCAATTCTTTCAGGTGTAATATCTGTAAGCCATTTTGAGGTCTTTTTTTTTACAACCTCTGTAGGGTTAGTTATTTTTAAGTAGATAGCCATTTTTTAAGTCAATCACTTGAATTATAAGCATTAAATCTTATTAATTTTTATTATTGTCATTACTTTCCCACTCAAGAAATTGAAAAACAATAATTGCAAAGATAGAGAAAAATACTATGAACAACCCTAACCATCCTATAAATTTGTGCTCTGTAAAAAGATTTGTAAGCATTGATTTTTCTTGATATCTTGATTCCATTTCATATTGATAAGAATCAATAACTTGAAATATATTCATAATTAATAATTTAATAAATCATTCAATTGGCGGATAATAATTTCTACCGTTTAACTTACTAAAGCCTTCCGACAGGAAATCTGGCCTTTTTCTTATTATAGAAAAATTCAGTTTATTTATTAAGACTAAATTGACTTCAGCAATCGTTAAGATTTCATTTTTCTTGTTAAGAAATTTTGAAATTACATTAATCCTAGGACTTTTATCAATGTTGAATTCGCTCTCGATTATTATTTTTTCACCAAGGAATAAAGGAGATTTATATTTTATTGAAGTATTGATTAAAGGTAAATCTAAGCCATTTTTAGTTAGTTCGAAATAACTTATACCTACTTCTGAAAGTGCATTTATTCGGCTTTCTTCAAGCCAATTAAAATAATTACCGTGCCACATTACACCTGCATGATCTGCATGTTGAGGTAAAACAATTTTTTCTATTTTCCAAACTGGTTTTGATTTCATCTTTTATTTAAAAAATATTTTTATTCAATGAAAAAAACTTATTTTGATATTGTAGATGAATTTTCTTTATTAACATAAGAATCATCAAGACTATATTTATAAAGTTATGTTTAATCGTAAAAATAGAAGTAGAAAAATGAAGAAGATTTTTCAATGGGAAGAATATTTAAATTGGAAAAATATGTCAAAGGAACAAAAATTAAATTTCAAGAGGGCTTGCTTATTCCCCTTTCTCGTATATATAGTTTATGTTTTTCTTAATCAGTACTCCTTGGCAATTCTTTTGTTACTAGGTATTTATTTTTTAATTAGATTTAAAAATAGAAATAAGTTGGGAAGATGAATATTTTTTTGATTTATTTAGATTTGTTTTAAAGTTATCTAGTTTTTCTAAATAACCTTATTGGCATATGACAATAGTATTAGATAAATATTTTTTATGAAAAGAATTATTTTGTTTTTATGTGTATTAGTTTTTTCAATATTTTCTAATACGAATAATTTATTAGCAAAAGAAATTGAAAATAACATTAAAGAGAATATTTCTAATGAAATTGAAGAAATTAAGCCTGATAATAAAAAAAATAATATTTCTAATTCTTCAGCAGAAGATATTTTTGGAGATGAACAAACTTTTCCATTTGTAGCAGGTTTAGGGAAAAATGCTGCCCATTGATTTCAAGGTTCTTGATAATTTAGAACAAGATTTTTTTAATTCTAATGAAAGGTCTTAGGGTCCTAGAGCTTTCTGAAGCACTTGATATTGATAGCTCCGACTTATTAGCTGTTTGTGCAATTCTAAAAATAAATGCCACATCTAGATTAAGCATGCTTTCATTTGAAGAATGTAAAAAGATAACTGATTACTATGAAAATAAAAATTAGAAATTTTTTTATAAATTATTTTATTTTTTAATGTCTTTAATCATTGATACTAAGGTTGAATGAATTTCTTCTTCAGATATTTCATTTTTAAAATTGATAATTGCTGATTGGCCATCGTAATTGATTTTTATATAACTATTATTAATTTCTTCCATATAAGCATTCTCAAATCTTGATATCTTCCCATAATGAATAAGATATTTGTGCACTGAATCTATGTGATCATTATTCATGTGATCACAAACTCGTTTACTTGTTTCTTTACTAATAATTTTCATTTAAAAAATAAATTTGTTTTAAGCTAATCTATTTTTTTCATTATTCAAAGTTTTAATCATTTTAATTATTAAATTTTTAACTTCATTTTTATCAACAGCTCTAACCAAGTTGTTTCTCAAATTTGATGCTCCTTTAAAGTCTTTGCATGTCCATGAGATATGTTTCCTTGCAATTAGCAATCCGTGATCTCCTTTTTCTTTTATTAATTCATCAAGATGCTCAATAATTAAATATAGTTTTTCTTCTGTGTTTGGTTCTTTAAAATTTTTATTTTCTCTGAGGGCATAATCTATTTCTCCTATTTTCCATGGGGATCCTAAAATTCCTCGTCCAATCATTACACCATCAGCTTTTGTTTTTTTTAAACAATTAAGAGCGTCATCTGGATTTTTGATATCTCCATTAGCAATTACTGGAATTTCCAACAACTTTTTAAGTCTCCCGATCATTTCCCAATCTGACTTGCCTGAAAAACCCTGTTTTCTAGTTCTTCCATGAAGTGTGATCATAGTTGCTCCCGCATCTTGAAGTTTAAATAAGAAATCCTCTATATTTTCTTCTTTACTTTCCCATCCGAGTCGTGTTTTTACTGTTACTGGAACCCTAACAGCTTTTACAACATTTTTGACTAATTCTATAGCAAGTTTTCGGTCTTTAATTAAGGCACTGCCTCCACCTTTCTTTGCAATTTTTTTTACTGGACATCCCATATTTATATCAATTAAGAAAGCTCCAGAGTCCTCAGCTTGTTTCGCGGCTTCAGAAACAGCATATGGCCTATTATCAAATATTTGTACTCCAACTGGACCTTCTTCTAAATCTATTTGATTGATTTTTTGTGTTCCAAATCCTTTTTTAAGACTTGTGGCATTTATCATTTCTGTAAAAAGTAAAGAGTTTGGAGCCCATTTACGTACAAGTCCCCTAAAAATGTTATCTGTAACTCCTGCTAATGGCGATAGCATTACCTTACTAGTAATTATCCTGTTAACTCCCCTTCCTTTTAGCTTTATATTTGAAGACATATAATTTTAAATTTATTTAATCTTTCTTTATTATAAATTCAGAAAATAAGTTGTTTTTATGCTTTCTATTTATTTCTTAATTTATAATAAGTGCTTTTACTTAAATAAGCCTAATTGATTAATTTTTTTGCTAGTTTATGTTGAGTCAAAGTTTAAAAAAGGAATTTTTTTGTTTATATTAGTATCTATTTTTCTCCCAATAATTATTTTTATTGCACCAATAAATGTAAAAGCTATTCAAGGTAATTTAGATCTATCGAGTGCTCAAACTTCTGTAGGTAAAAGATTTGCTAAAGTTTTTTGTGATGCTAAGAGGGAAGGATTAGAGTCTGATTTTGCTAGTGAATATGCTTTGAATAATACATACTTAAAATTTGTAGCATTTCCAGATGATGACGAATATTTGGATAATTTATGGAATTTCACTCATAATAATATTTTAGATAATTGTGGTGAATTCGTAGATATAAAAGATCTAAAAGACCTTGAGATTTTTTTTAAAGAAGAAAGTTTAATTGCATCAAATAGGGAACTCTATTTACCAACTTTTGAGAATAATTAGATTAAATTTTTAGCATGTACTAAAATATAAATAGAATATGAAATTTTATGAAACTAATAGGTTTAAATTCACCTGAAATATTCATAATTTTAGTAATTTTGCTTTTAATTTTAGGTCCAAAAAGAATTGAAAAAGGTTTCTTATTATTTAAAAAACTATTAAAATTCCTTTTAAGTAAAGATGAAGATCAAAGCTTAGCAAATTCAGAAGTAAAATCAGAGGAAGCAGAAGAAAGTGAAATTAAAGAAGAAACAGTAGAGGGAGAAGTAAAATCAGAGGAAGCAGAAGAAAGTGATGTTAAAGAAGAAATAGTAGAGGCAGAAGTAAAATCAGAGGAAGCAGAAGTAAGTGAAGTTAAAGAAGAAATAGTAGAGGCAGAAGTAAAATCAGAGGAAGCAGAAAAAAGTGAAGTTAAGGAAGAAACAATAGAGCCAGAGGTAAAATCAATTAAACCTAAAAAAAGAACTGTTAAAGATGAAACAATAGACGTAGAAGTTGATTCTGATAATTAATATGATTTTAAATTAAATATTACTAGACAGGCTTGATAACTAAAATAGGATATTTCTAATAATAATTTGTTTATTTTTTTTTAATATAAAGTGTCTTTATTTTTAATATTCAAATTTGAATTATAAGAAGGTTTTTATGAATCTAAAGCTACTTCGATAGCTGCTATTAAGTTTTCGTCAAACGGTTTAACACCTGGCTTGAATCTTGCAATTACTTTACTATCTTTGCCTATCAGAAACTTCTCGAAATTCCATTCAACATCTCCTTCAGGTTCAACTTTGTTAAGGGTTGTGTATGGTTCTGTGGTGTTGCCTTTGGCATGAACTTTTTCATAGATTTCAAACTTAACTCCGTATTTTGTTGTGCAAAAATCTTTTATTTCTGAAAGAGAGTCGGGTTCTTGCTTCCCGAAATCATTACAAGGGAATGCAAGTATTCTTAGGCCTTTGCTTGAATATAAATCATGTAGCTTTTGAAGATCCTCATACTGAGCAGTATTTCCGCAATAACTAGCTACATTAACAATTAAAATTACTTCCCCTGTATATTCACCTAATTTTATGGATGATCCGTCTGCTGAAAGAACAGTAGTATTTTGTACGTCAACTTGCATGTCTAAAAAAATTCACCCTTTGAAGATAGCATTGTATAGACTTTATTGTGTTTAATTTATATGGTGGTTTTGTTTATTTCTTTTATAAGTTTTAATTTTTAATTTATTTAACCCTTTATAATTAATGTTATTAATCAGTTTAAATTTGGACCCTTTAGACCCACTTACTGAAATTATTAATTCCGGTCAAGGTTTTTCACCCGCAATTGCTTTAGAAAGAATTATTTGGGCAATGATTGGAATCTTTTTTTTAGTAGCAATTTCAAGATCAATAACTAATAGCATGCAAAGTCAAAATTGGTTTGGCAGAAATTTTTTATTTAGTTATTTTAGAGATAAAAAAATTGCAGATGATACATCTTCACAACCTTCTGGTGATGATGAATAAGTTTTATATATATGAAAGAATCAATTTTTTCTAAAAAGAGAATTTTATTGCTTGGTAGTGGTGAGCTTGGAAAAGAATTAGTAATAGAATCCAAAAGATTAGGATTAGAAGTTATCGCAATTGATCGATATGAAAAAGCACCTGCAATGCAAATTGCTGATTATTCAAGAGTAATTGATATGGGAGATAAAAATATTTTAAAAAATGTTATAAAAGAATTTAAGCCTGACTATGTTGTCCCAGAAATAGAGGCCCTTTCAATTGAAGCCCTAAAAGAACTTGAGGATGAAGGATTCAATATTGTTCCCAACGCCAGAACTGTAGAAATTACAATGAATAGAGATAAAATTAGAGACTTAGCTTCTAAAGATTTAAAAATTAAAACTGCAAAGTTTGATTATATTTTTGAATTTGAAAATTTAGAAAAAAAAGCAGATGAAATTGGATTCCCACTTTTACTTAAGCCTTTAATGAGCTCTTCAGGAAAAGGGCAGAGTTTTGTTGAAACAAAAAATGATTTACAAAATGCTTGGAAACAGGCACAAGCAAATTCAAGAGGAAAGGTTAAAGGTGTAATTATTGAAGAATTTATTAATTTTGACTTTGAGTTTACTCTTCTAACTGTAAGAAAAGAAAATGGTGAAAATATTTTTTGTTTACCAATTGGACATCTTCAATCTAATGGAGACTATCAATGTAGTTGGCAACCTTTGGAGATTAAGGAGTCCTTAATTATTGAAGCTCAAAAAATGACGAGTAGAATATTAAACAACCTTAATGGAGCTGGATTATACGGAGTAGAGTTTTTTATAAAAGGAAGTGAGGTTATATTTTCAGAATTATCTCCAAGACCACACGACACTGGTATGGTTACATTAATTAGTCAAAATATTAATGAATTTGAATTACATTTAAGGGCTTTTTTAAATTTACCAATACCACATATAGATCTAATAGAACCCTCTGCAACCAGAGTTATACTTTCTAATCAAGAGTATCTAAATCCTATTTATGAGGGTCTTAATGAAGCATTAGAATTTGAAAAGACTAAAGTGCTCATATTTGGTAAACCAGTTTCCAGAAAAGGAAGAAGAATGGGTGTTGTTCTCTCATCAAATTCTGACATTAATTTGGCTAGAAAAATTGCAGATGAAGCTGCTCGTAAAATAAAAGTCAGTACTAAATAAATATTAAATAAAAATAACGAAAAAAATACTTATTTCCTTTGTTTTTGTTCTATGCCTCTCTAGGTATTATTTAAGTATGTTCTTTATTTCAGAATGATAGAAAATTATAAAGGTTGGGATATAACTTTAAATTGGGATAATAAAGATTATCTCGAGAGCGATACTAATAAAAGTAACTTTTTTAATCAAAAGGAAAAATGGATTGGAGTTCACTTAAATGGTCAAAAAATCTATGGTTCTTCTCTAAAAGAAATTAGGCATATTATTGATTATCCTAGTTTGCATGCAAAGTAGGTTAAAAGATTTTTTAATTATCCTGATTATTTTCATTATCTTCAATAAGTTCATTAGCAAGTTTTCTTAAATCTCCCTTAATAGAGACCCATGTAAAGGCGATTATAAAAATTGAAGCAGATATTGCAACAGTGATTTTTTCGACAGGGGACATTCCAAGTGCGATAGCAAACATTTCAAACCAAATACTAATTTTCATTATATTGAATTTTTTTAAATAGTTAGAATCAATTTTTTCTTTTGCAATGATATTTAATTAATCAAAATATAATAAATAAAATTTAAATTACTTATTTTATTTATTGTTTCTGATTTCAATTTTATTCAGTAAGATTAAATTATGGAAAAAAAAAAGTGCCCCCAATGTAAAAATTTAATTTTAAAAACTTCCCCGACATGTTTATATTGTGGTAGACCTAATAAATTTATAACTAAGGAATACGTAAATAAAAAGTGGAATAAAGATAATAATAAAAATGTATTTGATTATATTTTTATTAATAAGTATATTGTATTTATTTTATTATTAATATTTACAATCGTTATTATTAAATTTAGTTAAATATAATCAAAAAATCAATCTATTATTGCATCTAAAACTTCTTTAGTATTTTTTGATAGTTTATTGTTTTTTATATGCTTTATTGTTTCTATCATATTACTTTTGTAAGGTTCTGAATAATACTTATATCTGCTAAATACTTTTACAAAACGGGAAATTATTATTGGATTTAATTTGTCAAATTCAATTATCTTTTTTGCAATATATTTATAACCAGAACCATTAATTGCATGAAAAGTACTATTTCTTGTTACGAATGTATTTAATATAGCTCTTAAAGTGTTTGGTGATTTTGAATCAAAAAACTTATTTTCAAATAATTTTTCAATGCTGCTTGTTTTTTCATCAATTTCTATAGATGCATTAAATGAGAACCAACTATCCAAAACGACACTATTATTTTTCCATTTATTGAAGAATATATTTGAAATAATTTCTCTCTCAGGACAATTAATTCTACTGAATGAATTCATTGCAGCTTTTGCTAGCGTCATCGAGTTACTATCGACATAATTAATTATTTTGCATTTAATTTCCGTGTCATCACTGCTTAAGAGTAGTTTCCAAATAGTTTCGATTAGTTTTCTTTCATTTTTACCTTCTGGCCAAACTTTATCTAGATTTTTCTCTATTTCTTGGAGCTTAATATGTAATTCTTCTTTTAATTTGGTACCGAATAAATGATTTAATTCGTCAATAGTTTTATATATCTTTAAAGGGTCTATATTCTCTATCTCCGATTCAATTTCAGCAAATGTCGGAATACTTAGTAATTCTGATAAAAGAGATAAATTAAAATCTTTATTTTTTATAAATGATATTAAGGTGCTTATTAATTTATTTTCAATTTTATGATCTGGTTTTTCATCTAATCTGCATAAAATAATTTTTTTATAAAATACTTTTACAGTATTAGATAGTGTAAAAAAATCTTTTTCATATTTTAAGATTAAAAACTTTTCATCCAAGGTAGTGTCTGATTCCCACTCAACAGGTGAAGAGAATTCGCGAAAATAAGTTACTAAAGGAATTTGGAGGTGAGATCTTATATTCTTAAAAATAAATTTTTGTTTTTTTGTTTTTAAAACAACTGTTTTTTCTATAGTTTTATTATCACTGCAAAAAATAGCTAGATTTATAGGAATTATTAGAGGTAAATCATTATATGGGTTCTTCTTTTTTGGATTACTTTGCGAGGCTTCAATTGTAAGGTTTTCGCCTGTTTGATCCCAGATTCTCTTGAATTTAATTGTTGGGGTCCCATTTTGCTTGTACCAGATTTTAAACTTTTCAGGATCGATTTCTTTGTTGTGCTCTAAAATTATATCGATAAATTGGTCTATTGTTGCTGCCTTTCCATCATATGTTGAGATGTAATTATTAAAACCTCTATAGAAATTTTCATCTTTTACAAGCTTATTAAGCATTCTAATTATTTCTGCACCTTTCTCGTAAATCGTGGTCGTATAGAAATTGTCTATTTCTTGATATTTTTCAGGCATTACAGGATGTGATGTTGGACCAGAATCCTCTCTAAATTGATTTCTTCTAAGAAATTTCGCATCATCAAGTCTTTTGATTTCACGATTATGAACGTCTGCAGTGAATTGTTGATCTCTGAATACTGTTAAACCCTCTTTTAGAGATAGTTGAAACCAATCCCTACAAGTCACTCTATTCCCCGTCCAATTATGGAAGTATTCATGAGCGATCACACCCTCTATTCTTTCTAATTCTTCATCAGTTGTTGTTTCAGAATTAGCGAGTATTAGTTTTGAGTTGAAAATATTGAGACTTTTATTTTCCATTGCTCCCATATTAAAGTGCCTGACTGCAACAATATTGAACAATGACAAATCGTATTCAAGGTTATATTTATCCTCGTCCCACTTCATAGATTTCTTTAAGGAACTTATTGCATGTTGAACATATTTTTCATCGCCATACTCAACATAAATATTTATTTTTACTTTTTTATTCGATTTTGTTATGAAATTGTCTTTTACATAATTAAGTTTCCCTGCTACCAATGCAAATAGATATGAAGGTTTCGGATATGGGTCTTCCCAAATTATTTCATGTCGATTATTTGTAAGATTATTTTCTTTTACGACGTTACCATTTGAGAGTAAGACAGGGTAATCATTCTTGTCTGCTTCAATTCTCACGGTGTATTTGCTTAGAACATCAGGCCTATCAGAGTGAAAACTTATTCTTCTAAATCCCTCCGCCTCACATTGCGTAGTTATAATTCCATTGCTCTCATACATTCCTAAAAGAGATGTATTTTCCTTCGGTTTAATTATTCCTTCTATTTTTAATAAAAAATTATCCTTGTCTATATTTTCAATTTTTAAATTATTTTTTTGCTGTTTGTAGTATTCCTTGCCCAGTAGAGAATCATCTATAAATATTTTTTTTAATAATATATCCCTACCATTAAGAATTAGATTTCTGGCATTCTTATTTTTTTTAACTAATTTTAGTTTGGTCGTAACATTTACAGCATTTTTCTTAATTACGAAGTCCAAAAAGATTTCTGGAATTTCATAATCGAAAACTTTGTAATCTTCAAGTTTTACATATCTTGAAATATTATTTTGGTTTTTTGGATTATTCATCTTTACAAAGAAGTTCAGAAGTTAAAAAATCTAGAATAGTTATTTTGAAATTATAAGTTTGGCTTAATATCTTCTGGTTTACAAAAATGTGTTTTAATCTCCCCAGAAGGGAGAAGTTCGTATAAAGA
This sequence comes from Prochlorococcus sp. AG-418-F08, assembly GCA_003214295.1. Classification (GTDB taxonomy): domain Bacteria; phylum Cyanobacteriota; class Cyanobacteriia; order PCC-6307; family Cyanobiaceae; genus Prochlorococcus_A. The sequence goes on from QCLV01000005.1 coordinate 44,511, forward strand.
AGGATTATTAATATCAGGCGATCCGTCCTTATTATATTGATACCTCCAGTCCCATTTTTTATCTGTAAAGGAAATATAATCTTTTCTTAGAGAATATGGAAGCATAAGCTTTTTTTTATTCCAATTAATATTTATAAATGCTCCTGGCTTTAACTCAGATATCTTTTCTACTATGGAAAAGTCACCATTAATATTATTTCTCATCACAAGATTAAGCTTTGAATTTTCACATACATAGCTACTATTTAAAGCTAATAAAAGTATTGAGGTAATAAAAAATGAATGAATTTTTTGAGCTCCTTTTAAAGTAGATTTACTTTCAAGCTATATGACTTAATTAAAGATCTTTTTTTGGATAGATTTAAATCATAATAGATTGCATACTCTTTAGATCTACAAGATTACAATTTAATTCCTCTTCATGATCCTGAACTGAAATAAAATTATTCAAAAAACCTGAATATTTAGCATCTCCGCCTATGGTGCTTGAAAGTATATATTTTGGATTGAATTTGTTAATCAATTTAGGGATTACATCAGCACCTTTTACAAAAGAACCTACTAGGGGTAATTCTAAATTTTTTGTAGGAGTAATGACTGCATCAAGACTTTGTTTGTTTAAATTTTCATCAAGATATCCATGGGGTTCTATATAAAACCCATTATCTTGCTCATCTTTAACAATATATCCGTTTTCTATTTGTGGTACTGGAGCCCCAGCAGTGGCTTCAAAACTTAAATTAGAATGATTTGTCTTTTCAGTTGGCTTGAGCACTTTAATTGAACTAAAACCAATTTTTTTTAATGTTTCAACAGCACTTTTAGGGCAAATTATTGGAATATCCTTTCTGAACATTTCTAATGTTGGAACATGACAGTGATCAGGTAATCCTTGGGTTAACAAAATAATATCTATTTTTTTATCTATTGAAATTTCTTTTTCTAATGATCCTTTAAAAAACCACTCACCTGGAGGAAATATTAAATCTCCTTTGAGCCAAGGATCAATAATTAAATTGGTTTTTTTAAATTTTATAAGCCAACCATTTGATCCAAGGTAGGTAGCTTCAAAAGTCATTATCAGTTTGCTGTTTTATTAGACTATAAGGTAATTTTGGCTTTATCGAGAAATTACTAATTTAGATTAATTTGCTTCATTTAAGATTTGAAATGACTTTCTTTTTAGATTAAATATTAAAACTTGATTATCTTTACAACTAATCTCAAAGTTTTCTTTTTCTAGCATTTGTATTGGTATTAGAGCTAATCCTCCTGTTCCAGAAAATATGATTGGCATGGTGCTATTTTTAGTTCCATTCATTTTTTGTAAGTCAATAGCTTGAGAAACTATTTTTCTGGCTTTATCAAATCCGTAGTCTTCTATTAATTCAGGCCATAAAAAGTTAACTAATTCATATTTCGAAAACTCAATTTGTACTGTTTTCATTAAAAAATTATAGATATATAGTGATTAATTAATTACCATATTTGCTTAATTACTATTTTTAAACCTATCCATGACTAGTTGCAACATATCCACTACATCACCATCAGTTAAATTTAAATCCTTCTTTAAATCATTGCAAGTTAAATTCATTTCAAGTGCCGCTTCAGCCATATGATTAACTTTTTGGTTATCACCGCCCAATGAAATAAAGGGATTGAAGTTTTCTATCATTTAATACTTGTTGTTACCCTCTAGTTCTAGCTAATAAATAATTAATTATCATTTATTGATACAGAAGCTTATAAATATGTTATTTAATATTTAGAAAGTTTTTATTTTTAAACTAGGGATATTGATATACCTTTTGATATCAATGCGAATCTTCTGGCTCTGACTAGTAAAGGAAATATCAAAGTTGTTCGTTTATTTGATTTAAACACTCTAGAAAGTAACAAAAGTAAATTACTTGAGGGATTATTTATCTGTTTGCAAATAGCATTAATTGCTTCTGCCCCATGAAAGATATCTTCATCTTTCAGGAGAATAGCTCCTTTATCTATGTCATAACCTTTATCTAGGAGGGATTTAATCAGAGTTAAATTTTTGCGTCCATCAAGAATTTTAATATTATTTAGCTGACTTTTGATCTCAAGGAGCTCAGCAAAATGATTGCAGAATGGGCATTCTCCATCATAAATGAAGGTATAGTTGGAAGTCATTAGAAAAAAACAGTTTTGATGATCTTAAAGGGCACCAACAAAATAGTAATTCCTCGATAATAAAACAAATAATAAAAATTTTGTGGATTTTTTTAAAAGGGATAGTTAAACGATTCTAATAATTACGAAGAAATGTCTCAATATAGGTATATTTTTCACAAAAATCTGTATGCTAACTCGGAGATATTATGTTTTAAAATCATGAATTTATTAGCTTCTTTTGCTTTAGGTGGTTTCAATCCATGGGCAGCAGGCTTTGGAATTGGTTCTTTAGTCCTTTTTGGTCTTGTTGGTCTTGTGGCGGGTCCAAACCTAAAGAATTTTGACCCTGATGCATAAATCATCGTATTTTATATAGATTTTAAAAGACTCATTTGAGTCTTTTTTTATGCGGTTTTTTAAATTTATTTTTAGAATCAATCTAAATATTTATATCCCGCCAAAGAAATGTTGTTAAATCCTTTTTATCCATTTACTTTTTTGAAGATCTCTTCTCTCAAAGCTACTATTGTTTTTTTATCAATACTTTTAATTAAATCAAATTTGCTTAGATTAAAAGGGGGACTAATAGGAGGACTTTTTGCCTTGATACTCATATTAGGGATTTTTGCTTCTAGTACAATAGCTTTAGGATCATTAGTTTATGCCTATCGATTAAAGAAGAAATTTAATTCTGATGACAATCAAATACAAGATTTAGAAACTGTTAATGTTTAATATATTTTGTGAATCAAATTCAGTTGGATAACCTAAAAAGGAGTTCCAGGTACAAAATGCAAGACTAAAAATCCAAAACCGGCAGCAAAAACTATCGATACTGCGATGATTAAAAGGCCTGATGCCATTCCCCCTTCGTTAAACGCCATTTAGTTAGTTATTTTTAAGTTAATAATAGAACATATTTGTTCTCAGGTAATAGTTCTAATTACTCATATATCACCCAAATTTATTATTAATGGTGAACAAAAGTAAAAAGATGGAAGTTAATGAGATGATAAAACCAAATATTATTAGTGGTTTAGATTTGACGTTCTCTTCTTTCTTAAGCTTATTTTTTGAAGAAGGAAAATTTCTATCTTTTTTTTTATAAATTAGATTGGAAAAAGGTTTAATCACGATGAATTTTAGATTTAAGCTAATTACCCTAAAGTTTTGAACAAATCTTTATGATAATCAACAACATTTTGACAACTTATTACAGGTGTAAATTCCATATGAATGCCAAATTTGGCTCTCCATGGAGCAAAATGCTCGAAAATTTCTTTATCACTCTCTGCCTTACATAAACAGACTACTCTACCCTCCCCTGGAGCATGAACTCTAAATAACATCTCAAATTTTTCTGTTTTATCTGATTTTGCAATATCACCGTTTTCCCAAGCATTTACAAATAATTGATAAGCTTTCACTTGATTCTCAATATCTGGGAATTGGCAGTCAGCAAGAAATAATTGCATTGGAGTATTCTTAAGGGTTTAGTTTACTCATTATCCCTCAAATACTTATTTAATAATGGGACTGTTTGAATTTGAAGATCAGAAAAGAATATTTTCCTAAATAAAGTGAGAAGAGAGAGACTCAAGGAATTTTCCAATATCTTTTTTATATAAACTATCTGTTATTCTTAAAGAAAATAATTCATAATCTTTTATATCTTTTTTTTTATCAAAATTAATATTTCCCTTTAATGAAATATTTTTCATGATTTTATTGATCACTATTTAAAATTTAAACAAATATAAGTAAAAGACAAATTTCTTTACATTATGTTTTTTATGAGAGAAATTTCTAAGGCTAATAAATAATAATTAATTTATTTAAGAGTTAATTAATTTTCCTAAGATATATAAGAAAGAATTAGTTAAAGAAAAAATTACAGTTAATAATGATGCAATAACGGGTAATAAATTGAACCACAATTGCGAAGTTGTCATTTTTGAATCAATAGGCAGAAAATTGGTTCTTTTTTTAATTCTTATTTGTAACCAAAAAATAGATAGTGGATAAATAATTCTTGAGAAAGTAATTATCAATGAAGGCAAAATACCTTGTTTTGAATAAAGTATAAATCCTGAAAGAAAGTATAACGCCCAAATTAAAACCCTTTGAATCAGAATTAATCCCTTGCTTTTGCCAGACATTATGAATTAATTAATTTTTATAATTTTAGTCATTTTATATCTTTCAAAAAAAATTTTATTTATAATAACTTTTTCTTTACGTATAATTTCCCATTCATTTTTAAGAAATAATTCATAACTTATTAAACTCGCTTCGGTATAAAGAGAGTCTAAACCTTCTTTCTTTGCTTCATCTTCTAATTTATTAAGTAACTTAGAGCCGTAGCCTTTTCTTTGGAACTTACCTTTACAGTAAAATAGCGCAATTCTGTCGTAGGGATATCTTATGGCAAAAGCAATAATAATTCCTTGTTTACTTATAAGCCATCCTTTTCCTTTAAAGATTGACTTATCAAAATTTGGGTTATTCCAAGCTTGGCTTGACCAGGCTCTTTTTTGTTCTTGACTATAAATTTTTTCATCTAAAGATTGAATTGAATCAAAATAAACCTTCTTTAATTCCAGTTGATCTTTAATGGTAATTTGTCTTAAATTCATATACAAATCTATTATTTAATATGCCTAGTAAAAATATAGTCGCAATTGGGGGAGGAGGGTTTGGACGTTCATTAGGCTCTCTTGAAATTGAAAAATACATAGTTTCTTTAATAAATAAAAAAAGACCTAAAATTTGCTTTATTCCAACAGCATCTGGCGATAGTAGTTTGTACAAACTAAATTTTTATAGAGCATTCTCTAAACTTGATTGTATAACAAGCCATATTGATTTCTTCTCTAGAACAGAAAACTTAGAAGAGAAAGTTTTAACTCAAGACATCATTTATGTTGGCGGAGGAAATACAAAAAGTATGTTAGCTGTTTGGAAAGAATGGAATTTACATAAAATTTTGCGAAATGCTTATGAAAAAGGAATTATTATGAGTGGTGTAAGTGCTGGGGCTATTTGTTGGTTTGAGAAGGGGATAACTGATTCTTTTGCTAAGGAACTGAATATAATTGATTGCCTTGGGATAGTTAATGGTATTGCTTGTCCCCATTTCGATGAAGAGAAAGAAAGGCAACCCTACGTTATTGATGTGATTCAGAGAGAAATTATTGAATCTTGTATTTGTATTGAGGGAAATAGTGCCTTGCACATCAAAAATGATTTTGAATATTCCTCAATAGATTTTGGTAATGGTAAAAAATGTTTAAAAGTCACTAAGGAAAATAATGATATAAAGAAAGAAATCCTTTAATTAGAAAATATTTATAAATATATTTTAGATCTCTTCATTTTTTGAGATAGAAGTAAATTCAATACCTTTGTACTTTATAAATGATGCAGTCCATACTTCTTTAGAAAGATTGCCAAGATACTTTAAGAATTGTTGTGTATCTCCGTCTCTTATCCATTCGGATTTAATAAACGGTAGTTCTTTCTGCATCCTTTTTGGATGCATATGAACCAAAAGTAACCCTTTGTCTTCAGAAGCCCTTTTCAATGCTCCCTCATCACTCCTTTGAAAAACTCTAAGTAAAAGATTTAAAACAACTTCTTCTCCAAGTCTCTTAAGATTTTCTGGTTCATCTAAATTATCTTTAACTTCTTTTCCTCCAAGGGGCATTGCTCTTACGAGGTTTTGCTCTATTAATGCAATTGCAATTAGATAATCTTGGTTTGCCATATTTTTTGAAATTACTTTTTCTGTATTCTAACCTCTCGTGTTCATTAAAATCTTTTATGGTTAATTGATTTGCTTTAACAAAATGAAATTATCTTAATAACTAATTTTAGACTTGTACCTTTTTTTTATATTTATAATAATTATCATATTAAATTTGAAATATGCGATTTTTTTTGTTTCTATTTTCTGGAATTTTTCTAGGTCTTTATATCTCGTGGCCTGGAATATTAATTTCAAAGAACTGGCAATGTTTTATTGATATCATTCAAAAGTCGGCAGAAGATAAAATTTCAATAAAAGCAGTATTAGAAGTCTCTCCTAACTATTTAATTAATAGTAAGAAAAAAAATATGACCTCTAAAGTAAGAGTCGTAGCAGATGCATGTTTTCGTTAAAATATAATCATATTAAATGTATGTACTAATTGATGATTAGTAATTTAAGATTTGAATTATCATTTAAAAATATTTCGCAGTTAGAAAATAAACTTAATTTCTGCAAAAATCAAAAAATAAAAAATATTAATATTCCTTGCAAGGGGCTGATCAAGAAGGATTTTTTTAATTCAACTATTAAATATATATCAAAAAATTACAAAGAATTTAATGTAACATATCATTATAGTCTATATCATCAATATACTCAAAATAAAGAAAAATCATATCAAGATTTTTTAGATTTTTTAATAAATTCTCATTCAAATAAAAATTATGAAGTTCTACTTGTTTCAGGGTCTAAGAAGAAAAAAAACTTTGATGTAATTAATGTTTTAAATCAAATAAAAGAGGAAAAAAATTTAAAAGTTAAACTTGGTATAGCTTATAATCCATATTTAGGAAAATATTATAAAGATAATTCAGAAAGAGAAAGGTTTAATATGAAACTTTCTTCAGGATTAATAAATTCAATTTGGTTTCAATATGGTACAGATATTAAAGAACTTAGAAATGAAATAAATTATCTTAAGAAAGTAGCAAAAAATAAAAAAATAAATCTATTTGGAAGTTTATTAATACCCTCAAAACAATTTATAGCAAGGTTTAAATTTCGTCCCTGGAAAGGAGTTCATATCTCAGAAAAATGTTTATATTCTTTAGAGGATTTTTATGATTTTACAAGAGATTTAGTTGGTTTTTATAAAAACAATAATATTACTCCCATAGTTGAAACTGATTTTTCATCAATAGAAAAACTTACTTCTGTTTATAGTTTTTTAGAAAATGAAAAATAATTTCTGTCAATATTAAACCTATGAAAAGTGATATTACATATGACTTATTAATAATAGGTGGAGGTATATCTGCTTGTGTTTTCGCTTCGAAGTATCTGAAAAATAATAGTACAAAAAAAGTTGGATTGATTGAAATTGGTCGTGGACTTGGAGGGAGATCAAGTACAAGAATAAGCAAAAAATATAAAGGTTGGAAACTAAACCATGGTTCTCCAAATTTTAATATTTCTAACAGTAAAAATAATCTTCTATTAAAAAGATATATTGATGAATTACTGGAAAATAAATATATAAAAATTGACGACTCAGACTTATTTTTTCTAAATGAAGATTCTAATTTGGAAACAATAAAAAAATCTGAATTTTCTTGCGGGGTTAATTATTTATCTTTAGATTCCATGAGTGAATTATCGAAAAAGATAATTGAGTCAAACAATTTAAAAGAGAAAATTGATTTTTTCTTTGAAACTTTAATAGTTGATATGAAATTTAATGCTAAGGAATGGTTATTAACATCAAAAAATGGCGACAAATTCAAGTCTAAATATCTAATTTGTTCAACTAATTTGTTGTTACATAAGAGGTCTTTAAAAATATTAAACGTAAATCAAATTCCATTAAGAAAAGCTATTCCTATTAATAATGATAAAAAAATAGATTTACTATTAAATTGCTTAGAAGAACAAACATTTGTTCCCAGGTTAACTTTTTTAATTTATACCAATGAAAATTATAGTTATAAGGATTATTATTCTAAAAAACAAAGGTATTTTTATTTAAAAAATAATTTAGAAAAAAAATATAGATTTGAAAGAATTATTTTTCAGATGCAAGATAATAATAAATTAGGAATTGTAGTACATTCAAAAAACGCAGAGTTAATTAATTCTTATAAAAGTGCAAAAGATGAAGAATTTTTAAAACAAAAAATAATTACAAATTTCAATAAACTTTTTGTAGAGAATTCTGTAGTACATACATTAAATTTTGACGAAAAAATATCTATTATGAAATGGAGAGCTTCACAGCCTTCTGGTCTTGCCGTACCATTATCTTTACAATTTAGTAGAAAATATAGAATTGGATTTTGCGGAGACTGGTTTGAAGGTGATGGATTTGGCAGAATTGAAGGCTCAATTTTAAGTGCTTTAATATTAGAGAAAAAATTAAAGACTTAATTAAATAATTTTTTCAGAATGTGATCTATATCAGTGTTTTTTTCAATAATGAATTTATTTGTATTATTTTTTATGCTATTAGGTTTGAATTTTTTATAATAAATGATCCATGATTTTAAGAAATCATTCTCAGCTTGTTTTTTATTCTTCCCCCTTTCTTTTATATCTCTTTGGACAACTCTTTTCATGCACTCATCTTTTTTAGTTTTTATTTCTAAAAAAATATAATCATTATTATCTAAAGTATTTGAGAATTCTTTAGCAAATATACCCTCAACAATTAAATAACTAATATTCTTTGTTTCGCTTAAGATATTTTGAATTGTTTTCTTTTCAAAATTATAATAGCGATCACAGATTGAAACTCCATTCTCGTAAATAAAGTCAAAATCTTTTTTGAATAGTTTGTTATTAAAACTAATACTTCTATCAAAAAAACCTTCTACAAATTTTTGTAGTAATTTACTTATTAACCCTGTCTTATAGTAATTGTCGGTACTTAACACAATACCATTTTTATTTTTTTTTATTATTTGATTTGATAAAGTTGTTTTCCCGCTTCCGGAAGGTCCACTTATAAAAATAACCTTCATTTTATGATCTATTCTTTAATAAGATCTTAACTTTACTATTAATAATTACCTTTAAATTTTGAATATACATTTTATCTTTTTTTAGTTTTTAAAATAATTTAGAATACCCTGCAATGGCTAGTAAGCTTGCATAAATATTAAATGTGTGTCTTTATGTAATTGTAAATAAATTATTTCTATTCAATTAGTTATTGTCTAGTTATTAATTCCTCTGGAATTTGATAATATTAAATTGAAGAGCTAATTTTATTACTTATATATTGCAATGATTTCTAAATTTCTCAGCAAACTAAAATCAATTTTATTTAAAAGTGCAGTAACTCCTGAAACTCCTTTAAAGAAAGAAAAAAAAGCAGCAAAGTCTGCAAAAACAAAAACAAAAACAAAAACAAAAACAAAAACCAAAGCAGTAAATTCTAAGAAAAATATTGAAACTTTGACTACACTTCCAGGTGTTGGAGCAAAAAGCGCAAAAGCTTTGTATGAGGCTGGATTTAAAACAACAAAGGCAGTTATCGCTGCTGATGAAAAAGATCTTCTAGCTGTTTCAGGAGTTGGAATAAATCTTGTTAAGAAGCTTAAAAAGCTTAAATAGTTAAATTTTCTTTAAACTTCTATAAAATTAATAATATTAGAGATTTACAAAATCTTTATAAGTTCTAGGAGATTATCTTCTTCTTGCTTTTCTTCTCTGTTGTAACTTTCTTTTGTATTTTTCAATAGGAGTTTCGTGATGCCTAAGTCTTTTTAAATCTGCAAAGATTCCAGATTTAGAGACTTGTCTTTTAAATCTTCTAAGGGCTGACTCAATTCCCTCGTTCTCTCCAACGGTTACCTGTGTCAAAATTTTCTAAATAAATATTATTCTAGCACCTCAATAGATAAATTTAAAATTCAACTTCAACTCAAGAATTGATGGTTTATATAGCTTATTTTTTTGCCCACTCAACAAATCTTTTTTTATTACTTTTTATATCTTGTAATGATTCAAAATAATATTTTTCCCAATCATCTTTAGGCAGTCCAAGAAATAACATTAGATTTAATGGGTATTGATCGCTATCGGAACAATTTCTAAAATCATCTCTGAATAAAAAGATTTCCTTTTTTAGAGCAATCGCGATACCCAATTCAATCATTACACCTTCATCTGGTGGATTTCCATTAACAATCGCAAAAATACAATCACATTCTTTTAAATCATGGAAATTACTTCTTGCAACTTCATATGCCCATTCACTTTCTTGTTGTGTTAAAGGTTTTGCTCTCTCAAAAGGTTCAAATACTTCTACATTTAAATCATCGAAGATTTCAATAAATTCATGTAAGAGAGTTTTAGTTTGTTTTGAAAATCCATATGGATTTGCCAAATATAATTTCTTTTTCAACTTAAACCTCTTTTTTTGATGTACTCTTCGCGGTCACCTTTTGAATTTAAAGTATTTTCCCAAGGGAAAACAATCCAATGGCTTTTTTTTGATAAAAATACTGTATTCCACCATGTAGGTTTAATCTTACTGAATAATACAAAAAACATTGCTCCTTCAATATCTTTGAAGGTCGTTAATGTAAGACCAGTTTCATAAACATCATCTACTATTAGTGAATTTTTTATTGGTTTTGAAATTAATTCAATTTTTAATTTATGGCTTAGTGCTACAGCAAGACATAATCCACCCCGAGGAACTCCATATATTCCTGAAAACTCCTTAAACTTACATTTATTAGCTATATCTTCAACGGCCTTATCAAATTCGCTCCAAGTAAAATAATTTATCATTCTAATTCTTATTATTTTTAGTAGTAGTTGCGAAATTTGATGCAATTACACTTAAAAGTGCTACCACCTGCTCATTAGGACAATTAGTATTTTTTTTTAGATTCTCACATTCTTTTATTATGTTGGCGTAAGTATCTTCCACAATTCCATTCATTTGATCGTTACTAAAAGAATATGGTTTATTCATCTTGAATGATTAAATATTCTTATTTTTACTTAAATGTCCTACGAAGTAAATATATTGATTAATAAAAATCAAATTATTTCCACATCGGGTCATTTAGTTTCTCAAGCTTAAGTGAATTAGGGACATAATTATGTAAAGTTTCAATTTCTGTAGCCCATTTTTTAGAGTTTCCCTTTAAACTTCCACCTTCAATTAGATTCCTCAAGGAAATTCTTTTTCTAACTTTAAGAAGACCTAAACAAGTTTCCCAAGCTTCTTTATTTTTGTAAATATCTAACCAAAAATCAAAAATACTTTCCAATATGTCTAATGGGATATCAAAAGAAATTCCCATTGAAGGTCTTTCAATTAAGTAATTCTTATTTTTTAGTGCATTTAATAAATTATTTATGTTTAAATTAATGGCGAAAAGAATAGCTTTTGCAGATTCATTTCCGATTAATTCTTTTCTATGGCAATCTAAAAGATTTTTATCGTCAAGAATATATTCATCACAATTTTTGATTCCTATAATCCAAAAACCTTCCCCCTCCTTATGTCCACTAGCAAGGAATAGATATTGAGGCGAATTCTGCAAAATTTCAAATCATTTCTTTATTTTTAACATTTTTTATCAGTTATGAAAAATATTTTTGTTTTTGAAATAGAAATATCAATTTCTCATAATAAAAATGAAGTTGTTAGACTAGATTTTTTATTAGGAATGTTTGATTTAAAAGAGTTAAAACTAATGTTTTTGGATCCTACCGATTTGATAATCAACAATATCAACAGATTTCTTTGCAGTAATAAAACAATTAAACTTATTTTTTCTTAGGAAATAATTTCCCTATTTTCTCTTTTTGCAAAAACTCTTTTTTTGTTCTTAACTTTCTGTCTTCAAGCGATTCTTTGTTCGTGCTTACAGCATAAATAATATAAAAAATCATGCCAGTAAAAATTAATCCTAAAAACAGAATAAATAACCCAATAGGTTGACTAGGACTAAAAATTTTAAGGTCGAAAGCTGTATTAAGGAAAATTATCATCAATTAATTCATTACTTAAAGTACTTTTTTATGAATCTAATTGATTTCTTCGTAACCAAAGAATGAAGTGTTATCTGAATTTTTATACCCATTAGCTGCTTCTTGTGGATTCTGACTATCAATTTTTCTTGCCTTTGCATGAATCATGTTAAATGGAAAAATGACAGCTCCAACGAAAAAATGAAGTATTAAAAAGTCGGAAGGAAGTCCATTTGTCCAGTCAGGGAAAAATAGTAATGTCATCAATGGTTCGTACATATTAGTAATCAGATAAACCTCAGACTATTATTACTGAACTTACTGCAATACTATTAATTTTTAATAAATTGAAATTTAATATTGCTTTTAAGAATTAAAAAATTCAATTGAAAAAACAACAAAAAGACTAATATGATAATTAGAGTATTGATTTGTAGCTTTGTTAAAGTTCTTATTTGTTTTATTTTTTTTAATAGTATGTTTTTTAAATCCTTTAACCATTTTGGCATTTGACTCATCGGATCCTAGTGTTAGTTTGCTTCAAAATAGAATCTCAAATAATTTCTCAAGAAAATATTGCAAGGCTGTTCAAAATGGTTTTTCTAAAGATGAAGCAATGAAGTCAGCTATTGTAAAAACAGAGAATATTATATCTTTTTCTTATAATCCACAAAAAAAATGGATTGAGAAAGATGACTTGGCTAATCAAATTTCATTGCAAGTAGTAAATGATTGCGGAAGGTCATTTGGATTAATTGGAAAGGAAGGCGTTGAATATTTTAAATCGTATTTTCTAGAAATTTATGAAAAGACAACCCCTGATAAAAATTTTTCTAGATAGATTAAACAAATGAATAATATTCCTGACAAATTGGTAATGTCTATAATCTTGATTACTATTCTATTTGTTTTTGGATTGATTTTTTCTGTGAAATCCCCAGAGAGAAAGGTTATAGATTCGCCAATAATGTGGAAAGATGATTATTCTAATATTTCAATTTTCAGGGGCTATAAAATTAATAATGGGGAAAAAAGAATAATTTAAATACTATACCTACTAAATTAGAAAGTTAAATTGAAGCCAATAAACATTATTTTAAATAATTTTGCTCAATTAATTAATTTATTATTTAATTTAAGTAGTTCAAAAGAACTGATGCAAGTTTTAAATCATCATTAAACCATGCTCTTATAGCCATAGCTCTTCTAGGATCATAGAAATTTTGTTTTCTGTACCAACTAAGAACTTCAGAATCTGATTTTTTACCGTTACATGATAAACAACATGGTACGCAATTACTTGTAGTACTTGTACCTCCTTTTGATATAGGATGAAGGTGATCAAGTGATTCTGATGGATTCCCGCAATAAATGCAATTATATTTAGTAAGTTTATGAAGTGACTCTCTCCAGATTTTATTATTTATCTTGGGACAAAGCTGATCAAGGTAAATTGCATCTTGTTTATGCATAATATTCTTGACATTTAATTATTGATATTAACAGTTTTTTTTTAACTATGATTGAAAATAAGGAGATAAGATCTTCTAGGTCCTAAGTTTCTTTTTAAAATAATAAATTTTCAAAAATTAGTTTTTGGATTTAATGATTTATTTATTAATAACTTTAGTTGATAGCGAATATCATTCATTATTTAAAAGTATTGCTATCTTTTTGATATCCTTCTTTTCTAATACATTTTCAGCAATTTCTGGTGGTGGAGCAGGATTATTACAATTGCCAGCTTTGATTTTATCTGGAGTTCCTTATTATCAGGCTCTGGCTAGTCATAAATTAGCAACAGTGGCATTAGGGATAGGTGGTTCATTAAGAAATTACAAATCTCTAAGAAATGATATATGTGTGGCTTGGCAAATATTAATTTTTGGATTACCAGGAGTGATTTATGGAACTTCTATTGTTGAATATATATCAGAAAAATATTTATATTTATTTTTAGGATTAATTTCAATATTATTAGCTTTTTACTCGTTCTTTAAATCAGATTTAGGTTTGATATCTAATGATACTAAACTTAATTTAATTAAGAAAATTAGATTTTTAATTTTTATTTTTCTAATAGGGTTTTTGAATGGCTCTATTTCTTCTGGAACTGGATTGCTGGTAACAATACTTTTAATAAAAACCTTTGACATGGATTTTCTTCGAGCAATAAGTTTGACTTTCTTTACTGTTGGAATTTTTTGGAATTTTATCGGGGCAATATATTTGAGTAAAATAGGAACAGTACCTCCAAATATATTAATCATATTGATAGTTGGTTCTTTTACAGGAGGGTATCTTGGTGCTCATTTATCAAAAATAAAAGGGAATATAATAATTAAGAAATTTTTTACATCAGTTTGTCTTTTGGTTGGTATTAGCTTATTTGTTAAATCAATTAGAAGTTTTTTGTAGATTAATTAATCGTTAATATCAAAATAGTTGTTGTAAGAAAAAGCCCCAAGATAGCTGTTGTGGTAAGTAACGATAAATTCATTTTACATTTATTTAGAATCATAAGGTTAAATGAATTACTAGTTGTATTGAGAAATACTTTTAGTAGAAACTTTGTTTCAAAATTACAACCATAAAAAAAAGCCTCATGTGCATGAGGCCAGGTGATGGGGAACCTTATTTTTAAACCAATTTCTCAAAAATTGCAACCCCCTATCTGTAGCGGAATTTAGTGAGTTGTTAAACACTACAGATAGTGCTTTAGTCATCTCTATCTATATTATTCTTCTAATTTTGAAATGATTTTGTATTTTTCAATTACATACATAAATTAATTATCTCTAGCTTTTAAGTGTTTTTAAGTAATTAAACTTGTTAAAAATTCGATGCGTTGTATTATTCGTATGAACTTCGTAGGTTAAAAAGCTTTAATGATTGAATTAACATTACTGACTCTTTTGAACTATGTTGGTGATAATTTCTGTGAATATCGAAATTTAGGTTATGACAATTATAAATCTTTACTTCTTTCTTACAGCGATGCAAGTAACAAATATGGACCATTAGAGGTTAAAAAGGTTATCGAGAAGTCTGAAAATTTCAAAGTTACGGCTGTGGCTATTGCTGCAATTAAGTGCCCCCAGCATATAATTAAGTAATGAAGTTTGAATTGAAAACTGAAAATGAAACTTATTCAAAGTCATTTTCAAAACTTATTTTTACTGTTTCTATTCTTGCGCTATTAATTGTCTTTTGTGATATTGCACTCAAATTAGGAATCATTTCAAGGCATTATCAGATTAACTACAAGTGTAGGCTTTTATCAGCCGAAAAATCCACATCTAATTTTAAGAAGTTGTCTACTTTATCTAAGTTAAAAAGTAAACAAAAAATTTGGGAATTTTGTAGACAAGTTGCTAAATAATATTTAGTTAGCTTGATGCTGAAGAATAAAATTTTAATGCGTATAACCAGAACTTTCTTGAAGTAAATAAAAATATTAAAGCAATGACTACTTCAAGCAATATTTTCCATAATTGAGAAAGACCTAAGAATACTTCAGATGGGATTGTAGTTATAAACGCAATAGGAATGAAAACACTAAAAAATATTCTTAAAGATAATGAAAATGAATTTAAAGGAAATCTTCCAATATAAAGGAATGATCTTAGTACTTCTGTGGCATTCCATGTTTTAACGAACCAAATAGTAGTTGTTGAGATAAAAAACCATAAACTATATAAGATACAAATTGAGCAGATTATGGTAGTTAAACATAAAGTCAAAAAGATTAAATTTAAATTAATCTGATTTATTTTGATGCAGTATAACAATAAGCAAAAGCCAAGTATTATTTCTAAAAAGCCAGATGGGTTGATTTTTTTTAGGGAGATATAAAATTGACTATCAATAGGTTTTAAAAGTACGAAATCTAAAGTTCCTTCTCTAATATGCTTAACTATTTCTGTAAGATTTGGATTGAACCATGTATTAGTTATTCCATTCAAAATTGTATAAATACCTTGAATTATTAGTGCCTGTTCAAAGTTCCAACCTCCAATATAACCATCATTTTGAAAGAAAATAGATAATAGAAAGATACTCCCTATTAAACTTAAAATTGCAGTAATCAAATCAAATAATATATTGGTCTTATACTCCAGTTCAGAAGCCAAAGAAGTATGTAAAAATTTTTTATAAACTTTTAGATATTTTCTTAGATTCATGACCCCATAGCAGTATATTTTTTTGTACCTTCAGACCAGATTTTTTTAAATAATGGGAAAAGTAAAAAAATCCATAGAATTTGCATACTTAAGCCTCCACTAATATTTGCTTCATTACCTGATAACAAGTTCGCAGGGAAATCAATTAGATATGGAAAAGGAGTTAAATAAATCCAAGATTTAACATATTCGGGAAATGAAACTACTGGAGCTAAAAGACCTGAAAGAAATAAGGTTGGAATAAATAATAATCTTTCAATCGATGATGCTTTCTCTGTCCAGAAACATAGACATGCAACTATTGACTGAATTAAAAATTGAATCAAGAAAGATAAAAAAGTCGATACTATCGATAAGAATAAAATGCCCAAATTTGGAATCCATATACTTTCTGGATTAAAAATAAAAAAGAAAAATACGATTATTAGTGCGAAGGGAAATCTTGTTATTTGTTCAGCAAGATGTTGTGCAAAATATCTGAAAAATGGATTTAGAGGTTGGATTAAATACGGAGATACTTTCCCCATAAGAGAATCCTCTTCAAAGCTAAATACAACCCAAACTACAGAAAATTGTCTAACAAAAAAAGCACATAAGAAATACCTAGAAAGCATAATATCACTAATGTTTATAGATTCATTTAGATTATTATTTGTCCAAATGTTTAACATGAAAAAAGGAATAATCCCTGAAATTGCCCATAATGCAATCTCTACTCTATATTCCAACATGTTTGAATATTGGACCTTTAATAAGGTGAGTACTTTACGATTAATTAATTTAGATATCATAATCTTTTTTAATTAAAACTCTCCCAATAATTTCATCTATAGGTGGTTCATTTATAAAAAGGTCTTCAATATCAAAATTATTTAGGATTGTTTTTAATGAAGAAGTAATAGAGTTGTTTTCAACATTTATAGTGATTTCATTCTTGTTTTTATTTTTAACACTAAAACCCGAATTTTCCAATTTAATTACATCCTCTTCTGAGCGACAAACTATTAGTATTTCTTTGACAGGAGAAAGTTTTTTCAATAATAGGTCAAGTTTTCCATCATATGATATTCTCCCTTCGTGAACACATATAACCCTCTTGCATAGCGATGTAATATCTTTCATGTAATGGCTAGTTAAGCAGATCGTTGAATTTGTTTCCTTGTTATATTTTTGAAGGAATTTTCTTAAATTCCTCTGTGCATTAATATCTAATCCAAGTGTAGGCTCGTCTAAAAATAGAATATTTGGTTCATGTATCAAAGCTGCTAGTAATTCTGACTTCATACGTTGACCTAGTGAGAGTTTTCTAACAGGTATGAATAGCTCTTCATCAATTTCGAGCATTTCTGATAGTTTTTTTATTCTCTTCTTAGCTTCGAACTTATCTAAGTCATATATTGAGGCATTCAAATAAAAGGATTCAATTGGGGGAAGATCCCAAATAAGTTGTTGCTTTTGTCCCATTATTAAGGTGATATTCTTTAGGAAATTTTCTTTTCTCCTGAAAGGTAAATAGCCTGAAACCAAAATTGAACCTTCACTTGGATAAATTAAGCCACAAAGCATTTTTAAGATTGTTGTTTTCCCAGCTCCATTAGCACCTAGAAAACCTACTATTTCACCTTCTTTGATTTCAAAACTTAAATCTTTAATAACTTTTAAACTTTTTGTTTGTCTTCTAAAAAAATGTTTAATTGTTCCTTTTAAACCTGGTTCTTTTGAAGAGATATCAAAGGACTTAGATAAATTTCTTACATCTATAATATTTTGTGCCATTTCATTTTTTAATCTGATATTTTATTTTTAAATCAATTATAAGATTATTTTATTCTTAAAAAAATGTTTAACGAATTAAAAAATATCCTTAAAAGATACAACTAGCCAGGATGAAAAGTTAATTGGATTAAGTAACTCGCTTACCTTATTTTTACTTTCATAATTTAATCCTCCAAAAAAGTTAAATATAAAATTACTATTATCTTTTTTATCATTATTTCTTTTAATTACATTACCCTTTTCATCGAGGAGGTCAATTTCATCTTCAAAAAACCATTGCTCTTTACCATTAGATAATTGCAATATAACTCCAATACCTTTCCCATCAGTAATTCTGAAATCACCTATCTTAGCTACTGAAGAAGCATTTATTTCATTAATAACTTCTTTGGAGAGTCTATCTTTTGATAATCCTAAATTTATTTGAACAGAGTCTCCTATCTTTGCCTTATCTAAAATTGACATTTTTAGGTCATTATACTTATTGGTTTAGGGACTATGTGGCTATTCATGAATATTTCTTATATTTTAATATTTATGATTTTTTAAATATAGCTTCAAGGATTCTTTTTATTGAAATTGTTAATATTCTCAAGAAGACAAAAAACAGCCCTAACCATCCTAAAATAACAGCTATTGATAACAAGCTTGAACCTAGATCACGCTGTAAAAAATTCTGCATGAATTTCTAAATTTATATATTTAATTTTATATTAATAACTTAATTAATCAGTAAGAAAAGATAAACATTCAGATGTTTTTGAAATTATTTTTATGAAAATATTTTTATGGGAATAATTTTTAGGCTAAAATTTAAATAGAAATTTAATTAAATATTTTGGACTTGACTTTGAATTCTTACATAGGAATTATTTTTATAATTATTGGTCTAATAGTGAGAGTTGAATTAAAATTTTCCATGCAAAAAGAAATCTAAGAAGTTCTATAAAGATCTTTAAATACTATATTTTCCGCATTTCACAATAATCTATAAAATAATGAGGAAAGAAAAGCAAGCATCTATCTTGTTAAAGCACTGTATTTGTAATAAAAAAACCCCCAAAAGGAGGCTATGACAATTGGTGGCGGGGGGGAGATTTGAACTTCCGACCTTCGGGTTATGAGCCCGACGAGCTACCAGACTGCTCTACCCCGCGTCATATACATAGCATACATCTGAAAGGGGTTATTTTTCTAATATTTTAGGATTCTTGGAATTTTAATTGACCTTTAACTTCAATTCTTACTCCTTCAGAAAAATTAAAGACCTTCTCTTCAATGTCTTGAATTCTTAAGTCAGATATCCACTCTAATTGTTTTAACAAATGAAGACTAACAGCATGTTTGGCTCTTTTTGAACCATCTTCTACTTTTAGAGCTAATCCTATCCCTTCATTCACCTTACAGATGCACTGGATCCCCTCGGCACCACCTTTACTTATAACTTGTCCATGAGAAGATTTAATGATTTCAGTATCAAATTTATTGTTATCACTTATCATTATTGGGTTAGTAGTCATAGCTCTACTAATTTGTTCTAATTCAGGATTATCTGAACTGCTCAGAAGTGAATATAGCTTGGACATTTCTGATAGTTTTAAATATAGAGTTGGAGCTCCGCAATCATCACGTTCTGCGTTTATTTCAGAAAATGGAACATCAAGTAATTCAGAAACAATTCTGAATATTTCAATTTGAAGCGGATGATTACCTTTTAAGTAAGTATCTAGAGGCCAATTCATTTTTTTGCAAGTAGCTAAAAAAGCAGCATGTTTACCTGAGCAATTATGTCCTAACGGACTTGTCTTTGATTTTGGACACTTTAGATTACAAATATCTATGTCATATTCCCATAGAATTTTGAATGCTTCCCTTGAATGAAGTTTTGATCCACTATGTGACCCGCATGCTAATGCAATCGATTTTGAATCATTATTGATTTTTGCAGCAGCTCCACTGCTAACAAAAGGTATTGCCTGAAATGGTTTTAATGCTGATCTTATGAAACTTTTATATTCTGGATTTCCCGCACACATTAATACTCTTCCTTTTTTATCCGTAATAACTGCATGGATTTTATGAATCGACTCTATATTTGATCCTCTTATTAAGGTTGCTTGTAGAGGAGGATTATTCGATGTGTATAGGTTTTTGAAGTTTGAACTCATTTAGAAATTAATATTTTGAAATAGCAAAACTCCTGATAAAGCAAAGACTGAAATAATAGAAGTAATTTGTATTAAATTTTTTAAGATAGGTTTTACCTCTATTGAAGCGATAAGTGATTCTTTTTCTTTTAAAATTAATGGCTTTATCCAAACTTGACCGTCATACCAACCTGATTCTTCATACTCAACTCTTTCAGATGTCAATCTCTTGAATACATGATTCCAACCAAGATATAACCTTATAGAAATTAAGATGGGTATTGATAAACTACAAAAAAGACTTAATAAAATATATTTTAGAATGGATGTTTTGAAATATATACTTCCTGAAGAAATAACAATAAATAGTATGAAAGCTCCAACCCAGAATTTAATCAATACGAGAATCAACGATTTTTTTGTTTTTGGCCAAGAAAAAATAACAGATTTTGATAACTCAATGAATTCATTTGTGGGTTGTTGCTCTCTAGGTACAGGGCATTTAGGTTCGTTCATAAAATAATTAGGGAAATGTAAGATTATCTCCATTACTCCAAAATGATTCGAGGTCATAAAACTTTCTTACTTCAGGTTGGAAAATATTTACAATCAAATCACCATAGTCTAGTAAAGCCCATTTTGCCTCATTAACACCTTCTTTTCTTATCGGTTCGACTTTAGCTTTCTCTCTAAGCTCGCCTTCTACAGAATTAGTTATTGATCTAACTTGTACATCGGATAATCCTTCTGCAATCAATATCCATTCACTTATGAAAGAAACTTTGTCAATTTTTATGAGTTTTATATCTTTTGCCTTTTTGTTATCACAAGCTTTAGCTGCCATTAAAACCAAACTTTTATTGTCCATAAACATTTTCACTTGAGACTGAATTGTCTGTACCTTCTTGCTGTGATAATTCTGATCTAGCTTTTTCTGCACTTTTTCTTAAAGCATCTAATCTATCCTCAAAAAAACTTCTTTTTTTCTTTTTTCTAGTATTGTCAATTAACTGTTTTAAAGCTCCACCTAAGCTCTTGTAAGCATTTGGGATACTATAACCAAATCTACAAGCAAGATCTATAGCTCTTTCATCTGCAAAGATAGCATCTTGAAGTTTTTTTTCGGAATTATTTTTTATATATAGTCTATATCCAGCAAAACCTGATAAACCAAGGGCAAGTAACAGTAGTAATCCATCTTGTACCCATAATTCTCCTATCGCTCCTCCAAGGCCAATGGCTAGAGCGGCCATTTCCCATCCATCTCTAGGAATTGAATCATTTTGAATTTTCCCAACTTCATGCCAAAATAATAAATTTCTGTGGTCAATTGCAAAGTTATCCCATTCTTCTAAATTTATTTGTATTTCTATTTCGTCTCGACCAATTTCTTCAAGTGTTATTAAGGGTGGATCTATAGCAGCAGCAGCTTCAACAAATACCCAGCTTTGGTTTTCTGGAGGCAACAAACTTTTAAGTCGCTGAAGTTCGCTCATAAAAAATTATTTTCTTTCAATACTATAGAAACAAATGTTGCTTTTCAAGTAACTTGATTAACATCTGATGATTTATAAGTAGCATGAGATAAATAAAGGTTTAAATTATGCCTCAAAGAGGTGATCTTAAAAAAATTTTAATTCTAGGTTCAGGACCAATTGTTATAGGACAAGCTTGCGAATTTGATTATTCTGGTACGCAAGCTTGCAAAGCTTTAAGAAAAGCCGGTTATGAAATTATCTTGATAAATTCAAATCCTGCATCTATCATGACTGATCCTGAGATAGCTAGTAAAACATATATTGAACCATTGACTCCTGAAATTGTCTCGCAAATTATTTTAAAAGAAAAACCTGATGCAATTCTCCCTACTATGGGAGGTCAAACTGCTTTGAACCTTGCAGTTAACTTATCAAAGTCAGATTTTTTAAAAAAAAATAATGTTGAATTAATTGGTGCTGATTTGAGAGCAATTAATAAAGCAGAGGACAGAAAATTGTTTAAAGAATCGATGGAAAAAATAAATGTAAATGTTTGCCCATCTGGGATTGCATCTAACTTGGATGAAGCTAAGGAGGTATCAAAAAAAATTAATTCCTATCCTCTAATAATAAGACCCGCATTTACTTTGGGTGGTGTTGGTGGTGGGATTGCTTTTAACCTCGAAGAATTTGTCAATTTATGTGAGACAGGTTTAGAGGAAAGTCCAAGTAATCAAATTTTGATTGAAAAATCACTTATTGGATGGAAAGAGTTTGAATTAGAGGTGATGAGAGATACTGCAGATAATGTAGTAATAGTCTGCAGCATTGAGAATTTAGATCCTATGGGTGTCCATACTGGAGACTCGATTACTGTAGCCCCTGCGCAGACTTTGACGGATAAAGAGTATCAAAGACTAAGGGACTTGTCATTGAAGATCATAAGGGAGGTAGGAGTTGAAACTGGAGGGAGTAATATTCAATTTGCATTAAATCCAACTAACGGAGAAGTAATTGTCATAGAAATGAATCCTCGTGTGAGTAGATCCTCTGCTTTGGCAAGTAAAGCAACTGGATTCCCCATTGCTAAGATTGCAGCTTTATTATCTGTTGGTTATACACTTGATGAAATTATAAATGACATTACCAAAAAAACACCTGCATGTTTTGAACCATCAATTGATTACGTTGTTACCAAAATTCCTAGGTTTGCTTTTGAAAAATTTAAAGGCTCCTCAGATACCCTAAGTACTGCTATGAAATCCGTAGGAGAGTCAATGGCAATAGGTAGATGTTTTGAAGAGTCATTTCAGAAAGCATTAAGGTCGTTAGAAGTTGGAATATGTGGATGGGAATTTGATTCTCTAGACGAATTCAAGAACGAGAATGAATTAAAGAATAGTCTAAGAAACCCTACATCTGAGAGAATTCTCATAATTAAAAAAGCGATGCAGCTTGGGAAAACAAATTCTTATATTCAAAAAGTTTCAAATATAGATTTATGGTTTATCGAAAAATTGCGTAATATCTTTAATTTTGAAAATGAATTTTTAAAAGAAAAAGATATTTTTGACCTTGATAGAGACTTGATGTTACACGCTAAACAATTAGGTTTTTCAGATCAACAGATTGCAAAGTTAACTAATTCCGAATTTTTTGAAGTAAGAAAATATAGAAAAAAACTTAATATAATACCAATTTATAAAACTGTTGATACTTGTTCAGCGGAATTCTCTTCCTCAACTCCTTATCATTATTCAACTTACGAAGAGTCTTTCATTAATTTAAATTCTCAAATTATTGATAGCGAGATTTCCGAAAATAATAAATCCAAGAAAATTATGATTCTTGGTGGAGGTCCAAACAGAATAGGTCAGGGAATAGAATTTGATTACTGTTGTTGCCATGCTTCGTATCAATCTTCTTCAAATGGTTACGAAACAATAATGGTAAATAGTAACCCTGAAACTGTATCAACAGATTATGATACCAGCGATATTTTATATTTTGAACCTGTAACATTGGAAGATGTCCTCAATATCATAGAAGCTGAAAAACCTTATGGCTTAATTGTTCAATTTGGCGGTCAAACACCACTAAAGTTATCTCTACCTTTATTTGAATGGCTTAAATCTAATGATGGGATCAAAACTGGAACAAAAATACTTGGGACTTCTCCAAATTCCATTGACTTAGCAGAAGATAGAAAAGAATTTACAAAAATACTCGAGGAATTAAATATTAGGCAACCTTTGAACGGTTTAGCACGTAATCAAGATGAAGCAGAATTGGTAGCAAAAAAAATTGGATTTCCTTTAGTTGTTAGGCCCTCTTATGTCCTCGGGGGCAGGGCAATGGAAATTGTTAAAGATGAAAATGAATTATCCAGATATATTCGTGAAGCAGTTAAAGTATCACCCGATCACCCAATTCTTCTTGATCAATATTTGAATAATGCTATTGAGATAGATGTTGATGCTTTATGTGATTCAGAAGGTTCAGTTGTAATTGCTGGTCTAATGGAACATGTGGAACCTGCAGGAATTCATTCTGGAGATTCAGCTTGTTGTTTGCCATCCATTTCTCTCTCAACATCCACTTTAGATACTGTAAAAAAGTGGACTGAATTAATTGCAAAAAAACTAAATGTTGTTGGTTTAATTAATTTGCAATTTGCAGTGAAAAATTTAAATAATAAAGAAAATAAATTATTTATTCTTGAGGCAAATCCAAGAGCCTCCAGAACAGTTCCATTCGTATCAAAAGCCATAGGTAAACCAGTTGCAAAAATAGCTACTCAGTTAATGCAAGGGTCTACTTTAAAAGATGTTAATTTTACCAAAGAATTTTCTCCAAAATATCAAGCTGTAAAAGAAGCTGTTTTACCTTTCAAAAGATTTCCTGGGTCAGATACATTACTTGGCCCTGAAATGAGATCTACTGGAGAAGTAATGGGTTTAGCTAAAGATTTCGGAATTGCTTATGCTAAGTCGGAATTGGCGGCAGGAAATGGTGTTCCTTCTGAGGGCGTAGCATTTTTGTCTACTAACGATTTAGATAAAAAAAATCTTGAAGATATCGCCAGAGAATTGTTGATTTTAGGATTTAAATTAATAGCAACCAAAGGTACAGCCGTATATTTAACAGATTTGGGCATTCAAGTTGAAGAAGTGCTAAAGGTACATGAAGGCAGACCAAATGTAGAGGACCTTATTCGTTCAGGACTTGTTCAATTAATAATTAATACCCCAATAGGATCTCAGGCTCTTCATGACGACGCATATTTAAGACGTGCAGCAATAGAATACAATATTCCAACTTTTACAACTATTCCTGGAGCTAGGGCTGCCATAAAAGCTATTAAAGCCTTGCAAAGTAAGGAAATTGATACTTACTCTCTTCAAGAAATCCATAATTATTAAAAGCTACTCTACGTTTTTTAGCTTTTCTCTTAGTTGATTAGCTAGTGTATTTCTACTAATAGTAAGTAATTTCAAGGTGTCTTCATGCATCTTGAGCTGTGTTTCTGCTATCTGTAATCCTTTTATGGATTCTTTTATGTCACTCGAGAGGTCATTTATCAAATACTTCTTTCCCTCAAAGGTTAAAACTGGATTCCCAGCATCATTTGTGTTGTCATTCATAGATTAGCTTTTTTATAAATAACATAGAATTACAGTCTGTTTATTAATTGTTTTTCACATAATTCTTTATAAATTCCTTTTTTATTAATTAATTCAATATGTTTCCCTACCTCAACGATTTCCCCTTTATCAAAGACAACTATTTTATCTGCCCCTTGTGTAGTTGCTAATCTATGAGCAATTACAATAACAGTTCTATATTTCATGGCTCTATTAAGCCCTTCTTGAACTTCTGACTCTGATTCTGCATCCAATGCACTTGTAGCCTCATCTAAAAGGAGAATAGATGGGTCTCCTAATATTGCTCTAGCAATTGCTATTCTTTGGATCTGACCTCCTGAGAGATTTGATCCTCTTTCAGTTATCTTCGTTTCATAATTATCGGGAAGCTTTTGAATAAAATGGTGAGCGTTAGCTTTTTTCGCTGATTCAATAACTTCCTCTTTGGTAAAACTCCTGCCCATTCTTATTACATCAATAATTTTTCCTGAAAATAAAAAAGGCTGTTGTTGTACTAGTGCTATTTTTTCTCTTAAATCTTTTGTATTTAATGATTTTAGATTCTTTTCATCAAGAAAAATATCTCCATTATTTGGAGTTATAAATTTCAATATCAAAGCTAACATTGTGCTTTTGCCAGCCCCTGAGGCACCAACAAAAGCTGTAACTTCACCTTTTTTAATTTCTAAATTTATATTTCTAAGAACTTGAGTATCTTTTTTGTATTCAAAATCAACATTTTTGAAAAGTATATTGCCCTCGATATTGACGATCTTTGTTAGATTTTCTTTATTATCTTCAAGAGGCTCTTGATTTATATTGTTTAACCTTTTTATCGATGCTTCTGCCTGTTTATAGTCATTAAAATTTGTACTTACATGGCTAATTGGGTCAATTAACATCAATATTGCAGCGAAAAAACTACTAAATTCTTCACTAGTTAGAAGGCCTAAGTTTATTCTTGCGGCTCCTAAACCTAGTATTGCTAATATTCCAAATGCTTCTATAAAGCCTACAACTGGATGCTGAAATGCGAGTAATTTTAATGTTTTATATTTTGCTTTTTTATTCGCAATTAATCTTTTATAAAATCTATTCTCAATCCATGTTTCGGCAGCAAAAGCTCTTATCGTAGACATTCCATTTATTGATTCACCTATTAAACCCGCTAAATCGCTAGTTGATTCTTGACTTTTTTCAGATGCGAATAAAACTCTTCTTCCAAAACTATTAACAGAGAGAATAATCAATGGTGCTAAAACAAAAGTAGATAATGTTAATGACCAGTCTAAGTAAAACATATAGAAAACAACCGCGATCAATTGTAAGGTACACGGAATAGTATCCTGGGCTGTTTTATAGATAACTTCGCTTACTCTATCTGCATCTTCGGTAAGTCTATATGTGATATCTCCAGCTGAAATCTTTTCAATAGAATTCATCTTTATTTTTTGAATTTTACTAAATAAATTTCCTCTCATTACTTCACTAATTTCTAAAGATGGTTTTGCTATGAATACATCTTGTCCAAATTGTGCAGTTTTTTGAACTAAAAATACGAATAAAGACTTAACTATTATGCTAGAAACTTTTGAGAGATCTCCAGATCCGATTGCTGGGATTAAGTTCCCAGCTAAATAAGCTAAAAATGGCCAACAAGCTACATAAATAAGCATGCATATGAAACCCTTTATAAACCTATTTGAATACGGTCTGATTGGTGGTATTAGTCTCAAGATATTATATTTTTATTATTTATCCTACTTTATCAATATCTATTGGTATAAAAACAATGAAATTAGATCAATTCTTAAAATGGAAAAATTTGGTCTCTTCTGGAGGAGAAGCAAAAAATTTCATTAAATCTGGTGCTGTCAAAGTTAATGGTTTAATAGAAACCAAGAGAGGAAGAAAATTAAACAAGGGAGATAAAGTTATATTTCTAAAAAATGAAATAATTTTTGAATAGTTAGCGTATTCAACTCAATTTATATTATTATAATTTTCTTGGAGATAGTATTTTGAGAAAATCTGTTATTGCTGGTAATTGGAAAATGCACATGACTTGTGCTGAAGCTAAGTCTTATTTAGAAGAGTTTATACCTTTAATAAAAAACATAAAAGAAGATCGTAAAGTTGTTATTGCGCCACCTTTTACAGCTATTTCAACCTTTTCGGATCATTCTGATTTTGATTATTTAGATATTTCTAGTCAAAATATTCATTGGGAAGATGAGGGGGCATTTACGGCTGAAATATCTCCCAAAATGCTTATTGAACATGGTGTTTCATATGCAATAGTTGGTCACAGTGAGCCAAGGAAATATTTTAGTGAAAGTGATGAGCAAATTAATAAAAGAGCAGTTTTTGCTCAATCTAGTGGACTTACTCCAATAGTTTGTGTTGGAGAAACATTAGAGCAGAGAGAAAGAGGAGAAGCTTATAGAGTTATAACTAGACAGGTTGAGCAAGGGCTTGAAAATACAGATCCATCAAATTTAATTGTTGCCTATGAACCAATTTGGGCTATTGGGACAGGAAAAACTTGTGAGGCTAAAGACGCCAATAAGATATGTTCTTTGATTCGAAAATTAATAGGTTTCGATGATGTGATTATTCAATATGGAGGATCAGTTAAACCTAATAATATTGACGAAATAATGTCAATGAGTGATATCGATGGAGTCTTGGTAGGAGGAGCTTCACTAGATCCAAATAGTTTTGCAAGAATCGCAAATTATCAATAAGAAAAATCCTTGGCCAAAAGGTTGGAGACAAAAAACTTCAATTATGGGAGTTATTAATTTAACTCCTGATTCCTTTAGTGATGGTGGAGATTTGAATTCTACAAAAAAAGTTTTAGATCAGGTTAAACATTTTTTGTCTAACGGTGTTGATGTTATTGATCTTGGTGCCCAAAGCACCAGGCCTGGAGCTGAAGAAGTTGGATCTTATATAGAAATACAAAGATTAATCCCATATCTGAAATTAATAAGATCTAAATTTCCAGAAGTTTTGATTTCTATTGATACTTTTAATTCTGAGGTTGCTTACGAAGCTCTCTTAAATGGAGCTAATTGGATAAATGATGTCACTGGGGGAAGAAGAGATAGAGGAATTTTAGATGTTGTTTCAAAATTTAAATGCCCGTTTGTAGTAACTCACAGTCGTGGAAATAGTCAAAATATGAATGAACTTTCCAATTACGATAATTTATTAAGTGAAGTTAAGTCCTCACTTGAAAGTTTGATAAAAAATGCTTTAGAGAAAAATATATCAAAAGAAAATTTAATAATCGACCCTGGAATTGGTTTTTCTAAGGATATTGATCAAAATCTGGAAATTCTAAAAAACCTTGATAAATTTCAAAACTTGAATTTACCAATTCTAATTGGGGCATCAAGAAAAAGATTTATAGGTGAAATTTTGAATGAGAAAAATCCAAAAGAAAGGGATGTGGGGACACTTGCAATAAGTTGTCTTTGTTCAAATTTTAATATTGATATTGTAAGAGTACATAATGTAAGACTGAATTATCAAATTTTAAAAGTTGCTGATAGGATTTACAGGAAATAATACAATTATTATTCTTTTACACCTTCGATTTTATCTTCTACTTCTTGGTATAGTTCTCTCAATTGTTCTATATTTTCATCGGAAGTTTCCCAATATCCTCTGCCATTAACTTCTAGTAAAGTACCAACTATTCTTCTAAAACTATTAGGATTTAAATCCATTAATCTTTTCCTCATCTCTTCGTCATTGATAAATGTTTCATTAGTTTCTTCATATACAAAATTATCAACTTGACCGCTTGTCGCGCTCCAACCAAGAGTGTAATTAAGTCTATTGGAAAGCTCTCTAACACCTTCATAACCTGATTTGAGCATACCCTCATACCACTTGGGATTCAAAAGTTTTGTCCTTGAATCTAATCTGATAGTCTCTCCAAGTGTTCTGACTTGAGCATTAGAGGTAGTAGTATCTGCTATGTAGCTACTTGGTTCTTTGCCGTCATCTCTTAGTGTTTTAATTAATTTGGTTGGATCCGAATCAAAATAATGACTTACGTCTGTTAGGGAAATTTCTGAGGAATCAAGGTTTTGAAATGTAACGTCTGCTGTTTTCATTACAGATTCAAATACCTCTCTTTTTTGATTCATCTCTCCTGGATTATCTGCATTAAAAGCATATGTTTTACGTGATAAGTACATCTCTTGTAATTCATTTTCTTCCTCCCAAGTTGAATTTTCTACAGCTAAATTAACATTTGAGCTATAACTTCCACTTGCGTTAGAAAATACTCTCGCTGAAGCTTCTCTTAAAGAGGTACCTTCTTTTTCTGCTTGTTCTAATGAATGTTTTCTTACAAAATTTGATTCCAAAGGTTCATCAGCCTCAGCAGCTAATTTGACAGCCTGATCAATTAGTGCCATTTGATTTATAAATAGATCTCTAAATACGCCAGAACAGTTAACTACTACATCTATTCTTGGCCTACCTAATTCATCTAAAGGAATTAATTCTAATTTGTTAATTCTCCCAACGGAATCTGGTTTTGGTTTTACTCCAACAAACCACAAGATTTGAGCCAGAGATTCTCCATAAGTTTTGATGTTGTCTGTACCCCACAAAACACAAGCGATTGTTTCAGGCCAAGTGCCTTGTTCTTCTTTTTGCCTTTCTACTAGTTTGTCAACTACCGACTTAGCTGCTGCTACTGCTGCAGTAGTAGGAATTGATTGAGGATCAAGTGCATGGATATTTTTACCACTTGGCAGGACACCTGGATTTCTTATGGGATCTCCACCAGGGCCAGGTAAAACATAATTTCCATCTAACGCTTTAATTAGGCTATCCATTTCTTTGTCTGCGCAGACTTGTTCCAAACAGAAAAGTAAGTAATCAAATAATTTATTTAATTCCTTCTGATTAACTTCATTAAATCCATTTAATCTGCAGACTCTTAGCCAAGGGGTAGGTAGATTTAGACCAAAAACTTTAAGTAAATCGAATAGTTTGGAAAGAAGTGATTTTTCTAAATAAACTCTGCCATCAACAATTTTTAAAGAGTTGACCATCGCAAAAATTGACTCTCTTGCTGTCTTTATGATTTTTTCATTTAACTCTACAAATTTAAGTTCACCTTTATTATTACCATCATAAATTTGTTCAATAGTTAGACCGATCGATTCTGCGAGTAATCCAGGAAGAGATCTTAATCCTTCTTGTTCTCTCTCTAAAGATGCAATATTTACAAGCGTTGCAACCGCTTCTTCTGCTGTTGGAGCTTCTCCAATAGTATGAAGACCACAAGGTAACAATCTACTTTCAATTTCCATCAACTGTTTATAGACGTTACCAACAAATAAATCTCTTTCATCTATTGAAAGTTCTTCTATGTCTTTTGAAGGAAGCTCTACATCTTTGTCTAGGTTACATTGTTTAGAAGTCTCAACTATTGCATTAACAATTTGAATACCCCTGCTATTTTCTCTTAATTGTTGATAAGAACCAACGAGTTCACTTAGTTCTTTAAGTCCTTTATAGAGTCCAGCATTTTCCGCTGGAGGAGTTAGATAACTAATAGTTGAAGCATATCCTCTTCTCTTCGCAATTGTTGCTTCAGATGGATTATTCGCAGCATAGTAATACAAATTAGGCAATGATCCAATGAGAGAATCCGGATAGCAAGTTTCACTCATGCCCATCTGCTTCCCTGGCATAAATTCAAGTGAGCCGTGAGTTCCAAAATGAAGAACAGCATCAGCCCCCCAGATTTTTTCAACATACGTGTAATAAGCAGCAAAACCATGATGAGGGCTAGCACTTCTTGAATAGAGCAATCTCATGGGATCACCTTCATAACCGAATGTTGGTTGAACTCCTATAAAAACATTTCCAAAATGTTTTCCATATATAAGAAGGTTTTGTCCGTCACTATTAAGGTTCCCAGGAGGTTTACCCCAATTTTCTTCAAGCCTTTGTGAATATGGTGTGAACTCTTCGTATTCTTTTACTGACATCTTATGAGCAATATTTAACTCTGGAGAGCCATCCATCGCTTCGGGGTTGTTAATTACTTTTTCCATTAATTCTTTTGAATTACTTGGAAGTTCATCTATTTGATATCCTTTCGATTTCATTTCAAGAAGTACTCTATAAATTGAACCAAAAACATTCAAGTATGCTGCAGTACCAACATTTCCTTTGTCTGGTGGAAAACTAAATACTGTGATGGCTAATTTTTTATCCTTTCTTTGTTTAACTCTTAAAGTTGACCATTTTATTGCTCTTTCAGCTATTACATCAACTCGATCTTGGAGTGTATGCGCCTTACCTGTAGCATCATCACGACCTGAGAGAATAATAGGTTCAATAGCACCATCAAGCTCTGGAATTGCAATCTGAAGTGCTACTTGAACAGGGTGTAAACCTAGATCACTATCTTCCCATTCTTGTGTGGTTTGGAAGACTAGTGGAAGTGCAACCATATATGGTCTGTTTAACCTTTTTAGGGCTTCAATAGCTTTAGGATGATCTTGTCTTGCTGGCCCACCAACTAGTGCAAATCCTGTTAAAGATACAACTCCATCTACTATAGGTTGATCCTTATTTATGGAATCGAAATAAAATTCATTAACTGGTTTAGAAAAATCTAGACCTCCACAGAAGATAGGTAGTACTCGCGCACCTCGGTATTCCAATTCTTGAATAACAGCAACGTAATGAGCATCATCTCCCGTAACGATATGACTCCTTTGAAGCACTAAGCCTATTGTTGGTGTTTTGTCATCTTTAGGATTTATATCTTTCCTATTATTTTCCCAATTTTGATATTCTTTTAGACTTTCAAACATGCAAGGGGCAAGAGGATGCCAGATTCCTAAATCTGGGAAAGTTTCAGGGTCTTGGATTTTGAATTCTTCTATTTGATCTTTTATAGTCTCTGAAACAGCGTACTTTTCAGAAATCATTAACAAGAAGTTTTTTAAGTTCTCAGTTGTACCCCCTAACCAGTACTGAAAACTCAGAATAAAAGTTCTAGCATCTTGAGCTTTTTCTACAGGAAGATATTTTAGTATTGATGGTAGTGTATTTAATAACTTCAACATTGAATCTTGGAAACTAGCTCCATCAGATTCTTTTTTCTTTTTTATTAAATCTCCAATAATACTTTTAGATTGACCAAGTTGGGCCATACTAAACGAACCAAGCTTATTTAATCTCATTACCTCTGGCATCGAGGGGAAGACAATTGATGCTTTAAGTTTGTCTTTAAATGGAGATACTGCATCAACTACTTTTTGAGCAAGGTCTTCAATGAAAATTAGAGAAGCAACGAATATGTCTGCATTGGCTATATCTTCTTTAAAATCTTCAAAATTACTATCATTCCTAAGTTCTTCGATAAGATAGCCGCTAAGGTCTATACCTATTGGCCCATTCATCTTATTTATTGACTTTGCA
>QCLV01000006.1 GCA_003214295.1 Prochlorococcus sp. AG-418-F08
TAGAAAAATTTCTCACCACAATTTTGGCAAGTTCCTATATATTTTAATTCTCTTCTTTCAATAGGAAATGAGTGCCTCACAGAAATTTGAAAATTCTTCTCTTTCTTATTAATGTCATTCATCTTTTCTAAGAAATTTGGACCATGTATCTCATTTTTTTTTAATATCCTATCTACCCATGCATGAATCATTTCATGACATAAAGTACTGTTTATTTCACTAATAGATAATTTACTCAAAATAGGTTTCGATAAGATAATTTCAGAATCTACAAAACCATTAATTCGTTTTCTTTTATAAAAACCAGCAGTAGTTTTTAATTTATTATCACTCCATCTAACTTTAACCAAAGGTTGATTATTAACTGTTAAAGATTTTTCAAAATACTGGCTATTAAATTTATGAAATAAAGGTAAAAGAGGAATTAAAGGCATTATGGATTAAAATTAGTATTATTTTGACAAAAAAAGCCATCAAAAACGATTTCTTTTCTTAAAGTAATAAAAAACTCAAATCAACATGGATGCAACACTAGTTAAAGATATCGGAATTAAAGCATTATTAGTTGGCGGAGCTGTATTAGTTTCTTTTTGGACTTTTAATGCAGTCAAATTAGTTATAAGCGCCAGAGGAATTAATCCATTAGTAAGAAAGTTTTTTGATCAAATAGCTGCTGGTAGAATTGATGCAGCGTATGGTTTAACTACAAAAACTTATAAAACTCATGTGAAGCGCCAAGACTTTCTTAAATTTTTAGCTAGTTTAAACCTCAATAAATACAGAAATTTAAAATCAGGAAGACCTAGAGTCCAAGAAGATCAAATCATCATAACTTTAAATTTAAAATCAGAAGATAAACAAGATGAGCTACCATTAGATTTTACTTTCGCAAAAACTGAAAATGATTGGAAAATAGACAGAATAGCAAAAGTGAATTAATAATTTCTTGTGAGGCAAAAAGAATTGTTTAAAGAAGAGATAATCCATCAACTAGAATTACACCCAAGTAGATTAGATAAAGAAAAAATCATCTCAGAAGCAATGGAACAAGGCCTAGATGATTTTTTTGAAGGTATCCGTATGGCACTTGATCCGTTGGTAACTTTTGGTGTAAAAATTGTTCCTGAAAAAGATAACGATAAAAGTCAAAATTTTTTATGGAAAGATTTTAAAAAATTAGCAAATAAACTTATTCAAAGAGAACTTACTGGTCATGCTGCGCGCGATGCCATTATTACGGCTATGGAATCTGCCACGAAAGGAGAGTGGAATGGTTTTTATAGAAGAGTTTTAATTAAAGATCTTAGATGTGGTGTATCTGAAAAAACAATCAACAAGATAGCCAAGAAATTTCCCAAATATGCGATTCCTATTTTTTCTTGTCCTTTAGCTCATGACAGTGCAAATCATGAAAAAAAAATGATAGGAAAAAAGCAAATTGAAATCAAATTAGATGGTGTGCGCGTCTTAACTATTATTAGACAAAATAAAGTAGAAATGTTTTCTCGTAATGGGAAACAATTCCATAATTTTGGTCATATTATCTCAGAAATAGAAAACGTTTTAAAAGAAGATCCTGCACCTCATGACTTAGTCCTAGATGGTGAAGTAATGAGCGCTAACTTTCAGGATTTAATGAAACAGGTTCATAGAAAAGATGGTAAACAAACAAAAGACGCAGTTCTACATCTATTTGACTTATGCCCGCTTGAAGACTTCCAAAAAGGGAGATGGAACACTAGTCAAACAGCAAGAAGTTTATTAGTAAAAGAATGGGTAGAAAAACATTCTATACTTCTAAGACATATAAAAACACTTGAATGGGAAAATGTAGACCTCGACACCTCTGCGGGACAGAAAAGATTTGTAGAGCTGAATAAATCTGCTGTGGAGGGTGGATATGAAGGAGTAATGATTAAAGATCCTTATGCAATTTATGAATGTAAAAGAACACACAGTTGGTTAAAAGCAAAACCTTTCATTGAAGTCACTTTAAAGGTTGTATCTGTTGAAGAAGGCACAGGTCGCAATAAAGGTAGACTGGGAGCTGTCCTAGTAGAAGGTGAAGATGATGGGCATGAATACAGTCTTAGTTGTGGAAGCGGATTTAGTGATATCCAACGTGAAGAATATTGGTCAAAAAGGAATCAACTTATTGGTCAACTTGTAGAAATCAGAGCTGATGCTAAAACTAAATCCAAAGATGCGGTGGCTTTTAGTCTTAGGTTCCCTAGATTCAAATGCTTTAGAGGATTTAAAGCTGGAGAAAAAGTTTAAATTTTAAAAAATAATATTCAACAAAGTAGCCAAAGAAAAATGTGGTTTTTAGTAAAAAAAAATAAAAATCTCAGTTATAGAATGTAAGAATAATTTTCTGGACTTTTTGAGAGACTTATGATGAAGAAAACAGTTTTCAACTTCATAAAAACACCTTGTGGACAGTCAAAATATATCGAATTAGAATCCAACAAAACTTTACTGGGTAAATTTAGACTGTTGTGGTTTATCTTAATTGCATCTATTAGAGATTGGAATATTAAAGAGTAAATTCTTAGGATTTTTCAAAATATTCTCTGGAATATTTAGCTGAGAAATATACAACTAAAAAAGTGGAAACAATTCCAACGATAGTAATATATAAATTATTTGGTGATTGCACATTTTTTAACTCCTGAATACTTTTTGCCAAACTACCTATTGAGCAATACAAAAAAGTTCCTGGAACGATTCCAAGAAGACCAAGAGCGAAATCTCTAAATTTAACATTATTCAAACCATAAAAATAATTAAGAATACTGAAGGGAAATATAGGTGATAATCTCGCTAAAAAAATTAATTTAAGTCCGCCTTTTTCAACTACTTTCTCCATAACACTTAATTTTGGATAACGGATAAAAAGGTTTTTTAGCTTTTTTGCAAAAAAAGTTTTTGATAAACAAAATGCAACTGATGCCCCAATGGAAGCGGCAATGAAAACGATAATTGATCCTAAATATGAGCCATATAAAAAACCTGATAATAAAGATAACCAAGAAGCTGGAAGTATTAATAAAACAATTAAAATATAAATACAAACGAACGATAAGATGCCAATCCCAGTATTAAAAAAAAAAGACAAATTATAAATATTTTCCAGAAATATATTCATTCTCAATGCAATAGTTCGAGTTTTTTAGTGATTCTCTCCTTTTGCACCGAACCCTCATTTAATTTAAATCTGCATTCATCAACAATATCTTTTGGAGCCTTATCAACGAAATTTTTATTAGATAATCTCTTATTTAAATTTTCTAATTCAATAGTCACCTTTTTTAAATCCTTGGTTAACCTTTCCTTTAATGCATCTATATTTACAAAATCCTGAAAAGGCAAGTAAACCTCTAAATCACTAATTATCCCAGAAAAAGATTTAGCAAATTCATTTTTATCAACAGCACTAGTTTGAAAAATAAATACTTCAGAAGATTTAGTTAAGATTTGAATATCGTCAACTAAAGTTTTTAAAAAATCAATCAATTCATCATTGTCTGAAATTAAATATACAGGACCTTTTTCTGATGGCTTAAGACCTAATTCTGCTCTCAAATTTCTAATCAACCTAATAATTTCAAAGAGTTGCTCAAAGGAATTATCAAGCTTATTATCAACAAATTTATTTTCGTGAATTGGCCATTTTTGAAGAGATAATAATGCATTATCCGGTTTTAGTTGCAGTACATGCCAAAGTTCCTCAGTAATGTGCGGCATAAACGGATGAATCATTATCAAAATATCATTGAGCACTTTTATTAAAACTTTTTCAGATATTTGTCGATTTTTAGTCTCTTTATTATTAAACCTTTGTTTAGTAAATTCTACATACCAATCACAAAAATCATTCCATGCGAATTCATATAGAAGTTTCGCAGATTCTCCCAATTTATATTCTTTCAACAAAGAAGCGACTTTTATATTTACCTGATTCAATTTCGATAAAATCCACTTATCACATAACTCTAAAGAAGTTTCATCACTCTCATTAAGCGAATAATTATTGTTAGAAGTTTTATTAATTAACACAAATTTAGTTGCATTCCATAATTTATTCGCAAAATTTCTTGAAGCCTCAACAGTTGAAGATGTATCTTTTTTCCTATCAAAATCAAGCCGGATATCTTGTCCAGCGCCTGCAACTTCTCGAATTAAAGCAAATCGTAGAGCATCAGAACCATATTTATCAATTAATAGTATTGGATCAATACCATTACCTGAACTTTTACTCATTTTTTTATTGTTTTCATCTCGAACTAAACCATGAATATAAACATCCTTAAAAGGAATATTATTAGTAAAAGTATTCCCCATCATTGTCATTCTGGCCACCCAGAAGAAAATAATATCGAAACCAGTAACAAGAACATTATTTGGATACCATTTTTTAAAATCAGGATCATTTGTATTTGGCCAACCAAGAGTTGAGAAAGGCCATAAACCACTTGAAAACCATGTATCCAAAACATCTTTATCACGAACCAATTTAATATTTGATCCAAATTTTTTATTAGCTTCGATTAAGGCATCTTCTTCATTTCTTGCAACGATATATGGAGTATTTTGTTCTATTGAATCTTGAGAGTCATCTAAAACATACCATGCTGGTATTTGGTGCCCCCACCACAATTGCCGACTGATACACCAATCATTAATATTCTCTAACCAATCCTTATAAACTTTCTCCCAGCGTGGAGGAATAAACGATGGTTTTTTTGAATCAATTTCATTAAGACATCCTTGTGATATATCATCCATTTTCAAAAACCATTGTGTTGACAATAAAGGTTCAATTGGTACCTTACCTCTATCAGAAAAAGGAACAGTATGTTTATAATCCTCTATCTTTGTCAAAAGGCCTAAGTTATCCAATTCTTGGATAATTTTCTTTCTAGCCTCATATCTATCTAAATTTTGAAAAATACCTGCATTAATATTTAAAGTTCCATCTTTGTTCATTACATTAATCTGTTTTAAATTATGCCTTTTTCCTATTGCAAAATCATTTGGATCATGGGCTGGAGTAACCTTCACACAACCCGTACCAAAATCTTTATCAACATGTGAATCAGCAATAATAGGTATTTCTCTATTAACGAAAGGGACTTTTACTTTGACACCAATAAATTCTTTATATCTATCATCATCAGGATTAACTGCTACAGCAGTATCACCCAAAAGAGTTTCTGGTCTTGTTGTTGCAACTTCTAAGTACTTATCTAATTGTTCACCACTTTCAGAAATTAAAGGGTATTTAAAATGCCATAAATGACCATTTACTTCTTGCATTTCAACTTCAAGATCACTTACGGCAGATTGAGATTCAGGGCACCAATTAACCAAATATTCACCTCTATAAATTAAATTCTTTTCATAGAGAATATTAAAAGCCTCAATAACTGCTTCATTTAATTGCTGATCAAGAGTAAATCTTTCTCTAGTCCAATCAACTGAATATCCTATCCTTTTTAATTGCGAAACTATTCTTCCACCACTTTGTTCTTTCCAGTTCCATGCTCTTTTAAGAAATTCATCTCTTCCAATATCCTCGCTTGTTTTGCCTTCACTTTTCAATTGTTTTTCGAGAATAGTTTGAACAGCTATTGAAGCATGATCAGTTCCTGGTAAACACAAAACATTCTTTCCTAAAAGTCTTTGAAAACGTACTAAAACATCTATTAGAGCCGTATTAAATGCATGCCCCATATGCAAAGATCCAGTTACATTTGGTGGCGGAATAACAACACAAAAAGGCTCCCCACTATCCTCGGGGTTAGGACTAAACGCCTTGAGACTTTCCCATTTTTCTTGCCACTTTTTCTCTACTTCAAAAGGTGAATAATTCTCTAAAGATAATTGATCATTCATCTCTGTCATATGCAAATTTTATTTCAATAAACTTTTTATTTATTTTATCTTGAGAGCAGCCAATTAATGAAAATAATATTAGTTTGCAAAAAAGATATCTCCATTCTACAAAAGTTTGAAGCCAGAACCACAGGAACAACGTTTTGCATTTTTTGGTGTTGAAATAAGAAATCCACCACCGCTCAAATCACCGTAATAATCTAATTTTAAATCTTTCAGTAAATTAAACTTTTTTAATTCCGCGTATAAAGTTACACCTTCAGTTCTTGAAATAGGGGATCCATTACATGTACCTGGCCTTAATTTAATATGCATCCATCCTTCGGAACAATTTTTATCCTCTACCAAATCAATCGACATTTCTCCAGGAGAACCTCCAAAAGAAGCTTGCCTAGATAATTCTGAAGCAGCGCTTTGACTGATTGAAAGATTGACGATATCAGTCATTAGAAAAATAATAAATGGGCGATCCAGGGTTCGAACCAGGGACATCCTGCTTGTAAGGCAGGCGCTCTACCGCTGAGCTAATCGCCCTCATGATAATTCATTCTAATAGATGAAGTTGAAAAATTTATACTAAGTATTTAAATATTTCATGATTGAGGCAAAATTTAATTAATAAAATATATCCTATGTCCTCAAACAATAGATATAAATTGGAAAACAATTCCGATTTAGAGACTATAAATAGTTTTAAAATCTTAATATCTAATATCAAAGCATTAAAAGATAAAAATTGGGGCTGCCCATGGCAGAAAATACAGTCTCATATATCTTTGATACCATTTTTGTATGAAGAAAGTAATGAATTTATAGATGCGATATATGAAAAAAATGCAGATAACATATGTGAAGAGTTAGGCGATCTTTTATTACAAGTAATGCTTCATGCTGAAATCGGTTACGAAGAAAAAGAATTTGCACTAAATGATATTATAAAAAATCTAAATAAGAAAATTATTAATAGGCATCCATATATTTTTAACAAAAAAGAAAAAGTATCGTTAAAAAAATCACAACAGATTTGGGAAAATATTAAAAATTTAGAAAAAGAAGCACCTCATATGAAATCTTCAATTAGTAGAAATTTAAATTTGAAAATTAAAAATTTACCTCCAACAATTGGTACAGACAAAATCACAAATGTTGTTAAAGAATATGGTTTCAAGTGGGAAAGTACTGATGAGATTTTTAAAAAGTTAGAAGAAGAGATAAATGAATTAAAAGAGGCAATTAAATGCAAAAATGATTCAGATATAAAAAATGAATTTGGGGATATTTACTTTACCCTTCTGAATCTCTCAAACTTTTTAAAAATAAATCCTGAGTCATCTCTTCAAAAAACTAATATAAAATTTTTAGACAGATTTTCAATCATCGAAGAGCATGCAGGAGATAATATTAAAAAACAAACTCCCAAGGACTTTCAACGGCTTTGGCAAATAGCCAAGCAAAAACTGGCGGGGAAAATTCCTAAAAGCAAATGACAAATATTACAACATGGATAGATGAATATCACAAAGGCTCAAGATTCGGCCTAAATGGGAAAATACTAATTAAAAAAACCTCAAAATATCAAGAAATTATTGTTATTGAAAATAAATATTATGGTAAAGCTTTAATGTTAGATGGCTGCTGGATGACATCATTAAAAGACGAGAAATATTATCATGAGTGTCTTGTGCATCCTGCATTAAGTAGCATTGACGAAAAATCTAATGTACTAATTATTGGCGGTGGTGACGGTGGTACTGTAAGAGAATGCGTTAAATATACTCAAATATCAAAAATTGATCTAGTAGAAATTGATGAGGAGGTAATCAAAATATCTAAAAAATTTCTAAAAGAAATTGGTGGCGAAGCATGGAATGACAAAAGATTAGAAATACATGTTGATGATGGTATTAAATGGGTAAAAAAAACAAGAGATAATTTTTACGACGTTATATTTATAGATTGTTCAGATCCCTCAGAATTTTCAAATTTATTATTTTCAGATTCTTTTTATAAAGAATGTAAAAGAATACTTACACCAAAGGGGATATTAGCAACGCAAAGCGAATCTCCTGAATCCTTCAAAAGTATTCACATAAATATTTTGAAAACCCTAAAAAATATATTTAAAGTTTCAGAAACTATGTATTCCTTTGTACCTATATATCCAAGCGGGATTTGGAGTTGGACATTCGCTTCTTCAGAAGATCTAAATTTTTCAAAGCAAAATTATGATGAAGCTCTAAAAATAGAAAAAGGATGTGAAATTTGGAATTTAAATTTTCAAAATGCAGCATTCAAAATGATGCCAAATAAAATTGTAAAAGAACTAGATTCATAAGATGACAAAAAATTTATTTGATAACGAAAATGCAATTTATATGGGAGCAAAAAGAAGTCCTGAAAATTGCTCAATTGGTATATTTGGAGTTAATTATGACGGGACATGTTCGTTTAAACCAGGAGCAAGATTTGGTCCAGAAGCAATAAGACAAGTCAGTTCTTGTCTAGAAACATATTGTCCAAAAATAAAAAAAGACTTAGAGGATATTATGTATGTTGATTTTGGATCAATATTAATTGATAAAAATGACTCAAAGTCCGTTATTGAATCTGTTAAATCAGCAACAAATTATTTAATTAGTAAACGCCTTAGTCCTATTATGCTTGGAGGCGAACACTCTATTACAAGAGGTGCTATAGAAGCATTAGTAAAAAAATATCCAGATTTAATATTGGTTCAACTTGATGCTCATGCAGATTTAAGAGAATCATATATAGGAAATGAACATAGTCATGCTTGTACTATGAAAAGATGCTTAGAAGTGCTACCTGAAAAGAAAATTTTACAAGTAGGAATTAGAAGTGGGACTAAGGAAGAATTTGAAATTATGCATAACAAAAACCAATTGGTTAACTTTTGTCCAGGCGGAAATGCACATGAGTTAAAACAAGCTCTTCTACCATACTCTAAGTCTCCAATCTATTTAACAATAGATTTAGATTGGTTTGATCCCAGTTTATTAGCAGGGACGGGCACTCCAGAACCAGGAGGATTTTTTTGGAATGATTTTGAAGAAATACTGAAAACTTTAAAAGACTTTAGAATTGTGGCTTCAGATATTGTGGAATTATCTCCAGAAATTGATAAAAGCGGAGTAAGTAGCATAGTTGCAGCCAAAGTAATTAGAAGCTTAATTTTGTCATTAGAAAATATGCAATAAAAAATTTCTAAACTACAGTGTAAAAATACTAAATACAAACTAAATATTTCATGGATTTGCTAAAAAGTCCTCTTTATTCAAAATATGTTGAATCCAATGCAAAATTAGTGGATTTTGCAGGTTGGGAGATGCCCATATCATTTTCAGGATTAATTAAAGAGCATGAATCAGTTAGATCTTCAGCAGGATTATTTGATATTTCTCACATGGGTGTGATATCTGTTAGGGGAATCAATCCAAAGGATTATATTCAAAAACTTTTTCCTACTAATTTATACTCCTTTTCTGAAGGTCAGGGGCTTTATACAGTAATGCTCAATAATAAAGGAGGAATAATAGATGACTTAATAATTTATGACCTTGGTATACAAGAAAATGACATATCAGAATTATTGTTAATAGTTAATGCAAGTAGATATGAAGAAGATTTTCAGTGGATAAAAAATAATTTAAATAAATATGAAATATCGATAACAAACTTTAAAAAAGACAAAGTACTTTTAGCACTACAGGGGAAAAACTCATTCGATTTATTTGAAGAATGGATTGAATCTTCGATCTCACATATCCCTAACTTTGGATGCGAATATAAAATATTTGAACATATTTCGCCTAAAGAAAAAATTTTCTTTTCAAAGACAGGATATACAGGGGAAAATGGTCTAGAAATACTTTTATCTAAAAAAGCAGCAATTAATTTATGGGATTTCTCAATTTCCAAAAATGTTGCACCATGTGGTTTAGGAGCTAGAGATACTCTTAGACTTGAAGCAGGCATGCATCTTTATGGTCAAGACATAAATGAAGAAACTTCTCCATATGAAGCAGGGTTAGGCTGGCTAGTACATCTAGAAAATAATCACGAATTCATTGGAAGAAGATTTCTTGAAGAGCAGTCAAGATTAGGTATTCAAAAAAAGTTAGTTGGTCTCTCTATAGAGGGTAAAGCAATAGGCAGAAAAGGTTGCGCTGTTCTTAAAGGTCAAGAAAATATTGGGAATATCACAAGCGGTAGTTGGTCTCCAACTAAACAACAAGCTATAGCTTTTGCATACATCAATACTTCGCATGCTTTAATAAATAATGAAGTTCAAATATTAATAAGAGGCAAACAATTCAAAGGGGTTATAACAAAAAGAGCATTTTATAAAAAAAATTATTAACTAAATTTACCCTTAAAGAATTATTATAAGTTATTGATAAATAAATCATACTTAGATGAGAAACAAAATTTGCGAAGAACTCAATAATACAGATATTG
Organism: Prochlorococcus sp. AG-418-F08; assembly: GCA_003214295.1. GTDB lineage: Bacteria > Cyanobacteriota > Cyanobacteriia > PCC-6307 > Cyanobiaceae > Prochlorococcus_A. The sequence goes on from QCLV01000006.1 coordinate 10,378, forward strand.
GTAAATTAGTTAATTTATGCGGATGGGTAGATAGAAGAAGAGATCATGGTGGTGTAATTTTTATTGATTTAAGAGACCATAGTGGATTCCTACAAATAACAATTAACCCCGATGATGGCGCAGATCTATTTAAACAGGCAGAAACTCTAAGAAATGAGACAGTAATAATGGTTAGCGGAATTATTAATGAAAGGCCCAAAGATTCTATAAATGCAAATTTAAGTACTGGAGAGTTAGAGCTTAAGGTTAAAGATTTGCAAATTCTCAACCAAATTAAAAAAAACTTACCTTTTCCAGTGTCTATACATGATTATGAAAATACAAAAGAGGAACTCAGATTAAAATATAGATACCTTGATTTAAGAAGGGGAAAACTACTAGAAAATTTAAAAACAAGACATAAGATTATTAAAATTGCTAGAGAATTTCTGGATAATTTTGGATTTACAGAAGTAGAGACACCATTACTAACAAAGTCAACTCCAGAAGGCGCTCGGGATTTTCTTGTTCCTGCGCGTCTTTCAAATGGAGAATTTTTTGCTTTACCTCAATCCCCACAACTATTTAAACAACTTTTAATGGTTGGAGGCCTGGACAAGTATTATCAAATCGCAAAATGTTTCCGTGATGAAGACTTAAGGGCAGATAGACAGCCAGAGTTTACTCAATTAGATATTGAGATGAGCTTTATTAGTGAAGAAGAAATAATTTCTTTTAATGAAAGTCTCATAAAAAAAATATGGAAAGAAGTGTTAAATATTAATTTTAATAATGCTTTTCCAAGAATGTCATGGCAGGAAGCAATGGATACTTACGGCACTGATAGACCAGATACTAGATATCAAATGTTATTAAAAGATTTAGGAGTAGTATTAGGTGACATTGGATTTAATATTTTCACCAAGGCAATTAAGTCTGGAGGTTACATAAAATCCATAACAGTCGAAGGAGGTAATTCAAGTATTAGCAACGTAAGAATTAAACCAGGAGGTGACATCTTCCAAGTAGCTCAAGATGCTGGAGCTGGTGGTTTAGCCTTTATAAGGGTCAAAGGAAATGAGCTTGAGACTATTGGGGCAATTAAAAATAATTTAAGTGAAGAGCATATAGCTGATATTTTAAAAATCACAGAAGCAAAAGATGGAGACTTAATCCTCTTAGGAGCTGGAGATAAACAAATTGTCAATCAGTCATTAGATAGGGTTAGACAATATATCGCAAAAGACTTAAATCTCATTGATAAAAGTAAATGGAATTTCTTATGGGTAACTGACTTCCCGATGTTTGAGAGAAATGAAGAGGAAGATAGATATGAAGCTTTACATCATCCTTTTTGTTCCCCAAAAAATATAAAATCTAAAGATTCTGAAAACTTGAAAAAAGAAATTGAGAACTCTACAGCAAATGCTTATGACTTAGTTCTTAATGGATTGGAGTTAGGAGGTGGCTCTTTACGTATCCATGAATCGAACTTACAAAGAGAAGTTCTGAAAACGGTAGGACTTACTGATAAAGAGATTGATGAAAAATTTGGATTTTTAATAGAAGCACTAGAAATGGGTGCTCCTCCTCATGGTGGAATAGCGTTTGGATTGGATCGTATTACCATGCTGATCATTGGTGCAGATTCAATCAGAGAAACCATTGCTTTTCCAAAAAATCAACAAGCAAAATGTCTTCTCACAAATGCACCTTCAAATGTCTCTGAATCACAATTAAAAGAATTAGATATTGAAATAACAATTGATGAATAAGAATATATATGGATGTTCTAAAAGTTTTTTGTTTAAATAAAATATAAGGAGGCTGTGCTTAATTAAAAATATTTAATGTCAAAATTTGTATTTGTCACCGGAGGAGTAGTTTCAAGCATTGGTAAAGGAATTGTAGCTGCAAGCTTAGGAAGATTATTAAAGTCTAGAGGATATAGTGTTTCAATATTAAAACTAGATCCATATCTAAATGTTGATCCAGGAACAATGAGCCCTTTTCAACATGGAGAGGTATTTGTAACTGAAGATGGGGCTGAAACCGATCTGGATTTAGGTCACTATGAAAGATTTACTGATACTGCAATGACTAGGTTAAATAGTGTGACTACGGGATCTATCTATCAAGCAGTTATCAATAAAGAAAGAAGAGGAAGTTATGACGGTGGAACTGTGCAAGTAATACCTCACATAACGGGAGAAATAAGAGAAAGAATTCATAGAGTAGCCGCCAACAGTAATGCAGATATTATCATTACTGAAATTGGTGGAACAGTTGGTGATATTGAATCTCTACCTTTTTTAGAGGCAATAAGAGAATTTAAAAATGATGTCAGTAGGAACGATGTTGCATACATACACGTAACATTACTTCCTTACATCAAAACCTCTGGCGAAATAAAAACTAAACCAACACAACATTCAGTGAAAGAATTAAGATCAATTGGAATTCAGCCAGATTTACTTGTATGCAGAAGTGATAAATCTATCAATGAAGCTCTTAAAAAGAAGCTTAGTGGTTTTTGCGGTGTCAGTATCAACTCTGTAATTGAAGCTTTAGACGCAGACAGTATTTATTCTGTACCTCTTTCTTTAAAAAAAGAAGGTTTATGCAAAGAAACCCTGAAGTATCTAGACCTTGAAGATAAAAACTGTGATTTGAAAAATTGGGAGCAACTAATACACAACCTAAGAAATCCTGGAGCTCCAATCAAAGTTGCTTTAGTAGGTAAATACATTGAACTTGGAGATGCATATTTATCCGTTGTTGAAGCTTTAAGACATGCATGCATTGAACAAAAGGCTTTATTAGATCTACATTGGGTAAGTGCTGAAATGATAGAAAAAAATTCATCAGAAACTTACTTAAATGAAGTTGATGCAATTGTCGTACCCGGGGGATTTGGCAATAGAGGAGTAAATGGAAAAATTTCGGCTATAAAATTTGCAAGAGAAAATAAAATCCCATTTTTAGGTTTGTGCCTTGGTATGCAATGTGCAGTTATAGAATGGGCCAGGAATGTAGCTAATCTTCCAGATGCATCTAGTTCAGAACTAGACCCTAACACTCCCAATCCAGTGATACATTTATTACCAGAACAGGAAGATGTAGTTGATTTAGGTGGGACAATGAGACTTGGAGTTTATCCATGCAGATTGACAAAAAATACAACTGGAAAAAACTTATATAATGAGGATGTTATTTATGAGAGACATCGACATAGATACGAATTTAATAACTACTACAAACAAAGTTTTTTAGATTCTGGATACAAAATTAGTGGTACGTCACCAGATGGCAGATTAGTGGAATTAATTGAGTTAGAAAATCATCCATACTTCTTAGCATGTCAATATCATCCCGAGTTTTTATCACGACCTGGCAAACCTCATCCTTTATTTAAAGGGTTAATAAAAGCCTCTCAAGATAAGTTAAATCAATCAAATTAATATTCTTTATTTTTTTGAATGAAAATGACAAATTTTTTACCCTTAGTCGAACAATTTCATTCTTTACAAGGTGAAGGTTATCATGCTGGGAAAAGTGCTTTTTTTGTAAGATTAGCCGGATGTAAAGTTGGATGTGCGTGGTGCGATACCAAAAATTCATGGGACGAGAAAAAACACCCTGCGATATCAATTGAAAAAATAATAGATCACATAAAAATTGCCAGAGAAAAAGGAGCATCTTTTTGCGTTATTACAGGTGGAGAACCTTTACAACATAACTTAGATAATTTTTGCAAAGCCATAAAAAAAATGACTATGGGAAAAGAACAAAAGCCAATGAAGATTCATATTGAGACAAGTGGAGTCAATTCGATATCAGGAAGCTATGACTGGATTACTTTATCTCCTAAAAGACACTCACCTCCAAAAAATTATTTTTTAAAAAATTGTAATGAAATCAAAATAGTCATAAATGAAATAGAAGATATTGAATTTGCTATTCAAATAAAAAAAGAAACTTTAAAACAATATCAAATCTCTAAAAGCGAAGGTGACTTAAAAAAAGAAGATAAAATTTTTTATTTACAACCAGCATGGAACAATGCGAATGGGTTTTCTCTTGCTATTGATTTCGTAAAAAATAACCCAGATTGGAAGTTGAGCCTTCAAACTCACAAATACTTAAAAATTAATTGAAATAGTATGACTCTTAGAAATAAATCGATAGTAGTTTTATTATCTGGAGGTTTAGATTCTTCTACAGTTACTGGTATCGCAAAAAAATCAGAAGCTAAAATTTTTGGCCTTTCATTTGACTACGGTCAACGTCATAAAAAAGAATTAAATTCTGCATCGATAATTGCAAAACACTTTGATATCGAAGAATTTAAAATTATTAAGCTTGACTTATCTTTATGGGGAGGCTCGTCATTAACTGATACTCAAAAAAATATTCCGATAGAAGGAGTACAAACTAATAAAATTCCTAATACTTATGTTCCTGGGAGAAATACTATATTTATTTCCGTTGCACTAAGTTATGCCGAAGCAATAGATGCAGATTTTATAGGATTAGGAGTTAATGCACTAGATTATTCTGGTTATCCAGATTGCAGACCTGACTACATTAAAAAATTTCAAGAATTAGCAGATTTAGCCAATAAAAGAGGAAGAGAAAATAATCCAATCAAACTTTGGACACCATTATTAGATTTAAATAAAGAAGAAATTATTAAATTAGCTTTTGATAACCATGTTCCTTTAGATGAAACATGGAGTTGTTATTCGGGTAATTCAAAACCATGCGGTAAGTGTGATAGCTGCAGAATTAGAAATGCCGCTTATGAAAAATGGCTTAATAACAATAATAAAAAATGAAAATAAAAAAAATAATTCTAGAAAAATGGATGGATCCAGCACTAATTACGCATCATCTAACAAAAAAATTCGGAGATAAAGGATTAGCTTGGCTAGACAGTGATGGTAAAGAAAATGGAGAATGGTCAATAATAGGAATTAACCCTAAAAAAATAATCCAATCAAGAGATATCAATAACCTAAACAAAACTAATAATCCTTTTAACAATTTAAAAAATATTAAAAAAGGATTTTGGATCGGATGGTTAAGTTATGAAGCTGGAGTTTACATAGAACCCAAAAACCCATGGCGAAAATCTAATATGGCAACTTTATGGATTGCATCATATGATCCAATCATTAAATGTAATCTAATAAAAAAAGAAATAATTATCGAAGGAACAAACTCATCTGAACTTATAAACTATAAAAACATAATCAACAATATAAAAAATATTGAAGAAAAAACAATTATTAAAACAAATTTGAATTTTGATTTTTCAAAAATAAATTTGGACGAAATGGCTGAAAAATTTCAAAAAAATATTCTAAAATTGAAAAAATTAATTTCCCTAGGGGATATATTTCAAGCAAACCTAACAACTAAATGCGAAATTGAATCTTTCAAAAACTATAATCCTCTAGATATTTATTTGAAAATAAGAAAAAAATTAAGAGCTCCCTTTGGAGGAATAATAATAAATAATGATAATTATAAAGAGGCTGTATTATCTACCTCGCCAGAAAGATTTATAAAAATAGATAATAAAAATTTTGTAGAATCAAGACCTATCAAAGGAACTAGATCCAGAGATAATGATTTAAATCAAGACGCACTTAATGCTATCGATTTAATAACTAACGAAAAAGATAGAGCCGAAAATATTATGATTGTTGACCTGATAAGAAATGATTTAAGTAAAGTTTGCGAAACAGGAAGTATTATAGTGCCAGAAATATTAAAACTTGAAAGTTTCTTAAAAGTTCATCATCTAACTTCAGTAATCAGAGGCAAATTAAAAAAAGACAAGAACTGGATTGATTTACTCAAAGCATGTTGGCCTGGGGGCTCTATAACTGGAGCACCTAAATTAAGATCATGCCAGAGACTTTTTGAATTAGAAGAATGTGAACGCGGACCATACTGTGGCTCATTTTTGAAGCTTGACTGGAATGGAGAGTTTGATAGCAATATACTAATAAGATCATTTTTAATTAAAGACAAAAAAATCAATATATATGCTGGTTGCGGAATAGTTAATGACTCAAACCCTGAAGAGGAAACTAACGAACTAAAGTGGAAACTTTTACCGTTAATTGATTCACTTAAATGATTGAAACATTAGCCTGGCACAAGGATCAATGGTTGGATATTGATAGAATATTTATTGCTGCAAATAATAGAGGATTAAAATTTGCTGATGGTATATTTGAAACCATTTTGATAAAAGAAAACAAACCTATTCTTTTTGATGAACATCTGAAAAGACTAGAAAAAAGTAGCAAGATTTTAAATATTAATCTCAAAATAAATAAATTAAATTTGAGACAACTTATTCACGATGGAATTAGAAAGTTATCGCTCACAAATGATCAATTTGCTTCAGTAAGAATAAACTATAGTCGAGGAACTAATAGAGGTAGAGCACTAACAATTGAAAGCACTTCAGAGACAAAAGATTTGGATAATTTATGGCTTGAGTTCTATAGAATCAAGCCAAATTTTAATCCGATAAGCGTTTGCATTAGTCAAACAGAAAAAATAAATGAATTCAGTCTTGTAAGTAAATGCAAAACATTTTCATATAATCAGGCAATACAAGTTTTGACAGAAGCTAAAGAAAAATCATTTGATGATTCTATCCTTTTGAATACGTCAGGTGAACTTTGTTGTGGAAGTACATTTAATCTTCTAATTAAAAGAAATAATCAATGGATAACTCCTAGAAAAGAGAGCGGGTGTTTAGAGGGGATAATGGTTGCCAAGGCTTTGAAATTAAATATTGTAAAAGAAGAATTAATAACTCAAGAATTTCAAAATGATGACATAATTATTGCAATTAATAGCTTATCTTGCAGACAAATTAATCAAGTTAATGAATTAAAGATTAAACCTAAATTCGATCCAATCTACTTTTGGGATTTATTATATAATTGAACTTTATTAATATCTGGGAGATAGACATCAGATACTTTAGTGATATTGTTATTGACCTTAAATTCAACTATTTTTCCAATAATGATAATTGATGGAGCTAAAAATTCTTTATCTTTGATTTTATCTGCGAGATTATCTAGTTTCTCAATAAAACATTTTTGATTTTTCAAAGTAGCCTCTTGAATTACAGCGCATTTTGTATCCTTACATAAGCCACCTAAAATTAATTCTTCAACAATAAATTGAATATTTTTTATACCCATAAAAATAACTAAACTATCTGAAGATTTGGCTAAATCTCTCCAATTCACTCTCTTTTTTTCTTTATCTAGATCCTCATGTCCAGTGACGAAAGTTACAGAACTAGCAGCATCTCTATGGGTCAATGGAATACCAAAATATGTGGGAGCAGCTATTCCAGAAGTAATACCAGGAACTATTTCAACTGAAATTCCATTATTTTCTAAAATCGATACCTCTTCACCACCCCTAGAAAAAACGAATGGATCTCCCCCTTTAAGCCTTACAACATTTTTACCTTCTTTCGCTAATTTCAAAATAAGAGCATTAGTTTCAGCCTGAGGTACAGAACACTTTCCAGCTCTTTTGCCTACATGATAAATTTCTGTATTTTTTCCTGCCTCTTTAGTTATTTCATCTGGAATTAATGCATCATGAACTAGTGCATCACAATTTTTAATTAAACGTAAAGCTTTAAGAGTTAAAAGCTCAGGGTCACCAGGACCTGCTCCAACTAAATAAACAATACCAGGCACATTAATCTCCATTAACAAGTATGGTAGTAGAAGTTAAACGCAATGAATGGAAATATTGTGAAAAAAACTTTATTAAAACCAAACAAAAAATTTACTCTCCTAAGTGCTTTCGTAACTCTTCTAAATGATCGATTAAGCGAAAGTATACTTTTGCCCATTTTACCCTCTTTTGTTTTACTTTTTGACTCTAAAGCTAGTACATATGGCTTATTATCATGTACTTATCAACTAGCTCAATTTACAGCTTCCCCTTTTATTGGACTTATGAGTGATAGATACGGCAGAAAGCCTGTTACACTTTTTTGTATTACAGGGTCAATAATTGGAATATCTATATTATCATTTACTGTTCTTTTTAATTGGTCAAATTCAATAGCTACTATCCCATTATTTTTATTATTCATAGCGAGACTGATTGACGGCTTAAGTGGAGGAACTGCCGCCACTGCAACAACAATTCTTGCAGATATTTCAAGCCCTGAAAAAAGGGCAAAAACATTTGGTCTTATTGGTGTAGCTTTTGGTTTAAGTTTTTTCTTAGGTAATATTTTTGTTGTTATTTTTGCCAAAAATACAAATAATAACTTTATCATTCCAGTTTTAATAGCCTCAATTATTCCAATAATAAATTTCCTCCTTGTATTTTTTTACTTACCAGAAACAAAACCAAATATTGCCTCAAATAAATCGAAAAATATTTTTAAAAACCCTTTAAAAGACCTATTTACAGTTTTTAAAGAAGAAAAGATTAAAAAATTATCATTAGCTTTTTTTATTTACTTCATTGCTTTTACTGGATTAACCAATATTCTAATATTTTTCCTTCAAGAATCTTTAAACTGGACTACCAAAGCATCAAGCGGAACTCTTGTGGTGGTTGGAATAATTGCAATTATTGTTCAAGGAGGATTAATTGGGCCTCTTGTAAAGCAATTAGGTGAAATGAGATTAACTCTTATTGGATCAGGCTTCATTCTTGTAGCATGCTCCTTTTTAATAACTGCTCCAAAAGAAAATGCCGCAATTAATATTTATACAGCTGTTTCATTTTTAGCAGTTGGTGCGGGTTTAATTACACCCACATTAAGAGCACTAATATCAAAGAAATTGGACAATGATAAACAAGGATCAATACTAAGTAACCTGCAGGGTCTTCAGAGCCTTGGAGGTGTTTTAGGAATAGCAATGGCGGGAAAAGTTTATGATAGCTTTGGCCCAAAATCCCCTTTTATAGCTGGTTCCATTATCTTGATTTTCATGATATACCTTATTGCAGAGGGTAAAAATAATAATTCTTTTAATGATCAAAAATCAAGTGTACTTTAATGAAAAACCAGGCTGATGTTTTTATTAATAGAGAATTAAGTTGGATTGAATTCAATAAAAGAGTACTCCTAACTGGTATGGAAAAGGAGTACAAAATCCTAGATAAAGTAAAATTTTGTTCAATATTTAGCAATAATCTAGATGAATTTTTTATGGTCAGAGTAGCTTCCTTAAAAGCTCAAGTTGAAGCAGGAATTACAAAAAAAAGTATTGATGGGCTTAGCCCTAAAGAGCAATTAGCAAAAATCAATAAAGAAGTAAAAAATTTAACTACTCTTCAAGAAAACTATTTCAATAGTGAATTAAAAACTGAATTAAAGAAAGAAGGTGTAATTTTAAAAAAATATGTGGAACTAAGTGATAATCAAAAAAATTGGTGTGATAACTTCTTTACTTCATCTATATTCCCTTTATTAACTCCATTAGTTGTTGATCCCGCCCATCCATTCCCATTTATAAGTAACTTAAGTCTAAACTTGGCAGCCTTAATAAAGGATGGGGAAGCTTCTAAGAATCAATTTGTCCGAATAAAAATACCAACAAAAAATATAAATCGATTTATACAAATTCCTAATGAAATGATTGAAAGTGAAGATAAAATTTCTCACTTTTTCATAACTGTTGAAGATTTAATTGGAAATAACATAAATTCTCTATTTAATGGAATGGAATGTATAAATTACTCTTTTTTTAGAGTGACGAGAGATGCAGATTTAGAATTAAAAGAACTTGAAGCTGATGATCTTCTTTTGGCAGTAGAACAAAGTTTGCAGAAGAGAAGATTAGGTGGAGACGTAGTTAGATTAGAAGTTGAATCAGATATACCTGAAAACATCTTAAAATTACTTATTGAAAGTATCTCTATACAGAAAGAATATATATATTTTAGCAAAAGTTTATTAGGGCTTGATGATTTAAATCAGCTGATAAAAATTAATAGAGATGATTTAAAAGAAAATCTATCGATTGGGAAAACTCATCCACAATTGAAAATTTTAGATTCGCCTTCAAACAAAAACTTCAATTCTATTTTCAACATACTGAGGAAAAAAAATATTCTGCTTCATCATCCCTACGACTTATTTAAAACTTCAGTTGAAGAATTTATAAACAAAGCTGCTGATGATCCAATTGTTATGGCTATAAAAATAACTTTATATAGAGTTTCAAAGGATTCACCCATTATCGCAGCTTTAATGAGAGCTGCAGAAAATGGGAAAGAGGTAATGACTCTTATTGAACTAAAAGCAAGATTTGATGAAGATAATAATATTCAATGGGCAAAACAACTTGAACAAGCTGGAATTCATGTTGTGTATGGAATTATAGGATTTAAAACACATACAAAAATCGCTTTAATAGTTCGTAAAGAGAAAGGACGTTTAAGAAACTATTTCCATATTGGAACAGGAAATTACAACTCTAATACTTCAAGGTTTTATACTGATTTAGGATTACTTTCAACAGACCCAGAGATTGCATCAGATTTAGTTGAGTTATTTAATTACTTGTCAGGTTTTTCTAAACAAAAACGTTTTCAAAAATTATTAGTATCTCCATCATCAATGAGAGAAAAGTTTATATATCTCATAAAGAGAGAAATTAAAAATGCTAAGGAAGGGAAAAAAGCCGAAATCATTGCAAAAATGAATTCTTTAGTAGACCCAGAAATAATTGAACTTCTTTATCTAGCATCAGCGGCAGGTGTAAAAATTAGTCTAATCGTAAGAGGTATTTGCTGCTTATATCCACAAAGAAAAAATTTGAGTGAAAATATTAAAGTAATAAGCATTATTGGACATTTTCTAGAGCACTCAAGAATTTTTTGGTTTAGTAACAACGATAAAAATGAAGCTTTTATTGGAAGTGCAGACTGGATGAGGAGAAATCTTGATAGAAGAATAGAAGCTATTACTCCAATAGAAGATGAAGAATTAAAATTTCAAATATACTCACTTTTACAAACATATCTGAAGGATGATTACTTTTCTTGGATAATGAAAGAAGATGGTTATTACGAAAAATACGCACTTAATTCAACAAGTAATCGTTCGCAAATTGATCTGATAAAAAATTGAAAAAAATATTGATTTTTATGACATTTAAAAAAATGCTTAATATTTTAAAATTTTTTAATTTTTTAAAAAGGCACTCATATCAATAGATTTCAGGAAATTATAAGAAAAAGAAATTTTTTTGTCTTTAAAGTTTCAACGTAAAAGTAGTTTTTATTTCAATTTCAGTGCTAGCTTTTTAAAAAATCCATTATTTAGGAGGCCAGGGTGATGGGGATCCCTCTGGAATCTGCGAAGAGCTCTTCAGATAAAAATTTTGACGAGCCAAGATTACCAAACACTGCGGGAATATCTCGCAAAACAAAATCCAGTCTAACTGCAAAACAAAGCCAAAAAAAATCTGGAAGACTCGCTTCGGACTCTATTGGTTACTACTTAAGTAGCATTGGAAGAGTACCTCTTCTAACTCCAGCAGAGGAAATAGAGTTGGCTCATCATGTTCAAAACATGAAAAAATTGCTACAAATTCCTGAAACTGACAGGACACAACGTAATCTTTACCAAATTAAAATTGGCAAAAGAGCAAGAAATAGGATGATGGCAGCTAATCTAAGGCTTGTTGTCTCTGTTGCAAAAAAATACCAGAATCAAGGGCTGGAATTGTTAGACCTTGTCCAGGAGGGAGCTATTGGCTTAGAGAGAGCCGTAGATAAATTTGATCCTGCTATGGGATATAAATTTTCAACTTATGCTTACTGGTGGATTAGACAAGGAATGACTAGAGCGATTGATAACAGTGCAAGAACAATCCGTTTGCCAATTCATATAAGTGAAAAATTATCAAAAATGAGAAGAGTCTCGAGGGAATTGTCACATAAATTTGGTAGACAACCCACCAGATTGGAAATGGCTATTGAGATGGGAATTGATCAAAAAGATTTAGAAGATTTAATTTCTCAAAGTGCTCCTTGCGCATCCCTAGATGCTCATGCAAGAGGCGAAGAAGACAGAAGTACCTTAGGAGAACTAATACCTGATCCAAACTGCGAAGAGCCAATGGAGGGTATGGATAGAACTATTCAAAAAGAGCATTTAGGAACCTGGCTTTCACAATTAAATGAAAGAGAACAAAAAATCATGAAGCTAAGATTTGGGCTAGATGGTGAAGAACCATTAACACTCGCAGAAATAGGAAGACAAATTAATGTTTCAAGAGAAAGAGTAAGGCAACTAGAAGCTAAAGCAATATTAAAACTTAGAGTAATGACAACGCATCAAAAAGCAGCTTAATAAAATTGATAAAATTTACTGTAATTTTATTATATTTATTTTCCATTTTTTTTATATCAATAATTTTTAAAAAATATAATGAAGATAGTAGAGAAATCATCAGAAAAATAATACATATTGGAATAGGACCATTAATACCAATTGCACAATTTTTAAAAATAGATCAAAATTCAGCTCTTATTTTTACAGGAATTGTTTCCTTAATGGTTTTCATAAATTACACCTATAAATTATTTCCAACAATTGAAGATGTTGAGAGAAAAAGTTATGGGACATTATTTTATTGTCTAAGTTTATTTATTTTGATTTATCTTTTCTGGAATAAAGACCCATATGCATTAATTACTGGATTCTTTTTAATGACTTTTGGTGATGGATTAGCTGGTTTAATAGGAAAAAGCTTTAACTCAAAAAGCTGGATTTTTTTTAAACAAAAAAAATCTTTATTTGGAACTGCGACAATGTTTTTAACAAGCTTGATAGTAGTTTGCTCAATTGGATATAGCCAACAAAATAGTTTTAATTTAAATTATTTTACAATAGCTTTTTTTGCAACTTTACTTGAACAATTTAGTGTTTTAGGAATAGATAATTTCATTGTTCCAATTTCTTCAGCATTATTTTTTAATTTTTTTATAACTAACTAAGTGAATTGTATAAAATAGCGAGTAATTCTTTTGTTGTTTCTATATCTATACATGCATCTGTAATGCTTCTGCCAAAATCAAGATCTTCTTTTTTTTGAAGCTTTTGATTACCTTCCTTCAAATGACTTTCAAGCATCACTCCTAAAATATTTTTCTCACCATTACTAATTTGAGAAGCTATGTTTTTTAATACTTCAGACTGTTTTCGGAAATCCTTATTGGAATTTCCATGACTGCAATCAATCATCACTCTATGAGGAAGATTAAATTGCTTTAATTCAGCTGAAATTCTCTGAACATGTTGACTTCCAAAATTTGGGCCATTTGAGCCACCTCTTAAAACTATATGACCATCTGGATTCCCCGTAGTATTAACAATAGAAGCCATTCCATTAGCATTTACACCTAAGAAATGATGGGATTTTGAAGCTGATTGCATTGCATTGATTGCAGTAGTAAAAGAACCATCAGTTCCATTTTTAAAACCTATAGGCATTGATAACCCTGATGCCATTTCCCTATGAGTTTGACTTTCAGTAGTCCTCGCTCCAATAGCTGTCCAACTTATCAAATCTGCAATATATTGCGGGACAATTGGATCTAATAATTCTGTGGCAGAAGGTATTCCGAGTCTTGCTAGATATGAAAGCAAACTTCTTGCCCTCCTTAAACCAGTATTAATATCATAGGAATCATCCAGATGAGGATCATTTATAAGTCCCTTCCAACCAATAGTAGTTCTAGGTTTCTCAAAATATACTCTCATTATTATTTCTAATTTATCTTTGTAAATTTCACGAAAGTTTTGAATATATTTTGAATATTCCTTTGCGGCCTCTAAATCATGAATTGAACATGGACCAACAATTACTAAGAGCTTCGGATCATTATGATGCAATATTTTTTGTATCGATCTTCTAGTTTTAAATACCGTATTAGCGGAGGTATGATCTAAAGGTATATCATTATGTAATCTGCTTGGAGGAATTAATGGACGTGTTTCAACGACATGTAAATCTGATGTCTTTTCTAAAGCTGAATTATTTGATGATGTCGTCATTGATTAATTAAGAAGTTTGAATATTTAAAAAAGCATTTATGAATACTCTCCTTTTCAATATTAAAAATAACAATAGATTAGGCATTAAACCTTACTAATGAAGAATTTGGAAACATTGCTAAAAGATTATGCAGATCATGTAGCCGAAAGAGCTGCCAAAGGAATACCTCCTTTACCATTAAATGCAGAGCAAACAAATTGCGTTACAAAATTATTAGAACAAGACAGTCATTACGACTCATCATACCTACTTGATTTGTTAATAAATAGGGTACCACCAGGAGTTGATGAGGCTGCTTACATCAAAGCAAGCTGGCTGACAGCTGTTATTAATTCCGAGAAATATTGCAAATTCATAAACCCTGAAAAAGCAATTGAGATACTGGGATCAATGATAGGCGGATATAATGTTAATTCTCTAGTCGAAATTCTTAAAAGCGAAAATATTTTACTTGCTAAAAAAGCTTCAGAAGTTTTAAAAAATATTATTCTGGTTTACGACTCAGCTAATGAGATTTATGAATTGTCTCGAAATAATGTTTATGCAAAAGAGGTTGTAAATAGTTGGGCAGATGCAGAATGGTTCAAAAATAAAAAAGTTCTAGAGAAAGAAATTACTTGTTTAGTATTTAAAGTTGATGGGGAAACAAATACAGACGACTTATCTCCGGCAGTACATGCAACAACTCGCCCTGATATTCCGATGCACGCATTGGCTATGTTGGAATTTAAAAAACCAGATGGACTAAAGATTCTTGATAATTTAAAAAAACAAAATTTACCAATCGCTTATGTTGGAGATGTTGTTGGAACAGGGAGTTCTAGAAAATCTGCTATTAATTCACTTATTTGGCATATAGGCGAAGATATCCCCTTTGTTCCAAACAAAAAAACAGGTGGAATAATAATTGGGAGCAAAATAGCACCTATTTTCTTTAATACAGCACAAGATTCAGGAGCTTTACCTATAGAAGCTGATGTATCTCATATGAAAACTGGAGATTGTATTAAAATATATCCTTATGAAGGCATTATTAAAAAAATTGAAAAAGAATCAAATACTGAAGATTTAATAAGCAAATTCAACTTGTATCCATCAACTCTTACTGATGAAATTCAAGCTGGCGGAAGAATTAATCTTATGATTGGAAGATCTCTTACAGACAAAATTAGAAACAAATTAGATTATCCACCAAGTGCAATATTTATCCGACCAAAAAATCCAACCGAAAGTAGTGCCGGTTTTACTCAAGCTCAAAAAATAGTAGGCAAAGCATGCGGTTTAGATGGAGTTAGGCCAGGAATGACCTGTGAGCCAATTATGACAACAGTTGGCAGTCAAGATACCACTGGGCCAATGACTAGGGATGAACTAAAAGAACTAGCTTGTTTAGGATTTACTGCAGATTTAGTAATGCAAAGTTTTTGTCACACAGCTGCATACCCTAAACCAGTAGATCTTGTTACCCACAAAGAATTACCTGATTTTATATCTCAAAGAGGTGGAGTAGCTCTTAAACCTGGAGATGGCATAATTCATAGCTGGCTTAACAGAATGCTTCTCCCTGACACTGTTGGCACAGGGGGAGATAGTCATACAAGATTTCCTCTTGGCATTTCATTTCCTGGAGGCTCGGGCATTGTTGCCTTTGCCGCTGCAATAGGATCAATGCCATTAAATATGCCAGAATCTGTGCTGGTTAAATTTAAGGGAGAATTATTACCAGGAATCACTCTTAGAGATTTAGTAAATGCAATCCCTCTCTTCGCAATTAACAAAGGACTCTTGACTGTTGAAAAAGAAAATAAGAAAAATATATTTAACGGGAAAATTATGGAGATTGAAGGATTACCAAACCTAAAACTTGAACAAGCTTTTGAACTTACTGATGCTACTGCAGAACGCTCATGCGCTGGTAGCACCATACTTTTATCCCAAGAAACTGTTCAAGAATACTTAAGAAGCAATATTTGCCTGCTAGAAAAAATGATCGATAGCAATTATGAAGATTCAAAATCGATTTCAAGAAGAATAAGTGATATGAAAAATTGGTTAAAAAAACCATCATTAATTCAACCAGATTCAAATGCTCAGTATGAAGAAATCATTGAAATTGATTTAGCAAAAGTAACACAACCTATAGTTGCTTGCCCTAATGATCCAGATAATGTAAAAGAAATCACTGATGTTTCAAATACAAATATTGACGAGGTTTTTATAGGTTCTTGCATGACGAATATTGGTCATTATAGGGCAGCTGCGAAAGTTCTTGAAGGTGTACAAAATTTAAAAGCTAAATTATGGATTTGTCCACCTACAAAAATGGATGAAGAAACTCTTAAAGCTGAAGGATACTATAAAATATTCGAAGATTGTGGAGCAAGATTAGAGTTACCTGGCTGTTCTCTTTGTATGGGTAATCAAGCAAGAGTAGATGAAGGTTCTATAGTATTTTCTACTAGTACAAGGAATTTCGACAATAGACTTGGAAAAAATGCGCAAGTTTTTTTAGGGAGTGCAGAATTAGCAGCAGTTTGCGCCCTTCTTGGAAAAATACCTGAAATAGAAGAATATCAGGATATTACTAAAAATAAAATTAATCCATATTCAGAGGAACTTTATCGTTATCTTCAATTTGATGAAATACACGATTTCAGCTTGTCAAAATAATCATGGACTATGCCAAACCTTATAAAAGATAATGTTTAAAAAAACAAGTAATAATTCTTCTCATAGCATCAAAAAATTATTAAAACAAAGATCTCTAGTAGTTGCATTTTCGCTCTTATTAACTGGTTTAGGAGCATCAATTACAAGCATATCCTTTAAAACTGGAATCTACTTTATTAATAATTGGAGATTAGCATTATTAGACCAATTCCCATCTATTGCGGTCTTACCTGTTTTTGGAGCTCTAGGAGGAGCCATTGCAGGATATTTGATCAAAAATATAGCACCTGCTGCAAAAGGTTCAGGTGTGAGTCAAATTATGGGATTCTTAAGGCATAAACAAGTTCCAATGAATATAAAAGTAGGATTAGTAAAGCTCATATCAGGAATTATTGCTATTGGTAGTGGATTCCCTTTGGGTCCAGAAGGTCCATCAGTTCAAATGGGAGGATCAGTGGCTTGGCAAATGGCCAAGTGGCTCAAAGCTCCCACAGCCTTCAGAAGAGTGATAGTAGCAGCAGGCGGTGGTGCTGGAATAGCTGCAGTATTTAGCGCCCCATTAGGAGGATTTGTCTATGCAATAGAAGAGTTATTAAACTCAGCTAGACCAGTAATTCTGTTATTAGTAATAATAACAACTTTCATTGCAGATTCATCTGCTGATATTATTCAAGCCTTGGGTTTAGATCCTAAAGCAGGAGGGTTTGATTTTAATCTCGGGTTTTTGATTCAAAAGGAGTATGATCCATCAGTTTTTTTCTTACCTATAGATTTTATTTACCTAGTTTTACTAGGAATAATTATTGGAATCTTTGCAGAATTGTATAGCAGATATGTTTTGTTAATGCAAAATCTTGGGAAAAAATGGTATAAAAATAAATTTGTTTTAAAAATGAGTATCTGTGGACTTATTTTAGGAAGTATCTATTCTTGTTTACCGAGTACGTTTCATAATTTAGATGAATTACAGAAAATAATAGCTGAACAAAATACGAGTATTGGAATTGCTTCATTAGCAGTTTTAGTTTTATTCATCACAACAGGTTTAGCTGCAGCATCCGGAGCCCCTGGTGGATTGTTCTATCCAATGCTTACTTTAGGAGGGTCAATCGGACTAATAATGGGTAGCTGGGTAGAAATTGCAACAGGACATGCACCAAGTACATACATTTTTGCGGGAATGGGAGCTTTCGTAGCAGGGTGTTCGCGCACACCAATAACAGCAATGTTTTTAGCTTTTGCTTTAACAAAAAATTTATTAATAATGAAACCTGTCTTAATCAGCTGTATTGCCAGTTTCTTTATAGCAAGAGCTTTAAATGAAGAATCAATTTATGAAAGACAAATACAAATAGAATTAGAAGACTAAGAAACTACCTTCAATCAAAAACAGCAGTTTTACTATTGTAAACAAATACTTGATGATTCAGGTGTAATCTTACAGCTCTTGCTAAAGCAACTCTTTCAATATCTCTTCCTTTTCTAATCAAATCCTCAACTTCATCCCTATGACTTACATTAACTGTGCATTGCTCTATTATCGGGCCTTCATCTAGATCTTCAGTAACATAGTGAGCAGTTGCACCGATTAATTTAACACCTCTCTTCCATGCTCGATGATATGGTTGTCCGCCCTTAAATGCAGGTAAGAAAGAATGATGGATATTTATTATTGAAGAAAACTTTTTTAAAAAAGAGTCACTCAAAATTTGCATATATTTGGCTAATACAACAAGATCAATTTCATATTCTTTTAGTAGATTTAAAAATTGATCTTCAACAATAGATTTATCAATATTAAGGGTATCAATATGTACAAATTTTGCATTAAAATCATTTGCTATATTTTCGAGATCTGAATGATTTGAAATTATTAACGGGACTTTCATTTTGAGTTCACCATTTCTTACTCGCCAAAGTAAATCAATCAAACAATGATTTTGTTTACTCACGAAAATAGCAACATTTGGAATTTCATCAGAGTAATTCACGTTAAATTTTCCATTTACTTCATATGCAATTTTTTCAAATTCTTTATAAATTTCGTCTCTATTAAAAGATGGATTTTTACTATTCCATTCAATTCGGCTAAGAAACAAACCCGCATCTTGATCTGTATGATGATCAGAATGTTTTATATTGCCACCGTAATTTGAAATCCAACTTGTAAGTAAACTTACAAGACCAGGACGATCGGGACAAACAATTTTGAATATAATTGAAGGATGTTCCAAAAATCTTTAACTATTAATTCAAGTAAGCAATTATATCTAATATATCAATGAAAAGCTTAAAAGAAAATTTTCAAAAAGCACATATAGTTATTATTGGAGCAGGGATTATTGGAAAGTTTAACGCCTTAGAATTATCAGAATTAGGTTTCCAAGTAACGATAATAGATCCAACTCAACTCCAAAATAGTAGTAATGCAGCTTTAGGCTTACTAATGGGCAATATGTATCAAAAAAGAAGAGGTAGAAGCTGGGATCTCAGGAAACAAAGCATTGAATTATGGCCACAATGGATTACATTCCTGCAAAAATTTAATTGTGAATTAAATATCCAAAAACCCTTAATACAACTAACTACTAATGAAGAAAAGTTTAAAAAATTAGAGAAATTTATTTATGACAATAATGATCTAAACTTACAAATTCTAGAAAGAGACTCAATATTTATCAAAAATATAAATAAAGCATTCCAAACAAAAAATATAAAAGGTATGATTTCCTACGAAGATGGCAGAATAGATGCTTTATCTTTACTTAAAACATTACATAAATATCTAAAACATAAAAAAGTAAATTTTTTGGAAGAAGAAATAATAAAAATCAAAAAATCAAAAAGTCAATGGATTTCCATAACAAAGAATAATGAAAAAATCAAATCTGACATGGTTATTTTGTGTAATTCACTTAAAGCAGTTGATTTAATAGATAGCCTATCTCACGACATCAAATTGAAACCTGTTTTAGGTCAAGCTATGGAAATTGATATAAATTATGCAGAAGTAGACTTATTGTCGCTACCAAAGCAATTCAATATAAATGGTAAAAATATAATTCCAAAATCAAGAAATAAGCTGATTATTGGATCAACTGACGAATATAGTACTAAGCCAGACGAAAATATATTCGAAAAACTTACAAATTTTCTCGATAAAAAACCAAATTGGCTAATGAAAGGAAAAATTTCTAAAACATGGTTCGGAATAAGGTCAAGACCGGTTGGTGAACCTTCACCAATTATGAAAAATCTTGAAGATGGACTAATTATATGTACAGGGTTTTATAAGAATGGAATCTTACTTGCTCCGGCTTGTTCTAAATGGGTTGCTAATGAAATTAAAAGTTACCTTTCCTAATCTTTCGTTTCAGTAAAGTCTGCATCAATTACATCATCTCCTCCTTTTTCGTTTGAATCAGTCTGATCAGGACCGCCCGTCGCGCCTGGTGATGGTGGCTGATTGCCAGGTTGCTGATAGACAGATGAACCAACTGCATAAAGTTCTTGCTGAAGTTCTTCAAGAAGTTTTTTCATTGATTCATAATCTTCTTTTGAAGTTGCCTCTTTTAAAGCACTACTTTTTTCTTCAACTTTAGATTTTGCTGCAGCATCAATTTTGTCCCCCAACTCACCAAGCTGCTTTTCTGTCTGATATACAAGTGTTTCAGCTTGATTTTTTAAATCAATTTTTTCTCTTTTTTCTTTATCTGCAGATGCATTTGATTCAGCATCTTTTACCATTTTTTCTACTTCATTATCAGAAAGAGTTGAAGCACCAGTGATAGAAATACTTTGCTCTTTGCCACTTCCTTTATCTTTAGCAGTAACACTAAGAATACCATTAGCATCAATATCAAATGTAACTTCAATTTGCGGAACGCCTCTTGGTGCTGACGGTATACCATCCAATCTAAAAGTTCCTAAACTTTTATTATCAGAAGCCATTTCTCTCTCACCCTGTAAAACGTGTATTTCAACATTTGTTTGACCATCTACAGCAGTTGAATATGTTTCGGATTTCTTTGTAGGTACTGTGGTATTTCTATTTATCATTTTTGTCATTACACCGCCTAGAGTCTCTACACCTAGAGAAAGTGGAGTAACATCGAGTAGAAGTATATCTTTAACCTCTCCTGCTAAAACTCCTCCCTGTATTGCAGCTCCAACAGCTACTACCTCATCAGGATTAACAGTTTGATTTGGCTCTTTACCAATTATTTTTTTTACTAGGTCTAAAACAGCAGGTATTCTAGATGAACCTCCCACCATAACAACTTCATCAATTTCACTAGTAGAAATTTTTGCATCACTTATAGCTCTCTCTACTGGGGTCTTGCACCTATCAATTAAAGAAGCTGCTAATTCCTCGAACTTTGCTCTAGTAAGGTTCAAATCTAAATGCTTTGGTCCTTCAGGAGTCGCAGTGATAAAAGGTAAATTTATTTCACTTTGCGTAGCATTTGAAAGCTCAATTTTGGCTTTTTCTGCAGCTTCAGTTAATCTTTGCAAAGCCTGCTTATCTTGTCTGAGATCAATTCCCTCATTTGATTTAAAAGTGCTAGCCAGATGATCTACGATACACCTATCAAAATCATCGCCACCTAAATGTGTATCTCCAGATGTAGATAAAACTTCAGTTACTCCATCACCAGCTTCAATGACTGAGACATCAAATGTTCCTCCCCCTAAATCAAAAACAAGAATTTTTTCATTTTCTTTATCCAAACCATACGCTAGGGCGGCAGCAGTTGGCTCATTAACAATTCTAAGAACTTCTAAACCTGCAATCTTTCCAGCATCTTTAGTAGCCTGTCTTTGAGAATCATTAAAGTAAGCTGGGACCGTTATTACAGCCTGTGTAACTTTTTCACCAAGGTATTTACCCGCATCATCTGCTAATTTTCTTAAAACTTGAGAGCTTACTTCTTCAGGAGAAAACTGCTTATCCAAAATAGGGCATTTTAATTTGACACTAGAACCAGATTTTTCAACAGAATAACTAACTTCTTTAGATTCCTCATTCACTTCATCAACCCTTCTACCAACAAATCTTTTTGCGGAATAAAACGTATTTTCGGGATTCATGACAGCTTGTCTTTTTGCTATTTGTCCAACAAGCTGATCTTGATTTTTTGTATATGCAACAACTGATGGAGTAGTTCTGAAACCCTCAGCATTTGCTATTACAGTAGGTTTACCACCTTCCATAACAGCTACACAACTATTAGTTGTTCCTAAATCGATTCCTACAACTTTCCCCATGGGTAAAATTTCTATATTTGCTATACTCCATAATCGGTCATTGACGTCATTATTGTTACTCAAATACGGGGTGTGGTTCCCGAACAGTTGATTATATTAAAGAAAATTTCTAATCATGATTTCAAGTAAAACATCTTTTATTGCATTAATCGGTAATCCAGTAAGCCATTCCTTGTCACCGATTATTCAAAATGCAGCATTCCAATATTTAGGCCTAGATTTAATTTATATTGCTATACCTTGCAAAGATGAAGATCTAGAATTAGTTCTCAGTTCTTTGAAAAAAATTAATTGCAAAGGTTTAAATATTACAATTCCCCATAAAGAAAATGTATTTAACCTTTGTAGTGAAATTTCCCCTATTGCTAACAAACTAAAAGCAATTAATACCCTAAAATTGAATTCTGAAAAAGAATGGAGCGCAACAAATACAGATGTAGATGGATTTATTTATCCATTAAAAAATTTAAACTTAGCAAAGAAAAAATCAATAGTTCTTGGCTCCGGGGGTGCAGCAAGATCTGTTATTCAAGGTTTAATAAATTTAAATCTTTCAAAAATTTCAGTAATATCACGTAATAGATCATCACTAGATGAATTAATAAAAAACTTTGAAAATCAATTTGAACTCCAGAGCTTCTTAAATTCTGATAATCAAGCTCAAAATGCAATTGAAGAAGCAGATTTAGTTGTAAATACAACACCAGTAGGAATGAAGGCAGCCAAACATGAAATAAATGTATTGCCATATGGAGAGTCTTTTTGGAGATCTCTTAACTCAAAAACAATTGTTTATGATTTAATCTACAATCCAGCTCCAACTCATCTATTGAAATTTAGCGCCAAGAAAGGATGTATGACAATCAATGGTTTACAAATGCTTGTTGCTCAGGGATTGAAATCATTATCATTTTGGACAAATGGTTTAGAAGTACCTTTTAATATTATGAATGACGCACTCAAAAATCATCTTTAAAATAAAGCTAATTTCGAGGAACTGCACATCATGATGTATCGTTAAAGATGACAGACGCTCATCACATTAATTATATGAGCCAAAGACCTTGTCTGAAACTATGAACGATCAACAATTTTATTACGAAACCATGTACATCCTCCGCCCAGATATTGCGGAAGATGAAGTAACTAACCACATTGATAAATACAATAAGCTTTTAGAGGAATTTGGCGGTATCGTCCTCGATAGTCAAATGAGGGGTAAAAGAAGATTAGCCTATCAGATAGCAAAACATAGAGAAGGTATTTATGTTCAACTAAGTCATCAAGGGGATGGACAACATATTTTTAAAATCGAAAAGGCAATGAGACTTAGTGAAGACGTTATAAGATATATGACCGTTAAACAAGAAGGGCCTTTGCCAACTCCAAAATCTTCTACGAAAAGTTCAACTCAATCAGATGATAAAAAAAATCCAGAACCTAAAGTTGAATCTAAAGAAGATCAACCAGTATTAAGCGCAGATACTTCAAATGCCGGAAAAAATGATACTGAAATCAAAAAAGATGAAAAATCTTAGCTGTTAATATATTAATTTTTTGTTTTTGAGTTTAACTCAGCCCATATTTTATTAGACATACCCCACATATAAATAAAACCCTCTGCCAAGGAATGATTAAAAACATCGTCTTGACTATATGTTGCCAAATCTTCCCTATAAAGTGAATTATTTTCAGACATTCTTCCAATTACTATTGCGTTCCCTTTATAAAGTCTAATCTTAACCCTCCCATTAACTGAAGTTTGAGTCGATGAAATAAAAGCATCTAAACTATCTTTAAGGGGTCCAAACCAAAAACCTTGATAGACTAGTTGACCCCATTTTTTTTCTACTATTCCTTTAAAGTCGATAACATCTGGATTTAGTGTTATGCTCTCTAATTCCTTATGAGCTTTAATTAAAAGTAGTAGGCCAGGTGTTTCATAAATCTCTCTACTTTTAATTCCGACTACTCGATCTTCAATCATATCTATTCTTCCAAAACCATGTTTGCCTGCAAGATCATTAGCTTTTTGAATAATATCTATAGGAGTTAAAATTTCATCATTAATTCCAACTGGAAAACCATTTTTAAATACTATTTCTATATCTTGAGGGGAATCAGGTGACTTAGCTATTGATGAAGTCATCGCAAAAATATCTTCAGGTGCCTCTTGCATTGGATCTTCTAATATGCCCGCTTCAATACTCCTACCAAGTAAGTTAACGTCTATTGAATATGGCGATTTTTTTGATACTGGTGCAGGAATACCAAATTTTTCTCCATACACTATTGCCTGTTCCCTACTCATATTCCACTCCCTTGCAGGAGTAATTATTTTCAAATCAGGGCCTAAAGCATTAATTGCCAAATCAAATCTAACTTGATCATTCCCTTTACCAGTACAACCATGAGCTACAGCATCAGCATTAATTTCTCGAGCTATATTTACGAGATTTTCAGCAATTAAAGGCCTAGCAAGCGCTGTAGATAAGGGATATTTATCTAGATAAAGTGCATTAGCTCTAATTGCTGGAAAAGCATATCTCTCAACAAAACTATTAACTAAATTACCAACGATTGATTGAGATGCGCCAGAATTTAGAGCTTTTTGTCTGATAAGTTCTAAATCCTCCCCTTGTCCAAGATCTGCCACAAAAGCAATAACTTCTGAAATTCCATATTCATTCTTTAAATATGGAATGCAAACACTCGTATCTACACCACCTGAATATGCTAAGACAACTTTTTTTACCTGCGGCATCTAAATTTTCTCCATAAATTTAAATTTTGACGTAATTAATAATTAGAAAACTTTTTAGAAACTAATATTATTGTAACTAAAAGAGCTGGACCAAAAACTAGTAATATAATAAGAAAGTTATTAATTATTAAAACATTGGGATTCAAAAATCCGATAAGTTTAAATAATCCAGACAGCAACAATGAAATCAGCCAGATCAAAAAGTATTTAAAATTTCCTTTATCAAACAAAGTTTTTCGTATGCATCATTGTGTATTATCTTATATGTAGAACATAAAATTTAATGGACTCAAATAAACTAAAAATTAGATTAGACGATATTTCTGAAGTTAACCCTGCTTTAACTTGCTACCACAGAGATGATCCAGCTCCCGTTTTACCACTAAGAGATGAACCTGATCTACTTTCTTGGCTTGAAAATACAGGAAGACTTGTTGCAGAAAAAGACGGAGATTCGCAAGAGATTAGTACTATTGAAGAAGAAGAACTTTCAGCGCTAATGGGAGAAAAAGAAGATTATAAAGTTGAAGAAGACTCTTCAGATGATGATTGGGAAGATTAAAAACTTTAATTTCAAATCGTTATTAATATTAAATACTTTTGCTTTATTAGTTACCTCATATTTTTTTAATAATTTTATTCTTTTAGGAGTTTACTTATTATTTTTTTTTATTTCTTTATTCACTACCAAGAATGGTCTAAAGATAATCAAAAAATTAAAATTACTTCAAAATATTAGAACTGAGGGTCCAGCTAATCACTTTAAAAAAAGTGATACACCAACAATGGGTGGGATTTTTATGATGGTCCCTTTTTTAATTTTTCTTTTGATAATAACCATAAACTTAAGTTCCCTAAAATTATTTCTTTTATTACTTAGTATTTTTGGTTTCTTTACTACAGGATTTTTAGATGATTATTTAAGCATTAAAAACAAAGAAAACACAGGGTTAAAGACAAAAGAAAAATTTGCTATACAAAGTATCATCTCAATAATTTTTATATTATTAGCTTATGAAAAAAATTTAATAGATCCATTAATTACAGTTTCGAGCTCTTGGGGAATAAATACGAATATTTTCATATTGCCAATTTCTTTTTTGGTACTAGTTGGTATAAGTAATTCAGTAAATTTGACTGATGGACTAGATGGATTAGCAGCTGGTTGCAGTGGGATTGTCTTTTATGGATTAGGAACAGAAATTCTAATGAAAGGACAGCAAGAGCTTTTTATTTTTAGTGTCTTATGTTACTCAATGTCTGGCATATGCTTAGGATTTCTCAAATATAATAGTTATCCTGCAAAAATATTTATGGGTGATACTGGATCTTTAAGTATCGGAGCAATTCTAGGTTCTATAGCATTATTAACTAATAGCGTTTTTACATTATCTATTTTTTCAGGAATATTTATTATTGAATCATTATCAGTAATGATTCAAGTATCTTTTTTTAAGATTACAAAAAAATTATTTCACAAAGGTAAACGCATATTTTTAATGGCTCCACTGCACCACCATTATGAACTTAAGGGAGTGGAGGAAAAAAAAATAGTTGAAGATTTTTGGATAATCAACATTTTACTTGTAATTTTAGGTATAGTTTTAAAAATCAATCTTTAAAAAATTTGTTATGAGTTTTTTTACATGGAAAGATAATGGATTAACTAGTGACTGCTCAAGTCTTGATGCAATGGCATCAAGATTTGAAGAAACTGCCAACTTAATGAAAAAACTATCTAAAAAAGGTTTCAAACTGAAGAAAAAACATAACAATCAACTAATTCTTCATCCAGATCCTGAAGTATTTGATCAATGGGGGTTTATCAGCGAAGAGTTACCTTTTAAACAACTCTGTTTGATTTCAGATGAAGAATAACTAGACCTTGAAAACTCTTTTGTGAGTATTGATAAATAATTGCGTACATGATTATCCCAACTAAAGTGCCTATTAACACCTTCAATCCCATTTCTACTCCATAATTTCCACTGATTGTTATTAGAAATCCCTTTTTCAAGAATAATTTTCAACTCATTAATATCAGTAACATCTACAAGAAGGCCATTGTCACATTTTGAGCGAATCTCTTTTGGCCCTCCATCATTTGTTGAAATTATTGGTAATCCACATGAAGAAGCTTCAAGCAATGTTAAACCAAAAGGCTCTGTTAACGCTGGATTTACAAATACACCCCCTCTGCTAGCAGCCCATCTATATAAAGCAGGAATCTGACTTGGAAGATGCTTTTTTGGATAAGCTACCTTTCCGTACAAATTATATTTATCAATTGTTTCAAAAATATTGTGAAATACATCTTTTTGTTGAGGGTCAAGTTTTGAAGTACTATCTCGACAACCCAAAATTAAAATTAAATTAGTTTTTCTTTTTAATTTTTCAGATCTTCCATATGCCTCAATCAAAGAGGGAATATTTTTTCTTCGTACAGCTCTAGAAATAGTCAATAGTGGCGGTTTGGTAGAGTCCTTTAGAAAAGGTTTCATCATATTGTCAATTTCGGCTGTCTCGGTTGTCGAATAAATATGGTGAAATTTATTATGATCAACACCAGGAGGAATCACTTTAGCTTTATGAGGTGAAAAAGAAAAATATTGAGAATATTGATAAACTGACTCTTGATTAGTGCTTGTGACAACAATATCTGCGGACTTTAAAGCTTTTTCTTCTGCCTCAATTCTTTTACTTATGGAATATAACTTTTCTATTTGATTGGTTGTTAAGCCAGTATCAAGCAATTTCCTCTTTTTTTCTCTTCCTAAAGAATGACCCGTAAAAATAAGTGGAACTTCTAAAGATTTACTAAGTTTCACTCCTACATATCCAGCATCTGCATAATGTGCATGAATAAAATTAGGTTTTTTATTGTTTTTATAGTAAGAAATAAGACTTTCAGCTAGATCATCTAAATATGGCCAAAGCAATTCCTTTCTCAAATATTTATTAGGTCCAAATTTAAATCTTAAAATTCTTACTCCAGGTTCTACAAATTCTTCTTCTTGAGAATATTCATTGTCTACTTTAGAGTCTTCAATTAAACGAGTGACTAAATCTACTTGATCAACTTCTGCAGTATTAGCCAAACTTTTAACTAACTCTGAAACATACTGTGTTTGCCCCCCTGTATCTGCGTCTCTGCCTAATTCAAGATTTTTAGAGCGAATAAGACCATGTAAGTGCAAATGTAAGAATTTAAATCTCATTCAGCAAATCCTCCGGTCAACCGCCTTTAATACAAATAAGCTGAATTTCCAAAGAAAATATTAAGAAAGCATTATGATTTAAAATTTTTTCCTACAAAAGTTTTTTAAAAAAGCAGTCACAGACGTATATTTGCCCATTTTAAAGAAGACTTTCGTTTTTTCAAATAATTAAAAATACAAAGAAATACAACAAAGATTTTTTATTTAAGAACTTATTTAAGAACTTTTTTAAGATATTTTGCTGTATAGCTTGCTGGATGTTTAGCTACTTCTTCGGGAATACCTTCAGCAATAATTTCTCCACCTTTATCTCCTCCATCTGGTCCTAAATCAATGATCCAATCAGAACATCTAATTACATCTAAATTATGTTCTATAACAATTACGGAATTCCCTTTATCTACCAAACGCTGTATCACATCCATTAATTTATGAACGTCATAAAAACTTAAACCTGTAGTTGGTTCATCAATCAAATATAAAGTTTTTCCAGTAGCCCTTTTAGATAATTCTGTAGCTAACTTAACTCGTTGGGCCTCACCGCCAGATAATGTAGGAGCAGGCTGGCCTAATTTGACATATCCCAAACCGACATCTACCAACGTAGATAATCTATCAGCAGCTTGCGGTATAGCAGAAAAGGTTTCTGCGGCTTGTTCAACAGTCATCTCTAAAACATCGGATATATTAAAACCTTTGTATTTAACTTGAAGAGTTTCCCTATTAAAACGGGCCCCTTTGCAAACTTCACATTGAACATATACATCAGGCAAAAAATTCATTTCAATAACGTTAACTCCTTGGCCTTTACATGCTTCGCATCTTCCTCCTTTGACATTAAAGCTAAATTGACCAGCCTGATAACCTCTTGCTTTTGCTTCTACTGTGGCAGTAAATATCTGCCTTATAGGATCAAAAGCACCAGTATATGTAGCAGGATTGGATCTTGGTGTTCTTCCTATTGGAGATTGATCAATAACGATAACTTTATCAATTGCCTTTATACCCTTTAACTCTTTTACACCCTGAGGAAAAGGGACTTTTAATCCTAGAGAGTGACATAATGCAGGATGAAGTAATTCATTTATCAAAGTGCTCTTCCCACTTCCACTTACACCAGTTACAGAAACTAATCTTCCTAAAGGAAATTCAACAGAAATATTTTTTAAATTAT
Organism: Prochlorococcus sp. AG-418-F08; assembly: GCA_003214295.1. Classification (GTDB taxonomy): domain Bacteria; phylum Cyanobacteriota; class Cyanobacteriia; order PCC-6307; family Cyanobiaceae; genus Prochlorococcus_A. The sequence continues at coordinate 39,541 of QCLV01000006.1, forward strand.
TTTTAGAGCAATTATTTAAAATTAAACTTTTTTTTACAGATGATCTACGTTCTTTTGGAGTAGGAATCGATTTCCTACCACTGAGATAAGCACCAGTTAATGACTTTTCTGAATTTAAGACATCTTGATAAGATCCTTTAGCAATTATTTCCCCACCATAAACACCTGCCCCTGGACCAATATCTACTAAATAATCCGCGGATTTCATAGTATCTTCATCATGTTCAACGACAACCAAAGTATTTCCCAAGTCTCTTAAGCTTTTTAATGTTTCTAATAATCTGTCATTATCTCTCTGATGCAAACCAATACTTGGTTCATCTAATACATATAAAACGCCAGTAAGGCCTGCACCTATTTGCGTAGCCAATCTAATACGCTGAGCCTCACCACCAGACAAAGTCATGGCTGGTCTATCTAAAGTCAAATAATCTAAACCTACATTAATTAAAAACTTCAAACGTAAACGAATCTCTTTTAAAACCAATTCACCTATCTGCTTTTGTTTTTCTGATAAAGATATATTTTCTTTCTTAGTCTTAGCTATACCCATTAAGCGCTCTACATGATTTAGGGTTTCAGAAACGCTTATAGAAGTTAAGTCAGTAATGTTGTATGGACCAAGTTTAACGGCCAAAGCCTCAGGTCTTAATCTTTTTCCAGAACATGTTTTACAGGGAACTAATTCTTGATACTTTTCTAATTTTTGTTTAACTGATTCTCCATTAGCTTCATTCAATTGCCTTTCTAATATTGGTAAAATCCCCTCAAAAGGTCTTTCAAAACCACTAGAAGTTTTAAAACGACTATCAGCTTGAATTAATATTGGCTTATCTGATCCCAAAAGTAAAACTTGTTTTTGCAAATCACTTAAATCTTTCCAAGGAGTTTTTAATTCAAAACCATAAGCTTGTCCTACAGAATAAAGTAAAGAGAAGTAATAAGTATTATCTTTCTCACTCCAAGGAGCTATTGCAGCATAAACAGGCAATGTTTTGTCAGGTATAACTCTATCTGCAGTAAATTTTTTTAAATAACCAATCCCATGACAATCTGGACAGGCACCATAGGGGCTATTAAAGGAAAATAATCTAGGAGAAAGTTCTTCGACAATAGAGCCATGTACAGGACATGCATAATTTTCTGAGTAAAGTTTTTCTCTGTCTAAATTAGAAGGTAAATTTTCTCCTTTTTTTGGAACAACTTCTACTATTGCTAAGCCATCACCTCTTTTGAGACAAGTTTGTAGTGAATCGTTTAATCTTTCTTGTATTCCTTCTCTTGCAATTAATCTATCAACTACTACCTCAATATTATGAATTTGATTTTTATCTAATTCAATACTATCAGCAAGTTCTCTTACCTCTCCATTAATTCTTACTCTAGCAAATCCTTCAGCAGCTAGTCCGCTTATTAATTTTGTATGTGTTCCTTTCTTACCTCTTACAACAGGAGCCAACAATTGGTACCTTGTTCCTTCTGGTAAAAGAAGAATTTGATCCACCATTTCGTCAATTGTTTGAGGCGCAATTGGAATCCCGCAGTGGTGACAATGCGGCTCACCAGCACGACCAAACAATAATCTTAAATAATCTTGTATTTCTGTTACTGTTCCAACTGTTGATCGAGGATTATGACTTGTGGATTTTTGATCAATTGAAATAGCAGGTGATAAACCTTCGATATTATCAACATCTGGTTTATCTACTTGACCCAAAAATTGCCTTGCGTATGCAGAAAGACTCTCAACATATCTTCTTTGACCTTCAGCAAAAATAGTATCAAAGGCTAAAGAACTTTTACCACTTCCACTAACACCTGTAAAAACTATAAATTTATTCCTAGGAAGAGAAAGATCGATATTTTTTAAATTATGCTGACGAGCTCCCCTAATATTAATTGAGTTATCTTCTCCAAAACTACTATCAATTTTATTAACCATGTTTAAATCTAGATTATGATTTAAAAAGGATATTATAGTAGAATTTTTTCTATTTTACGCAGCTGAGCGATCAAGAAGTCTAGAGGCATATTCGTTTACTTCGCATGAACCTCCACCTATAAGTTCTATTAGTTCATTTTTTCTTTGATTTTTTGTAGTTAGTTTTGCAATTGAAGTATAAGTTATTCCATTAACTACATTTTTATTAACTTTGAAATGGGCTTGTCCCCTAGCAGCTAGGAAGGGCTGATGTGTAATACATAAAACTTGTTGATTTTTAGAAATTTCTTTTATAAGCTCAACCAAAGAAAATAGAGATTTACCACTTAAACCACTATCAATTTCATCTAAAAAGAAAGTATTGGGTTGTTTAGAAATACTAGATTTAATAGCTAATAAAAATCTTGACATTTCTCCGCCAGAAATAACATTTGATAATGGAGCAAGCTTCTGATCAGGATTAGCCGAAAACAAAAATTTTATATTGTCAATTCCATCCCCCGAGGGCTGACCTTTGGAAAATTGAATTGAAAAATTTGAATTTTCTAAACCTAAATTACTTAAAATCGACATTACTGAATTTTGTAACTTTCTAGCAACCTTTTTTCTTTCGTTAGATTGAATGATAAATAAAGAATTTAAGCTACTCTCAAAATTTTCAATTTGAGCTTTAATGTTGCAAATCTCATTACCTCGATCATTTTGCTGCAAATATGTCTTTAATTGGTCACGCTTTTCAATTAATTGAGGTAAACCTAATGAAAAAGTTCTCTCCAAGTTTTTTAAAAAAAATAATCTTTTTTGTATTTCTGGAAGATCATTATTGTAATTTTCTACATCTTGCAAATATGAGTTCAAAGCAAAAATTAAATCTTCAATATCAGCATGGATGTTTAATAATTTCTCTCTAAATTTTTGAATCTTTAAATCGAAATCTGCTGTTTTATTTAAAATTTTTATTGATTGATTTATCAAAGATGTTACTGAGGGTTCATCATGACTGTAGTTATTTAAGTTTTCTAATGATGATTTAATTGAATTATTAATTTCAAGATTATTTACAAGTTTATTTTCTAATAACTCCAACTCTAAAATTTCTTCACTGGAATTTAAGTCGGCTTCTTCTAAACTCTTCAACATTTGTTTAATTACCAAGTTATTTTCTGCTTGATTTCTAGAAGATTCTATTTTTTCATTTAGTAATCCTTTTAAAACACCAATTTTGCCCCATTTCTTTTTAATCTTTTCATTAGTATCTCTTAATTCTTGAGAACATAAGTCATCAATAATTAATCTTCTCTTATCTAAAGAATCAAAGATAACAGTATCAGTCTGACCTGCGAAATCTATTAAAAATTGTCCAAGTTTTTCTAATGGTTGTTTATTAATTGAGAAATTGTTAAGGCTATATTTGGATAAAATTTTATTATTTTTTTTATAAGATTTTCTTTTAATTTTTAGTTGTGCGGAATTTATTTCAAAGCCATTACAGGTCAACCAATTATTAATTTCAGAAGAAGAAGAAAATGTTGCCTCAATAACGCAAAAATCTTTTCCTGGACGTATTAAATGTTTTAGAGGTATATTGGTTCCACCAAATAGAGCATTTAGGGAATCCAAAATAAGTGATTTTCCTGAACCTGAATCACCAGTTATGATATTCAAACCTTTTTCAAAATTAATTTCTATAATTTCTATTAAGGCAATATTTTCTATTTTTAATTGTATTAACATGATAAATCTTCCATATAGAAAAATTAACTTCTTTTTAAAAAAAATAAAGGGCTTAAATATATAAAGTTATGAAAGAAGATTTTACTGATTTTATCGAGGTATCTGGGCTCTTAAATTATGATCCAGATACAATATCAAAAATTTACAAAAAAAATCCTAAAAGACTTTTAAAAAGACTTTGGCAAACACTCATACCTATTTTTGCTTACTTATTTTCTGTTGGGTGGGATAAATTAACTGGAAGATTGAAAAATGAACAGCAAGCCAGATTTAGAGCACGTGAATTAACAAATTTGTTAGTAGAACTTGGACCTGCATTTGTTAAAGCAGGTCAAGCATTATCTACAAGACCAGATATTATTCCTGGGATTCTTCTAGAAGAATTATCTGAATTACAAGACCAGCTGCCTGGTTTTGATGGGGATAAAGCAATGGAATTAATTGAAGAAGATTTAGGAAACAAAATAGACAACATTTTTTTAGAGATTGATAAAGAGCCAATTTCTGCTGCATCTTTGGGGCAAGTTCACAAAGCCAAATTAAAAAATGAAGAAGTAGTTGCAGTTAAAGTTCAACGACCAGGTTTAAGAGAACAAATAACTTTAGATCTTTATATAGTTAGAAATATTGCTTATTGGCTAAAAAATAATATTGGATTGATAAGAAGTGATCTCGTGGCCTTAATTGATGAATTAGGTAAAAGAGTTTTTGAGGAAATGGATTACTTAAATGAAGCTAAGAATGCCGAAACGTTTAGAGATATGCATAAACATAACCAAATGATTGCCGTACCAAAAATTTATAAAGAGATAACATCAAGAAGAGTTTTAACTATGGAATGGATTGATGGGACAAAATTAACCAATTTAGAAGAGGTAAAAGAGTTAGGGATCGACCCCGATAAAATGATTGATATAGGAGTTCAGTGTAGTTTAGAACAACTTCTTGAACATGGTTTTTTTCATGCAGATCCACATCCAGGCAATTTATTGGCTTTAAACGATGGCCGTTTATGTTACCTAGATTTTGGAATGATGAGTGAAGTTTCGAGAGACTCTAGGTCTGGATTAATACAAGCAGTAGTACATCTAGTAAATAAAAACTTCGATAAATTATCTAAAGATTTCGTAAAGTTGGGATTTTTATCCGAAGAAGTAAATCTAGAACCAATAGTACCAGCATTTCAAGATGTTTTTATTAATGCTGTGGAACAAGGCGTTTCAAAAATGGATTTCAAAAGCGTTACAGACGATATGTCTGGAGTTATGTATAAATTTCCTTTCAAATTACCTCCATATTATGCACTTATAATTAGGTCATTACTAACATTAGAAGGAATTGCTCTAAGCGTAGACCCAGATTTTAAAATATTAGGTGCGGCTTATCCATATTTCGCAAGAAGATTAATGGAAGATCCTGATCCACAATTACGAGAAAGCTTGAAAGAAATGCTTTTTGATAATAAAAAATTTAACTGGGAACGTTTAGAAGACCTTCTTGCCAACGCAGCAAAGCAGACAAATCTTGATCTAGAAAAACTTTTAGATGAAGTAATAAATCTTCTCTTCTCTCCAAAAGGAGGTTTTCTAAGAAATGAAATCGTTGAAAGTTTAACAAATCAAATCGATTTAATTGGTTTAAAAATATTGAAAAATTTAAATAATTATCTTCCAAACGCAATAAAAATTAATACGGTCGATGCAAATAACAATTTAAGTGATTTTATAATGTATGTGGAACCCTTTAGAAACTTTTTTGAGATTTTACAAAAAGTACCTAATTACTCTGTAGATATTTTTCTTAAAAGGATACCTAGACTTATAAATGAACCTTATACCAAGGAAATGGGTATAAAAATTGCAAAAAAAGTAACCGAGAAAGGGGTAGTTAGACTTGTAAAAATTGCTGCTGGTGCAAATATTTAGAATGAAAATAAAAAGAACTTTAATTTTAAAAACATTTTTTATTTTGATAAGTTGTCAATTTCTTTTTAATTCTTCAAAAGCTAATGCTGCTCAAGAAATTAAAATAATATACGGCATATTTTCTAGGACTATTGAAGTAAATTCATTAAAAATGTTTGCTGAGGAGGCTATTTCAACAAAAAAATTAAAAAAAATTTTAAATGCGACTGGATCACCTGAAAAAAATATTAGATCTGTATTAAATAAAGATTTTGAGATACCTATTACTGTTGCAAGTAAATTAGTATATTCAGAGATAGGAAATGTTTTCTTGACAAGACTTTCCTCTATTATCCAAACGCCTAGAGCAGATGATGAAAGAACTGGAATGTTAGCTCTAAGAGCAAGTATTATTCAAGGAATTCATAAAGGAAATGGAAAAATAAATTTGATAAGGTTTTTTGAAAGTTATCCAACTCAAACTGTAATCTTAGATGTTAGCGCTTTGAGCAAAGTTATGAATAAAGTAGAATCAATTTCAGAACTACTAGACTTTTTTACAAATTCTCCTCTTGAAAAAATTAAAACGAATTAAACAGCTATGGTGTTTTTAAATAAAATCAAAAATAAACTACAAATCAATTACAGAAAAAAAAGATGGCCGGGTCTCATCGAAGCTTACAAACAATATCTTCCAGTCACAAAGAAAACTCCTATTATCTCTCTAAATGAAGGAAATACTCCCTTAATTTTTAGTCATTCAATTAGCAGATTAATTGGAAATGGAACAAAAGTTTTCCTGAAATATGATGGTCTAAATCCTACAGGTTCTTTTAAAGATCGTGGAATGACTATGGCTATCAGTAAAGCTAAAGAAGAAGGCCGTGAAGCTGTTATTTGTGCAAGTACAGGTAACACTTCTGCTGCTGCTGCTGCTTATGCTTCAAGAGGAGGATTAAAACCTTATGTTTTAATTCCTGAAGGGTTTGTGGCACAAGGAAAGCTTGCACAAGCTCTAATGTATGGAGCTGAGATAATATCTATTAATGGAAACTTTGATAAAGCTTTAGAAATTGTAAGAGATTTATCTTCAGAGCATCCCATAGAACTTGTTAATTCAGTTAATCCATATCGAATAGAAGGTCAAAAGACAGCTGCATTTGAAATTGTTGATGACTTAGGTATTGCGCCCGATTGGCTTTGTATCCCTATGGGAAATGCAGGAAATATAACTGCTTACTGGTTAGGATTTAAAGAATATGCACAAATCAAAAGAAAAATAAAATTGCCAATTATGATGGGGTTTCAATCTGAGGGATCTGCTCCATTAGTAAAAAATATAATAGTTAAAGATCCGGAAACAATAGCAACAGCTATAAGGATTGGGAATCCTGTTAATAGAGAAAAAGCTAAAAAGGTAAAAAAAGAAAGCAAAGGAGATTTTCAATCAGTTACAGATGAAGAGATAATAAATGCTTATAAAATACTTGCTAAAGAGGGAGTCTTTTGTGAACCAGCCAGCGCAGCATCAGTGGCTGGACTAATTAAGAATAAAAATAGAATTCAAAAAGAATCTACTATCGTTTGTGTTCTTACGGGAAATGGATTAAAAGATCCTGACTGCGCTATAAAAAATAATGATGCGATTTTTAGAAAAAATATTGAACCTTCATTAAAAAATATTACCAAAATCTTAGGTTACTAATATCCAAAACAATTAGTGTCTGTGGAAATCAATTAAAAATAAATTTTAATTGTTGAAAAAAAAGAAAAAAATAATTTTATTTGTTAATTAAACAAAAGACTATTAAACATAGCTAATTTTATTCAACAAATAAAAAACTTTTTCCACCTACATTAATACTCGTAAACTTAGTTAGAGTGGTTTTAAAATAATAAATTCCACAGTTTCCACAGATACTACTACTACTAATAATTTTTTTTTTTAATATTATTTTTAATATAAGAAGAGAAAAATACATTATTGAATTTAATTTACGAAAAAAGTATATTGTAAATGTAAAAATGTTCCAGATTCTAATGGAGATTATTTGTAATCAAAATGAGTTAAATAATGCTATACAACTAGTAAGTAAGGCAGTTTCTACAAGGCCAACTCATCCAATCCTTGCAAATATACTTTTAACAGCTGATTTGGGAACAAATAAAATTAGCTTGACAGGATTCGATCTTAATTTGGGAATTCAAACTTCTTTCGATGGTACTGTTAAAAAAAGTGGAGCTATTACAATACCTTCAAAACTTTTATCTGAAATAGTAAATAAATTACCTAATGAAACTCCAGTTTCTTTAGAAGTAGATAATAATTTAGATAGTATTTTAATCAAAAGTGACAGGGGTTCTTTTAATCTGAAAGGAATACCCTCCGATGATTTTCCAAATTTACCATTTGTTGAGAGTGGTACTTCATTAAATATTGATCCTAGTTCTTTTTTAAAAGCTTTAAAATCTACAATTTTTGCTAGTAGTAATGATGATTCAAAGCAATTACTCACAGGTGTAAATTTTACTTTTAAACAAAATTATCTAGAATCTGCTTCTACAGATGGCCATAGACTGGCAGTTGCATTAGTTGGTAAACAAGAAAATCTTGAAAATAAAAATGATTCACATTTAAATGAAGATGATTTATCAGTTACTATCCCAACAAGATCATTAAGAGAAATCGAAAAATTAGTATCTTTGAGAAGCTCAGAAAATTCAATAAAGCTTTTTTATGATAAGGGTCAGGTAGTTTTTATTTCTTCAAGTCAAATAATTACGACAAGAACTCTTGAAGGAACTTATCCAAATTATTCTCAGTTAATACCTGATACTTTTTCGAAGATTTTTAATTTCAAAACAAAAAAATTAATTGAGGCATTAGAAAGAATTGCAGTCTTAGCTGATCAGCAAAGTAGTGTTGTAAAGATTCAATTGGATAATACAGATTTAGCTTCAATAAGTGCTGATGCACAAGATATTGGGAATGCAAATGAATCAATACCTGTTTCTTACTCTGGAGAAAATTTTGATATTGCATTTAACGTTAGATATCTTTTGGAAGGTCTAAAAGTAATTTCTTCCGAAAATGTACTTTTAAAGTGTAACCTTGCAACCACTCCAGCTGTTCTTGTGCCAGAAGATAATCTTAATTCTTTTACTTATCTTGTAATGCCTGTTCAGGTTCGTTCTTAACTTGAAATTACCAAAAGAAATTTTATTAAGTGAATTACTAAATTATATTGTTAAGGGAAATGCAGCCCTTAATTATGGTAATGGAGAAAATGTTTGGATGCACCCTCCAGTTCATAGGATTTTAGGATGGTACTCTCGTCCTTCAAATTTTGATTTGAAACGAAATGTCTGGAAATTAAATCAAATTAAGCAAATAATAGATAATGAAATTTATGTTAATGGCGAACCAGCAGTTTCTGATTTAGCAACTTTAAATCGATTTCCAACTTTAATAGAAGCTAATCTGATAAACAAAAAAGGATCAAAAATAGGAGTGATTGCGGATTTTTTATTTGAAATTAAAACTGGTAAAATTAAACATTATTTAGTATCTCGATCTAATCCTAAGATTCCAGGTTCTAGCAGGTGGAAATTAAATATCGAAAATATTAATGATCAACAACCTGGCCTTGTATTTTGTGAATGTTTATCTTTAAATGATTTATCTTTAGTAAAGTCAAGTATCAAAAATGAATTTCTTCAGAAAGGAAAAAAAATTATGGATAGATTTGATGATATGAAAAATATAGCGTCTAATAGATTAGAGGATTGGCTTGAAGAAGATGAAGATATAAACCAAAACTTAGATTTAAAACAAGATAGTTTTTATAATGAAGATATAACATCAAGATCTTTTAGTGAAAAAAAAGAAGATGAACCTTGGATCTAAATAATGGTAAATCAAGATAATAATGATCTATATGATTTGAATGAGGCACTCAAAGTTGAGAATTTATCCATTCATGATTTTGAAGAAATCTGTAAAAGATTAAAAAGAAAACCAAATAGGACTGAACTTGGAATGTTTGGTGTTATGTGGTCTGAACATTGTTGTTATAGAAATTCAAAACCTTTACTATCTAAGTTTCCTACTAAAGGAAAAAATATTTTAGTTGGTCCTGGAGAAAATGCTGGTGTAATTGATGTTGGAAATAATCAAAAACTTGTTTTTAAAATTGAAAGTCACAATCATCCCTCTGCTATTGAACCTTTTCAGGGGGCTGCAACAGGTGTAGGGGGAATATTAAGAGATATCTTTACAATGGGAGCAAGACCTATTGCAGTGTTAAATTCACTCAGATTTGGAAATCTTGATAAACCATCTAATGTTGAGTTGCTTCGAGGAGTTGTTTCAGGTATCGCACATTATGGAAATTGTGTAGGTGTTCCTACTGTTGGGGGAGAAATTGATTTCGATGATAGTTATTCTGGAAATCCTTTAGTTAATGTTATGGCTTTAGGACTTTTGGAGACTGATGAAATCGTTTGTTCTGGAGCTAAAAATGTTGGATCGCCAGTACTATATGTTGGAAATACGACTGGGAGAGATGGAGTTGGTGGAGCTAGTTTCGCAAGTTCAGAATTAACTACTACTTCATTAGATGACAGGCCTGCAGTGCAAGTAGGTGATCCATTTATTGAGAAAAGTCTAATTGAAGCTTGTTTAGATGCCTTTAAAACTGGAGATGTAATTGCAGCTCAAGATATGGGTGCAGCAGGTTTAACTTGCAGTACTGCAGAAATGGCGGCAAATGGAAACTTAGGTATATCTATTGATTTAGATTTGGTTCCTTCTAGAGAAGATAATATGTCTTCATATCAATATTTATTATCTGAATCGCAAGAGAGGATGCTTTTCGTAGTAAAGGAAGAAAAAATTAATTTTCTTATTGAAAAATTTAATAAATGGGGATTAAATGCCAATGTGATTGGTGAAGTAATAGAGGCTAATGAAGTAATTATTTTTCATAAAGACAAAATCGTTGCTCAAATACCTACTTCTGCGTTATCTCATGATACTCCTGTTGATTTTCATGATGTGATTAATAATCCACCTGATTATTTGTTAAATAAATGGAAGTGGAAAGAAAATAATTTACCAGAAATTAATGAGGAAAAAATATTTTCCTTGAAGGAAAAAAAGATTTTTTCATATTCTCAAATAATTTTAAAACTTCTTTCTAATCCTTCAATAGCTTCAAAAAGATGGATTTATAAACAATATGATTCTCAAGTGCAGGCAAATACTGTATTTAAACCTGGAGAGTCTGATGCAGCTGTAATAAGACTAAGAGAACAAATGGAAAAAAATAAAAATAAAATATTTTCTGGAGTAGCTGCTTCGGTAGATTGTAATAGCAGATGGGTTTTTCTTGACCCATTTAGAGGTGCTATTGCTGCAGTTGCAGAATCTGCAAGAAATGTTAGTTGTGTTGGTGCTGAACCAATAGCAATTACCAATAATTTGAATTTTTCTTCTCCTGAGAATGAAATAGGATATTGGCAACTTGCATCTTCATGTAATGGAATTTCTGAAGCATGTAAAGCTCTTGATACTCCAGTAACAGGGGGGAATGTTTCTCTATATAATGAATCAAAAAATAAATATAACGAGATAACTCCTATTAATCCTACGCCTGTAATTGGAATGGTTGGGAAGCTACAAAATGTTGAAAAAGCTGTAGGAAGTGGATGGAAAAATGTGAATGATCAAATCTGGTTGATTGGTTCTCATAAATCAGAAATAACAATAGCAGCAAGTTCTTATTTGGAATATTTTCATGGAGAAATAACAGGGCGGCCTCCAAAAATAGATTTGTTGGATGAAAAGTTTTGCCAGAGTTTTTTAAGAACTTCGATTTTAAATAGTTTTGTAGTTTCTGCCCACGATATTAGTGATGGAGGCTTAGCTATAGCTTTAGCAGAGTGTTGTATTTTGTCTTCAAAAGGTGCATTGATAGAGATAGATAAAGATCTTGATAGAGATGATAATGTATTGTTTGCAGAAGGAGGCTCTAGAATTATTTTTTCAATAGATAAAATGAAAGAACTAGAATGGCTTAATTATTTAAAAACAAATCAAATAAGTTCTCATTCAGATATATATGTAAAAAAAATAGGATCTGTTATGAGTGAAACTCTTAATATAAAAATTCAGGGAAGAAATATTTGCAACATTGAGGTTGAGGAATTAACCGAAAAATTTAATAATAGTATTTCAGGTCACTTCTAATTATGAAAAAGATTTTTCAACTATCAAAAATTTTAAGAAATTAAGTTATGTGTGGAATAGTTGGAATCGTTTCTTCAGATGATGTAAATCAACAAATATACGATAGTCTTTTGCTTCTTCAGCATAGAGGTCAAGACTCAACAGGTATAGCTACAATGGAAAACATTATTTTCCATATACATAAGGCCAAAGGTCAGGTTAGCACTGCATATAGAACAAGAGATATGAGGAATTTAATTGGAAAAATTGGATTAGGTCATGTTAGGTATGCCACAAAAGGGTCAGCAGAAAGTGTAGAGGAAGCACAACCTTTTTATGTTAATGCACCTTATGGAATTGTTTTGATACACAATGGTAACTTGACGAATACCAGAGATTTAGAAAAACAATTATTTAATATTGACAAGCGCCATACAAATTCCTCAAGTGATACAGAAATGTTATTAAATGTATTCGCTACAGAATTGCAGGAACAGATTCATAATCAAGAATTACAACCTGATATAATTTTTGATGCTGTTAAATCTTTACATAAAAGAATTCAGGGATCGTATGCTTCAATTGCATTAATTTCAGGCCATGGTTTATTAGCATTCAGAGATCCCTTTGGAATTAGGCCATTAGTTATAGGAAGAAGGCTTTCATCTACAACTAATAAAGAAGAGTGGATGGTTGCTAGTGAATCTTTAGTGCTCGAGAATAACGATTATCAAGTAGTAAGAGATGTAGATCCTGGAGAAGCTATTTTTATAAATCTTAAAGGCGAGTTTTTTTCAAAGCAATGTTCCGAGAATCCAGTGTTATGTCCTTGTGCTTTTGAATATGTTTATTTAGCAAGGCCAGATTCAATTATGAATGGAATTTCCGTTTATAAAGCTCGCCTAAAAATGGGAGATTACTTATCTGAAACAATAAAAGAAACTATTAGTTCCGGAGAAATTGATGTTGTAATGCCTATTCCTGATTCTTCTCGACCTGCGGCTATGCAAGTTGCAAGACAGTTAGGTATTGAATATAGGGAAGGTTTCTTTAAAAATAGATATGTTGGCAGAACATTTATAATGCCTGGTCAGCAGAAACGTAAGAAATCTGTAAGACAAAAATTAAATGCTATGAGTGCAGAGTTTAAACATAAAAATGTATTAATTGTTGATGACTCAATAGTAAGAGGTACTACTTCAAAAGAAATTGTTCAGATGGCTAAAGATGCAGGTGCAAATAAAGTTTTTTTCACTTCAGCAGCACCACCTGTTCGTTTTCCTCATGTTTATGGAATTAATATGCCTAATAAAGATGAATTGATAGCTCATAATAGAACAATTAACGAAATTGCTGATCAACTGAAAATTGATAATCTTGTTTATCAAAGTGTTGAAAATTTACGCAAATCTATAATAAGTGATTCTCCAATTAAGGATTTGGAGATGAGTTGCTTTACTGGTTCTTATGTGACAGGCACAGTAAATCAAGAATACTTAAATTGGGTTGAAAATGAATATAAATCTTAGTTTAAGAGGTTCTTGAGTCGAAAACAATTTTCAAGATATTCTCCTTCCTCTAAATTTAAAAAGTCAATTAAAAAATTTGTTTTATTATATTTGAAAGTTAATTTATCAAAGTTTAACCTGGCAGATTTATTTTTATTAGTTTCAATATCAAGATAATGGTTACTAGGTAAGACTTTAAGGAAGTAATCGTTTTTTAAATGCGTTCTTTCATTCAAATAACCTAAACTACATTCATTCGCGTAATAAATTTCACTATTATTTATGCAAAAGATTTTCCCTTTTTTAGAAACTAAATAAATATCGTCTTTATTTTGATACGAGCAACAAGAAACAATCATCTCAGTAGGTAAAAGTTTTACAAGCATTAATCCCTGAGACTGTTTAGAAGTTGGAGTTAAGAATTTATCAGATAAGTTAAATTTAAAAATCCTTCCTATAGAGGTTAATATTATTAAGTTTTTTTCTTCATTAGAAATAAATGAATCAACTATTTTTATATTATTTTTTAATTTAGTTATTGCGAAAGATCTATTACTTTTAATCATATCTTGATCAAATAAAACTTTTTTAAATCTTCCATCAGAACTCAAGATACATAAATAGTTTTTAATTCCTTTTTTAATTGAATGGAAATTTATAATTTCATTTGGTTCAATATTACTGAGGCTTTTATTATCTAATTTATAGTCATTATTAATATTTGACTCCCAATCTATATGAAAAACTTTTCCAGTATTTGTAATTCCAATTAATTTTAAATTTTTATCAATATTGCATATAAATTTTTGAATATTTTTATTATCAACAATTTTAGTTATGTCCTCAAAAGATTTCTTATAACTATTTATAATCATTTTTCTTAGATAAAATCTATTATCTATGTTTAATTTGGTTTTTTTATTTATCAAATCTTCTAAAATCTGATTATTAATTGTTTCTAATTCTTCATTTTGATCAATATTCTTAAGAAGTTTTGTTTTTCTTTTCACGTTATAGGTCTTCTTTAAGAATAATAATTCATTCATTAGTAACTCAAGTAATAATGATCTTTCATTCAATAATTCTTGAAGATACTTCTTTTTTTCTCCCAAATTTTTAATTTCAACATCTATTTGATTTCTTTCAAGATTTGTTAATTTTTTTAGTGGCATATCTAAAACTGAATTTGCTTGTTTGTCACTTAAGAAAAAATTATTAATTAATTTTGATTTCGCTTCTGCAGTATTTTCTGAGTTTTCAATAATCTGGATTACTTTTTTTATATCTTTTGTTGCTTTAGATAAACCTTCTAATATTTCAAGTTTTTGGAGAGTGTTTTTTAGAAAATAACTTGTTCTTTTTCTAATTGTCTCTTCTCGAAACTCAAGAAAATAGCTGAGGTATTCTTTTAAGTTTAGTTGGATAGGCTTGCCTTTAATTAAAGCTAAAAAAATTGCACCGAAGTTTGTTTGAAGAGTTGTTTTTTTATATAAATTAGAAATTATAAGTTCAGCATTAGAGTCCTTTTTTAATTCTATTACAATTCTCATTCCATCTCTATCGCTTTCATCCCTAATGTCCGAGATCCCAATGATTTTCCCTGTATTAACCAGTTCTGCTAATTTTTCAATCCAACCTGATTTACTAATTTGATAAGGAAGTTCAGTAATAATCAATGCATTCTTTTTATGTTTCCCTTTGCCGAAATTTATTTCTTCTATATTTATGACGCCTCTAATTGTTATTGATCCTTTTCCTGTTTCGTAAAGTTCTTCTATAGCTTCAGTATGAATTAATTCTCCTCCAGTAGGAAAATCAGGTCCTTTAATTATATTAGAAAGTTTTTTATTACTTATATCTTTATTTTTTACTAAAGCAATTAAACCATCTACTATTTCTCCAAGATTGTGAGGGGGAATGTTCGTTGCCATTCCAACAGCAATACCTGATGATCCGTTTAACAATAAAAATGGAAGTTGGGCTGGAAGAACATCTGGTTCTTTTTGTGAACCGTCAAAATTATTTGAGAAATTTACTGTTTCTGATCCAATCTCTTCAAGAAATCCTTTATTTGCTATTGGTGCTAATCGTGTTTCGGTATATCTCATTGCTGCTGGTGGATCATTATCTACTGATCCAAAATTTCCATGGCCGTCTAGGATTGGATATTTAGTTGAAAAATTTTGCACTAGCCTAACTAATGCATCGTAAACTGCTTGATCACCATGAGGATGGTACTTTCCAAGCACATCTCCAACAACTCTCGCACACTTTCTAAACGGTCTATCTGGAGTTAAACCTAATTCATACATTGCAAAAAGTATTCTTCTTTGCACAGGTTTAAGTCCGTCTCTTGCATCGGGAAGAGCACGTCCAACTATTACACTCATCGCGTACTCCAAATAAGAACGCTGCATTTCTTCTTGGAGTGAGATAGAAGTAAATTTTTTCTTATTCATTAGAGTGTAAAATTGAATATTTATTAATTAACTAAATTAAGACTAATAGGTAAACAAATATTTACCAGTATTCAAAATTACGAAGATTCATTTATTTTGGATTTTGCTAGTGTTACATCTATTCGAAGTTGTTCATTTTCTAAAAGTAATTCTGTTGAAGTTTGCAATTTTTCGCCCCATAACTGTTCTTTTCTATAGTCATAATTTACATAATTGGGATCTTTAGCCAGAGCTTTTTTTGTTAGTTGAAGAGCTAATTTAATATCTTTTATTCTCAAACATGAAGCTAGCCCTAATAATGGTTCTGCATTTTCTTCAATTGAGATTGCCTTTTCAAAAAATTGTATTGATAGTTTTTGATTGTCTTTTTCAAAATAAGCTAACCCTTGATTATTTATTGCCTGCCAGAAATCAGGTTTAATCTTTGTGGATTTATCAAATAACTTGATTGCTTCAGAGAAATTTTTTTCCATTAATAAAATATTTCCTAATTGAAAAATAGCTTTATAGTTTTTTGGTTCAATTTTTAGTCCAGTTTCTAAAGCAAGTTTTGCATTTTTTAGCTGTGAAATTTTTAAATAAATATTACTTTTAGCAAAGTATATTTCGCTAATATTTGAATTTAGATTTTCTGCTTGATTAAGAGAATTTAATGCTTCTTTGTATAAGCTATTAGCTATTTGTGTCTCAGCCAAAATCATCCAGAGCTTCTCATTTGTTTTATTAATTTTTACAGCTAATCTTGCCAAGTTCAGGCTTTCTTCATATTGCCCAAAATATAAAAGTTGATATGCGTTTTTGCCAATAGATAAACTTCTTTTTTGTAAATTTTCAATTTTTGGCAAATAATAGTAGGGCACTACAGATTTTACTTTTTCTACTTCAAAAAAGTAAAAACTAATTAAGGAGGCGCATATTATCTTATAAAAAAACTTTCTCATTTATTTATTTACTACCTAGATTTGCTTTTATGTTTCTTTTCCACATCCATGGTTTTATTCTTTTTAGTGTAGATCCTTTAAGATTTTCTTTCCAAGTTTTATCATCCCAACTTAATGAGTGAATATCAATATTATTAATCCATTCTTTTGGATTGGTTTCAATAGTATTGTTGAATGGGACTGATTTATTCCAAGGACATACATCTTGACAAATATCACACCCTGCTACCCATCCATTTAAATTTTCTTTAATGTTTTTTGGTATTGTTTTTTCTTTGCTCTCTATGGTGTGATACGCAATACACAGATCGGATTGTATAACAAAGGGTTCAACTATTGCTTTTGTTGGACAATGTTCAATACATTTATCACATTTCCCACATAGAGATTGATGAGGCTTATCTGGAGCTAAATCTTGTGTAAGGATCATAAAACCCAAAGTAAACCAAGAACCATGTTGTTTGTTTATTAAATTGCTATTTTTACCAATCCAACCAAGACCTGATTCTTCAGCCCATGCTTTTTCAAGAAGTGGCGAGGTATCTACACAAATTTTCCATTTGCAATCTGGCATTTCAAGGTTAATCCATTTCCCAATATTCTTTAATTTTTTATAAATGATTTTATGATAATCTTCTCCTTGACTAAATTTCGCTACCTTCAGGTTTTTGTCTTTTGTGTTGTTTTGTGAATTAATGTAAGTAAATCCGACGGTTAAAACACTTTTTGCACCTTTAAGAAGTGAGCTAATATTTTTCCTTCTTTCTGCTTCCATCCATTTCATTTCTCCATGGTGGTTATTTGCCAACCATCTTTCTAGAGCATTAGTTCTTAATTTTAATCGCGAACCTCCTGGTATTGAAGCAATTCCAGATATTGTAAAACCTTCATTAATTGCCTTTTCTTTCAATTTCTTACTTATTTCTATTTTGTTTTGAAGTGTATAAATCATTTCTTTATTATTAATAGTATTTCTTGCAAAATCTATTTTTAGGGAAGAAACTAATAAATAAGTTAAATATATTAAAAGAAAATATAACCTTACTGAGTAAAAACAGTTAAATTGTTAGTAAACTAAGTTTAGTAGAGAACGTTATTTTGGTTGAATCTAATCAAAATCAAGATTCGAATCTAGGATCAAGGCTCCAACAGGATCTAAAAAATGATCTTATAGCCGGACTGTTGGTTGTAATACCTTTAGCAACAACTATTTGGTTGTCATCATTAGTTAGTAAATTTGTTTTAACTTTAGTTACTTCTGTTCCTAAGCAGTTAAATCCTTTTATTAATTTAAATCCTTTATTACAAGACTTAATTAATCTTACTTTGGGTTTAACAGTTCCTTTATTGGCTATTCTACTTATAGGCTTAATGGCTCGAAATTTTGTAGGAAGATGGTTGCTAGAATTTGGAGAGGGTACTTTATCAAAAATTCCAGTAGCAGGTGCGGTTTATAAAACCCTTAAACAATTGCTAGAAACTTTCTTAAGTAATAAATCTGATAGATTTAGAAGAGTAGTTTTAGTTGAATATCCGCGAGAGGGTCTATATAGTGTAGGGTTCGTAACTGGTGATGTTGGTTCTTCTTTACAGCCAGATTTGGAAGAAAAGTTGCTAAGTGTTTTTATCCCTACAGCACCTAACCCAACTACTGGTTGGTATACCTTAGTTCCTGAGCCCTCTGTTAAGGATTTAAATATTTCTGTTGAAGATGCTTTTAGAACAATAATTTCAGCTGGGATAGTTAATCCAGATGAAAAAAATAACAATACAAATCCAACATTTTCAAAATTATTTTCTCAATTACGCGCTTCTACAAATACTTCTTCTTAATTAATGCCTCATAATAAATCTCTCTCTAGAGAATTATCTTTAATTTCTTTAGGTCTTATAAATGAGAAAAGTAATCCTAAATTAAATAAATATCAGATAGAGGAAATTTTTGAATCTGCATTGGATACCCTTATAAACCATTGCAGAGATGAATTAGATAATTGCGAATCAGATTTAGAAAATGCAGCACAAAAAATTTTAGATAGTGAATTACGAGAAGGTATGGATTTTTCTTCTTCAGCAGTCAGAGATGAGTTAAAACAATCTCTAATAAAAATTGAAAATGTAATGAATACATTATCTATAACTTTAGACTTTCCAAAATTAATAGTCTCTAGTGGACAAATAGATTTAAGAGAAGATGTGAATCAGAGGATTGATAATATTATTAATAACCTTGTAATCATTGATTCTGATATTGATAAGGCAATGGAAGGTTGGAGATTAAAAAGATTGCCAAGAATAGATAGAGATATTTTGCGTTTAGCCTATGTTGATATTAATTTCTTGGATACACCTTTAGCTGTTGCATGCGATGAGGCTGTAAATCTGGCTAATAAGTATAGCGATATGCGAGGAAGAAAATTTATTAATGGAGTTTTAAGGAGATTACAAACAGTTAAATTGTGATGATAATTTGATATAAATAAGTAATGTTTAAAACTTTATTGAATACGAATTATAAATATCAATGACTAATATTGATTCAGATAAATCTAGAGAGTGGGCTGCAGGAGCTTATGCACTTTTAAAAAAACGACAAGAAGAACAAAAACAAGAATTACAGAAGCAAGAAGAACAAAAACAAGAATTACAGAAGCAAGATTTTTTTAATAGTCCTAGTAAAGAAATTATTTCTCGACCTGTTGATAAGACTGATGAAACCGAATTAGGAGAATTTGACGATAATTTTACTTGGTCGGCAATGGTATTAGCTGCGCAGGGAAAAAAAATAAATCAAATATCGATAGATGAAATTGATTGGTTAACTAAATTAAGAAGAGGATTAGAAGAGACTAGGAAGGGATTTGTTACTGAATTATTGGACAAATTGGGAGATGATCCTTTAACACCTGAATCTCTTGATGATTTAGAGACTTTGTTAATAAGGGCTGATGTAGGTATTGATTCAACTGATAAAGTGATAAGTTCTCTTCGAAAAAAATTAAATGAAGAAGTTGTAGGTGGAGAAGCAGGAATTAAATTCTTAAAAAAGCAATTAAAATTAATTATCGATGAACCAATAAAAAAATCAGGCACTAATATCTTAGTTCCTCAAAAAGGTAAGTTAAATGTTTGGCTACTTGTAGGAGTTAATGGTGTTGGTAAAACTACTACATTAGGAAAATTAGCATATTTGTCTGCAAGAAGTAATTATAAAACCTTGATAGCTGCGGCTGATACTTTTAGAGCTGCTGCGGTAGAACAACTTAAAGTATGGGGCGATAGAAGTAATGTTGATGTGATATCTAATCAATCAAAAAATGCTGATCCAGCTGCTGTAGTTTTTGATGCTATTAATTCTGCAAAAAAAAGAAATATTGACTTACTACTTGTTGATACCGCAGGCAGATTACAAACAAAAAATAATTTGATGGACGAATTAGCAAAAATAAAAAAAATTATTGATAAAAAGGTACCAGATGCAATTGTTGAATCATTATTGGTTTTAGATGCAAGTCAGGGCCAAAATGGCTTGAAGCAAGCAAAAAGTTTTGCTAAATCAGCAAATTTAAGTGGAGCAATTATTACTAAATTAGATGGTACTTCTAGAGGAGGCGTTTCTTTAGCTGTATCTGAAGAAGTAAATTTGCCTATAAGATTTATTGGGGCTGGAGAAGGTATAAAAGATTTGAGACCTTTTAATAGTTATGAATTTGTTGAAGCTATGCTTGCAGATCAATAAATATTTAATTAAAATTTTTCTAAAAATTTGAATTTAATGTTAAAACATATTTATCTATTAGATATGTTGTGACAAATAATCAACAAGAAAAATTATTTTCAAATAAATTTATACAAGATTTTTTAGAAAATGAATCTAATGTATCTTTAAAAAACAAATATAAATTTGCTGAGATTGCATCTTCTCTAGCTTATTATTTGAAATCTTTTTCAAACATAAATAAATTTCTTGATTATATATGCCTAATTTTTAAACATATTTTTAGTGAACAAATAATATTAATTATTCCTTTAGATAATGAGAGCGAGATATGGAATGAAAATATAAAAATTTCGGCTACTGAAAAATATTCAACAACTCAAGAAGAAATTAATAGTTTTTTTAATCAATTTTATTTTTCTAAAAATTTTAAAATAAAAGAAATATTAACTTTTGAAAATGCTTTAATAAATAATTTTAGTGAATATAAAATTGAAACAAAAAAAATACTATCTAGAGGCAAATGCAGAGGATTTATTTATATTTTTACTAATGATATATCAAGCAAGTCGATCATTGAAGATAGTAACTTTAATTTCATTCAAAATTGTTTGGCTGTTGGATTAGAAAATTACTGCTTAATAAAAACAAAGAAAAAGCATGAGAATGTAGATAGAGAAATTTCTACTGGTGCTGAAATACAATCTCAATTACTCCCAGATTATTGCCCAATTATTTACGGCGTAGACCTAGCTGCTCATTGCAGACCAGCTCTCCAGTTAGGAGGAGATTACTATGATTTTATGTGCTTAAAGACTAATATCTCTGAAAAAAGAAAAGAAAAAGCTAGATGGGCATTAGTAATTGGTGATGTTATGGGTAAGGGTATTCCGGCGGGTCTTTTAATGACTATGCTAAGAGGAATGTTAAGAGCAGAAGTTCTTACAGGGTTGCCGCCAGATAGAATTTTGCATGATTTGAATCAGCTTGCAATAAATGATCTAGATCAATCTCATAGGTTCGTAACATTATTTTATTCAGATTATGACCCTAGAACAAAAAAATTGAGATTCGCTAATGCTGCGCATAATCCTCCTTTGCTTTGGAAAAGTTCAGATCAGAAAATTTTAAAATTAGATGCGGATGGATTTGTACTTGGTCTACAAAAAGAAGCTGAATATCGTTGTGCTGAAATCAAGCTTAATGAAAATGATTTAATTCTTTATTATACAGATGGAATAATTGATACTTCTAACTCTTTAGGTGAAAGATTTGATGAGGAAAGATTAATCAAAATCCTTACAAAATTATGTAAACAATCCTATACATCTCAAGAAATTTTAAATAAAATCTTCAAAAAATTAGATGAGTTTACAGGACAAAATAGACATCTGGAAGATGATGCATCTATGGTTATTTTTCAATTGAAATAGAGATTTTTGTCACGCATATAAAAAAATGCTTTATTAGATATATCTTAAGTTTTTAATAAATATGGCAAAAGTTTGGAGTAAAAGGTTTGATAATTCACTTAATCCTTTTATAGAAAAGTTTAATGCTTCAATTGGTTTTGATAGAAAATTAATTTTAGAAGATTTAGATTGCTCAATTGCCCACGCAAAAATGCTTGGTAAAACTCAAGTTTTATCCTCTTCTGAAGCTTCTCAAATTATCACTGGTTTAGAGTTAATTAAAGTCGAATATTTGGAAGGAAAATTTACGCCTGGTCCGCCTTCTGAAGATATTCACTATTGTATCGAAGAAAAATTAATTAGTATTATTGGTGAATCAGGAAAAAAACTTCATACAGGTAGAAGTCGAAATGATCAAGTTGGAACAGATCTTAGATTGTGGTTAAGAAAAGAGATTGATGATCTTGATATTTTAATAACTGAGTTGCAAAAATCCTTCCTAAATCTTGCAAAATCTAATATTTATACTTTAATTCCTGGATATACACATATGCAAAGAGCACAACCATTATCTTTGGCTCATCATTTATTAGCTTATTTAGAGATGCTTCAAAGAGACCGTGAGAGGTTTAAAGAAGTAAGATCAAGAGTCAATATTTCTCCATTAGGAGCTGCAGCATTAGCTGGCACAAAAATAAAAATAGATAGAAACTTCACTGCCTCAGAATTGGGTTTTGAAAAGATTTATAAAAATAGTATTGATGCAGTTAGTGATAGAGATTTTTGTATAGAGTTTGTTTCTGCGTCTGCTTTGGTGATGTCTCATTTGAGTAAAATCTCAGAGGAAATAATTTTATGGGTAACTGATGAATTTTCTTTTGCAAAATTAACAGACAAATGTTCTACTGGTAGCAGCTTAATGCCGCAGAAAAAAAATCCAGATGTTCCAGAATTGATTAGAGGTAAAACGGGAAGAGTGTATGGACATCTTCAAGCGTTGTTAACAATGGTAAAAGGAGTTCCACTTGCATACAATAAGGATTTTCAAGAGGATAAAGAGCCAATATTTGATACAGCAGAGACAATCTCTTCTTGTATTAAAGCAATGACTATTTTAATTAATGAGGGTATAGAATTTAATATTAAAAATTTGTCTAATTCAGTAGAAAATGATTTTTCTAATGCGACTGATTTGGCAGATTACTTAGTTGGCAAAAAGGTTCCCTTTAGAACTGCTTATCAAGTTGTGGGTGAAATTGTTAAATATTGCTTAGAGAAGAATATATTATTTAAAAATCTTAAAATTGAAGAATTTAAAAAATTTCATCCTGAATTTGATGATGAAGTTTTTGTGGATCTTGAACCTCATAATGTTGTTAAGTCAAGAACTAGTGAAGGTGGAACAGGGTTTATTCAGGTAGAAAAAGAGGTAAATTACTGGGAGAAAAAATTGTTGTCCTGAAGAAATGAACTTTTTTCTACAACTAGGGTATGCTTTGAAGTAGAATAATAGAGCAGTGTTATGAAACTACTTATTGTAGTTTTTTTAATTTGGTTTTTTTGTTGAATTTAAAGTGAGTATTTTTGTTGGCAATTTGCCTTTTCGCGCAGAACGTGAAGATGTTTTACAATTATTTTCTCCTTTTGGTGAAGTTTTAAATTGCTCCCTTCCCCTTGAACGAGATACAGGGAGAAAAAGAGGATTTGCATTCGTTGAGATGGCAGATGAAGCAATTGAGTCCGCAGCTATTGATGGTTTGCAAGGCACGGAACTTATGGGTAGACCCTTAAGAATTAATAAAGCAGAGCCAA
>QCLV01000007.1 GCA_003214295.1 Prochlorococcus sp. AG-418-F08
GGCAAAATACCTTGAGAAATTTGACATTTTAAGATTCTTTATACTTAAGAAATTAACTTATAAAGGAGGCAAAATACCTTGTGGGTCAAAAATATTCTTTAAAGTTTTTAATTCGTTCATTCTATTTCCAAAGGCTAATGTAATTTCTTCCTCATGAGAATTTAAATGATTATGCAATTGGGCTAAGTGAATATTTGGTGCATTTTGCTTATCCATAACAATTGCGATTGTTGGAGGAAGAAGGGGCATGATCACTTCAGCTACAGGTTCGACAGCTCTTTTAATGACTGGACTTGTTGCCTTTGGAGAATCAAAAGCTCCTGGATTAGGAGTCTCATATCTTATTGCAGCTGGAATATTAACTGGAATATTCCAAATTCTTTGGGGATATTTAAGACTTGCCTACCAAATGCGATTCGTGCCAACAGGAGTATTAAGTGGATTCGTAAATGCTCTGGCTCTTTTAATATTTCAAGCACAACTACCTCAGTTAGGAATAGGTATTAAAGAATCAAAAGGATTAGTTGAACAAACTATAAGTCAATATCCAATTAACTCTCAAATTCCAGTAGTTTGGATTCTTGTAATCTTAGGTTTAGTAATTATCTATGGGCTTCCAAAAATCACAAAAGTAGTTCCATCCCAACTTATCGCAATAGTAGTAATTACTCTTATAAGCATATTCTTTAATCTAGATGTTCCAACAGTAAGCGATTTGGGTAAATTACCTGATGGATTACCAAGTATTTCTCTTCCTTTTGGATCAATAGAAAATGGGAAAGTACCTTTTAGCCTTGAAACATTAGGGATAATTTTACCGACCTCACTCGCAATATCTCTTGTGGGTTTAATGGAAACCTTTTTAACTCAAGACATTTTAGACGATGTAACTGATACAAGTTCTGATAAAAATAAAGAAGCAAGAGGACAGGGGGTCGCAAATATTGTGGCATCTTTATTTGGTGGAATGGCTGGATGTGCCTTAGTTGGGCAATCTGTAATGAATACTGAGAATGGTGGTAAATCTAGATTATCAACCCTCTCCTCAGGTATATCTCTACTAATTATGATCATCCTCCTGAAGTCTTGGATTGGAGCAATACCAATGGCTGCTTTAGTAGCAATCATGATAACGATCGCAATAAGTACAGCAGATATAAATGGATTAAAAAATATCAGAAAGATACCTAAAAGCGATACTGCAGTCATGCTAATGACTTTTGCAGTTACAATGCTTACAAAACCTCATAATCTTGCACTTGGAGTTATTGCAGGTGTTGCATTAGCTGCAATTCTTTTCAGCAGAAAAGTCGCAAAAGTTATAACTGTCTCAAGAGCTAAAGAAAATAATTTAACTACCTACAAAGTAAAAGGACAATTATTTTTTGTGAGTAAAATTTATTTTTTACAAGGATTTGATATTCATGAACATCCAGAAAATATTGTAATTGACATGTCTTTAGCTCATATTTGGGATCAAAGTGGAGTTGTTGCTCTTGAGCAAATTATTAGAAAATTCCAGAATGGTGGTTCTAAAGTTGAAATTGTAGGATTAAATAAAGAAAGTCTTAACTTATTTGAAAGACTAGGTGGTACAGAAAGCTCTCATTAAAAAAGTTAATTAAGACTAACTTGTTGATAACAAAACCAAAGCCATTGCTGAAAAAGTAAATTCCTATGAGATCTCCAAGCGGTTTTTGAACTATTTAGATCAAAATTTTCAGGTGGAGGAACATCTCCCTTTTCTTTGTCTCTTTCAATTTCACTAATAATTCTATGCACCGTATATTCAGGATGACCTAAATGCATAAGTTGTTTTTGATCATTAGATTCAAATATTGTATATCCAACGTTTTCTCCATAAGCCAACAAATTCAATTTCCCTTCTTTTTGGGCCTTCTCCATTTCCAAATCTGGTAATCCAGCAAATCTACTTTGAGGGCAAATAAATTCATCGTCTTGTGTACCCATCAAAGGATGTCCAGGAACAAGACTTTTTAAAGGGAATACCCCAAATAATTTCCTATCAAAAACTTGCTTATCAACCCCTGCCAAATAAGCCAAAGCAAAGCCAGCCCAACATAATCCAAGAGTACTCGCACAAGAATTTCTGGCTTCATTTACAATTTTTACAAATTCATCCCAATACTTAACCTCCTCAAAGGCTAGGTGCTCAATAGGTGCTCCAGTAATGATGATTCCATCTAACGGTTCTGGATTATTTGCTTCTTCCCAAGTTATGTATAGATTATTTAGATGATTAAGATCCCATGTTTTATAAGAGTGAGTTTTAAGCTTTATCCAAACTGGCTCAATTTGAAGAGGAGATAAACCAAGTGGATGTAGTAAGTTAAATTCATACTGCTTGCCAAGAGGCATGATATTTAAAATGCCAATCCTAAGGGGACGTATATCCTGTCTTTTTGCCAGTTCTGGTTCAATCCAAGATATATGATTTTTCTCAACATCACTAATCTTGTGATAGTTACTAGGAATTATTAAAGCCAATAAATTTCCTTTCCTATGTGATTTGTGAGAGTGCTTGTTCGAAATCTGCTTTTATATCATCAATATGTTCAATTCCTACAGAAACTCTCACCATTGTAGGAGTCACACCTGCGGATAGTTGTTCTTCCTCAGATAACTGCTGATGGGTTGTTGAAGCAGGATGAATTACTAATGTTTTTGAATCACCCACGTTAGCAAGGTGGCTCGCCAATTTTAAGGAATCAATAAATTTTACTGCATTTTCATAACCGCCATTTAAGGAGAACATAAGCATGCAACCCATTCCCCTTCCAGTAGTATATTTTTTAGCACTAGAGTAATAGGGATCAGATTCTAGGCCGGGATAATTAACACTACTTACATTAGAATTTGAATCTAACCATTTTGCTAATTCAAGAGCATTAGAAGTTTGTCTTTCTATTCTTAAACTTAGAGTTTCCAAACCCTGCAATAGCAAGAAAGAATTAAAAGGACTTTGAGCTGATCCCCAGTCTCTAAGGCATTCAAGTCTTGCTCTTAACGCAAAAGCTATATTTCTATTATCAGGTACTCCCAAAGATTTGCAGATATCACTACCGAAACCAAAAGCGTCCCAATGAACGAGCCCATGATAAGCAGCGCTTGGCTCACTCATTAGTGGGAATTTACCATTTCCCCAATCAAAGGTTCCGGCATCAACAATAACCCCACCGATGCTTGTTCCATGTCCACCGATCCATTTTGTTGCACTTTCTACAACAACATCGGCTCCAAAATCAATTGGTCTTATTAAAGCACCACCAGCACCAAGGGTATTATCCACTATTAGAGGAATCCCATTCTCCTTCGCCAAAGCGGAGAGTCCCTCAAAATCTGGAATATTGAATCTAGGATTACCCATTGATTCGACATATATTGCTTTTGTTTTATCATCAATTTTATTTCTAAAACTATCGATACTATCACCATCTGCAAATTTAACTTCTATTCCTAATCTTGGAAATTGTACTTTAAATTGATTATAGGTCCCACCATATAGAAAAGATGTAGAGACAAAATTATCCCCTGCTGTCATGCAGTTCACGATTGCTAAGAATTGAGCAGCTTGACCTGAGGATGTTGCGAGTGCTGCCATACCTCCCTCCAAAGCTGCCATTCTTTTTTCGAAGACATCTGTGGTGGGATTCATTAGTCGAGTATAAATATTTCCAAATTCTTTTAATCCAAAAAGATTTGCTCCATGCTCGGCATTATCAAAGACATAGGAACTAGTTTGATAAATGGGTACTGCTCTAGAATTTGTAGTTGGATCAGGCACCTGGCCTGCATGTAACTGAAGAGTCTCGAACTTTTGGTTGCTCAAAATTTTAAAATAATCCTATTATCTATTTAACTGAAAAAAGTACCAAAAAAAAACAAAAAAAAGATAAATATTTATAAATCCTTTTTTAATGAGGGGTAATTATCTTTCATATATGAACTCAAATCTTCTTTTATCGCAGATCTAAGTTTCTCAATATTTGCAAAATCAATTATGGGAAAAGTTTTATTAGCCTCAGGATCTTTTTCAGTAATTGATTTCCAATTTTTACTTACATCTTTTTCAGAGTTGTTAAGAACCTCATCAAAATTGAAAACCTTATCATTGTTCTTAGCATCAAATTCGCTAAAAGCTTTATTTATAAGCTCTTTTCTATTTTCGAATAGATTCTTAGCTTTTAAAGTATCTGGAAGACCCATAACTGGTTGTAATTCCTTAAGAATTTTTATTTCCTCTTCAATTATGAGTGTCCAAACACTATATTTATTTTTTGGAAGATTAGAATTACTAAAAATATTAATTTCATCGAGATAAAAATTTAACCATAGATAATAAGATTTTTCTTCAATAGTTTTTTTAACGGATATCTTTTTATTTTGGATCTTTGGGAGTAACTTCTCTGCCTTCTTTAAAAACTGTCTGTCTTCTCTTTCTAAATTTATTAATCCCCATCTTTGACTGTAGTCCCATAAATCTTCGTATCTTGTTAAGTCTTCTTGATTCCAACCAAGAGCTTTAAGTTCATGAGAACGATGTGTTAATTCCTTTTTCAAAAAAAACCTTTTAAACCATAATAATTCTAACCCTGCAATCAAGATTCGTAAATAAATTAAGAACTTTGCTTTCTAGCAAATTAGAAAAATAATCAATTATTAAAATATTTATTAATGATTTTCAATACATTGATATAGCTGTGATTTTTTTTAGAAATTTGATTACTACATTTATTTTTTTTAAAAGCGTTTTGCTCTTTGTCAATAAATAATTTCTTGTAGAAGTTTTCAAAATCATTAAAAAGATAATCTCCTTTTAACTTTTCATTTAGTTCGAAAGAAAATTCAGATTTCACAGATTCTTGGCAAAAATTAGTTATTTCTTCTGAACTAATTAAAACCTTATAAATTTCTTTTTTTTCTTCTGAATTAGCATTAAAGCATAAATAAATCAGATTAATCATTGAACAATTTTTATTTTTGATTTTGAATTCTTTATAAATGTCTGGCCAAAATTTTAAAGATTTTAGACCTTCTAAACCTCCTTGGCTGAGAGAGTATTTATTACACCAATTTACAAATTCTGAGACATCTTTTGGACATCTGTTGAGTTGCAAAAGCATATCTGATAAAACTTGTCCTGCTTGAAAATTCCGTGTTGGTTTTCCTTCAGTTGGTAGAGTCATACTCCCTAAGACATCAGCCTTAACAGCATTTAATTGAGAAAAAGTATAATCTCCTTTTTCACAAAATTTATCATTAATTATTTCCCTTGCACTAATTATTTCTTCACCATAACCAAGTTCTTTTAATGAAATATATTTATTCTTTAATTTATTTTCTTTCCTAACTTTTATTGATACTGATGCGGCCTGATCTAAACATTGAGTTAACAAAATCGTATTAATGGTAGGCAGCATTCCTGGCTTATTGGAATGAAAGTTATTTACAAAACCTGCAAAAATTGAAGAGATATTTTTTATTGACTTTATATATTGACATTCAATATTGTGAACTCCAGGAGAAACTTGAATTTTCGGTGATAATTGATTCAAAATGCGTGCTCCTATTAATGCTGTTAGCGCATCAGGATGGCAGAAATTTGCAGTAAAACTATCATTAGGATTTCGTAAAGCTCCATGACGATGAAATCCTGTGAAAAAAGCTAAATTTGGATATTTATCACAAAGAATAAAAGGGTTTTTATTTTTATTATCAATACAAAAAGAACCGACTAGACAGCCAAGAACCACATTTTCTCTTTTTAAATTTTTTCTGAGTTCTAAAGCATTTTTAACGTCATCTTGTATGTGATTACTATTTGAAGCAAGAATAACTATCTTACATTTCAAGAGAAGATCTTTTAGATCAAAAGACTTTATTCTTCCATCTAAAGAATAATTTCCCATTGTCTTAATCTTTTCAATAATCTCATTATCCATATCAGAAATAACATCATTTGAGAAAGCACCTAACAAATCTCTACCTTCCCTAGGAGCTAAGAGAATATTATTTGATTCTCCATGCATAGCACAATTGTATGCTAGTGATGCAGGATATAAACCAACACTGTAAAATCCAACTTTGCTATTTTCTATATCTTCAATCAATGAATAAAAATATTTTTCATCTTTGACGTTTTCTGCGAAATTATTCTTCATTTTTGGAAACTCTTGATAATTTTTTTAATTTCTTACCCATACCAACATTTTTCTACATTAAAGCAATTTTTGACCATAGCAAATTATTTATTGAAAATATTGAGTTTTTTAATTTATAATTTCTTAGAAAGTGGAAATTAAATTAAAAGAAAAATAATTATAAATATGGAATATATGGCAAGTAATTTAAATGAACAAAAAGAATTAATTTCTACTAAAAATATCTTATTTATACAAGACATTGACGGAGTTTGTATCCCTTTAGTTAAAGATCCAATGACTAGAGAATTAGAATCGAAATATATCTATGCTGTAAAAGAATTTGCCGAGGAATTCTTTGTATTAACTTGCGGGGAACATGAAGGTCCAAGAGGAGTTAACAGAATAATAGAGAGGAGTTTAAGGAGCACTACTGAGCCTAAAAACAAAGAACTATATTTAAGAGGTTTAGCTGCCTGTGGAGTAGAGTATCAAGACAGTAATGGTGAAATAAGTTTTGAAGGAGTCTCAAAAAAAGAACTAAGTTTTTTATCTAAAGTACCTAGATTAATAAGACCAAAATTTAATTATATTGTTAAGAATATTTTTCCTGAACTTAACCAAGAGGATATCAATTTTCACGCAGTAAAATCAATATGTGAAACACGCTTCTCGCCAACGATTAATTTCAATAGTCTATTTGATTTAGTTCATGAAGATTCTGAGAAAAGAAAGCTTATTCAAATTAGTTTTGAAAAAATGATGAATGAAATCATTTTAAAAGCTGAATCCGAAGGCCTCAAAAATTCATTTTTCCTTCATATTTCACCAAATTTAGGTAATAAAAATGGTAGAGAAACAATTAAACTTTCTTCTCAAGATGATATCGGATCAACAGACATACAATTACTTATTAAAGGAGCAGTTAAAGATTCTGGAGTTTTATTTCTTTTAAATAAATTTATTACGGATAAAACTGGTAAAGCTCCTTTTGGAAGAAATTTTAATTTTAGAAACTCTCCAAATTCTGTTACGGAAAAAATTGACTTATGCAAAAGAACTATTCAAAAAGAAGATATGCCTTTGATTGTAGGAGTTGGTGACACAGTCACATCAAAAAAAAATAATGATGAAAAAAGTTATTCAAGAGGAGGAAGTGACAGGTCTTTTCTAGAATTAATACAAATATTAGGTAATGAATTTGGGATTAAGAATAAAATAATTTTTGTAGATAGTAGTTCTGGTGAAGTTGAAAGACCCTCTACAAAAAAAACTGGTTTAATAGGGATCAGTGATGTTCATGACAATTTAAAATTTGACATAGTTTTTAAAAATGGTCCCAAAGAATACATAAGTTGGTTTATTGAACTTGCTAATGGGAGATCAAACCTTAAAAAAAATAGTTGACTTTTTTATTTTCGAATGACAATTTATAAATAATAGATTTATGAAAGAAAAATTCCCCTCAATATATAAAGAACCTATAGAAACATTGCAAATTAACATAGGTTATAAATGCAATCAGGCATGTAAGCATTGTCATGTCAATTCGAGTCCCCTAAGGACCGAAAAGATGTCCAATGAAATGATATCTCTCATTCCAAAGATAATTGAAAAATACAAAATCAAGACTTTAGATATTACAGGTGGTGCGCCAGAACTTCACCCAAAATTTAAAAACCTAATAACCAGCTTGAACACAAAAAAAGTTGATATTATTGATAGGTGCAATTTGACAATTTTTTTTGAAGAAGGTTATGAAGATCTTCCTCAATTTCTTGCAAGAAATAAAGTTATAGTTACTGCTTCGCTACCGTGTTATGAAAAAAATAATGTTGATTTTCAAAGGGGTTTTGGCGTTTTTGAAAAAAGTATTAATGCCATAAAGATTCTTAATGATTTAGGCTATGGAAAGAAAGAAAATGGATTACAATTGAACCTTGTTTATAATCCTGTAAGCCCAATTCTTCCTCCTTCTCAGGAAATATTGGAGAAGAATTATAAAAAAGTTCTATTCGAAAAATACAATATCGTTTTTAATAATTTATACACAATAACTAATATGCCAATAAATAGATATGAAGAATCTCTTAGAAGAGAAGGGAAACTTAATACTTATTACAAATTACTAAAAGAAAATTTTAATGAAAAAAATTTAGAAAATCTAATGTGTAAAAAGACAATTAGCGTAAATTGGCTAGGAGAAATTTATGATTGTGACTTTAACCAACAGATAAATTTCCGAGAGAATAATGGACCAAAGACACTTTTTGATCTGTTGGATGAATCATTTACTTTTGACTACGGGGTGGCTGTAAAAGAACATTGTTTTGCTTGCACTGCAGGTGCAGGGTCAAGTTGTGGAGGGACTTTAAGTTAAAACCTGCTAAATGCAATTAGGACAAATTGCTCTTACATTTAAAGAGGATTCAATTAGTTTAAAACCATTAACTTTTGCTGCAACTTTGCCTGCTTCTAAAACCTCATCATTTTCGAATTCTTCTGTTCTTCCACATCTAATACAAATCAAATGATGATGATCAGGTGTGTCGTTACTAAGCAATTCATATCTGTGTCCGCCCTCGCTGAGCTCTAATTCATGAAGTAAACCCATTTGTACTAAAAGCCTTAAAGTTCTATAAATTGTTGCAAGTGAAACTTTGGCACTTGATTTAACTAACTTTTCATGAACCTCTTCAGCACTAAGATGCTTTCCCGAACCAATATTTTCAAATAAATTAAGAACTTTTAGTCTCTGAGGAGTTAACCTCTTACCATCTTTATGTAAATCATCACCAAGAGGAGATGTAATGACATTGTACTGAGAGGAAAACGACAAAAATTAACCAATGGCTATTCTCAATAATAACTCTAGATGAGAGTAAAACAACTTTTTTATTTTAAATGTTTACTAAAGTTCTTCCAAATATTATGTTAAATGTATCTTTAAATTTGGAAATGATGAAGGATCATAAAATCTCTTCTGATATACGATCACCGAAAGTAAACGCCTTGCTAATTATTGATATTCAGGAAAAAATAATAAGACCAATCTTTAATAAGGATTCAATAATCAAAAACATCCAAAAGCTGGTAAATGCGTACCAAATTTTAGAAGAAAACATATTTGTATCTGAACAGAACCCACTCAAATTGGGGTTAACCATACCTGAATTATTACCTAAACCAGGATTTAGAAAAATCGAAAAAATGGCATTCAGCCTAGCTACAATAGAAGAATTCTCAAAAGAACTTAAAAATAAGAAAATTACTAATTTGATAGTTTGTGGTATCGAAACGCATATTTGTATTCAACAAACAGTTTTAGATTGTTTACAAAAAGGTTTAGAAGTGGTTCTGATATCAGATGCAATGGGTAGTCGAAATAGGATAGATCATGAAATAGCATTAAAGAGAATGACTGAGGGGGGGGGCGATATTAACAACTGCTGAATCAATAATTTTTGAATTATGCAAAACTGCGGATAGAAAAGAATTTAAAGAAATTAGAAATATAATAATGAGTTAAAGGAAATTTAGACTGGTTTGTTGTTTCGAGATAATTTAAAATTTTATTAGAGATATATTTTTAAGGTTTATTTGAAGATGAAATTAGTTACTGAAAACTTTCTTCTGGCAATAGCTATTTTTTTTATTGGAATTTTATTGTCGATAATAATTTCTAAACTTTCAAAAATATTTTTTAAAAAAATCTCCAAAAGGACAAAAACAAATTTCGATGATTTTATTTTTGAGGTGATATCAGGAATTATAAAACCTATAGGTTTCCTGCTCTCGTTTTATTTTTCAATTGACTATTTTTTTGCCAATGAAATAACTTTTATCTCTGTCTTATTGAATATTCTGAAATTATTTATATTAATAATCCTAATAAAAGCTCTCAACAAAGTTTTAATAAAATCTTTAACAGAATCGACATCGAAGATTAATGACTCCTCAATTAGTTCAATGGTATCTTCACTAACTCCTTTGATAAAAGCATTAACGTGGAGTATTGGTTCAATATTTTTCTTACAAAATATAGGTGTTCAAATGACTGCTATTTGGGCTTTACTTAGTGCAGGTGGTATTGGAGCAGGATTAGCTTTGAAAGATCCAGTTCAGGAGTTTTTTGAATATATAACAATTTTGCTTGATAAACCTTTTCAAAAAGGTGAGTTTATAAAATCCGATGGAGTCTTAGGAATGGTTGAGAGGGTGGGCGTAAGATCCTCAAGAATAAGAAGTATAAATGGAGAAGTAATAGTAATGAGCAACAGCGCTCTAACAAATGGAATAATTTCAAATTACGCACAAATGGAAAAAAGGAGGTTAGTTCATAAATTAGGAGTTATTTATGAAACCTCTCCAAAACTCATGAAATTGATTCCAATAATAATTAAAAAAATAGTTGAAGAAACAAAAGATGCATCTTTTGATAGATGTCATTTCACAGATTTTGGCGACTTCAGCCTTAATTTTGAACTTGTTTATTACATACCAACAAATAATTATCTTGCTGCGATGGAAGCCCAACAAACTATTAATTTAAGAATAATAGAGGAATTCGCAGTTAATAATATAGAGTTTGCATTTCCAACTCAAACTTTAAATATTGGCAGTAGCAAAGCCAAATGATTCACAAATCTCTTCACTTAAAATCCAAAGTTTTGAAGCCAACTCTTTACTATTTGCTTCATCACTAACATTGCTTTCAACTAATTTATGTTTTTTAAAAGATATAACTTTATTACTTAAATGTAAGAAACCAATATTATTTAAATTTGAGTCAAGGACAATCTCAGAAAGAATCTTTCCAGCATTTTCTGTACTTTCCGAAATTCCTAAAATATTTTTTGCAACTTTTGAAAAAATCAAATATCCAAAGAAATTAAAAATTTTACTATATCTAAAAAAACCTGAATCATCATTTGGAATTACTAGACCGGGAGCCCAAGTGATCACAGAGATTTTACAAGAAGATTTTTTAAATTTATTTGCAAGTTCTTTAGCAAATAATATATTACATAACTTACTATTTTTATAAGATTCATCAGCATTAAAATTTAAAAATTGACCCGTAACTTTTTTTCTAAAATCAACTAGATTATCAAGCCCTGCTTTCTTCCCTATATTTCCACCTGAGCTTTTGGGATCATGAACATCTGATGATGTAATAATGATTCTAGATTCTTCTTTATTTCTAACTAAATCTTTTATGATGTTTACTAAGTAAAAATGTGCAAGATGATTAACTGCAAAAGTTAGTTCAATACCTTGTTTTGAAACTTTAGGGTAAAAAGAACCTGTATATTGCAATCCTGCATTTAAAACAACAATATCTAAATAAATCTTTTTACAAATAAAGTAATCCTTTACTTTTTTAATATTCTCTAGATTTGAAAGATCGCAATTTTCAATAATATTTAAATATTTACTTAGGTAATCTTTATCAAAATATTTATCAATTGTTTTGAGAAATTGATTCTTTCTTAATTCAGATTTTATTAACACGTATAAATTATTTTTCGTCTTTAGTAAATTAATAATGGCAAAAAGCCCTATTCCTGAATTACCTCCAGTAATTAAAATGTTTTTATTTTTAATCATTTAACTTGCTATATATTTTTTTTTATAATAAGAAAATTTATAAGTTTTTTTTATTTTGTAATCTTATAAATTATTGTTAAAACACTGAAAACTTAGTCACTAGTAATTGAGTAATTTGATTATTATTAATCTACTCTCATTACAAGTATTGGATGAAATATATAATCCTAAACTCAGAAGTAATAATTTATTCCATATATTTCTTTAATCATAAGAATTATATTTAATGTCAAAAGAAAACATCCCAGATATTCTTGTTTTAGGAGCAGGGCCTGCAGGAATGGCAATAGCATCAGCTTTAGGTAAGGAAAAATTAGATGTTGAAGTGCTTTCTCCAAATGGGCCAGATGAACCTTGGCCAAACACATATGGCATTTGGGGGAAAGAAGTTGATCAACTCGGTCTTCAGGATTTACTTGAATATAGATGGAAGAATACTGTAAGTTTTTTTGGGCATGGCGCTTTGGAAGAACAGGACGACGAGAATAAAGCTACGGAACATTCTCTAGATTATGGACTATTTGATAAGAAGAAGCTCCACAATTATTGGTTTAATGAATGCAATAAGTCTCTTATTAAATGGCATCAAGGCTTTGCAAACAAAATACATTTTGAAAAATATAAAAGTACAGTAACTACAAAAGATGGCAAGAGTTACTCTGCAAGACTAGTAGTAGATGCGACAGGATATGATCCTATTTTTCTTAAATTAAAATCTTGTGGTCCCTTAGCAGTTCAAACATGTTACGGGATAGTAGGTAATTTTAGTAAACCTCCACTTAAAAAAGGGCAGTTTGTATTAATGGATTATAGAAATGACCATCTTAACGATGAGCAAAAAAAAGAACCGCCCACTTTTCTTTATGCCATGGATATGGGGGATGGGAAATATTTTCTTGAAGAGACATCTCTTGGTTTAGTAAATCCTCTAACAATGGAGAATTTAAAAGAGAGACTAGAGAAGAGACTTTCTTATCGAAATATATCAATCACAAGCATGCAACACGAAGAGCTTGGCTTATTTCTCCCTATGAATATGCCAATCCCAGATTTCAAACAACAAATACTTGGATATGGTGGTGCTGCTTCAATGGTACATCCTGCTTCTGGATATTTAATTGGTAATGTTTTAAGAAGAGCTCCACTTGTCGCTAAGGCAGTTTCAGAAGCGATGAAAAACAAAAATTTAAGTACCTATCATATTGCTAGAAAAGGTTGGGAAACTTTATGGTCAAAAGAATTAATTAGGAAGAAATCACTTTACCAATTTGGATTGGAAAAACTCATGAGGTTTGACGAGAAACTATTGAGAGAATTTTTTGGCAGTTTTTTCCAACTACCAAAAAATCAATGGTATGGTTTTCTAACTGATACTCTTTCTTTAAGACAGATTGTATATGCAATGTGCGTAATGTTTATAAAGGCTCCATGGAGTGTAAAGAAAGGACTTATGATTATGCACGGTAGAGAATTTAAAATGTTACTAAGGATAATATTTCCAAATATATAGTTTAAAAATGAGGACCATAATAATAAGTGGAGCGAGTAGAGGTATTGGACTAAATATTGCACTTAAAGAATTAAAAGAAGGCAATAGAATTAGCGTTGGCATAAGAAATTTAGAATCATTGAAAGGAAGCGCTATTGATCCAAATAAATGGCCAGAAGGGAGGATTATAATCAATCACTATGATGCATTAAAAAAAATTACAGCCGAAAATTGGATAAAAAATACCGTAGATAAATTTGGAGGATTTGATTCAGTAATAAATTGTTCTGGAGTATTATCGAAAGTTCCTTTCTTATACAAAGATGGTGATGAAGAGGATATTTTAAATACATTAAATATCAATTTTTTGGCAATTTGGAATTTATGTAGGCTTTCTTGGGATCATTTATGTACCTCAGGCAGAGGAAGAATTATTGTTTTAGTTTCAATGAGCGGGAAAAGATCTAAAGGCGATTTAGCCGCTTATTCTTCTTCAAAGTTCGCTTTAATGGGATTATGTCAAACAATGAAAAATAAAGGTTGGGATAAAAATATAAGAATTTCTGCAATTTGCCCAAGTTGGGTTAATACAGACATGGCTCAAAACATCTCTTCTCTAGATAAGTCAAACATGACACAACCTGAAGACATTGCTGAGATATGCTCAACTATTTTGAAGCTGCCGACACAATCAGTTCCTTTTGAAATTGCCCTAAATTGTAATTATGAAATTTAACCTAAATTGAAACTTAAGTAAGCCATTGAAAGCATCGCAATTGCCATAAATAAACCTTTTACTCTATTAGTTAACAATGAAAAAAGAGATAAATCTTCAGAAAAGTAACCGCCAAAACTACCTGTAATAAACAATACAACCATTGGAAGAGATGCCATTCCAAAAGAATAAGAAATAGCTTTTACAAATCCAAATTTTAAATAATTAAAAATAAATAAACTTAAAGAAAACAATAAAAAAGATGCAAATAGAGTGATAGAAACTTCAGCATCTAAAGTGTGAGGTAAGCTTCCCTTTAATTCAAATTGCTTTTTGCATTCTCTAATTTGTCTTTTAGAAAGCTTTAAATAGCCAGTTTCAGGAATTCTTTGCGACTTATATTTTCTTAGTAATCTTGCTTCAAGAGTTTCTGGCTCCTTTGTCATAATTGATGTTAATAATTCATCTGGCTTTAATTTCTTAATTTTCTTTTCAAGATTATCCGTTTTCCCTATTCTATAAAGGTCTCCTACTCTAATAAGGTAAACATATCCCGACATTTGCGTTGTAAAATTAATACTGACCCTACTTAGATAATAGTAACAGAATTAAGGAAATTAAAAGTTTTTACAATATGAAAAACGATATTTTTTATTCTTTTCGAAGATGTCCATATGCAATTCGTGCAAGATGGGCCCTATTAATATGTGGAATAAAAGTAGAGATAAGAGAA
Organism: Prochlorococcus sp. AG-418-F08; assembly: GCA_003214295.1. Classification (GTDB taxonomy): domain Bacteria; phylum Cyanobacteriota; class Cyanobacteriia; order PCC-6307; family Cyanobiaceae; genus Prochlorococcus_A. The sequence goes on from QCLV01000007.1 coordinate 14,709, forward strand.
ATTGATTTAAAAAATAAACCTCTAGATTTTTTAAATAATTCAAAGACGAAAACGGTTCCAATACTTATAAAAAAAAATAGTGAAGTTATTGAAGAAAGTCTTGAAATCATTCTGTGGGCCCTCTCAGAGTCAAAAAAGGAAAACATCAAAATAATTTATTTTCCTGAGAACAAAAAGGAAGATATTTTTGAAATTATCAATGAGAATGATAACAAATTCAAATATCATTTAGATCGATTTAAATATGCCACAAGATATCAGAATAGGGATGAAGAATTTCATTTTACAAATGCTATTAAATTTATTAAGAGATGGAACGAACTTCTTTCAGAAAACAAATACTTTTTTGGAGATAAACCCACAATCGCTGATTGGTCTATTTGGCCTTTTGTAAGACAATTTAGAATCGCTTGTGAAAGTCAAAAAAGAACAAATTATTTTGAATCACCAATAAAAAACTGGTTAGATTCGTTTGAGAAAAATGCAGAATTTAAATCCTTAATGTACAAATACGATTTATGGGAACCATTGTCTAAAAAAAATTTTTTTCCCTGTAATTAACTTTCTAATAACTTCCTTTTCTCAATTATTCTTGCTAACTCCAAAAAATATCCTGCAGTCCTAAATTTCCCTATATTTTTTTCCTTAAAATCAAGATCACTTCTGATTTCCGCAGTCTCCGCCATAAGCAAATCTAAATCATTTGATCCAAGACTATATAATTCACCAAGTTCGATTTCCCTTCCTAGTAAATGACTCCTAAACCACTTCCCTTTATTTTCTTGAGGTGGGATATCGTAGGGAGTAAATGACATTAAAATAAAATTAAAACTAAAACCATTCTAGGCTTATTATTGAAACTTTTTCATCTCAAATTTATTAAAAATCAATGCAATAAAAAGAATTGTGAATGTAATTAGAGCACAAATTTCTGTCCAATAATCAAGTCCAATTTTAGAAATCATTAATGGAGCTAGAACTGTAAATAGTCCCCCTGAAAGAATTAACTGAGCAAATAACTGTTTTGATGTAAAAATTGGTAAAGTCTTAGAAATATTTTTAGGATCTGCAAGCCTTAAAAGAAGTAACCCAGAAGCTACTACACCTGTAGAATTTCCAAACTCTATCAAACTTTTTTCAAACCAGTAATCATCAAAGATAAAGTATGCAAAAAAAGCAATACAGATTAAATTCCAAACTAAACCGAAAATAGTAAACACTAAAATAAGTACCCAATTATCAAAAACAACAGCAATATCTAAACTAGCCATAGCTGTAAAAATCAATAAGTCTGTAGATAAAATACCAATCTCCCTTTGCAGAATATTTGAAATGAATTCTGTATTTTTGGTTTTCTCTAAAATATATCTAATAAGGAGCGAACCTATAAGAATAAAAGGGAATACTGGTAGTGAAAAAATAATTTCCTTCGATAAATCACCAAAAGAACTTGAAAAATACCTTAAAAATTTCAATAGTAAAACACCAAAAGAAATTGCCAAAGCTGAGAATCCAAGATTTATAATAAAAATCCTTAAATCTGCAAAAATCCCTATCTTATTTTTATCCTTTAGATTATCTTTTTGTTCAAGAATCTCATCAGTATCTGAAAGACCTAAAGTTCTCCCCAAAAAAATAAATATGCTGCCTAATATTGAAGATGATAAGAGACCCATTGTTGCCATAGCCAAACCAAGATCTAAGCCATTATTGAAACCTAGTTTATTAAAACTTTCGCCGATTATTGATGCAGCTCCATGACCGCCCTCAAAACCAACCTCTATTAAACATCCCATTAGAGGATTTGTATCCATAGATGGGGGTAAAAGATATTTAACAACTAGACCTCCCACAAAAAATTGACCGAAACCTAAGGAAAGAGCCAATAGAAATTGATTAAAAATTGGTTTAACTAAACCATTGATATTGGGAATAGGTCTCCCCATCATTAAAGTTGCAAAGACTAATGATAAAAGAGGAGTAGGAAATTTACTCCAAAGATTGATTGTTTCTGTTGATAAAAAATGTATTACCCCAAATGGACCTATAGATATCCCAATAATTCCTGAAATAACTGCTATGGGCAATCCAAATCTCTCAAGTTGAACAGCTAGTTTAAATTTTCTTCCAAAAATCAACAAAAAAAATATAATTAATAATCCCAAAAAACTTATTAATAGAGAATTTGAAAAAATATCTTTATTCTGCAGAGAAAAAATGTTCAAAGATTTCAAAAACGTATAATTCTAAATCTAAATTATTAAACAAAATTTTTCAAATAAAAAAGGCTCCTGTAAATAGGAGCCTTTTGTAATTGATAATGAAATTTTAGAATTAATCCTTAAGAGTAACAGTTGCACTATCAATATTACTGATAGCATTTGTAACCCTTTTGAAATCAAAGCCTAGAGCTCTTAATGCGTGCCATAGATGACCTTGAATAAAGAAGAATCCAAAATAATAGTGAACATTAGCTAACCATGCCCTTGAAGTGTACTCACCATCAGGGAGGTCAACAGTATCTACCCAATAAGGTGAAATACTAAATTTCAATTCAAGTGGCTCACCAAAGAATTCAGTTGGATAAACTGTTGTGTTAGCTGCACTCCAGAAGGCTGCAATAATAGCCATCCAGCCTATTCCAGCTAGTGACCATGAGAGAACAGCTTCTGCAGAGAGTAGTCCTTTACCTTTAAATTTGGTATATTCACCCACTTGCTTGGTAGCAATATGCCAAGCACCACCAGTAATCTCAACGAAAGCAAGGAAAGCGTGGCCCCCCATTACTTCTTCAAGACTATCAATAGTTAAAAAGTCTGTTTGGTGATTCCAAATCTTGGCCAAATTTAATTCATACTCAACTTGTCTTACAGAACCAATAGCTGGATCATAAATTCCATGTACCCTTGCCCATTCAACAAAAGCGATAACTGCGAAACCAAGAATAATTAGATGGTGACCAAGAATAAATGTCAATTTGTCTGGATTATCCCATTCAATATTGAATTTTCTAGCTCTTGCCACATCAGAATCTTCTAGATTTCCAGGAAGAAGTAAAGAATGTAAAAGTCCCCCAGCTGCTAAAACCATAGAAGAAACTAAGTGAACAATTGCTATCGCAAGAACAGGCTTAGTATCTCCCATCGCAACTCCATTAGCATCAAACCCTATTCCAAGAGTTGCTAAATGAGGAAGAACGATTAAAGGTTGATGCCCCATTGGGACGCTCGGGTCAAATCGTGAAAGTTCAAAAAGGGTGAATGCACCCGCCCAGAAAACAATTAATCCTGCATGTGCTACATGAGCAGCAATAAATTTTCCTGAGCGATTTGCTACACCTGAATTACCAGCCCACCATCCGTAGGTAGTATCTGGATTTCCATAGGTTTGCATTTAGGAATTGATTAGCTTAAACGTTTCGAGAATACTTTATATTTCACCAAACAGTTGAATTCATAACAAAATTGTAAAGGTTAGTAATCCTAGCTATTACTTAAAAAAAAATCTTTATAAGGCACTATTAGAGCAAAGAAGGTAGGTTAGATAAAGAAAAATTATTCTCAGAGATATAAGTTTTATAAAATAAATCAGTTATTTTAAATTTAAATAAGTTTAATAAATTTCATTTTGCTGACATTAAACGATGTTTTGTTTCAGTAACACATCCTGTTTGTTGCCTCATTCTCAAACAATTATTAAATATGGAATAAGACATCTAATATTATGACTACTTCTCAAGAGTCTTCTAGAAAATTTTCACTAGAAATGAAATCGGAAGTTCATTACAAAAAGGCTGCAAAGTCTTACAGAAAATCAAAACAATATATTAATATGATTAACCTATACCCAACTTTGCAAAACACTTTAATTGAGTGTAAGGATGAGAATCTTATCGAATAAAATTATATATATTTTCCAAAATATAATCTTAAAAAATTATTTCTTTTAGGCTGCAATATTAAAATCATCTTCAATATTAAATTTATTAATAATTTTTTTGCACATTTTTATATTATAAAGAGCCTTGGGGTTCCAAGGTTTTTTCTGACCGATTGGAGAGCTTTTCCAATGAATTCCAGGCTTTAGTATTCCATTTTCACGTAAGAAAGAAAGTTTAAATTCTGTTATTCCTAGTTTTTCCGCGGTGAACTCAGATGAGCTCCACATATCCCCTAACATTGAATTAAGTAAATATTATTAATCCTTAATAACGTTAATTTTAATTTTTTGAAAGGGGTAAAACTTTTAAATAATTATTAAGTAATAAAAAAACCCAGTGTTTATGAAAATAATAAGCTTTGAAAAATTTATATTAAATTAAGAAATATTAAATGAAGAATTTTCATGAAGGAATATCTTATCAATGCACTCTTCTTTATTGTTCGATTTGTAGTTAACGTATTCTTCAGTGATCGATTGAAGTTTTGGAAGATTAATCCAACCCTTACACCAATTTCCACTATTTATTAATTCTTCGTAAGTAGTTTTTAAATTAATTTCAGAATCTAGTACAGAAACCATCAAAAAAATAATATTTCCTTTTTCATTAGACTCATTTACCAAAACAAAATGTCTTAATCCTTTTATGGGTTTATTAGAAGTCCAGAAATTTTCCATAATTATTTTTTCTTAATGTTCCCCTCCGAATTTTCTCTGGATATTTTTTTGTATTCTTTTCTAATTTCGTTTAATAAAAGTTTTCTTCTATCCAAATAATTAACGGAATCCTGTTTTGATAGGTTATATCGTTCTTTTTTAGTTAAATTCATCCAATTATTTAGATTCTTCTTATTAAAAGTTGTTAAATTTTTCGCCTTAAAAAATTTTTGTTTTCTATTTAATTTAATAAAATTTTTCAAATTAAAAATAATAAAAATAAAAAGAAAAACTATAACTAAAATCAAGATCATCACTTCGCAAGCAAGTTATTATTTATCCATTTTTCTAAAGTAAAATCATCATCAAAAGATATAACCTCTTCTTTATTCCCACTACCTGACTGATCAAAAAGCCTTATATTAAATTCTCTTTTAGCAGCCTCATTATCACCAATTACAATAATACTTTTAGATTTTATTTTATTTGCCTTTTTAAACTGTTTAGAAAATGAGGACCCACTTAAATCCAACTCAACTAACAAATCATAATTTCTTAGTTTTCTAGATAAATCTATAGCTAATGATTCAGCAACTAAGCCTTGATTAATGATGTAAATATCAGTATTTCTTGGGACTTCAAGATCTTTCCCCGCTAGTAAAATTAATCTTTCTAAACCAATAGCAAATCCAATTGCCGGGGTATTTGGCCCTCCCATCTGTTTTATTAAATTATCGTATCTTCCCCCTCCGCAAACTGTAGCTTGTGACCCTAAATCTCCACTAGTAATTTCAAAGGCTGTATGGGTGTAATAATCCAAACCTCTTACTAAATTAAAATTTTCCACGTAAGGTATTTTTAAAACCTCTAATTGTTTTTTTAAGTCTGAATATCTTTTATGACTTTTTTCAGACAAAAAATTAAATAATGTTGGTGCATTTTCAAGAGCTTTTTTTGTTTGAATGTTCTTTGAGTCCAAAATCCTCATAGGATTTTTAGTAATCCTTTTCTGAGAATCTAGATCTAGAGAATCTTTATTTACTTCTAGCCATTTTACGAAGGATTTTTGAAAATTTGATCTGTCATTAGTATCACCTAGAGTATTTATTTCAAGATTGAGTTCTTTTATTCCTAATTTCCCTAAGATATCCCAAGCTAAAGCAATAATTTCAACATCACTTCTAACTGAATCATGCCCTATAAACTCAACACCTAACTGATGAAACTGTCTTTGCCTGCCTGCTTGAGGTCTTTCGTATCGAAACATAGGTCCCATATACCAAAGTTTTTGAAGGGGATTAGACGATATTCCATTTTGTATTAATGCTCGTGCGACTGAGGCTGTTCCTTCAGGTCTGAGAGTACATGATCTATCCCCCCTATCAAGAAATGTATACATTTCCTTACTGACAACATCTGTTCCTTCGCCAATTCCTCTTATAAATAATTCGGTCATTTCCAATATTGGTGTTCTTATTTCTTTGATGGATGCTCTAGAAAGCTGTTCCAATAGAATTTTCTCAACGTTTTGCCATTTTATTAATTGATCAGGCAATAGATCTACTGTTCCTCTTAGATTTTTTAAGTTATTCAAAGTTCTAAAAAATAATTCAAAATTTTTAATTCATCTAGAAATTAATCTTTGATTGGTTATTCTGTGAGACAATTTTAATTTAACATTTAGAAAAACTATTGGGAATTAATAAAAGTAAAGAGAATCAGCATTGCGGGACAAAACCAAAGAAAATTGCTTTTGGAATAGCACCTCTCGGTATAGTTTCGATAGGAATAGTGCCAATGGGAGTAATAAGTATTGGGGTAGTCCCAATGGGTGTATTTTCTTTTGGTGCAGTAGCAATGGGAATAGTCAATTTATCAGTAGTTGGAATGGGAATTATCTCTGCCGGTATTACTACTATGGGGATATGGGAGTATTCACCAAATCCTCATAAAAATCATCATAATCATTCCAAACAAATTTCAAATTCAAATAATGAAAAGAATATGTCAGATCTATTTAACACAAAACAAGAGGCTGAAAAAGCTGCCTCAAAATACGGATGTATTGGAGCACATAAAATGGGTAAAAAATGGATGCCCTGTAAAATGCACTAAATATTTTCTTAGTCGAAAACTTAATAAATATTAATTCAAAATCTCTACTCTAAAATCAAGATTTTTTGCCTCATTAGTAGTTAATTTTCTTGACCAAGCTCCCTGCACAGGACTATTCCATCTAAACCCAGCATTTTTAGCTAAAGACCTATCTTCATAGCTAACCAATGCCTTGTATAAAAACCTTGGTTCAGTAGCTTTGAGTAAAATTTCCTCTAAATTATCACATTTTTTGAAAACCTCAGATATGTAAAAACAATCAGACAGAGCTCTATGTAAATTCCAAACTGGTATTGAAAAAGATAGGGCAAGATCAGTTACTGAGGGTCTTGTTTTTAGTGATTTTTGAAAAGACCAATTAATATCCTCTAAACTACATATCCATTTTTTATTAAGCTTAGGCAATCTTCCTTTCCCAAACCATTTTTCATCAAACTCAACATTATGCGCAACAATGAAATCCGAAGAATCAACAAGTTTCAAAAAGAAATTTAACCCATCCTCCCATGGTTGAGAGATGTTAGTTACTTCTGGAGATATACCATTAACGTGTTCGGCTTCATTATTATCAACTGGGAATAAAAAAGAGACCTGAGAAAGTACACATTTATAAGATACATCAAACAAAATGCAACCTATCTCTATAACTTCATCTTTATTTTCATCTAAACCTGTTGTTTCAGTATCAAGAATTAAAATTTTTCCAATTTTTTTATTTTGATTAGTAACACTTACTTCAGAGAGGTTACTTTTAACTTGATCCTGAAGAAAATCTAATTGATTTAATTCTTTTTTGTTGAATAGTTCCAATTCGCTGAAAAAAACTTACATTTATCTTGACGCATTTAATGAAAATTTCTTTTAAATTAATATTAATTAAATAAATTTGATAAATAAATATTTTTTGAAACCTTTAGATATTAGATGACTTTTACAAAATATCAATATAACAATTTTTGTTTTTGGCCCTCAAATCCTAAAAAAATTGTTGAATTTATTGGGGGAAGTTATCTAGCATCAAAACCAGACTTAACCTATAGAAGATTCATAGAGAGCTTAATAAATAAAAATTATGCAGTACATGCATACAAATACACTCCACAATTTGATCATCAAAAACTCGCTATTAAAGCATGGAAGGATTTTAAAAATTGCCGTATATCGTTATCTAAAAGAATAGGTGCATCTATTCCTTCAATAAGAATTGGTCATAGTCTAGGCTCTAAGCTTCATTTGATTTCTCCTGATGGTGGAAGAAATTGCGAAAAATTCATATCAATTAGTTTCAATAATTTCAGTGCTAGCAAATCAATTCCATTATTAAAACAGATTGCTGAAAAATTAGAGTTCAATAGTGAATTCAGCCCAAGTCCAGAAAGAACTTTACGAATAATCAAAAAAACTTATACTCAAAAAAATAACTTCCTAATAAAATTCAAATCGGATGAATTAGACCAAACTGATAATTTATTTTCTTGCCTTAGCTCAAGGAAAGAGGACAATTCCAAGGGAGTAATATTAAAAGGTACACATACTATTATTGCTAGTGCAGGACTAAGAGAAAATTTGTTAGGGGACTGGGCAGATGATGATTTCAAAAGAGACACTATTAAAAAAATATCCAGTTTAATTGATGAATCTAATTAAGCCTTTTCTTTCAACTTTTCCAAAACAGAGCTATCTTCAAGAGTACTTATATCACCACTTATAATTTCTCCGGCAGCCAGAGATCTTAAGATTCTCCTCATTATTTTTCCACTTCGCGTTTTTGGAAGAGCATCAGAAATTATTATTTTTTCAGGCTTTGCTATAATTCCAATCTCATTAACAACATGTTTTTTTAATTCCTCAACTAATTCTGAAGAAGTATTAACATCTTTCTCTAAAGATACAAAAGCGACTATTACTTCACCTTTTAGGTCATCTTTTCTTCCTACAACTGCAGCTTCCGCAACTGATTTATGACTTACCAAAGCAGATTCAATTTCCATTGTTCCTAATCGATGCCCAGAGACATTTATAACATCATCAACTCTCCCCATAATCCATACATATCCATCTTTATCAATACGTGCTCCATCTCCAGCAAAATAAACATTTTTTTCTCCTTTAAAAGAAATATATTCCCAATAACTCTCTAAGTATCTCTGAGAGTTCCCATGAATTGTTCTCATCATTCCTGGCCAAGGCTTCTTAATAATTAAGTAGCCGCCTTCATTTTCCATTACCTTTTCCCCATTCTTGTCTACGACTTCAATTTCAATTCCAGGTAAGGGATAAGTAGCTGAACCTGGCTTTGTAGGAACAGCCCCAGGCAAAGGACTTATCATCACACCCCCAGTTTCGGTTTGCCACCATGTATCAACAACCGGACATTTGTTATTTCCTATAACTTCTTTATACCAAACCCATGCTTCAGGATTAATTGGTTCTCCAACTGTCCCCAAAAGTCTAAGACTCTTTAGATTATATTTATCTGGTATTTCGCGTCCAGACTTCATAAATGCTCTTATCGCAGTTGGTGCAGTATAAAAAATAGAAACCTTATATTTCTGAACAATTTCCCAAAAAGCCCCTAAATTAGATGGCCTTGGTACTCCCTCAAACATTAAGGTCGTAGCGCCATTAGATAAGGGACCATAGACTATATAACTATGTCCTGTAATCCAACCAACATCAGCAGTACACCAGTAAATATCGTCATCTTTCAAATCAAAAATCCATTTAAAAGTCAAGTGAGTCCAGAGATTATAACCACCTGTAGTGTGAACTACACCTTTAGGTTTTCCAGTAGAGCCTGAAGTATAAAGAATAAAAAGTCTATCTTCGCTGTTCATTATTTCCGGCTCGCACTCATCTTTTTGATCTTTTAGTAATTCATGCCACCAAAAATCTCTACCATCAATCATAGAGATGTTTTTTTTAGTTCTTTGAACAACAACAACTTTTTCAACAACTTTATCTGCCCCACTTTCAATTGCCGCATCAACTGCTTGCTTAAGCTCTATAACCTTATCTTTTCTAAATCCCCCATCTGCAGTAACAATAAATCTAGCATTTCCATCGATTATTCTATCTTTCAAAGCTTCTGCAGAAAATCCTCCAAAGACAACGGAATGAGGCGCGCCAATTCTTGCACAAGCTAACATTGCAAACATTGCCTCAGGAATCATTGGCATATAAATACATACCAAATCTCCTTTTTTTACTCCAATATCTTTTAAAGCATTAGCAGCTTTGCATACCTCTTTTAAAAGTTCTTCATAAGAATATTTTTTGCTATCTCCAGGTTCACCTTCCCATATCAGTGCAGTCTTCTCTCCAAGTCCCCTACTAATATGCCTATCTAAGCAGTTATACGTAATATTGAGTTTTCCTTCTTTAAACCATTTGAAAAATGGCGCATTTTCACTATCTAATACAGTTTGAAATGGTTCAAACCAATCTAATGCAGATTTTGCAAAAGATCCCCAAAATTTAGTTGGATTGTCTAAGGCTTGTTTTTTTAGACTTTGTAATTCTTCTTGAGAACTAATATTTGAGTTTTCTGCAAATTTTTTTGATGGAGTGAAGATTCTCTTTTCTTCGAGGATGTTATTGATCGAATTTTTTTTATCTAATGACATTAAATAAATCTATGCTTAATAAACCTAGTCGAAAAATTTTTTGTTTTCAAAAATTTTAATATTAATTTAGCTGAAAAACTCTATTTAATAAAATCTAATAAATGCGACTGATAACAAATTCCGGGAGGGCTAATAACGCTCTCTTATATTCAGAATCGGGAAGCCAGGCAATAGCTTCTTTGGAGAGCATCGCAAAATCCTCAGCTAATTTTCTAGAGTTATCAATAGCTTTTGAATTCATAATAATACTAAGAGCATCTTCTAGATCATTTTTTTCAGCTAGTTCTCTATTAATAAGTACAGATAATTTTTTATTTTCTTCTAAAGCATATAAAACTGGAGCAGTAAGATAACCACTAGCAAGATCACTTACAGCAGGTTTTCCAAGTTGTTTATCGTTTCCAGTAAAATCGAGTATGTCATCTACAACTTGAAAGGCTAGACCAATATTTTTACCAAAATCATATAGCGAGGATAATTCTTTTTCATTAAGATCACTCAAAACTCCAGCTGCTTTGCAACTATTAGCTATTAATGATGCTGTTTTACAATAGCTTTTATTGATGTATTTAGAAAAAGATTGAGCTGAATCAAATCTATTTAAATTTTGTTTGATTTCCCCTTCTGCTAAATCCATTATTACTCTACTTAGTAATTTGACTACATCTACATTGTCAAGATTTGCCAAGTGCCAACTTGCTTGAGCGAATAGAAAGTCACCCGCCAAAACAGCCACTCTGGTATTGAATCTGCTGTGTACAGTATCTACACCCCTTCTTGTAGACGCTTCATCTACAACATCATCGTGGACCAACGATGCTGTATGGATCATTTCAGTTATCTCCGCTAGTCTTTTATGTTTGCTTGTTAGACAAAATTCAGTAGATATTGCTTTTGAAATTAATAAGACAATACCTGGTCTTAGTCTCTTACCACCAGCACTAAATAAATGTTCTGCTGCAGCTTGAAGAATTGGATGACCAGCTCCTATTAATTTTTTCAGTTCAAGAATAAGATCATCAAGATCATTTTCAACTGGTTGTAGTAGCTTTGTTACTGTGTTCATGATTGACCTCTTATATATATTAGAGAATCAAACATTGCTTCGGAGGTTAACTAACCTAATTTCTTTATGAACTTCAAGCCAAAATTTTACTTTTTTGGCAAATTCATCTTTATCTGAGGTAACGAAAAATTGAACATTTTCGTAAGGAAGACTTTCATAGCGGTAAGTTTTTGGGATAGCAAAAGATTCATTGAACTTTTTTATTAATGCTTTTGATGGATCAATAATTCTTATTTTTGGATCTATTTTTTTTCTTAAAAAGTCATAAATTAAAGGATAATGACTACATCCAAGTATTAATTCTTCAATATTTTTATTTAATAGTGGTTTTAAATAAATATCCGAAAGATAATCCAACTTATTAAAATTTAGATTTTCTTTTTCAATTTCTGGTACAAATTCAGGACATTCTTGTTGAATTATTTTCAAATTATCTTTTTTAGAAGTTATAGCGTTTTTGTAAAAAGATGATTTAACTGTAGTTTGAGTTGCAAATACACCAATTATTTTTTTATTAACTATTTCCGATACTGAATTTATAAGGTCAAAACAAGGAACCTTTAAATTATCTTCCAGAATATCAAGTGCACAAGCATTTGTAGTATTGCAAGCTATCAAAAGCGCATCCAAATTCTTATCTTCAAAAAAGGTACAAATCTCTTTTGCAATGTATCTTATCTCTTTAAAACCTTTGTTTCCAAAAGGGATTCTTTTTGTATCGGCCAAATAAACGACTTCAACATCTTTACGCGTCTTAAGTAAAGAATTAAGGATAGTAAAACCACCTATACCACTGTCAAATATACCTATTTTAATTCTCACCCTACTTTAGAAAGATATTCAAGGATACCTTTTGCGATTGCATAAGCTAATCTTTTTCTATGAGAAGCTTTTTCTAATCTTCTTGCATCTAATCTACCTGTTAAAAAACCAATTTCCACAAGTACTGCTGGCATACTAGTATTCTTAATTACATAAAATCTACCTTGTTTAACCCCTCTATCTGGACTCCCAGGAGAAACTCTTAGAATCTGTTTTTGAATTTTTTTGGCTAGTGATCTACCTCTCGACCCTCTATAATAAAAAGTTTCTAAACCATTAATATCCCTTCTTTTCCCTCTTGAGGCATTTGCATGAATGCTTACAAAGATATCAGCATCCAAATTATTAGCGAAAGAAACTCTTGGAGGCAAATCCAAATCAATTTCATTTTTTCTAGTTAACAGTACTTTTACACCTTTATCAGAAAGTAACTTTTTGACTATTTTGGAAACCTCCAAGACAACATCAGTTTCCTTTATACCACCAATTCCTATCGCACCAGGATCACTTCCTCCATGACCAGGATCGATGACTACTGAAAAATTGTTTTGTTTCACGTTTGGCAATTGCAAGTAATCATGGCCTCTTTTTCTCAAATAACTTGAGTTTTGATTCGCTTTAATGTTTCTTGTTTTTTTCTCTACTACGCCTTCACCAATTTTCTTAAATGAGTTTTTTGGGGTAAATAGTTTAATTCTCCACCTATTTTTATCTAATCCAACCATTCGCCAAGTCAGAGGGTTCAAATAAGTTTTTTCATTAAATTCAATTACGAGTCTTGTTTTACCATTATTTGGTTTACCTAATCTAATTTCTTTTATTGGACCATTACCTCTTATTTTTCTAGGATTTTTTAATTCACCAGGAAAATCTACCCAGAATCTGTCACCATATATTTCGTTAGCCTTTTGAAAGTATGCTTTTAAATTTGTATTTGATTTAGTTCTTAATTCTAAAACTCCATTACTTTTTAGCGTCCATGCTGCCAAAGCACTTGAAGATTTAAGTGGGGGGATTGTAGTATTTAAAAATAAAAAAACTGATAAATAACGAAAAAGTTTTTTGTTTAAAAACTTTTTCATTAGTTTGGAAACAATATGTTTTTTCTATGTTTAAGACTGGGCATCTGCTCCCTAATTTTCTTTACTCTTTCTTTATCCGCCGGTGCTATAGCAGCACCCTGAGTTTTTCCAGCATCAGATAGAACTGTGCCCCACGGGTCAATTACCATCGCATGACCATGACTTTGCCTTCTCCCATAATGAATTCCTGTTTGAGCCGGAGCAACTACATATGCTGTATTTTCAATCGCTCTTGCTTGTAAAAGGATTTGCCAATGATCTTTTCCAGTAAATGCTGTAAAAGCAGCGGGAATCATAATTAGCTCTGCACCATTAGAAGATAAATATCTATAAAGCTCAGGAAATCTAACGTCGTAACAAATCGATAATCCTATCTTGCATAAACCTGGGACATCTATAACAGGGGGATACTCCTCACCAGATAGAATAGTAGATGATTCCTTATATAAATTCCCATCTGGCAAATCAACATCAAATAAATGTATCTTGTCGTATTTCGCTAAAATCTGTCCATCTTTTCCGAATAGTGCTGACCTATTAAAAGTATGACTGTCATCACCGGCAGGAACAGGGTAACCCCCTCCCAAAAGAAATACTTGATATCTTTGTGACATTGTTTTGAGAAAGTTTGCGCACTTCCCTGACAATTCTGTAGCTAATCTAAGTTTTTCATCATCTTCTCCTAAAAAAGCAAAATTCTCAGGGAGTCCTATCAATTCAGCGCCTCTTCTAGCAGCTAATTCAATCTGTTCTTCTGCTTCAACAAAATTTGCTTCAACATTTGAAGTACTCGTAATTTGCAATGCAGCTACCAAAAAATCAGTCAAGACTTTACTCCTAGTGAACCAATCCGTAAATTATGAGGCACGAATTACACCTCTTTCAACTTGAGCTGGAACAATATCTAAGCAATCAAGTTCAGAGCAACATTTAAAATCATCCTCATAATCTCCAAGACTTGTCAATCTTTTACCATGGGTTGCTGTTTTTAAACATTTCAAAATATCATTTTTCCAAAAATCCCAGAGCGCTAAAGCAGCCTGTAATTCGTCATTCATAATATTAATCTCAAAATTGCAGTTCTTTTCCAAGTATGAGGCCAAGGCTCCAGCAGCTAAAGAATCCTCGAGTGAATATGAACCTTCCCAACCACTACCAAGTATTAAAACATTTTCACTTTTAATTGAAATGATTTTTTCAGCAACCGCTTTCCTATTTGGGAGTCCCATAGCAAATAAATACTTTGCATGTTGAACTTTTTGCAGTGATTTTGTACCATTTGTAGTGCTCATAAATAGTCTTTTACCTTTAACAATTTTTTTTGTAACTGCTAGAGGAGAATTTCCCAAATCAAAACCCTCAATTTTCTTCCCGCCTCTTTCTCCAAGCATAAGTCTTTCATCAGCCTGCCATTTAGTTGCAGATTCTTTCAATAAATCTAAATCTGCAAAAACTTGTATTGAGTCAGCTCCATTTTTTAAAGCCCAAGAAATTGTGGTTGTAGCTCTTAAAACATCAATAACTACTGCAGTATCTGGACTAATTTCAGGAACATCATTTGCAACGTGATAATAAGTAAGATTGATGATCAAAATCCTTTTCTTAAATTATTATAGAAAACAGTTACTTAATTTGATTATTTTTTTTTTAAAAACAAACTTATTGATAATATATATCTAATTTGTATTTATAAAAATTTATCAAGTATTAATTTGAAAATGAATAATATCCGCACAATAAAAGGTGGAATTAATTTAAAAGGAAAAATAAAAGTACCTGGAGATAAATCTATCTCTCATAGAGCCTTAATAATAGGAAGTATTGCTATGGGTGAAACAACTATTGAAGGGTTTTTATATTCTGAAGATCCACTTTCAACTGCTGATTGTCTTAGGAAATTAGGTGTAAATATTCCAAAAATAAAAAAAGATGAGCCTTTTACGATTTCAGGGATGGGGCTTGATGGATTAAAAGAGCCAAAAGAAATTCTCAATTGTGGAAATTCAGGAACCACTATGAGGTTATTAATGGGTTTATTAGCCGCACAAGAAGGTAAGAATTTCATCTTAACCGGCGACGCTTCTCTTAACGAAAGGCCAATGGGGAGAGTTGGTAAACCGTTATCTTTGATGGGTGGCCAAATTTCTGGAAGAGAAGGGGGTAACAAAGCTCCAATCTCAATTGATGGGAATAAACTTAAGGGATGTGTGATTGGAACTCCAGTGGCAAGTGCTCAAGTGAAATCAGCAATATTATTGGCAGGCCTCAATGCTTCTGGCACTACTTCTGTTATTGAACCAGCATCTTCAAGGGATCATACTGAAAGAATGTTAAAAGCATTTGGAGCAGACATCAGTATCAGAGGAGAATTAGGAAGGAATGTAGTTATCAAGTCAGGGGGCAACTTAATTGGCCAGAGAGTATTGATTCCTGGAGACATAAGCTCTGCTTCTTTTTGGATGATTGCTGCATCTATTGTTCCAAATTCAGAGGTTTTAATTCAAAATGTCGGATTAAATCCCACTAGAACTGGGATTTTAAATGTAATGGATTCAATGGGGTGCAATTATGAGATTTTAGAAAAATCGACTATTGCAGGTGAACCTATTGGATCTATTAAAGTAAAGACTTCAAATAATTTAAAATCATTCACTATTGAAGGAGATATTCTCCCAAAACTTATTGATGAAATTCCTATCCTTACTGTGGCTGCCTGTTTTTGTAATGGAGTTTCTGAAATTAAGGATGCACAAGAATTAAGAGTTAAGGAGACGGATCGATTAAAAGTCATGGCACGTCAGCTACAAAAATTCGGCGCTGAAATAACAGAAAAAGAGGATGGGTTAATTATTAATGGGAAATCAAAATTTCATTCTGCGGAGGTAGATAGTGAGACAGATCATCGAGTAGCGATGAGTCTTGCTATTGCTTCACTTCTTGCTAAAGGTACCTCAAAAATCAAGAGGGCAGATGCTGCTAGCGTCTCGTATCCCACTTTTTGGGAAGAGCTTGCCAAACTAACTAACTAGCCTAAAAAGTTTTTGTCTGAATTAATAGAAGTTTTAACTCAAGATGGTAGTTACTCTTTAAGAAGTGTTTTATTTCAAGAGAATTTCCACAGTTTATTGGGCGCATTGGCGGAAACAAAGTCAAAGTTTACAGCTACTTCTAATTTGCACAGATTTAAGGGCAAATCTCTTAATGTTTTGGATATTTGTTTTGGTTTAGGATACAATTCCGCTTCTTTATTAGATGAATTAATTAAACAAAAATCATATTTAAATTTGTATGCATTAGAGATTGATAAAAAGCCCCTTGAATATTCGCTTCTAAATAAATCTTTCTTTAAATTATGGAATCCAAAAGTCAAAAAAATATTTGAATCAATGTATCGAAAAGATTACTTTGAGGATCAATTTTTTAAATGCAATATTTTGTGGGGTGATGCTAGAGAAAAAATCAACATTATTCCTTCCTCTATTAAATTCGATCTGATTTATTTAGATGGTTTTTCTCCTCAAAAATGCCCCCAAGTATGGACAATTGAATTTTTATCCAAAGTCACAGAAAATCTTAATCCTCAGGGTTATTTAATAACTTATTCTTCTTCAGCGGCAGTAAGAAAAACCTTAAGAAATCTTGGATTAGAAATTTTTACTATTAAGCCAAGTTTTAAAAACAGAAATTTTTGGAGTCAGGGAACTGTCGCAATATCAAAATTTGATAAAAATAAATTGAAACCTAATTTCAATTTTGAAAAGTTATCTTTAATGGAAGAAGAACATCTCTTAACTAAAGCTAGTATTCCATATAGAGATCAAGATTTGAACTCAAGTAAAGACGATATAATCAGCACAAGATTAGATGAGCAATTATTCTCGAATCTATTATCTACAAATAAATGGAGAGAGAAGTGGGGAATGACGAAGTTATCCGTTAAGAGTTAGATTTAAATTAGGATTTCAAAAAAACATGTTAAGTGTTGCGATATTAGCGGCAGGCAAAGGCACTAGGATGGAAAGCTCATTGCCAAAAGTTTTACACAAAATTTCTGGCAAAAGTCTTCTACAAAGAGTAATTGATTCATGTGTGAAATTAAAACCTGATAAAATTTTCATAATTACTGGACACAAATCAAAAGAAGTCCAAAAGTCAATCCCAAACGACAAAAAAATTCATGTTGTTGTTCAAGAACCTCAATCAGGAACCGGTCATGCTATCCAGGTACTTTGTGAAGAAGTAAAAAAACATGAAGGAAAACTTTTGGTACTTAACGGCGATGTGCCACTCATTAGGTCTAGTACTCTAAAAAGACTTTTGTATTTACACGATTCAAAAAATGCTGAAGTTTCTTTAATTACCACAAAGAAAACAAATCCACATGGATACGGCAGAGTTTTTTTAAAAGGGGGTTTTGTAGAGAGAATTGTTGAAGAAAAAGATTGCAATGATCTAGAAAGAGAAAATCCATTAATAAATGCAGGTGTTTACTGCTTTAACTGGGGTAAATTGTCAGAAATAATTAATACCTTGCAATGCAATAATAATCAAAAAGAGATTTACTTAACAGATACAATATCTTTGCTAAAAAATTCCTTAAGTCTCGAGATAGAGGATAATGGAGAGCTTCAAGGAATTAATAACAGAATTCAACTATCAGATTGCGAGGAAAGTATTCAGAATTCAATTAAAGAAAAGCATATGCTTAATGGTGTAACTTTTATAAATAAAGCAAGCTGTTCAATTAGTGAAGAAGCTGAAATTGGTAAGGATGTAATCATAGAGGCTAATACACATATAAGAGGTAATACGAAAATAAATAGTCATTGCATTATCGGTCCAAATACTTTTATTGAGAATTCTAATGTGGGATTAAATTGTGAAATTTCAAACTCTACTGTTTATGCTTCTCAGATAATGGATCATATAAACATTGGTCCTTATAGTCATATAAGACCTAATTCCAAAATATCTTCTTTTAGCAAAATAGGAAATTTTGTTGAAATCAAAAATAGTCAATTAGAGGAAGAATCTAAAGTAAACCATTTAAGTTATATTGGTGATTCTATTATTGGAAGATCTACAAATATTGGAGCAGGTACTATTACAGCAAATTTTGATGGTCAGAAAAAACATCAAACAAAAATTGGTAAAAATTCCAGTATTGGTGCAAATACAGTTTTTGTAGCACCAATAAATCTCGGAGAATCAGTTACAACAGGAGCTGGTTCGGTGATCACCAAAGACACCAAAGATAATTCATTAGCAATCTCGAGAACTAAACAAGTAAATATAGAAAATTGGAAAAGAAAGAAATCCTGATCTAGTTAATTAATTCAATAATTTTTTCAAGTTGCCAACATCTGCTCCCTTTTATAAGAATAGAATCACCTTTTTTTGTAGATTTGTTTATCTCTTGAGGTACATCTTTAATATTATTTAAAACTAAGAATTTTTTCTTATCTTTTAGATAATTGGTGTAGATTGTTTCGTTTTTCTTATCGCAAATAAATAAACACTTTTCTATGTCTGAATTATTTATTAAGTTGAATATTTCTTTGTGATATTTTTCAGATTCTTTTCCCAATTCTTGCATACTTCCAAATATAAAAAATTTATTTCTCGGTTTTTCAAGCAGGTTTTTAATACATGCTTTTACTGACTCTGGGGAAGCATTATATGATTCATCATATATTGTTGTTTTTAATGATTTAAGAATTTTATTCCTTCCACCTAAACTTACAAAATCAAATTTATTAAAATTTGCAAAATCAATCCCTAGCTCCTTAGCAACTGCATAAGCAAATAAGAAATTCGAAGCATTGTGAAATCCCTCAAATGAAATTTCAAAAGAATTTTCTTCAATTAAGATTGTTTTATTCGAAGGATTATAAAATCCTCGCAAATTATCATCTTTCTTAAAACTCTCCTTTTGATTTTCTATATTTAATAGTTTTACTTTTATCACTCTACCTTTCCAAAATTCTTTTAAAGTTTTTTCTAGGAATGGATCATTTGCTGGAATTATTACAACTCCTTCTGGATTTAAGAACTTACTAATTTCACACTTTGCATAAGTAATATTTTTTTTTGAGCCTAACAATCCAATATGAGCTGTCCCAATATTAGTTATTACTGCAATATCAGGTTCACTATATTTAGATAAATTTTCGATCTGTCCAAGACCTCTCATTCCCATCTCAAGAACCAAAACTTTATCTTTTAAATCTGTCGCAAGAATAGAAAGACCAACGCCAATCTCATTATTGAAATTTGCATGGGATAGTTTAATTTTTCCAAGTTTCTTTAAAACTTCGCCAATCATTTCTTTTGTAGTTGTTTTCCCCACTGAACCAGTTATCGCAACTAAAGGGATATTTAATTTTTTTCTTTTTAGTAATGCTAATTTTTGAAATGCTTCTAATGTGTCATTTACGACCCAATAAGGAAAATTACTAGGAAGTAATTTCTGCATCCCCTCTTTAATTACTACAGATTTAACACCTTTATTTAAAACATTTGGAAGAAAACTATGTCCGTCAAAATTTTTACCCTTGATAGCTATAAAAAGATCATTTTTTAATAAAGTTCTACTATCAATACTTATATTTTTAAAATTTAAAAAATCTCTTTTCCCCTCGCTCAGATTTTTAATATCCCCCAAAACATCGTTTAATTCTAATAAAGAGAATTCCATTAAAAATTTAAGTCATACTTTTTTTTAAAGACGGATCAGCTGATTGTCCGTACGAAAATTTTTCAACTTCAGCAACATCTGGCGATGGTTCTTTTATACCGCAAACATCCTTATACATAACTTCGTATTCAAGAGCCGATCTTTGCCAACTAAACTCTTGGCTCATGGCTCTTTTTTGCAGTAATTGCCAACTATCTTTATGCCTAAATGCCTCCCAAGACCTTACTAAAGAAGTATAGAAATCTATAGGTTCAAAGCGATCAAAGCAAAATCCCGTACCAATATTATTTTCTGGGTCATGAGGTATAACTGTATCAACTAAACCTCCAACTCGCCTAACTATTGGAATAGAGCCATACCTCATGGCAAGGAGTTGGCTAATACCACAAGGTTCAAATCTACTTGGCATCAGAAATGAATCTGAGCCACCATAGATAAGCCTTGATAAAGAATCATCATAGGTAAGAAATACTGAGAATCTTCCTGGGTAATCTAATGCCAGTTGCCATAATCCAGACTCTAAATATTTATCTCCAGTCCCTAAAACAGCTATTTGAGAATCTGTATAGGCTAATAGTCTTCTTGAAACTTGTAAAAGTAAGTCAACCCCTTTCTGATCAACTAACCTACTGACCATACCTAAAAGATACTTTTTTGAATTAACTTCGAGACCCATTTCTCTCTGCAGAATTTTTTTATTTTCTTGTCTATTTTCTAAATTCTTAATACTGAATTTTGCAGGTAAAACTGGATCTTCGGCTGGATTCCATTCATCAAGATCTATGCCATTAAGAATTCCCCGTAATTTACCTGATATGTAATTAAGTAACCCTTCAAGACTTTCCCCATATTCATGGGTTTTAATTTCATCTGCATAAGTCGGAGAAACAGCATTGACCCTATCTGCATACAACATTGCCGCAGCCATTGTGTGGTCTCCATGCATATACCAAGGACACCAAGTCATTTTTTCAAGTTTCCACCTCCAAGGGCCTTGGTATTTCAAATTATGAATTGTGAAGACAGTACTAATTTCCGGGTCCTGATGCATCCAAACAGGAATCATTCCAGTGTGCCAATCGTGACAATGGAGAACTTGAGGTTTCCAACAATTCCACGCAAATTCAGCAGTGGCACTAGCAAAAAATGTAAAGCGCCAGTCCTCATTTTCGCCTCCGTATATTTGGTCAGAGTCAAATGTTGGATGACCCACCAGGTAAATCACATAATTATGAATGGGATGTTTTGCTTTATAAACGGCGAAATCAGTCCCCATTGTATTTGCTCTAAAGACAGGTTCATTCGATACCTCTAAAAGACTCCACAATTTTCCATACCCTGGAATTATTACCCTTACATCGTGACCAAGTTTTATCAAAGATGGAGGTAACGAACCAACCACATCTCCCATACCTCCAACTTTGATCATTGGAGCACATTCAGCAGCGGCAAGAAGAATTCTCATTGATAATTATTTAAAAAAGTTCTTTTGAAAAATAAACTAGGGTGTCCACTTATAGTCAGAAAAGTCTGGTGGACGCTTTTCAAGAAAGGCATCTCTACCTTCTTGCGCTTCTTTAGTCGAATAGAATAATTGAGTTGTGTATCCAGATAATTCTTGAATACCTGCAATCCCATCATTCTCCGCATTGAATGAAGCTTTAAGAATACGAATAGCAGTTGGACTATTTCGTAAAATCTCTCTTGCCCAGATTACACCCTCAGCTTCTAATTCTTCAATCTTTGTAATTGCATTTATCAAGCCCATCCTAAGGGCTTCCTTGGAATTATATTTTCTACATAAAAACCAAATTTCTTTTGCTTTTCTTTGCCCAACAATTCTAGCCAAATAACTTGAACCAAATCCGGCATCAAAGCTGCCAACTCTTGGACCTGTTTGACCAAATATTGCATTTTCAGAGGCGATACTGAGATCACAAATTAAATGAAGTACCTGGCCTCCTCCAATTGCAAAACCAGGAACTAAGGCAATAACCACTTTTGGCAAACTTCTTATTAATTTTTGAAGTTCAAGTACATTTAATCTCTGCTTCCCTGCATCATTTTTATATCCATTTTCAGCCCTTACACTCTGATCACCTCCAGAGCAAAAAGAATAAATACCTTTCTTGTCAGGTCCCGCTCCTGTAAAGAGAACTACGCCAATAGTTTCATCATTTCTTACTATATCAAATGCGTTAATGAGTTCATCTACAGTTTTTGGCCTAAATGCATTTCTTTTTTCAGGCCGATTAATTGCAATTCTCGCAATCCCCTCATCTGATGTGTGAAACAATATATCCTCATAAGATTTGTATTCTGACCAATTTAAAGTTGTTTTACCAGGTAATACTTTCATGAAACCTAATTATTCAAAAATAGAAAATGATAAATTTAACTGCCAATTATTTTTTCTAGCAGCGCATTTTTTTCAAAAATTTCATTTTCTGGATCAATGTCAACTTTAATTATTACAGATTTCTGGATAGAAATGCTCCAATCGAATGCCTCTCGTAATTTTTTTAGATTTGCCACACTTTTAAATTTAACTTGATAAGCCTCTGCGAGTTTTGGCCAGTTTATTTCTTTTGGCATAAGAAAAAGTTTTTTTAATTCATCTTCTTTTAAATTTTTTTTATAAATACGATTAAATATATTTCCGCCATTATTATTTATAAGAAGAATTGTTAAATTCATATCGATTGAATTTTCAATCAACCAACCGTTTATATCGTGTATAAAAGCCAAATCTCCTGTCACAAGAAGTAGAGGATTTTTAATTCTAGAAATACCTAATGCAAGAGATAAAGTACCGTCTATACCAGAGGCTCCTCTAAAGCTGAAACAATTTCTTGATAAAGTATCATTCTCAGAAAATGTAAGCCAATCTCTAATCGGGCTACTCGCGGAGAGCATTATAGGATTTTCAGCTGGCCAAAGTTTTGGAACAAGATTTGCAAGCATATACTCAGTAATTTGATTATCTTGAGTAATTTTATCTTTTAAAATTTCTTTAATCTGCTCGCCTTCCTCTATCAGATCTAGAGCTATCGGAGTAAGAGGCTTTTTGTTTTTTTCGTTAATTGATAATTTTTCTAGTAATTGAGTGGTAAAGTTTGATAGCCCAAAATCATATTCAAATGATTTTTTTATAGGGTCCAATTTTCTATAGTTTTTTTCTTTTATAAGAATTTGTATCCCTTCGAAGTTTATTAAAAACTTCTCCAAATCAATTGAGGATGACATAGGGCCAAGCCTCAAAAGTTGATTACAATTTATTGAATTTTTATTTTTCCTTAAGACTAATTCCCAATTCACAACTAAGCCTCTCAAACCAGAATAAACTCCTGAAACAGGATCAGCAAATACTGGCCAACCAGTAATTTCTTGTAATCGTTCTAAAGATTTATTGAAAGAAGTTAAATCATTTATGGAACCTTGATAGGGACCTACCAAAATAATACCGGATTTATCTAAATTTAAACTTTTTGAAATTTCTAAGAATTTGTTTTTATCAGACTTTATTTTAACTTCCTGAAATATATATTTTTTCTTTAAATAAATTCTCTCAAAAACCTCTAAAACATTTTTTTTATTCAAAAATGAAATATCTAAAGGCTTATCAATAGGAATATTTAAATGAATAGGACCAGGGAAGGTTGATATTTGTTTCTGAGTAATTCGAACTAAATTCAAGATTTCATTTTCTTGTGTTTCATGAAGTCCATTTAGATTTGTACTTAAGACCCTTCTGCAGACTGAACTTAAAAAATCTTCTTGATTTACTGTTTGATTAGCGCCACAATCTTTTAATCTTAAGGGTCTATCAGCAGTAAGAAAAATAATACCTTTACAAGATCGGTCTGCCTCAACTGCTGCTGGCAATAAGTTACTTACGGCAGTCCCAGAAGTGGTAATAACTAAAGAAAGATTACCTGATGCAGCAGAAATTCCAAGAGAGTGGAATCCCGCAGATCTCTCATCTATTGAATTAAAAATATTTACCAGCCCTAATTTATTTAATTCTCCCGCAGCTATTGCTAAAGGTGCTGATCTACTACCAGGACATACTATTAAATTTTGAACTCCTATTTTTATAAGAAGGTTCAAAAGTTGTAAACTTCTAAGAAAATTTTTGCATTCAATAGATGATGTCATAATTTATATAAATGCTTTGAGATTTTCCTTATAACTGAATTAAATAAAACATGTCTAGAACTCAAGAAAAAAGAAATTCGATATTAAAGGATTTAAAAAATCTTTTAATCTGGATATCTATTGCTTTAATTATACGATGGCAGGTTATAGAGCCAAGATGGATCCCATCCGGTTCAATGCTTCCAACTCTTCAAATACAAGATAAAATTCTTGTTGAGAAAGTAACTCCCAAAATCACATCGGGATCAAATCTTTTAACGTTAAAAAATAAAATAGTTGTTTTTAACGTTCCTGAACAATTAATCAATGCTGGTTATGCAGCAGATACTGCACTTATAAAAAGAGTAATTGGAATACCTGGAGACAAGGTAGAAGTAAGAGACGGTAACCTTTACTTAAATGATATCGCTCAAAAAAATTACGTTTTTGACAAAAATATTAATTATTCTGTCGGTCCTTTTATTGTGCCAGAAGAGTCATTATGGGTGATGGGAGATAATAGAAATAACAGTATGGACTCGCATATTTGGGGATTTTTACCCTATGAAAAGGTTATTGGTAAAGCTATTTTTAGATATTGGCCGTTTGATAAAATTGGACCTATTCGGTTCCCTGCCCTTAATAATTTAGATTAATGGGTACGTGATGTTGTAAGGTTTTTATATCTTGAAGCTGTAGAAATGTTTAATCCAGAATTTCTTGCTACTGAAAATAATGATCCAAACGATGAGAATGATCTAATCCAATATTTACAAAAACAATCTCCAGAAGTTTTGCAAAGGATAGCAAAATCAGCTAGTGAAGATATTCAAGAAATTATTAGACATAATGTTCAAGGTCTTCTTGGAATGCTTCCTTCAGATCAATTTGATGTAAAAATAACATCTTCAAAAGACAACATTGCTAATTTATTATCTTCTGCAATGATGACAGGATATTTCTTAAGACAAATGGAGCAAAGAAAAGAGCTGGAACAAACTCTTAAAAATGATGAGAACATGTCTATTGAAGAATAATTGTTTTTAAAGATTTACTTCTTCAGGAATTATTCCTAGTTCAAACAACTTTTTATATAAACCCATCAAAAATTTATTGTCCTCAGGAAGTTTGTCCCACTTTTGGGAATTAATTTCATTAATTAATTTTTGACAATCTTCTATTGTAAATTTTATAGGAGCCGTAAAATGAGCTGAAATTAAATATTCCATATCTTCAAAACACTTGATATTTTCTAACCATTTGATTAAAACTTCTTTTGAACGCGGAAAAATTAATTTCTGTAAAACTGGTGCAATTTGAATCTTAGGAGTATCTTTACCCATTATTTCAACAAGAGAAGATTCCCAATCTTCGTCCCACAAAAAGGGATAAATACCGAAATGAGATCTCCAATTCCTCAGATCTTTTTTGAATGAATACTTAAATATTTTTTTTAAAGGTGGAATATTTAATTTACCTGGTTTTAAAAAAGATGAAAACAAGACTAACCTTTTCCATCCTTTTTTTCTATGTTCGATGGAGTCAATCAAAGGTTCATCTCCTCTCTCTCTAGAATGAAAAAGAAGTGGAGTTGGATCGAAATCAAATATCTCAGGGGGAGTGGAGTCTATCCCAACTATTGCGTCTGTCACATGAAGTGTTTTCGTAGGATAATGGAAACAGCTTATCTCCTGATATCTTCCAAGTCCTAAATTCAGAGGGCCTAATGAAGACCATTTAAAGTAGTTTGTATGTGGAGTACCTTCCTCAAAGAGTATTCTTGATCTTTTTGATGGAATTCCTAAGAAATCTAGTGGTAGATTTATGGGGAAACTCCATTGTCCAGGACAAAGCCAAATTTCTGCATCTTTAAAATTTCTTGAAAGAGCTGGAAGTCCGATTTTATGTTCTAGTCCAGAGGCACTAGGTAGAATTATTGTTTTTACTTTGCCATGAATCGTAATTAATTTTTCTAACTCATTTATTAATTCTTTTGTCGGAGGCAGTGGATTTATTAGCATCAAGCCATTATCAACCTTTATTACCGTCATTCTTATTGGAACCGCAACATAATAAAGTCCCTGTATTTGTTCCAAGGACCATATTTGATCAGGAATTAATTCTTTTAAAATTGTTTTCTTTTTTCCATAAGGATATAAGGGGAATAATGGCCACCAATTCCACTTTTTATTTAAAGTTTCATCCACCACAATCATTTATACCCAGCAAATAATTTCTTTAACTTAAATATTCCGTATCTTGGAGCGAATAAAAAAGCAAATAAAAATATAAAAGTTTGTGCTAAGACAATTGATCCACCTGTTTCAAGATCAAACCAAAAACTAACATAGATTCCTATAAGGCTTGAAATGATTGCACTTAATACTGAAATTACTGTCATATTATCAAACTTATCCGTAAGTAAATATGCTGTAGCCCCTGGTGTAATCAACATTGCAACTACCAAAATAATTCCTACAGACTGCAACCCCACAACAGCTGCCAAAGATAAACATGTGAGGAGTAAATAATGAAGAAAAAATACATTAATCCCAACTGTTTTTGCATGCCTAGGGTCGAAACAATAAAGCATTAAATCTTTTCTGAAAATTGATAAAAGGATTACTACTAATAAAGAAATTAATATAGTTTGTTTTACATCTGAAAGTGATATTCCTAATGGACTACCAAAAAGAATAGAGTGCAGATCAATATTACTTTTAATCTTAGAAACCAATACTATTCCAAGAGCGAAAAATCCAGTAAATACCAACCCAATAACAGTATCTTCCTTAACTCTAGATTTCTGCTTAATAAACCCTATCAACGCTACAGAACCAACTCCGAAAATAAATGCCCCTAATGAGAAAGGAAGACCTAATGCATAAGCAACCACAACACCAGGCATTACCGAATGTGACACTGCATCTCCCATTAAAGCCCATCCTTTAAGAGTCAAATAACTTGATAGAAAACCACAAACAGCTGCAACTAATGAACTCATAAGAAGTGCTTTTCTCATAAAGTCATGAGTTAAAGGATCTGTGATGAATGAATCTAAAGTTAAAAAAGAACAAAGCTCCATATAAATTAAAATTTAGGATTCAGGTCCAAACAAGAAATCAGGTGAGATCCCTCCAAAAGTAGTTGTGATATTTTCAGGGGTAAACACTTCAGAGGTTTCACCATAAGCTACAACAGTTTTATTTATTAAAAGAACCAAATCACAAAATTCACGGACATGAATCATATCGTGCGTTGATAATAATATGGTTTTCCCCTCATTTTTAAATTGAATAAATAATTCCGAGATAAGTTTTTCAGTTCTTATATCAACACCTGAAAAAGGCTCATCAAGAAGAAGTATTGATGCTCTTTGCGCAATTGCTCTAGCTAAAAAAGTTCGTTTTCTCTGACCTCCTGATAAGTTTCCAATAGGTGTAGATAAATGATCAGTAAGATCAACTCTCTCAATAGCATTTTTAACCGCCTGAACATCAGACTCTCTAGGAGACCTAAAAATATTCATCGAACCATATCTTCCCATCATCACTACATCCCAAACACTTATTGGAAATTGACTATCAATTCCCTCATTTTGAGGAACATAAGCAATTGTCTGATCTTTTTGCGCAGATCTTACAGACTCTCCATTTATTCTAATTTTTCCCTTTGAAATATTTACAAAGCCAGTTAAAGCATTAAAGAAAGTTGTTTTACCAGCCCCGTTCATCCCTACTAACCCACAAATCTGGCCAGGTTTCAATCTTAAATTGGCATCATACAAAGCCACCTTACCGTTGTAATCTACGCAAATATTCTCTGCCTCAATCCTAAAGTTTTGATAATTGATTGTTTCCATAATTCAAAAAAGTCCTTTTTTAATCAAATCCAAATTATGCTCAAGCATTTTTATATAGGAGCTAGCAGGCCCACTATCATCAGATAGTGAATCAACAAAAAGATTTCCTCCAAAATTAGCCCCAGTTTCGTTTGCAACAACCATTTGAGATTCGTTACTTACAGTACTTTCGCAAAATACAGCTGGAACATTTTTTTCTTTAACTAGTGAGATTGTTCTTGCCATTCTTTTGGGAGTGATTTGACTCTCAGCATTAACTGGCCACAAATAAACTTCCTCTAATCCATAATCATTTGTCAGATACGAAAAAGCACCTTCACAACTTACTAGATACCTCCTGTCTTTATTTAAGTTATTAATAAAAAGTGAGAATTCTTTATCTATTTTAGATAGTTTATCTTTATAAATTTTTCCATTTTCTTCAAATAATGTCCTTTTGGATGGCCTCAATTCTGATAAAGAATCCACGAGAATATCTACGTATAGGATCCCTCTTTTTGGAGAAATCCATGCATGAGGATTGGGTTTCCCTTTATAAAAATCTTCACTGATAAAAATAGGATCCAAATCTTCCGAGACAGTAATTCTTTTAACTTTTAAATTAGAGACAAATTTTTCAGCCCATAATTCAAATCCAAATCCATTATCAATAAAAACAAAAGCATTAGAGGCATTTACCAAATCGCTTGGAGTTGGTTGGTAGCCATGAACTTCAACTCCAGGTTTCGTTATTGATCTAACAATAAAATCATGTTTAGCGACATTACTAATTATATCCGCCAAAACAGTGAAACTTGCCAGTATTACTTCTTTAGTTTCATTTTTATTTGATATTCTCTTACATGAGCCTGAAGCAATAGTAAGCAGAAGTATCAAACTTAAAAAAAAAATATTTTTTTTCATTTTTAACATCGATCCCAAGATTATGAATTAAAAGATAGTTTCATGAGTGGTTTTCTAAGATCAGAAATAAATCCTTTCCAATTTATTTTTTCTTTTTCAAAAGCTTCTTCAACAATTTTCTCAGAATTTTTCTTTATAAAATCCAAATCAGGTTCTTCTACTCCTTTTGTTATTGCCATAAAATCAGCCAAAGAACTTGATACTACTCTTGTTAAATAAGCAGAACTAACCGCCTGAAATGTTCCAGAGACAAGCCAATTTGGGCCATGTAATTTTGTTATACCAATTAGAGTCTGTCCACTCCATTCAATAACTCCCTGAGCAATTGCAGTCTTTAAAATCTCTTTGGATACTTTATCTAAAATTTCAGGAGACCAATTACATCCCCATATAGACTTAATTTCTTTAATCATTAAAGAATTTAATACTGTCATTGCCATAACATCAATTGATGGGATAGGAGATAAGAAAACAGTTGTTGCGACAAGAATTTGATTTTTTCTTTGTATACCTTTTAACTGCATTCTTCTTATACCTTCAATTTCAGATTGCCAGGCAGCATGAAGTTCTTTCAAGAGCCTTTTTTTTGTATTTTCAATATTTTTAGATGAACTTATGAAAAACTTCCTTAAAGAAAAAGGTATATTTGTTATTTCACTCTTATTCACATCAAAAGTAATAATTTTATTTGTAAAGTCACTTGAAATTTGAGACTTTAAGTCTTCTATCTGATTTTTGGATTCTATTTGGTTGGAAGTTAAAGCCACCAACCAGATTGGCATATTTTCAGGAAACTTTTCCAGCCACAAAAAATCATTTGCCGACAAAGGCAAGTTTATAAAATACAAGATTGCATCACTCTTCAAAGCTTCTTCTGGAATAACTTGAGAAGAATTGTATTTAGGCAGTTTTTCGTATAAATCAAAGTCAAACTTATCTGCTTTGAAATTACTTTTCAAAGCAGATTGAAAACTTTGATAATCTTTTTGTCCAATGCAACTTATTTTTTCTTTTTCACATCTATTAAGAATAGATTCAAGTGTTTTTTGTCTTTTTGAATTCTGTTTTTCTAATTCATTTGTTGCTTCTAGTTCTTCAAAAAAATTTAAATCTTCATTACATAGGTTTATCCAACCATCTAAATTACTTGGCTCATTAAATTTAGGCTTATCATTCTTCAAGTAAAAATATCCACCCAAACACAACGCAAAAAATCCTATTGAGCCTCCTGCAAAATGAATTAAGTCACTGACAAACCATTCCCCAAAACCTAACAATAATAAAATAATAAGAAGATTTTTTTTTGGAAACTTTATGAAATCCTTTAAAAGGTTGTTTTTACTAATATCAAACACAATACTTTATTTTTCTAATTTTATTTTAATGCAAGTTGTGAATGAGAAAAGCAAAATTTCATAAGTCGTTAATCAAAAGATAAAAATTTACGCCTTTTAAAAAGACTTATTGCATAACAAGATGCTAAGTTAATAGACTATTTAAATAACTTAAGAAACATTAAGATGTCTAATTCAAATTTCAGCAATAATCCTGGACAAGAAAATTACAGAGGTCGTTCCAACAATGAAAGATCTAATTTCAGAGATAGATCGGGCGGCAGAAGAGATGGAGGAGGATTCCGCATAAGATTGAGTGATAACGAAATGAAAGCTGTTAAATCAATACAAGAGACCTTTCAATTAAGATCTACCGTTGCAGTTCTGGGTTTCTCTGTTAGAACACTTAGTGAAATGATCAAAGACGAAAAATTGATTGAATCAATTAAAGAATATGCAAAAAATAATAATAACTCTTCTACGAGTAGACAATCACAAAATTCTTATGAAGAAAAGACAAAAACAGCACCTGACCCTTTTGCAAGACCTGTAAAAAGTACATCAACTGAAGAGATCCAATCTAGCGAAGTAGAAGAGGATGGCAAATAAAAAAAGAATTCTTTCGGGAGTTCAACCAACTGGTGATTTACATATTGGGAATTGGCTTGGGGCCATAAATAATTGGGTTACGCTCCAAGAGCAATATGAAACATTTCTATGTGTAGTTGATTTGCACGCAATAACAGCCTCATATAATCCCAAAGAATTATCTAATAACACTATTTCTACAGCGGCTTTGTACGTCGCTTGTGGGATAGATCCAAATATATGTTCAATTTTTGTCCAAAGTCAGATTTCAGCGCATTCAGAACTTTGTTGGATATTAAATTGCATGACCCCAATAAATTGGATGGAAAGAATGATTCAATTTAAAGAAAAATCCATACAACAAGGTAATAATGTATCTATTGGATTATTTGACTATCCAATACTTATGGCTGCAGATATCCTTCTTTATGATGCTGACTTCGTACCAGTAGGTGAGGATCAAAAACAACATCTTGAACTGGCGAGAGATATTGCACAACAGAGAATTAATGCCAGATTTAGTAAGGATAAAAATATTTTAAAGATCCCTCAACC
Source organism: Prochlorococcus sp. AG-418-F08 (assembly GCA_003214295.1). Taxonomy (GTDB): domain Bacteria; phylum Cyanobacteriota; class Cyanobacteriia; order PCC-6307; family Cyanobiaceae; genus Prochlorococcus_A. Next base: position 46,092 of record QCLV01000007.1, read on the forward strand.
AATCATCATGAAGAATGGTTCAAAAATAATGAGTTTAATTGATGGTTCAAAAAAGATGAGCAAAAGTGATCCTAATGAGGGCAGTCGCATTAACTTATTAGATCCACCTGAAATAATTACAAAAAAAATTAAAAGAGCAAAAAGTGACAGTTCTATTGGAATTGAATTTAATAACCCTGAGAGACCAGAATCTAAAAATCTTTTGATGATTTATTCAATATTATCTGGCAAAGAAATTTCTCAATGTGAAAATGATTTCTCAGAGACTGGATGGGGGACATTTAAAAAATTAATTACAGAACAACTTATTGAATCACTCGAACCTATTCAGAAAAAATATAAATTATTAATTAATGATCCCTATCAATTAAATAAAATCCTTGATGAAGGGAAGGAAAAAGCTGAGGATTTAGCAAATCAGACTTTAAAAAGAGTTAAATCAAAATTAGGATTCTTCGAAATGGAGAAATAAATCATGCCAATAATTACCTTACCTGATGGTTCAAAAAAGGTTTTCGAAAAATCTGTAACTATTCTAGAAATTGCCCAGAGTATAGGCGCTGGATTAGCTAAAGCAACAATTGCTGGAAAAGTAAATGATGTTCTTCTTGATGCAACTATTCCTATAAGTAAGGATTCCAGAGTTGTAATCATCACATCAAAAGATAAAGAAGGAATTGAAATAATAAGACATTCCTTTGCTCACCTTATTGGTCATGCAGTTAAACAAATTTACTCTGATATTAAAATGGCGATTGGGCCTGTGATTGAAGATGGTTTTTATTACGATATTTTTTCTGAATATAGATTTACTCCTGACGATTTAATAAAAATCGAAAATAGAATTAATAAATTAATAAAAACAAATTATGACGTTGAAATTTTGCAAGTTTCTAAAGAAGAGGCAATTAAAACTTTTAAAGAAAGAGATGAGACTTTTAAATTACGAATAATTGAAGAAATTCCTGAAGAAGGTCTCATCAATTTATACAAACACGAAGAATATATAGACATGTGTAGAGGGCCTCACGTACCTAATACTAGACATTTGAGACACTTTAAATTACTTAAATTATCAGGTTCATACTGGAGAGGGAATAGTGAAAATGAATCATTACAGAGAATATATGGAACTGCATGGGCGAAAGAAAAAGAACTCAATGACTACTTAACAAGAATTGAAGAAGCGGAAAAAAGGGATCATAGAAAACTTGGGAAAAAACATTCACTATTTCATATACAAGAAGAATCTCCAGGAATGATTTTTTGGCATCCAAATGGATGGACAATATACCAGGTACTGGAAAAGTACATAAGAGAAATACTCAAAAAAAATGATTATTTAGAAATTAAAACTCCACAAGCTGTTGATAAATCCCTTTGGGAAAAATCGGGTCATTGGGAAAAATTTAGAGACGATATGTTCACTACTGCATCAGAAAATCGAACTTATGCAATTAAACCGATGAATTGTCCATGCCATATTCAAGTATTTAATCAAGGTTTAAAAAGTTATAAGGATTTACCTATTCGTCTTGCTGAATTTGGTTCTTGTCACAGAAATGAGCCCTCTGGTGCACTACACGGCTTAATGAGAGTAAGAAACTTTACTCAAGATGATGCGCACATATTCTGCACAGAAGAGCAAATTCAAGAAGAGGTATCAACTTTTATAGATCTTGTTTTCGAGGTTTATAAAACTTTTGGTTTTGATGAAATCATTATCAAATTATCAACCCGTCCTGAAAAGAGGGTAGGTAGTGAAGAGATTTGGGATAAATCAGAGGAGGCTCTTACTAAAGCTCTCGATAATAAGAACCTAAAATGGGAACTACAACCAGGAGAGGGAGCTTTTTATGGTCCAAAAATAGAATTCTCATTAAAAGATTGTCTTAATAGAGTCTGGCAATGCGGAACTATTCAAGTTGATTTCTCAATGCCTATTAGATTAGATGCAACTTATGTAGATATTGATAATGAGAAAAGAAATCCAGTTATGCTTCATAGAGCAATTTTAGGATCCTTTGAAAGATTTATAGGAATCTTAATTGAACAATATGAAGCAAAATTCCCAATTTGGCTTGCGCCATATCAGATAATTTTATTGAGCATTACTGATAGAAATATTGAGAAGTGTTTAAAGTTTAATGAATTAATAAATAGAAATGGTTACCGATCAAAAGTTGATGTTAGGAATGAAAAAATAGGATATAAAATAAGAGAGGCAACTCTAAGTAGAGTTCCCTTAATTGCAGTTATTGGAGATAAAGAAGAGGAAATTCATTCAGTTGCTTTAAGAGCTTTGGATGGAACAAATTTAGGAATTTTCGACCTACCTAATCTATACAAATTAATAGATCAATTAATAGAAAAAAAAGGGAGAATAGAATAACTTCAAATATATGAATTTTCTTGCTTGTGATTTAGGAGGTACAAAGGTTCTATTGGGGATATTTGAAAAAGTAACTAATGATGATTCGCCTAAGTTAATATTCAAAAAGAAATATATATCTTCTGATTGGGATTCTTTTGAACTAATCCTAGAAGATTTTCTCAAAAATGAATGCAGAAATTTTACTCATCCTTCTTCTGCATGTTTCGGCGTAGCTGGTCCTTTATCAAAGAACGAAGCACAAATCATTAACTTATCTTGGGATATTTCTGGAAAAGCTTTACAGAGCAAATTTAATCTAAAAAGCTGCGAGCTGATAAATGATTTCGCAGTCCAAATTTATGGAATACCTTATTTAAAAAAAAATCAATATTCTACAATCCAAGATGGATCCCGTTTTGAGGGTTCTAATAATGATTTACATGCCATTGTTGGAGCTGGAACTGGTTTGGGAATTGCAAGAGGCATAATATCAGGAGAAAAGGTAAAAGTTTTAGCTAGTGAAGGCGGTCATGTTGAGTACTCGCCAAAGTCAAAATTAGAATGGGAATTAAAAATTTGGCTTAAGAATTACCTAAAAGTTGAGAGAATATCTTGCGAAAGAATTATTAGCGGCACTGGTTTATCAAGGATTGCCGAATGGAGACTAAGTAAACCTGATGCCCAAAACCATCCTCTACAGAAATATGTAAAAGAAATTAAAGTTTTTGATTCTGCCAGAAAAGAACTTCCTGAAAAAATTTGTAATCTTTCTAAGCAAGGTGATCATCTAATGATTGAAGTTGAGAGGATTTGGTTAAGCGCTTATGCATCATTATTGGGAGATGTTGCTCTTCAAGAATTGTGCTTTGGTGGGTTATGGATTTCTGGAGGAACCGCATCAAAGCATTTCAAAAACTTTAAATCAGATTTATTTATGAAACAATTTTTAGATAAAGGAAGATTAAAAGATATTCTTAAAGCAATACCTATGAGAGTAATTTTAGATGAAGAGTTTGGACTTTTTAGTGCCGCCTGCAGAGCACAAATGCTTTTAAAAACTTAATAACAAAAATGTTTATCCCAGAAGTAGGTAAAAAAATAAGGGTGAAAGTGCCTTCCACAACTGCCAATTTAGGGCCTGGATTCGATTGTCTTGGAGCAGCATTAGATTTATATAATGAGTTTATTTTTACAAGAATTGAAGGTGGTGGAGATAGATTTGATTTAATAATGGAAAGTACTGATGGTAATCATTTAAGAGGAGGACCTGAAAACTTAGTTTTTAGAGCAGCTCAGAAAGTATGGGAGAGTGCAAATATGAATCCTTTTGCACTTGAAGCAAGAGTCAAGTTGGCAGTGCCACCTGCACGCGGACTTGGAAGTAGTGCTACAGCAATAGTTGCTGGACTAATCGGAGCAAATGCAATAATGAACTCTCCGTTATCCAAAGAAAAACTCCTTGAACTTGCCATTGATATAGAAGGTCATCCTGATAATGTAGTTCCCTCTTTACTGGGTGGCCTTTGTTTGACAGCCAGGTCTTCTTCTCATAGATGGAGAATCATTAGATGTGATTGGCACGACTCTATTAAAGCCGTTGTAGCTATACCTGCAATTCGTCTAAGCACGAGTGAAGCGAGAAAAGTTATGCCCAAGAATGTACCAATATCTGATGCGGTCACCAATATGGGTGCACTTACTTTGTTACTAAATGGCTTAAAAGCAGGAAATGAGGAACTGATAAAAGAGGGAATGTTTGATAAGTTACATGAGCCCTACAGATGGAAACTTATTAAAGGTGGAATAGAAGTCAAAGATGCTGCCCTAAATGCAGGTGCCCTAGGATGCGCAATCAGTGGGGCTGGACCAAGTATCTTAGCTTTGTGCAAAAAAGAAAATGGTAAAAATATTAGTCAAGCCATGGTAAAAGCATGGGAGAATTCAGGTGTAGCTAGCAGAGCACCTTTCTTAAATGTTCAAACAACAGGTAGTCAATTTAGCACTATATCTGGTAAGTAGTTTTACTTAGGCATTTTTAATGTTATAGTCTCAAGCTAGTACAACTTCAACTAGAATAAAAAAATTATTCATTCCATAAATGAATTTAGAATCTTTTCCTTGGCTATCATCCATTGTTTTACTGCCTTTAATTGGGGCTTTAATAATGCCTTTTTTGAGTTCGAAAGAAGGAGAAGACAATACACTACCTAGAAATATCTCATTAAGTTTTTTATTTATAGATTTTTTATTAATAATCGGCGTCCTTATTCAAAAATTCAATACTTTAGATAGCTCTTTGCAACTTGTAGAAAGAGCTTCTTGGTTGCCTTCGATAGGCTTAGAGTGGTCTCTTGGCATAGATGGGTTATCTGCGCCTCTAGTAGCTTTGAGTGGGTTAATTACTTTTTTATCAGCTGCCGCAAGTTGGAAAATTAAGAAAAAATCAAATCTATATTTTGCTCTTTTATTGGTTCAAGCATCAGCGCAGGCACTTGTTTTCCTTTCTCAAGATTTTCTATTATTTTTCTTGGCATGGGAACTTGAATTGGTTCCGGTATATCTTCTTATTGCGATTTGGGGAGGGAAAAAGAAATTATATGCAGCCACTAAATTTATTCTTTATACAGCCTTAGCTTCTTTACTAATACTCATAAGTGGATTAGCACTTGCCTTGAGTGGTGACACTTTTACTTTAAATATTACCGATTTAACTAATAAACATGTAACAGGCAGCTTAGCTTTATTATCTTATCTAGGATTTTTAATTGGTTTTGGGGTAAAACTTCCTATCTTTCCATTACATACTTGGTTGCCGGATGCACATGGAGAGGCTAATGCACCAGTTTCAATGTTACTCGCTGGAATACTTTTAAAAATGGGAGGCTACGCTCTCTTAAGATTCAATGTTCAAATATTACCTGAAGTGCATCTTCAAATCGCACCTGCATTAATTATTCTTGGAATCATTAATATAATTTACGGAGCACTAAATGCATTTGCACAAGATAATGTTAAAAGGAGAATTGCATGTAGCTCAGTTAGTCATATGGGTTTCGTTCTATTAGGAATTGGAGCAGTAGATGCTCTAGGTATAAGCGGAGCAATGCTCCAGATGATCAGTCATGGACTTATCGCTGCAGCCATGTTTTTTGTTACGGGCTCGTTCTATGAAAGAACAAATACTCTTTCGATTCCTAATATGGGGGGCTTGGCAAAGGTCTTGCCAATAACTTTTGCTTTTTTCTTAGCAAGCTCTTTAGCATCTCTAGCACTACCTGGGATGAGCGGTTTTATAAGTGAAATAACTGTATTCTTAGGGATCACTAGTCAAGAAGGATTCAGCTCTATCTTTAGATCGATTACGATTCTTATTGCAGCAATAGGTTTAGTTCTAACACCAATATATTTACTATCAATGTGTAGAAGGGTTTTCTTTGGCCCTAGAATCCCTGCACTAGCAACAGTTAAAGAAATGAATGGTAGAGAATTAACGATTGGTTTTAGTTTATTGTTGCCTACTTTGGTGATAGGTTTTTGGCCGAAAATCGCTATAAATTTATATGAATCTTCAACCAATGCTCTCAGTCAGCAGCTTACTTTAGCTAAGTTGTTAGGATTAATCCCAACTTTAGTTAATTAAACTATTTTAATAAATGGATACATCAATATTTAAATATGGAGAACTACCAGAATTTGAAAAATTTACTCCCGAAAATATAAGTAAACAATTTCCCATAGTACTAGCAAAAATTGCCGAAGACTTTAAAAACATAGAGGAAAATTTATCTTCTTATTTGATTCAAAATGATTTAAGTTGGGATAAGGTAATAAATCCTTTAAATGAAGTCAATGAAATCCTTAGATGGAGTTGGGGAGTAATAAGCCACCTAAATGCTGTAAATAACTCTGAAAGTCTTAGAGATATTTATTCAAAATTTCTTCCAGAGATTATTAGCTTGAGTAACAAATTCGGACAAAGTAAAATAATTTTCAATTCCTTAGTCAAGCTTAAAAAGACAAATAACTTTGATCAAATCAAAAACAGAATATTAGATAAAGAAATTCTTGAAATGCAACATAGAGGTATTTCACTACAAAAAAATGATCAAGAAGAATTCAACATTATTTCAGAAAAGCTTGGAAAGCTTTCAACCGACTTCAGCAACAATGTTCTTGATGCCACTAACAAATGGTTTTTAATATTAAATAAAAAATCTGAAGTGGATGGTCTTCCTGAACGAGTGCTTGAATTAATGGCAATTTCTGCACACAATCAATTAAAAAAAGATGGCGAAGTTGATATTCAAAATGGGCCCTGGAAATTAAGTTTAGATATTCCAACCTATACATCGTTTATGACATATGCCACCGACCGCAACCTTAGAGAAAAATTGTTTAAGGCATTCGTTGGTAGGGCCTCTAGAGGAGAAAAAAATAATTCTCAAATCATAGAAGAAATATTATCTCTAAGAACTAAACAGGCTCATCTTCTTGGTTATAAAAGTTGGGCAGAACTAAGTTTGTCAACGAAAATGGCAAAAGAAATTAAAAATGTTGAAAACCTTTTAGAAGAATTGAGAGAACCAGCATTCAAAACCGCAAAAATTGAATTAGAAACGCTCGAAAAGTTTTCTAAAGCTAATGGATTTCCAAAATCACAGAATATTGAGCCATGGGATATTAGTTATTGGTCTGAACTTCTTAGAAAGGAAAAGTTTAATTTGGATCAAGAGTCTTTGAGACCTTGGTTCCCACTAAATGATGTTTTGAAAGGTTTATTTAAATTAAGCGAAAAGCTTTTTGAAATTAAAGTTGTTGAGGCAAATGATGAAGCTCCTGTTTGGAATGATGACGTTTTGTTTTTTAATATCCTCAATAATGAGGGTAACAAAATAGCATCTTTTTACCTCGATCCATATTCGAGACCTGAATCAAAGAGAGGAGGGGCTTGGATGGATGAATGTCTGAATAAAAATAATTTAGGTAGAAAGACTCTCCCTGTAGCTTATCTTGTTTGTAATCAGACTCCACCATCAAAAGACAAACCAAGTTTGATGAGTTTTGAAGAGGTTCAAACACTGTTCCACGAATTTGGACATGGTCTTCAACACATGCTTACTACTGTAAATCTTCCTCAAGCAGCTGGTATCAACAATGTTGAATGGGATGCAGTCGAACTTCCAAGTCAATTCATGGAAAACTGGTGTTTCCACAAAAATACACTTTTAAATATCGCTAAGCACTATAAAACAGGAGAAAAATTATCCGACGAAAATTTTGAAAAGCTCCTAAAGAATAGAACTTTTAATTGCGGCATGGCTACTCTTAGACAACTACATTTCGCAATTACAGACCTCAGATTACATAGTAGTATTGATAAAAACGAAGGCAAAACAGCAGATGAAATAAGAAGAGAAATTGCAAAACAAACTACCGTTATTGAACCAATTCAAGAAGATCAATTCCTTTGTTGTTTTAGCCATATATTTGCAGGCGGATATTCTGCAGGATATTACTCATACAAATGGGCTGAGGTTCTAAGTGCTGATGCATTTTCAATGTTCGAAGAAGCTGATTTAGAAAACCCTGAAGATTTAAAGTTAATAGGAAAGAAATTCAAAGATACAATACTTAGTTTGGGTGGCAGCTTACCTCCATTAGACATATTTAAACAATTCAGGGGAAGAGAGCCACAAACAGATTCCTTAATAAGACACTTGGGGCTATCTGGAACTACATAATAATTTCATCGATTATTTTATCAACCACAGATTTATTTCTTACAAGATTTCTATGTTTATATACTTTTACTGATATTTTTTTCCCAAAATTTAAATTTGTCCACCAGCCAGGAAAAACCATTAGATCCCAATAAGTAAAGAAATTTATACACTCTATATCATCAAGAAAAAAATCATTATCTGCAAGTTCTCTCAAAAATTTACTATTAATTTTCATTTCTGATATTCCTCTAAAAGGGTATTTTGGTATTAATTGAGCCATCAAAGTTCCTTTATGAGGGGAACCTATAGAAATTAATCTTCTTGTTCTTTTATATCCATTAAATTTTTGAAGCCAGTACCTACCAATTATTCCTCCCATAGAGAATCCTAAAATATCTATTTCTTTTTCTAAACCATATTTCTCTAAAATTAATTCATTTAATTTATTAGTCAAATCCAAAATTGAAGTCATTCCATATGAATGCTTAAGAGTTGGGGCAAAATATTCAATGCCAATATCATCAAGTTTGTTGATTATGGAAGAAAAAATACTTGAAGTATTCCAAAGACCATGAATCAAGATAATGGGATTTCTTTTTTCCAATACTTTAATTATTTTCAAGAATTCTTACTATTGACACCTCCCCATCGAAACCTTTTATTGGAGGATTGCATTTTGTCAAAATAATTTTAATTTTAGAAATCTTAAATTCCTGATAAATGATTTCTAAAATTGCGGATGAATATTTTTCGATTGTGAAACAATATATTTTCTTTGATTGATCTTTTAAAATTTGGATTAATTTTGAATAGTCAACCGTTTTTTTAATATCATCACTTACTGTACATTTTTCAAAATCAGTCCACAAAAATATATCCAAACTAAATAATTGTCCTAATTCCCTTTCTTCATCAAGGACCCCAACCCTAGCCCAAAGTTTAATATTCTCAATTTTTAAAAAAGTTTCCATCTTTAAAAGTTTTAAAGATCTTTATGTGTATAGAGAGCCTTTCCTGATGAAAAATCATCAACTATATTCCCATCACCTTTTAGGAAATATTTATAAGTTACCAAACCTTCTAGACCTACAGGTCCCCTCGGAGGAAGAGTTTGAGTAGATATTCCAACTTCAGCTCCGAATCCATATCTAAAGCCATCTGCGAACCTAGTAGAACAATTGTGAAAAACACCTGAACTTTTAACTACATTCATAAATTTATTGGCAGTCTTTGAATTTTCAGTAATTATTCCATCTGTATGTTTTGAACTATATTCTTGAATATGTGTGATTGCCTCCTCAAGATCATCAACAATTTTAATCGATAAAATTAAATCCAAATATTCAGTTTTCCAATCTTCTAGACTAGCCTCATACTTTATCCCTAATTCAAGTGATCTCTTATCTCCAATCAATTTAACATCATTAGAATTAAATAAAGGGATGGCCTTTTCTAAAAAAGCTGGTGCGATATCTTTATGGACTAACAGAGTTTCAATAGCATTACATGCTGCTGGATATTGAATTTTACTATCTAGAGCGACTGATAAAGCCATCTCCAGATTTGCATCATTATCTATAAACAAATGACAAATTCCATCAGCATGACCTAGCACAGGAATTCTTGTATTATTCTGAATAAATTTAACTAATTCATTACTGCCTCTAGGAATTATTAAATTAATATATTTCTCAAGATTTAACATTGACATACTATCTTTTCTGCTTGTAAGTAAGGATATTGCATTTTTATCAAGGCCTGACTCAGATAACCCCAGTTGTAAGGCATTGACTATTGCTGTGTTTGTTAAATTAGCCTCACTTCCGCCCTTTAGCATTACTCCATTACCTGATCTTATTGCTAAAGAACTAATCTGCATAACAGCATCAGGTCTAGATTCAAAAATAACTCCTATAACTCCAATAGGTACAGTTTTTCTTTCAAGGATTAGTCCTTTGGAAAGCTCTCTTTTTATCTGAACTTGATTTACTGGATCAGCCAATTCTCCAACTTTTCTTACTCCATCAATTCCTACATTTAATTTTTCATTTGATAACTTTAATCTAGAGAGTAAAGCCTTTGAAATACCTTTTTTTTCTGCTCTTTGATAATCCTCATTATTAGCCTCTATTATCTCTTTAGTATTTTTTTCGAGATAATCTGCCATAAAATTTAAGGCTTTAATTCTATTTTGATTGTCAGTCTGACTTATTTTTATTGATGCCAAACGAACTTGGTCAGCTTTTTGTAAAAGTTCATTACCTGGTTGTGTAACTTCAAAGATATTGGCCATAATTATTTTTAGTTAATTTAATAATAATTCAAATTAACGATTCTTTAAACTAAATTTCTTTCTGAATTAATATCTAAAAAATAATTGAACTTGACTTTTCCAATCGCCATCGGAATCATAAGAACCTAATAATTCTAAATTCGGATTGGCCTGAAAAGTCAAAATTCCTACAGGTGAAATATCATCTCTACCCGGAACGGTTTGAAAGGCAAAATTTATTGCATCAGTAATATCAAGTCCTAGTTCGGCTACCCAAGCTTGAGAAGAAAATTCTGCATTAGAAGATGACTGCCCATCATTTTCTATATCTAAATTTTCATTAGAAAAAATATTATTTAAAGAATCATTATTTTCTATTAACGCTGGATATAAAGATAACTGAAATCTTTCACTAAAAGCATCAGCATTATTAAGTTGAGAAATAAATGCTCTATTTATTAAATTTGCAGAGTTACCTCCAATTAAACCAATAATTTGTGATCTGTTATAACTCGGCGTGCTCCTTAATTGGATTCTTCTATTTTCATCTTCAAAAGATAATTGATCCAAAAATCCTTCGTAAGATGCCTCAATTTTGATAAGCCTTGAATTGCCAATCCCAAATGATCCAAAACCACTCGAATTCGTATTTACATCTAAATCGCCTGAGATATTAGAATCCTGATTGTTTTCACTTATAGGTATTATAGAATCTGGAACTTTACTAACCAGAGAAAAATTAATAAATGGAACAACTCCACTTCTTGATGCAAATAAAATATAGTTATCTTTATTTTTATCAAGTTTAAATGGAGTAGTGTATAAATTAGCTCTGCCTTTTTTAAGATAAATTAGACCTCTAGCATTTAAATCTTTTCCTACCTTTCCATTTATATTAAGGTCTAATTTGGTATCTAAATAAGCTTGAACTAATTCTGAATATTGAAGTTTAAAATTTGGACCAAGTTTTAATTTAAGATTATTAAAACTCAAATTATCCAAATAATTAGGCAAAGTTTCACCTAAAAGAACTGAATTTAAAATTGTTTCATTTGAAATAATTTCAATATTTTCATTATTATTCCAATAGAGTTCTGCCCAATCTTTTTTATTATCTTTACGTATAAGATTATTTTCTTTTTTATTATTTTTATTGGTGTTATTAAAATTAATAAATCCATTATTAAAAGATAGAGAACCCCCCAAAACAGGCCTTTCAAATGATCCACTTAAATCGACATCTGAATCTATTAAAAAATTAAAATTATCTTTCTTTAAAGTAAATCTATTCGTTATCAAATTAATTTCCGCCTTATCGGAATCATTCTTATTATAAAAAGGCAAAGACCCTTTTATAAAAATATTTCCAGAATCATCAGTCTTGGCTTGTAGATTATTGATCTCTAAAGAATCAAAATCAAAAATTATTGTGCTATTGATATCTTTTACTATATTGTTGTAAAAATCAATTTCAGAATCTTTAATAGAGACAAATCCATTTAATATAGGTTTATTCAAAGTTCCTTTTATAATCATTCTAAGATTGATATCACCTTTTTTAAAGGTAAAAAAATCATCAGCAAAAATATCTATTAGATCAATAAATTTTCCATTACCAACCAATCTTAGATTTAAGTCATCTGATTTATTTATAGGTATTGAACCTTCAATATTAATAGGAATTCCAGAGTCATTTATTAACAGGGAAAAATCGATATCAAAAATAGAATTATTTAATTCAATTAGTCCTCTATCAAATATTATTGTGTTATTTTTTATTGATGAATTATTGGAAGAAATTTCACTAAAGAAAGATTTTGTATCAAGATCATAAAGTAAATTAACATCCAACCCTCCCAAAAAATCTCTTGGTTTATTTAAAAAGATATTTGCAGCACTTAATGGTAGCTTTGTAACCGTTAAAGATCCTTTACCGGTTAATAATCCTCCTTCCAAATCAATAGAAAATTCCTCTTTAATATTCTTATAGTCATCTTTAGATACTTCAAGAAAGCCATTTAATTTTGCATTCAATTTGTAATTAGCTGGCCTATCGCCTTGAATAGTAATTTTTCCATTGTATCTACTTCTAAATTTATTTAAATATTTTTGCAAATTAAATTTGTCCTCTAGTGCATTATTTTTCTCAATAAAGTTATTTATAAAATCGATCCTTTCTTTAAACGAATTTTTATCTTTATTTATTTCCAAGTCATCCAGAATATTCGATTTACTTATAGGAATCACTTTTTTATTTTCAAAGTTAAAAATATCCACAGCGGTAAGAATAGTCCAGCTAGTGCTTATATCCTTGAATTCGGAATTAATTAAATTATTTTTACTTGAATCATATTCGACTTCAATTATTCCTCCTCCTATTGGATAAAATGAAGAGTTTACATAAAAAGAGTTATTTTTAAAGCTAAAGTCAAATAGTGAATTTGCTAACTTAATATTTCTATATTTACCTGAACTCCAAGCAAGTCTTCCATCAAGATATGATTGGTCTGAAGTTATCGAGCCCACGCCATTAATAATTCCATAAATTCTATCGAATTGATTTTTGCTTATAGATAATTCAAGTTCATCAAGAGGGAAATTATCAGCTTTCCAATTGTAACTATCATCCTCTTTGACTATACCTATGCTCCCTTTATTTGAGTTAAAAACTCTTATAAAATTTGCATTATCTAGATTAAACTTAGAATCAAACTTTACTGAGATAAATGAAGGTATTGGAGAATATCTATTTTTCATATTTAGAAAAAATGCTTTATTCACATTTTTAATATTGCCCTCCCATATTTCTCTCATTCGGATCCCTCTATAGTGGGGATAATCAACATTAAAGTTTATCGAAATATCAGGATCACTAATTTTTCCTTTTAATTCTCCTTTAGCAGTAATGAAACCCCTAATATCATTTTTTCGGAAAATATTTAAATTAGATAATTGAGTTCTATTTATT